>JAXMBU010000067.1:0-37460 GCA_046349735.1 Planctomycetaceae bacterium
GACCTGCGAAAGTGATGAAGGCACCTGCATTACGACGAAGGAAACTGATGTACGTTGTCGGCGGATTGCTGATTGGTTACCTCGTGATCTGTGTCGTGGCGACCGCGTTTCAAAGGCAGTTACTGTATCCCGCGACGAAGGCCGACTCTCTGCCGATCGATTCTTTTCCGGAGCTGAAACGTTCGTTTGAAAAACGGACGGACGTTGAATTCCCCTCCCACGACGATGCGATAATTCACGGCTGGCATTTGCAGGTTGCGTCAACGCCGTCGGAGCAGTTAATTCTGTTGCTGCATGGCAATGGGGGACATCGAGCGTACCGGACGCGGTGGTATGAGCTGGCAAGTTCCCTGAAGACGGACGTGCTGACGATCGACTATCACGGCTATGGTGATTCCGAGGGAACTCCGAACGAGCCGGCGTTAATCAGCGATGCCAAAGCCACATGGGAGTACGCCGTTTCGAAGCTTGGATATGCGCCGTCAGAGATCGTGATCCTCGGGGAATCTCTGGGTGGTGGTATTGGTGTGCAGCTCGCCGCGATTCAGTGTCGCAGGAATCAGGCGCCAGCCGGATTGATTTTGTCCGCCACATTTTCTTCGATGCTTGAAACGGCCAGTAGAAAGTTTCCCTGGCTGCCGGTAAGTTTGATGCTTCAGGATCGCTATCGGTCCGATGTGCACATCCCGGAAGTGAATTGCCCTCTGCTGCAATTCCATGGAGCCGATGACAGCCTTGTCCCTTTATCGCTTGGCAAGCGACTGCATGACCTTGCTCCTGAAGCTTCCGCGAGTGGAATCCCCAGGGCGATGATTGTCTTCCCGCAGACGGAGCACAATAACGTTCTGCGACTCAATGCCGAAGCTATGCGAACGCACATCGCGGACTTTCTGCAGCGTCTTTGAAGAGGCTCCCCTGTGAGCGGCACGGCGCTAGCCGCCGGTGTCTTCCATCGCGATTTCATGGCAAAACCATCGGGGTCGTGACATTAGCCGGAACGCGTTATCGTCCGGTGTTGATCGATGTGTCGCAGTATCACCGGTGGCTGGCGCCATTCCGCTCACTGAGTTAACGCCGGTGAAATTCTCAAAATGGGGCAGACAAAACCCCGAAATTCGCCTAGATTCCGAGAGTCGTTTCCGGATAACTATCGGGCCGGTCTTCTCACTGAAGGATCGCAGGGAGAGCCCGTTCGACGCCCGATGTGGTGTTGTGTATCGTCGAGTCAGGGAAGTCATCGATGCAACAATTCGTAGCTTTTGCCATCGCGTCTGCCGTCCTTTTCACCGCGGGACTTATCGCTGGGCAAGGCGTCAATCAATCGGACGATACCGTGGTGGCGTCTGTCACTGTCGAAGATGTCGCTACCGCAGATGCTGCCCCGGAAGATTTCGCCGGGAACGCCCCGGCGGATGCCTCGGATGAAGTGGTCGAAAAGCCAATGCCTTCTCCCATCATGAACGCCAGCCATCAGCGACAGGAAGAGGTCACAGATCGCTACTTTTCGTCGGTCGACGCGGCTGCCGAGGCTGACAAAGCCAGTGAGATTGCTCTGAAGCAGGATGCCGAATCTTCTCCTGTGACCGCAGCTGCTGATCCGGCTCGACGACAACTGAGTTGCTCATTCGACGAATGTTTCCCGATGCGAAACCTGAAACGATTTCTGTTTGGGCCGAAGCCTACGAAGGAATGGATCTCGTGGGAAGTTGAGTTCATTCTGGAACAGAAGCGAGCGATGTCCGGTTCGCTGGATTCTGAAATCGCCACAGCGATGCTGGGCACACCAATTCGAGGGGCTTTCACCCGAAGAGCTTCTGTCTTCGCAAACACTGAGCCCGATTGTCGAAGCCCAGAACGCGATTCGCGCGAACCTGCAGGGCGCATGGTCTTCCGGGTATCGACGCATGGTTGTGATTCCTGAAGCTGTCGTAAACCAGAGTTCCGCCGACATCGTTGCCTCAACGCCGCGACATGTCACAATGTTTCGCAGCTATGAGACCGGCCGATTGCAACCGTCCCCGGTTCCGACTCATGTGGCGATCGCCTCGAAAAACGGTGCTCTGATGTTTTGCCTCGAAGGTAACATGTATACGCGTCGAGGAGACTTCCAGCGGTTGGCAGACGGTCGCCTGGGACTTGTGACGTCGTCGGGCAGCTATGCTTTGCAGGATTCAACTCCAATTCCTGAATCAATCACGAGTCTTGAAATCTCTCCGACTGGCGAGATCTTTTATGACGCGAATGGTCAGCCAACGTCCGCCGGACACGTTGGAATCGTGCAGCTGTCAGGAATTGAATCGCCTTCAGACCGTTGACGGCGTATTCTTCACCAGTGAAACTCCAATGCTGTCAACTGTTACGGGATTGGAGGCCCAGCTGACGACTCACGTGCTGGAAATGTCTAACGTGAATCGCTCGGATGACACTCAGTTGCTTGAACTTCTGAATACCGAACTGCCCTAGAGACATCTCGATGAAACGATACATCCTCGCTGCCACTTCTGCTTGTCGGTCACCGATGAGCACCTTTTGGGCAGCCGATCTTCTGCATGCGGAAGAAAAGACATCTTCAGCAGAGGAAGCAAAAGTTCAGCTGACCGCTGGCACATGGGACAACGTGCTTGAACAAGTCAAAGCCAGCAAGGGCCGCATCGTCGTCGTCGACATCTGGTCAACATCGTGTCTGCCGTGCATGACTGAGTTCCCGAACCTTGTCGAACTCCAGAAGACTCACGGGGACAAGGTTGCCTGTATCAGTTTCAACGTGGACTACGTTGGCATTAAAAGCAAGCCAGCGGAGTTTTATCGCGAGCGTGTTCAGGCGTTTCTGACGAAGCAGAAGGCCACGTTTTCCAACATTCTGTGCACAATCGAATCTGACAAGGTCTTCGAAAAACTCGAACTCTCCTCCATCCCTGCCGTGTACGTTTTCGACGCTGAAGGCAAAGAAGTCAAACGCTTTGACGACAGTCTGCTGGAAGATGGCGAAGAAGAAGCATTCACTTACAAGGCGGATATCAATCCGTTTGTGAAGAGCCTCGTGGATCAATTGAGCCAGGGCGGGAAGTGATCCCGCTCGATACCGCTAACCATGCCGAGGCGAAGCGAATTGCCGCGCTGTATGGTATCGAGATCGAGACGCTGGTTCTTGTCGGCGGCGGCTTCAGCGGAGCTTGCATATTCAGAGTGAAGGATACTTCTCGCGCCGTGTTTGCACTACGGCGAACTCCAGCGGCTGATGCCATGGAGGCCGATCGATACTGTGAGCTGGTGAGTCTGCTTCGCGACGTCAGAGGCCGCGGCTGCGGAGTTGTTCCCGTCCCATTGCGTCATCAGCAATCACTGCGTGGACTTCTTGGAACTGCCCACCCGTCTGTTTGCGAGAATGTGGATCTGAGTCAGACCCGGCTTCGAACTCAAGAATTTGTCTGGCAGATGGAACCGTGGATGCCGGGCGAGCCAGCTCACGGACCACCCTCCTCACAGCAGCTTGAGTCCACTCTTGAAGCACTCGAGTTGTTCCACAAATTCGCGGTGGAAAGCGTTCAGGCTCGCGTTAATAGCCATCGGTTACGTATCGCAACAGAGCATTCGCCGGGTATTCTTCGACGGATAGAGATTGCCACTGAGCTATCCAACGGACTGCTGGCACGTTTCCTCAAAGCCGCAGCCAGCGAACCTGATCCCGAGTTTTGCAGCTGCGCCAAACGTCTTTGCGCTGCCCTCGAATACTGGCTGCCATGGCTGACGAAACAGCTCACAGAAGTCGCTCATGTTTCTTATCGACTTCAGCCCGTCATTCGGGATCTCTGGAGGCCGCATGTGCTGTTCACCGAGGATCGCGTCACTGGAATCATCGATCTGAATGCCATGGCGACCGATCACGTGGGGCTGGATGCGACGCGATTGTTTCGCAGTTGGTACGGTGCAGATGTCGATCGAATTCGAGAGGCAATCAACTTGTTTTGTGTACGCCGATCGCTTGATGCGACCGAACGGCGACTGCTGGCAGTATACGATGCTTCAACTGTTCTGCTGAGTCCGGTCACATGGCTTCGCCGACGATTCACAAACGCCAACTCGGCCAGCATTGCTCAGGAGGGCGTACAGCGAGTTGCGGAGTTAACTACTCTGGCCGAGCGATTTGAGCCGCTGTGACAAACGATGACACTTCACAGCTCCGCTTTTCATCTGCGGATGCTTAACTTGAAAGCGCCGGGTTCGAGATGCAGTTTTCCGTACCGCATGGTGCGGAACCCCGACAATATCGATTCTTTCAGCAATGATCAACCGCTTTGAGGCTCTGGATTCATACGCGTATTGCGATTCATCCGTGTATTCCGTGTTATCTGTGGTGAAAATGCGTGTGTGTTTTTGACCACGGATGACACGGAATACACGGAAGAGATCAAAGGCAGAGCGTACCATGAAGCCTGTCGATCCGCCCGAACATGGCGCCGTCAGTTAGCCGGTTCCCAGGCCGCGATCCAACGCTTCCTGCTCACGGGCATAGATGTCGCTGACCATTTCCAGAGTCAAGCGGCTGATCTTCCAGGAAGGTTGATCTTCTGTCGTCCGATTACAGTGTTCCGTCAGCAGTCGATAAAGAAATCGGAACAAGTGCCGAGGAACTCGCAGGCGGGCGAATTTCTGAATCAGGTCATCGCGAGAAATATCTTCAGCGAAGAAATCCCCGATCGTGATCTCAGTATTCGCAGGGCCTCCGGGTTGACTCTCCGCCAGGCATGCGCGGATTCGATTCGTCGCCATGTCGAATAGGGATTCCCCGGTCCATTCCAGCGACTTGATCAGGTTCTGCTTGTCCAGACGAGAACGTTCGTAGAACTCCTTCTCTTCACGGCCCAGAAAGTGAACCACATCCCGCGGCAAGAGCATCTTGAAGCCAATTCCGGGGTGCTTCAGGAATTTGTTATCGAACATTGACCACAGGAAGTCCTTCATCCGTTCGGCGGATCCATTGATCAGATGCGGCTCGTCCACGCGGTCGACCAGCACGATGATGCTTTCGAATCCCAGCGGCTTCAGAATTCGCTGCAGCTTAGACAGCAGTTCGTAGCGATCGTCACTGCGATCACGTGATGGCATCGGCTGATCATCAATTTCCGCAGAAGGAAATCGCATCAGAATCTGCTGCAGTGATGTGGTGCCGTGGTCCAGAATACGAACCTGTTTGGCCACGTGACGAGCTCGCCACCAGAGACTGACATATCGCTTGATAAACGGCACCCAGCCCGCGACGACCACTAGCCAGAACCACCACGTCTTCAGGCGAGCCAGTGCGTTCATGGTGTCTGATGTAACATCGCGGAGGGCAAAGATCGCCATGCCCAAAGTTACCAACAGACCCAGATAGAATCGCCACGGTGCGGTAACGGTATTGAATCCAATCTGGCGGCGAATATTCGTCCAGCGACGCAGGTGCGACTGGTCGGAGGATTGATCATAAAATGCCGCCAGCATCAGTAGGTCTCGCTTACGCTGGCGCGGCAGTTCACGAATCTGCCCGACATTGAAATCCGGATCGGTCGCATGCGTGTCGGCGATGACGTTACATAATCGTCGAGTGCTCAATGTCAGCAGTGCGTCCATGTGATCCCAGAGCCGCCAGTCCTTCAGAGCCTGGTCCGGATTTCGCCGACGGCCTCGCAGGCGATCGCGAAAAGAATCCAGAAACGGATTGAGGTCATCGTAACTGATGACAAAAGCACGCTCGTTGGGGAACTTTGTGTTGTGATCCTTCAACGCCTTGATGAGCTGCAGCCGGATCGCAGTCTTCCCTGCACCTTTCTCGCCGAACACGATCGAGGTGCTGGGATTGCGACAGTCCCCCAGGACTTTATCCCACGCCGGATGATGGATCGTCTCAGCGCAATGTTGCTGGAAGATATGGTCTGACTGTGCATCTTCCTGGCTGAAAGGGTTAACCTTGACGCCATAGTGCTCAAGAAACTGCTGAATTTTCATGAATCCGGATCTCTACCCCGACTGAATCGCGTAACTCAGGATGAACAATCTGCTCGAAAGCTATATCACGCCGGCAGTTCAGTCAAAGGCGTCAAGCTGCGGGAACGGGAGAAAGGCGTGAACAGGAATCGGTCGTGCCTCGAAACGGTGGTTAAACGTGTGGAGTTGCCCTTGCCTCGAACAGTAACGGGGCCTCGAACAGAACGGGGCCGCGGCAGTAAGATGCCTTCTGCAGAGCCACAGCGATCGTTAACAGGCTGTTGATTGAGTTTCGAAAACGGGACGCAACCGCGTTCCGGCTGATTGGTTCAACAGGCTTTTAACCGGCGTACACTCGATGTGATCCTGATGGTGACTCAGGCTCTCAGGCTGGCAGACAGGCCGGACTCACACGCGCTAATGATGGACTTTACGACCGCATCCACTTCATCGGTCGTCAGAGTTCTATCCGAAGCCATAAACCGACATGTCACGAGATACGACTTGCGATCCGCAGCAATCTGCTTGCCTCGGTACTGCCCGCCAAACGATGTCCCCAGCAACAGTTCACCGGCCGCTGTGGATACGGTTGATGCCAGTTGAGCCCAACTGACGGATTCCGGCAGCACGAAATTGAGATCTCTCGAAACCGACGGAAAGCGTGGCAGCGGAGTGTAACTTCTTGACGGCTCAAACAGTTCTTCAATCAGCGGCAATCGCAGCTCGGCGATTGTTACCGCGTCCTGAAGATCTGATCGATCCAGAACATCGCGACTCAACTCACCAATCCAGCCCCAGACCACGCCATTTAAAGACACCGTGGCTCCTCGGCCGGCGGTGAACTCCGGATTCTCCACAGGGGCTGTTGTGATCACGGAATGAGGCGCCAGCTTTTGAGCCAGTGCTTCGACAACTCCCAGCAGGATTGCGAACGGGCGGCCAGAGACGATTCCGATCGTCAACGGTTCGGCGACATTTTCAGGCTTCCCCTGACCGGCCGACAGATAAACTCGCGCGACTTCAAACAGCTCGGCATTCGCACTGCCGTGACGCTCATTTTGACGTCGACATTGCAACAGGCTGGGGATCAGGCTCTGACGCAACTGATTTTCATGACTTCGGCTGGAATGGTTGACCGCCACGGCCGGAATATCACCCAGCGGCCGAAACAGCTTGCGCTGGTCGTCGCTGACGAATGACAATGTCAGGGCTTCGGAGAATCCGCAGGAGACCAGTTGCGATCTGACGGAATCCAAAACCCGTTCACGGCGAGTTCTCGCGGTGGAAACCACCGGCAGAGTTGCATCGGTTGGAATGTGTTCATAGCCATGAATTCGGGCGACTTCTTCGATCAGATCGCATTCTCGCAACAAATCCGGGCGCCAGCTTGGAGGCTCCACAGTGACGGAGGCATCATCACGAGCAACCATACGAAGGCCGAGATTCTCCAGGATCTTCACACTGATGTCGTTGGGAATCTCAATTCCCAGCAACCGTGATATCTGAGCAAACCGCAGAGTAATGTGTTCGCGAGACTGCGGCGGAGCCTGGCCCGCGACAACAGACCCTTTGAGCAAAGTGCCCCCGGCAACCTGAAGAATGAGCTCACAACAGCGACGAGAAGCCCAATCCAGTTGCATTCGATCGACCTTGCGTTCAAAGCGATAGGAGGAAGGACTGTGCAACTTCAAGCTTCGGGCTGTCGCTCGAACGGACAATGAAGCGAATGCTGCGGCTTCAATCAAAACGTTGACTGTCGAATCTGAAATCTCCGTGTCGAAGCCACCCATGACACCGGCGACGGCAACTGGTCGAGTCGCATCCGCGATCACGCACATGTCGTCTGACAATGCGTATTGTCGCTGATCAATGGCTGTAATCGTTTCGCCCTTCGCCGCGCGGCGAACCACAATGCGCTGGCCATTGAGCTTTTCCAGGTCGAACGCGTGCAGTGGCTGACCGCATTCCATCATCACAAAATTCGTCACGTCAACGACGTTATTGACGGAGTTAATGCCAACAGCGGCCAATCGATCCCGTAGCCACGCCGGGCTCGGCCCGATCTTCACACCGCGGATGACTCTTGCATGATATTCGGGGCAAAGGTCGGTGGCTTCGATCACGACGGATGTCGCCGCAGATGCTGGGTCCGTCGATTCTTTCACGGCGGCGGCCGGGATTGTCAGTTTTGTTCCAAACAAGACAGAAACTTCGCGAGCGACCCCAATGTGTCCGAGGCAATCCGGGCGATTACTGGTGACTTCGATATCGATAGCGACATCCGGCGATGACAACGGCTCGGTGACGTCGTGAAACTCTTCCAGGTTCAGTCCGGACATGGTCAGACGATTGGTGAGTTCTTCCACACTTTGAGGCAGCGAAGTGTATTCCGCCAGCCAATTCCTGCTCACGATCATGAATGATTTTCCACTGTGTGAATTAAGGCCAGTGTTCTCGAGGTACCCTTAGCAGGCTGTTGGTTTATCAGCCGGAACGCGTTAGCGTCCGGTTTTTGTCGCAAAGCACAGTCAGAACAACCAGGGGCTAACGCCCTGCGGCTGATGATGCGACTCAATCAACAGGTTGTTAGTGATAGCCTCAATTGTGGCCGCGCACTGAAGACACACTGAATCAAAACGAAAGTCTGTCCGAATCGCCCGCGTCGGTCCATTCCCATGCGTGCTTTGCGGAAAAGCGGGGAGTGTAATGAAACGTGCCGAAACTCCAAACCGGGTCAGAGCCTGTTCTTTCTACGGCGGCGCATTATTTTGGTACGCAACAGACCGTAGGGTGTGACAAGTTCGCCGCGGCGAACGTTGGCACACCAAATGGGTGCAAAATGGTGTGCCGGCGCTCCGCTTGTCACACCCTGTTATGGAAGGGCCAGTCAAGCGCTGGGCAAGATTGTCGGAAAAGATTTCGGACGATTTGTTGTTACATGGAAGAATGACGATGGCGGCAAGGGGCGTCGGCGGAGTAGAGCGACTGTTGATCAGACTGATATTCGCGGGTCGGAACCGCATGACATGATCCGTCGTGGAAATATCTGCTCTACGGAACGGGCATCACATTGCGAAACCAGTCAGGGCTGAGCTTCGAACATGGCCGAAAGGGTGTGTCAGACGTTTTCCGTGAATCGACTCGCCGACGGCCCCTGCCGTCAATGTTCCTTTCTGTGGAATGACGAATGAAAAATGACCAAAGAAGAATAGATGCGAAGAAAGTTCAAGCCCCGCGTCGACTGTGTTCTATTCTGAAATCAACGGAGGAAACGGACATGGGCTCTGCTTGGAAGCAACCCGTGAAGGGATACTTCGGAGCAGGCGGGGCAAAATCCGCATCGCAGCGTCGAGGAGTTTCTTCGACGCTGTTTGCTTTGGTGGCATTTTGATTTGTCCTGCCCATGCCTTAAAAAAATCCTGGCCGAAGGCCACCTGTGATTTGAGATTTGAAATTTGAAATGCGGGCCTCACGCCAGCAACTGCGAAACCTGCCCAACACTCCAGAGGAAGCCCGCCAGTTCGCGAGCCAGCGCCACAATCGCTTTGTTGCGAGGCTTCCCGCTGTTTGTGAAATGACTCAGTCTGCTGCAGAGCCGCTGCTGAGCCTTCCACGAAATGTCTCGCACCTCCTTCGAAATCCCCTCCTGCCGTTTGCGGAGCGCCGCACTCAGCACCGGCCGATGCCGATAATGCTGAGCCGCTTCGATCAGAATCCGTCTCACATGGCCATTGCCAGTCTTCGTCAATGAGCCACGCTTCACCGAGTTTCCCGAAGAGGATTCTGAAGGAACTAACCCGAGAAAAGCCATGAATTGTCCTGCTGTTTTAAAGCGTCGCAGATCGCCGATTTCCGCAGCAATCACCGTCGCACTCAGAATCTGAATCCCGCGAAACGACATCATCGCCTTCACCAGCGGCTGCAACGCGTGCCCTTCGATAAATTTCTCGATGTGCTTCATCAGTTGCTTCACTCGAGCCGAGGCGTCGTCGACTGCTTTGACGTTGTCGTCGAGCACACATTGGCGACACGCATCTTCAAACTTCTGCTGACGAACCCACGTCATGTGCTTTGCCGTCCATTCGCGGCCGTCACGATACGCTCGATCATTGCGAAGCAGAAACTTGCTGAGCTGATGACGAGCTGTGCGTTCCGCGTTCTTGGCATCGTCGCGAGTACGCTCAAGATCTCTCAACGCTTCCGTCTGCTCATCAGGAACCCAGACCTGCGTCAGATCGCCAGATCGCAGATAGTGAGCCAGCTTCTTAGAGTCTCGTCGATCGGTTTTGATACGCAGGCCGGATTTCTGTGGAACGAGCGACGGCGCGATCACAATGCAGTCGATGCCTTCCTTCTTCAGCCGACGACTCAAACCAAAACCGGTCGGCCCCGCTTCGTAGCAAACTCGCAGCAGCGAGACGTCCGGTGAAAGTTTCTTCAGTTGCCTGATGATCTTGTTGATGTCATTCGGAAACGTCGCCAGTACCCGGGCATCAGCATTTCCCGACTCCGCGACCGACATCACGATGGAATCCTTGTGGACGTCCAAACCAACATAACGTACGTTACTCATGGACCAGTGCTCCCGATTATGGCTCTGAGGTTTCGAAAAGTGTGACTACTCTCCGAAAGCTTAACCCACGTTTCTCGTGACCACTGGTCCTTCCATTTTGTCTACATAGCGACAAATCGCCCATAGTGGAATACTGCGGCGCCTTGCCTGATCTCCCCGAAAGATGTTGACAGTGCGTATCAACTTCGTTAAAACCTCCCCCGTCTGATCGCCGATGAACGGTACGACAGACGAATTTCCGGCTTTCGATCGTTAGCGAAGGCTTTTGGTAGGGAAACCGTCTTTTTGTAACAGCATGTTTTCAGGGAACTTCAGGTTTTCGGGAAACATGGTGACAAATCGGGCGAGTTTCCATGAGTTCGTTGGCGTCATCGTCAGCACTTCGTACTTCAGCCAGTAATTCGGCAGCCGCAGGTTCTTCTGCTACGCGAGCTGAAACCATCCAGGCTCTGCGTCGTCAGCTCGTTGCTGCTCAGCAGACGCAATCCTCACAGCGCGTTATTCCGACCGGCCTGAAATCACTGGATCAACTTCTCCCCGGCGGTGGTTTGCCGACATCAGCGTTGATTGAGTGGATCAGCGATGAAACGGGCCAGGCGGCGGCTTCGGTGGCCCTGCGAGCTGTCGCACCGTTGCTGAGTCTTCCCGGATGCCTGACTGTCATCGATGAGCGACACGATTTTCACGGTAACGCCGCGAGAGCTCAGGGGATTCCGCTGTCAAAGATTCTCGTGGTCCGTCCGCCGCGTCCTACCCCGGAAGAAGCCGCTGCGAATCAATCTCGCTACGTGCGGCGAGTTTCCGTGTGTCATGCTGAAGCGTTGTGGGCTTTGGAACAGGTGGCTCGAAATGCGGGCGTGCGGGCTGTTCTCTGCTGGCTGGATCGAGCGTCCCCGGCGGTGATGCGACGTTTGCAGCTGGCTGTGGAACGTAGTGGCGTGACAATCCTGTTGATTCGACCAGCCACTGTGATCGGAAGTGCTTCATTCGCGGATCTGCGATTGCATGTTCAGCCGACAAATCTGCCGGAGCATCTTTCTAACACGACGCGGCCAAAAGCTCGTCCATTGGAACGTCGCTCATATTCGATCCGACTGCTGAGATCTCGCCATGGCCTTCAGCACAACGGCACTGCGATACTGCATCAGAATCCCTGGGATGAACGCGTGCGGGATTGATAAATTTCTATAGGCAATGAACGCCCCTTTTTGTCGCCTCTGCGATTCATCCGTGTTTTCCGTGTTATCCGTGGTGAAAATGCGATTACGTTTTTGACCACAGATCGCGGAGCGAGACGGCAACGTTAGCAGCCGGGGCGCAGGTTTTTTCAAGGGGAACATTCTCCGCTGGCGATGTGGGAAATGGGCTGTTAGAGTCCTGGCCTTCCAGACCTTCATAGCAGGGATGCCTCATGAGTTTTTCCGGCCCACTGTCCGACTCGACTAATATTGCGAAGTCGGATGCCCCGAGATCGATGCTGTCCATAGCGTTCTGGAGTTTTTTGCTCACACAGTTTCTCGGGGCGTTCAACGATAATTATTTTAAGCAGATGGTACTGTTGACGTGTGTGAGCCAGGTTGCGAAGGCTCAGGGGGAAAGTGCTCCGGACCGTCAACCGTTGGCGTTGGCAGCGTTTGCGATTCCGTTTGTATTGTTATCAGGGCTCGGCGGATTCCTATCGGATCGTTGCGCAAAAACTCGTGTCATCGTCGGCTGCAAGATTGCGGAGGTCGGCATCATGGGTGTCGGCCTGATGGTGCTGCTGATTGATGGGCTGACAGCAGATGCTCAATTGTTGAGCCTGATTGGAGTCCTTCTGCTCATGGGCGCTCATAGTGCGATTTTTGCTCCCTCAAAGTATGGCGTGCTGCTTGGTGTTTCGCGAAGGCAATTGTTGCCCGTCAATGGGGCGGTGCAGATGACGACGTTTCTGGCGATCATCTTCGGGACGGCCGGAGCCGGGATTGCTCTGGATCAGATTCAGAGATCCATGTGGATTGGCAGTCTGATCGCGATGGGAATTGCCATGGTGGGAACAGCCGCTTCGCTGTTTATTCCTCGCACTCCGATCGCACAGCCGAATTTGCAACTGAAATGGGGAGACCTTTTTCTGCCACGCGAGATCGCTCAACTGATTCGTCGTGATCGAGGTTTGCTGCTGGCGATTTTGATTGCCGCGATTTTCTGGTTTCTGGGCGGGGTGACTCAGATGTCCGTCAATACGCTGGGAAAAGCGACGTTGAAACTCAGCGATACACGAACCAGTCTGATGGTGGCGGGAATCGGATTTGGAATCATGGCCGGCTGCATCATCGCCGGGTTCCTGGGAAAAGGGCAAAGCGGCCGGCGATGGGTGCTGATTGGTTCGTGGCTTCTGATGATTTCGCTTTCGCTAATTGCGTTTCTGGGCAGCGGCCTGGCCGGTGTTGCGGCCAACGCTGAGGCAAAGGATCAGGCTATTCTGGTCAGTCTTCTGTCAGCCGATCTGCTGGAATGGAGTCTTCGCTTCAGCATGGTATTTCTGGGAGTTTCCGCCGGGATGTTTGTGGTTCCGGTGCAGGTGTTTTTGCAACAGGCACCGCCGCCCGAATTCAAGGGGCGTTTGCTGGGAGTGCAGAATCTGGTGACCTGGATTGGAATTCTGCTGTCGGCTGTATTTGTCGGCATCGCCGGGTTGGCGTTGCGAGCGTTTGCGGGGCCGAATGGGGATGCTCGTCACCAATGGGCCGTGTTTGCATCGCTGGCCCTGATGATGGTACCGGTCTGCTTGTTTTATCGCCTGCCGGAAGCTCGCCGACGGGAACTCTGAATTTTCCGAAAGCCAGCCATTTCCCGTAGATTCCGAAGTCGAATGATTCGGTGGGGTTGAAGTCCCGGCAGCGTTTGCTGTAGTACGCCCACCGGCGCGGGATGCGCGATGACAGTCCGGCTGAACTCTGGATCGCCAATGCGGCAACCGGTCGGAGATTTACTGTCGAAGAGCAGATACAGGATTTCGGATCATCCTCATGCAACGTATTTTCATTTCAGGGATCGGTGTTGTCAGTTGCCTTGGTAACGACCGACGAACCTTCTGGAACAATATCATTAATAGTCAGTGCGGGATTGACCGCCTGGCGTTGCACGACACTAAAGACCTTGAAGTCAACATTGGTGGCGAGGTTCGTGATCTGAATGAAGATCGGATTAACGTCAACGATCTGGTGTCAACTCGCAAAATGGACCGGGCCAGCCAGTTTGCCGTCCATGCGGCTCACGAAGCTCTGGAAGACGCCGGACTGCCGACGAAAGATATTGGCGAAAACGCAGCCGTGATCATCGGCGCGGGGCTTGCCGGGCTGGAGACCTACGAGTTCCAGATGGAGCGACTGCTGACCAAAGGGCCGTCACGAGTCAGCCCGTTCACGATTCCGATGCTGATGCCGAATGCTCCTCCGGGAAATATCAGCCTGGCCTTTGGAGCCCGCGGAACCTGCTACACGACCAGCAGCGCGTGTTCCTCGTCGGGACATTCGATGATTGATGCCATGGAGTATCTGCGACGCGGTGATGCGGATTTCGTCATCACCGGCGGTACAGAAGCCTCGTTGACTCGACTGGGAATTTCGTCGTTCGTCAACATGAAGGCGATGAACAAGACGATGAATGATCGTCCAAAAGAATCCATGCGTCCGTTCGATGCGGATCGCGGAGGATTCATTATGGCCGAAGGCGCGTCTGTACTGATCTTCGAAACGGAAGAGCACCTTCGTAAGCGTGGCGGCAAGGCGTGGGCGGAAGTTCTGTCAGGCCGATCAACCAGCGATTCGTATCATCTTGTTCAGCCGGATCCTGAAGGACGCCAGGCCGTTAAGGCGATCAAGGCGGCGCTGCAGAAAGCCGGCTTGAATCCTGCAGAGATTGCTGATGACACGTATGTCAATGCTCACGGCACCAGCACGAACTACAACGATGCGATGGAGACTGTGGCTCTGAAGTCGGTCTTTGGTGAAGACGCCTACAAGCTGCATATCAGCTCAACCAAAGGCATGCTGGGCCATATGATTGGTGCGGCCTGTGCGATCGAAATGTCGGCCTGCGTGCTGGCGATGAACACGGGCATTCTGCCGCCTACAATCAACTACACTACTCCTGATCCCGCCTGTGATCTGAACTACATCCCGAACAAGGCGTTGAAGAAGCAGGTTAAGTACTGCATCAACAACAGCTTTGGATTCGGTGGTCACAACGTTTCGCTGGTGGTTGCTCGAGTGGACGATGAGACTCTGAAGCGGACGGATTTCTGAGTTGGCTGAGGACTGTCAGGCGTAGATTCTCGTGTGCGATGGGCATTCTTGCCCGTCGCCCGGATGTCGGACAAGAATGTCCAACCTACGTTGTCAGGTCTGACAGAGCCGCAGAACTCGCAACGGAAGCAACGAAGGTGTTCGGCGCGTGGAATGGCTTGGGTGATGCCGAGTGTTGCGCATTCGGCCGCAAAGGGTGATTGTTCTCGGAGTACTGACGCCCCGCCGCTCGCCATAGGGGTGTTTTGGCACAGTGCCGCGCGACAATTCGCACACAGTGATTCCGCAGACTCAGTATGTAGCATTCCGTCACCAAAGACAGGAAACTGGATGTTTGGGTCCAGTTTTGGGTCGACTGGGGTTCGTTCGCATCCGAACCTTCCTCTACAACGCAGATCGAGCCGAGAAGATCGGCTGGAATTTGACGACGCTTGATCGCTCGGTATACGGTGTGCAACGCGAGACACGATCATTTGATCGGGTGATCCTGGGAGAGAGGAAACAGTCTGCCATGTTGCGATCCTTACTGGTTTTCACAATGATGTTGGTGGCTCGCACGAGCTTCGGGCAACTGGATCACGAGCAGGAACCGATCAACTATAGCAATGAAAAGCCGACAGACCCGATCGCTCGTCTGGCCGCGAGACTTGAGGCCGGTGAGATCAAGCTGGAGTGGGAACCGAGACACGGTTATTCGGACATCGCTGATGAAGCATTTGGACGTGCCTGCTTCCAGCCAAACACTGGTGTTTTCAAAACCAGTCTGCAGATCAGTCGCATCACTCCGCGAACCCCTCGAGCCATCTACTTCAATGATGATGTCTATCTGGGTTGGGTTCAGCGTGGCGATGTGGTGGAGATCTCGACGGCCGATCCACAGCTTGGCGGTACATTTTATACACTGACTCAACACCACGATGAACCGCCGGTAATTCAACGTGAGACGGCTCGGTGTCTGCAGTGCCATGGCTCAACGCATACTCGCCGAGTTCCGGGCCATATCGTGAGATCTGTGTTTTCGGATCCGGGCGGGCAACCGATTTATCGACTGGGAACTCATTTGACCGACGACACCAGCCCCTTCGCCGAACGCTGGGGTGGATGGTACGTTACGGGAACTCATGGAAAACAGCGTCACATGGGTAACTGCGTGATCGCCGATGAAAACGTTTCCGAGAAGCTGGATGTAGAAGCCGGAGCAAACGTCACGGATCTTTCGGATCACTTTAACACTAAGCCTTATCTGACAGCTCACAGTGATATTGTGGCGTTAATGGTTCTGGAGCATCAGGCCATGATGCACAATGTGCTGACGGCCGCCAATCATTCCGGACGAATTACGGCTCGCGACGCCATTATCATGAACAAGGCGCTGGAGCGTCCGGAAGATTTTGAATCCGACTCTACGGCTCGGCGTTATGCGTCCGCAGCTGAAATCGTCGTTAAAGCATTACTGTTTTGTGAATCCCCGGCATTGACTGACGTTGTCAAAGGGTCGTCGACTTTTCAGGATGAGTTTTCTGCTCGCGGTCCGCTGGATTCGAAAGGTCGCAGCCTGCGACAGTTCGATCTGGCGACGCGACTGTTCAAATATCCCTGCAGTTTTCTGATCACATCGGATTCATTTCAGCAGCTTCCGGTGGGCGTGAAGACTCGCGTCTGGCAGCGGCTGGATGAAATCCTTTCCGGGCAGGACACGTCCCCGAAGTTCGCTCATCTCTCATCAGAAGACCGTCACGCAGTTCGAGAGATTCTGGCAGATATTTGCCCTGATGCTCCATTTCAAGCTACCGCCGCTCAGCCTGAAGCGGCCGGTGTTCGATGACCTTTTGAGGGTCCATCATCCCCTCGGAGACAGATCGTCAGACCGAGAGCAGCCATTGACTGCCTCTGAACGCGAACAAAGTTTTCAGCGAAGACCGTGCAGGATGAGGACCCGCAGCGCCGTCAGTGGATGTCTGGCGGCGTTCGTCGCAGGAGGGTAGTGCTCTGTCAGAGCCACGAAGTGGGGTTCGTCATTCCTGCGGACGCAGGAATCCAGTATGTAGAAAACTGGATTCCCGCGTCTGCGGGAATCACGAACAACCCCGGAATCGTCGTTTGACAGAGCAGTAGTCCGCTCTGGATCGTCCGGTTACTCGGCGTTGCTGCCTTCAGGAGCACCAGACGGGACCGCGTCTTTGAGGAACTCGGCCAGGCGAGCTTTCATCCTGGCGACTCGCTCCGTTTCTTTCTCCGCAAGGTTAGTGGACTCACGGATATCGGCGGCCAGATTGTAGAGCTCAACCTGAGGTGTGTTTGGCTGGCTCTTCTTTCCGCGTGCTTTGCCTTTGGCGGCTCCGGCTTTATTCGCGCCGGACGTTGAGTGGCTGATCAATTTCCAGTCGCCCATCCGCAACGCGGCCTGCGTTGGAGAGCGAACGCAGAGGATGGCATCATGGGGCGAAGTCGCCTGCTGAGTCAACATCGGCCAGACATCTCGTCCGTCGATTGGAAGCTTCTGGTCCAGACTTCCGCCCGCGAGTTTCACCAGCGTTGGGTACCAGTCAATCACATGCATCGGCTGCGTGATTCTCTGACCCGCCGGGATTTTTTTGGGCCAGTTCGCAAACGCGCAAGCCCGGACACCACCTTCATAGATCGTCCCTTTGAAGTCACGAAGAGGAGTGTTGGTACCTGGTCTCGGCCCCCCATTGTCGGACGAAAAGACAATCAGAGTGTTTTCTCGCAGTCCGGCCGCTTCGAGGGTCTGAACAATCTGGCCGATCGCTTCGTCAACCGCCGCCAGCATTCCCGCCAGCTTCTGGCGCGGACCCGTCAAGCCTGAATAAGGCTGCAAATAGCTGTCCGGAACCTGCAAAGGACTATGAACGCCATTGAACGGAACGTAGAGAAACAGTGGCTTTGTTTTGTCCTTTTCAGCGATCAAACGGCAGGCTTCCTTCGCGACAAGATGCGTGCTGTATCCTTCTTCATGAACCTCCTTGTCGTCTCGATACCAATCGTGTGAGCCATCTCGGAGATGAGTGAAATAGTCGATCGCGCCGAAATAATGTCCATACTGGTGATCAAACCCTCGCGAGGTTGGAACGTAGGCCGGATCAAATTCACCCAGATGCCATTTGCCCGTGATGGCCGTCTCGTAACCAGCGTCGTGAAGAGCATTGGCCAAAGTGCGTTCCTGCAGAGGCAGACCCCACTTTGCGTGCGGGCGCACGATGGTGTAGACGCCTGTTCGAGTCGCATATCGCCCGGTCATCAGAGCGGCTCGGGTTGGCGAACAGACCGGTTGCACGTAATGTGATTCCAGAATCGCTCCACCGTTGGCCAGCTTGTCGATGTTCGGAGTCTTGATCTCCCGACCTCCGTTGAAGCCACAATCTGCCCAGCCAAGATCATCGATCAAAAAGAAAACGATGTTCGGCTGGTGTGTCGATGTGTCAGCGGCCTGCAACACAGACAAAGGAAGGATCACCATCAGAATCGTGAGAATTCTTAGCCCGTGATGCATGTTACTCACCCTTCTTTCCTTTCCCTTTTCCCTTGCCTTTGACTCTGTTTTTTGTCGGAGAAGACTCGCCCATATTCTTTGCAGGCATCGGCGCATTGACTTCTGATCGCCAGGCAATGAGGCGATCGTGCAACTCCTTCGCTTTGTCGGGCATCTCTTTTGCCAAATTCTTCGTTTCGCCGATGTCATCGCCGAGGTTATAGAGTTCCAGACGACCGTCTTCGAGATACTCCATCAGCTTCCAGTCTCCCGCTTGAATGAGACTCACAGGCGTCGTCCGCCACAGCCCCGGGCCGGATCCCAGGTAACCGGGAAAATGCTGATAGATGGCTTCTCGCTGCAGTTTGGCCGAAGAATCACGAAATAGCTTCACGAGGCTCTCGCCATCAAGGACCTGCCTTGGCCTGGGGGCGTCTGCAATTTCGAGGAGCGTTGGAAAGATGTCGACATGAATCGTTGGTACAGTGCACGACGTTGCAGGCATCGTCACGCCAGGCCAGCGTACAATGAACGGTTCACGAGTACCGCCTTCGTAAAGGCTTCCTTTGCCGCTGCGAAGTGGTGCATTGTTGGTGATGCCGCCACCATCGGAATCAGCCCCTCTGGCTCTTTTGCCCTTCGACTCTGATCCGGGATCACGCAAAAGTCCGTTCTCCGCGCCGTATCCTCCGACGCCACCGTTGTCGCTGGTGAAAATAAGAATCGTGTTGTCCGCCAGCTTCAGGTCGTCCAGAGTCTGCATGACTCGCCCCACACTTTCGTCCACGGAAGCAATCATGGCGGCGTAGGTTGGGTTGTCGTGTCCGCCCACTCCCTGCTTGTGCGTGAATCGTTCGACAAGATCGGGTTTGGCCTGGTGTGGCGAGTGAACTCCAAAATGGGGCAGGTAGAGAAAGAAGGGCTCGTCTTTATGTCGCGTCATGAAATCGACAGCCTTGTCGGTGAGGAAGTCGGCAAGATACTGCCCTTCGGGATATTCGACACTCGGGTTGGTCTCGAAGTCAAAATGCTTCCCTGCTGTGATGATGGCCTCATCGAATCCTCTTCGACCCGGAAAAAAGTCTCCACGCTCCCCGATGTGCCACTTACCGAAAACACCGGTCGCATAGCCAGCCGCTTTGAGTTGCTTCGCGATGATGTCACGGTCGAGAGGAAGTTCCGTAACGTTATCAACCGGGCGCAGCGGACGCATGCTCCAGTCAAAACGATCTATTCCCCCGACGGTATAAACGCCCGTCCGAGCTCCATACTGACCGCTCATCAGAGCTGCTCGCGTGGGAGTACAGTTCTGGCAATGATGATGATTCAGCAGCCGCATTCCCTGTGATGCGAGGCGGTCGATATTTGGCGTCTCATAGTACTGGCTGCCGAAGCAGGCAACGTCCGTGTATCCCAGATCGTCAGCCATAATGAAAACGATGTTGGGCTTTGAAGTCGGTGGGGCGGCACTCAGCGCAGGGCCAGTGAGGGCTGCAATGAAGGCATAGCAGATCAGCGTAAGGAAATTCTTATTCATCGTCATTGGGTTTCCGAAGCAGTGGGCAGGGGATCGGTTATTCACGGAGCCAGTCAGTCAGGTTCCTGAGATTCCGTGTCGCGGCTGAACCGCAATTCAGGTCATTTCAAATGCCGTGACCGGCTTCCGGCATTTTCTGTGGTCACTCGCGGATCGCAGATCCCTGTTGAAAGGTTCAACGATCCTGACTGAGATTTTTCAGCATGTCGCCGATGGAACAATGCGACTCCAGTGGATGCCGTAGTGTGTTCTCCAGCATGATTTCATAAGTGTTCCGCCGTCCGGACTTGGTGACTTCCAGAAACCGGGCCTCCACCAGTTCCGCGACAATTTTCTGGACCATGCGTTCCGTGATTCCCACCAGTATCGCAACTTCCCGCAAAGTGATCTCCGGGTTGCGATAGAGACAGAGCAGGACGTGTGAGTGGTTGGTCAGAAACGTCCAGCCTGCAGCTGTTGCTGGGGTTGTGTTCACTGCCGGCGCAGCAATCTTCCCGATTTCGCTTTTCCTGCGTTTTTTCATCGAAGCGGTTCTTGTGCCGAACTTGAAAAAGCGATAATAAATACACGAAATGAATTTCGTGTATTTGATTTCGCAAAATGTCCAACGGGGGTTTATATGCTGGATGTTCTCAGGATCAATCTTTGTTCGCCACTGACTTTGTCCTTTGCATTAGGAGTATTTGCTCGCCTTGTTCGAAGTGAGCTCTCCCTGCCCAGGGACCTGTACACGGCCCTCTCAATTTACCTTTTGTTTGCACTGGGATTGAAGGGAGGCGTTGAACTTTCCCACAGTTCCCTCGCATCAATCTCCGGTCCGGCTCTTGTCACAATTCTCCTTGGGTGCCTGACGCCTGTGTCGGCCTACCTGGTTCTGCGCAGGATGGGCAGGTTCAGTGTCGCCGATTCCGCAGGAATTGCAGCTCATTATGGGTCTGTGTCGGCGGTGACATTTATCGCGGCCCAGCAGTTTGTTGCTTCTGTTGGCTCTCCGGCTGAGGGCTTCATGCCCACGCTTTTGACGCTTCTTGAGATCCCCGGTATCCAGATTGCTCTCGCCATCGGTGCCTTCCAGATGTCGGCGGCCTCCAGATCGAATCCCGATCATTCCGGCCAGACCGCACGTCCGGTTCGCGAAATCATGCATGAACTGCTGACATCCCGGTCAATGCTGCTGCTGGTGGGAGGACTCGTCATCGGGACTGCAGTCGGTGAAACAGGCTGGAAACCAGTGCAACCGGTCTTCGAAGGGCTCTTCAAAGGTTTGTTGACGATCTTCCTGCTGGAGATGGGGCTGGCCGCAGGTTCGAGGCTGGGGGATCTCAAACAAGCGGGGCTGTTTCTTCTCGGCTTCGGGATCCTGATGCCAATCGTTCACGGATCGATCGGCGCCTATCTGGGTTCACTTGCAGGACTCTCAGTCGGCGGCTGTACCGTACTGGCCGCGATGGCCGCCAGTGCCTCCTACATCGCCGCGCCGCCTGCGGTCCGAATGACGCTGCCGGAAGCTAATCCCACGTTTTATCTCACAGCGGCGCTGGCCATAACCTTCCCCTTCAATCTGCTCGCTGGAATCCCAATCTACTACGAGATTGCAAAGCGTCTGTGCCTCTGATCGGCTCTTTAATCAGCCGGAACGCGTTAGCGTCCGTTTTTTGCCGCTGACGTCCTGCGGCTGATGAAGTGACATAGAAACGGCTCCGAATTCTCACGAATCCGGCTACGTGCGAATGCCAAATCTTCCAGCTCAACGAAAGCGAGTTACCCGTTATGAAAACAGTGCCCCTGTGCCTCGTCACGATTGTGGCAGAGGCGATTCTGAAGGAACGCCTTATTGCCGATGTTCGAAGTGCCGGTGCCAAAGGCTACACCGTCACGGATGCAGAGGGCGAGGGAATCCGCCAGCGACGTGTGAGTGAAATTCTTGGTTCGAACATTCGGCTGGAAACAATTGTGTCTGCCGAAGTTGCCGACCGACTGCTGAAACTGATTTCCATTGAGTATTTCGAGCGATACGCGGTGATCGCCTACTTATCCACAGTCAGTGTGATTCGAGGAGAGAAATATGTCTGAGAGCTTTTCAAACAGTGCTCCGTCTGATTCTGATTCTCAGAAGTGCACTCGCCGCATTCTGTTGGGGCAAGTCGCGCTGGGCGCGACGTGTGGCTTGACGGGGCTGATGTCTCGATCGGCAGCGAGGGTCTCCGCTGGCGATGATGCCTCTGCCGCCTCACAGTCGACATCGAAGGCTCCGGAGACGCCCGATGAAGCCATGAAACTGCTGACTGCCGGTAATCGTCGATTTGCTGAGGGCCAATCCTTGTCCTCTAATCGCGATATGAATCGGGTTCGGCGTAGTCGCCAATGGCCAAAAGCCGTTCGCTGCTTTCCTCGCCAGCAGATTCTACGAGTGCCGATTGAGATCGTGTTCGATCAGGGATTCGGAGACCTGTTTGTGACTCTCCGTATTGCCGGCAATGTGGCGTCCAGTGAAAACATCGGCAGCCTTGAATTCGGCACAAAGATACTGGGGGCCAAAGTTCTCTACGTGCTGGGGCATACCAGTTGTGGTGCAGTCGCCGCGATGATGAAAGGGGACGAAGTGCCAGACAAATCAGCGGGCTGTTTCAGCATATTCGCCCGGCCGTGAAAGCCGCCGGCGGTGATCTCGATCGTGCAATCGCTGAAATGCGGAATCAGGCGATCCTCCTGGCGGAAGCCTCGCCCACGATCTCAAGGCTTGTGCAGAGCAGGGAGTTGATCGGCTTCGGGGGCGTTTACGACTTGTCTACCGGACTTGCTCGCCGGTTGATGTTGCCGTGGGCTGACGAGAACGTCGCAATTACAGGAAGATTCCGATCGTGCGGTGCTGGCAATGGCCAGCACCGCCGGATGCTTAATCTTTCGTTCGGCGGAGATTGGGTAAAGAACTGCTCGCGAACACCATTCAGTTCGCCTATGAGTTCGACTTCGTGCTGGCGACAAACCTCATCAGAGATCGCCATCGCCCGGGAAAGATTCCCTGCCGGTTTGTCCAAACGCTTCATCGCGCCGTGTCATCGAATCTGAAGCGCGAAGAATGGGGTGCAGATCGGCTTTCTCCAGCCAGGGAGTCAATGGCTCGTCGCACCGCCGACGCGCCGCTGCATCAGGAACGGACATTCAAAGAGCCGGGAAACCCTTTTCGGTACTTTTTTGCAAGCTCCTTCTGAGCAAACAGCCCGACCGTTGAGTCCCCCAGAAGATGATTATATGCGGATTTTGGAGGCCGCAGGACGGGGACGTCGGAAAGAACAATGTCGAGATTGTGCAACATCAGTTGGCTCAGGAGATCTTCCAGGTTGTTCTCCATGCAGACCAACTGCAGATTCTCGGAAAGTTGCAGAGCTGGCTCCAGCAGCCGGCGAGCCATCAATTTAGGCATCACATCGACGACGCCCACCGTGAATCTGACGGGCTTCCCAGCTGGATGCCCTTTCAGCGTATCCATCAGCTCCCGGCCCAGTGAGAAGATCTCGTCCGCGTAGCGAAAAACCGTCTTCCCTGTTTCCGTCAGCTGCAGGTTTCGCCCGGCTTTCTGAAAAAGCTTTTGCCCGAGAGATTCTTCCAGACTCCGGAGCTGAGTACTGATGGCGGGCTGGCCAATGTGCAGTTTCTCCGCAGCACGCTGAATTGTTCCTTCGCGTGCGACCATCCAGAAGTACAACAAATGATGATAGTTCATCCAGTCCATGACTGCATAATACTTCAGTTTAATCAATGCATCAATACATAACTTTGAATTAGTCAAATCTCATTGCCAGCGTAAACTTCTGACGATGGATGTCATTAGTCTGCTTCCTCGGAAGAGTTACTGTCAAGGAGATTCGTTTATGGTTCCCGCTGTATCTGTCATTGCCGGTCCCCGGCCGTCGATGTTGGAACATAACTCGGTCGGGGAACGTTTCGGAGGTTCTTGTATTGTGGCCGGATCATCCGCCGCCGGTCGACAAATTCGCGCACGGATCGGCGAACTGGATCGTTCGACCTGCCAGACTCGCCTGAGTCAACGGAAGTTTCTGATTCAGCTGCAGGCCGACTCGGCCTGTAACTTCCGAAGCGGATCGGAACGAATTCGAGACAATACAATGAACCATCAGTGGTCTGGAAAAGTTGATGACTGGGATTAGTGGACGCCGGAGGAAACCGGAATGGGCTCCAGCACAACCCCTTGGCCTGAGGGGCCTTTTCATAGGGAGCCTGTCCCGCTTTCTTCCGAGCCTGCAGATTTACCAGTCAAACTGAAGTCTGTCTGCGTTACGTCGCAAGCCGTCCGACGAGTTTTCAAACCATCGAATGCACAGAAACGACGACCTCACGTTGACACCCCATTCAGAGAGTTCTGAACAAGCCGTCGTTTAGGGGTATTTCTGGATTCATTTTCGACGGACGGTTTGCGTCGTCACGCCACAGACTGGTCTTCACTTGAGTGTCGCCTCCCGCGCTGAGGCAATTCCCGGATGACTTCAAATTTTTACTCGGAGAACAACATGGAAATTCAGATTCTTGCCCGGAACGTTGCCCTGAATTCTTCTCAACTGGAACTCATCGAACGTCGGGTCCAGTACGCTCTCAATCGCTTTTCTTCGCAGGTGCGAACGGTCCAGGTGACAATGAGTGATGTCAATGGGCCGAAAGGTGGAAGTGATATCCTCTGTCGTTTCAAGGTCGTGCTCAGAAAGAAGGGCGAGATTCTGGTGGGCGATACGGATGTCTCGATCGAGTCCGCTGTTGCCAATGTTGCAGATCGAGCCGCCAGATCGGTAGCTCGGCTGCTTGACCGGCAGCGTGAACATCAGGGGACCTCGATGTCAGGGGCTTTGGAGGCTTGAGCTGATGTTTCACAAAATGGCTCGCCCCCCCTGAAGTGTCTTTCGATCACGTGCTTGCAGGCCTGAGACCTGCAGTGCACATGCACACTTTCTCTGAAGAATCTTTTCTATCGGCTTCTCTCCTTCAAAAGCGTAACGACTAAAGACAATGGAATTCACCCCGTGGACATGGATCGGATTCATCAGTTTTCTGGCAGGCATGCTGGCACTTGATCTGGGCGTCTTTCATCGCCAGGCTCATGTTGTCAGGTTTCGCGAAGCCATGACATGGAGCATTGTCTGGATTCTGCTGGCGCTCGGTTTCGCATGGCTCTTGTTCATCAAGTCCGGTTCGCGTCCCGCGATGGAGTTCCTGACTGGCTACGTGATCGAGAAATCACTCAGTATCGATAATGTCTTTGTCTTCGCGATGTTGTTCAGCGCAATGAAGGTGCCGCGTCACTGCGAACACAAAGTCCTGTTCTGGGGCGTTTTCGGTGCCCTTGCGATGCGTGTGATCATGATTGTGGCCGGTGTGGCGATGATTCAGCGATTCCACTGGCTGGTGCATGTCTTTGGTGGGTTCCTGCTGGTTGCGGCATGGCGAATGCTGAAAGGACCGGACACCTCGAAGCAGCCCGGAGACCACTGGCTCGTCAGGCTGAGTCGACGACTAATCCCGGTGACGAACGAGTACCAGGACGATCGTTTCTTCGTGAGGCAGAATGGGCGGTGGGCGGCGACGCCATTGCTGCTGGTTCTGATCCTTGTTGAATGGTCTGATCTGGTTTTTGCAGTCGACTCGATCCCCGCGATCATGGCGGTCTCTCGGGATCCGTTTATCGTATTCACCTCGAACGCATTCGCGATTCTTGGATTGCGTTCTTTGTACTTTGCCTTGTCGGGATTGATGGAGAAGTTTGTCTATCTGAAGTTCGGACTCGCAGGAGTCCTGGGATTTGTCGGAGTGAAAATGATGTTAATCGATGTCGCGCCAATCCCGATTTCGATAAGCCTGCTCGTTGTTGCGGGTATGGCAACCGTTTCGATTGTTGCATCATTGCTGTTTCCGCCGATGGCTCAGACAGCCATGGTGCCAGCTGTGCTGGCTTCAGAACAGAAACGTAATGGTTCCGTGTAACCCTTGCAGTCATGACATCTGTGAGCGTTACGCGCTGGCCACCTGCGTCTTGTCGTCTTTGTAAGACAATCACCGGCGGCTAGCGCCGTTCCGCTCACGAGTTTGCGATAAGGGGCCGACACGTCATGGTACGACCCACCACGCGAGCATCGCAAAGAAGACAGTTCCGCCAATGATTGACCAAAGGCCGGACCTCCAAAGCCGCTTCAGCCAGATCAGCAACAGCGTGCCGGTAATGGAAATGAAAATCATCAGTACCGCAGAAGCATCGATGAACAATGACCACGCAGGGCCGGAATCGCGACCTTTATGGAGATCGTTTATGATGGCGGTAAATCCCAGTCGAAGTTCGTTGAATTCATACTCCGCCGTTTCGCGATCGATGCTGATGTCGGCACTATAGGCAGGGCCGGCGAAGGAGATATTCAGCTGGAATTCATCGACATGGAAGTCCTTCAGCGCAGCATGAATGCCGTATCGGGATCGCAGGAACTCAACGATCTCCAGTCTCTTCACTTCCGCTGATTTGCCGGAGATTAAACTCCTGTCAATCGTCCCCGTGTCTTCTCGAACCGCCTGATATCCCGTATCGAACCACTGGGGGTGATTGAGAGTGAGACCTGTCAAACCGAAGAACAACACCGTCATCAAACCTGCCAGAGACGCGTAAATGTGCAGCCACCGAATCAGCGTTTGTAATCGTTGCTTTAACGGACGCTGTCGCGGCGGGAATGAAGTCGTCGTCACTGGCGGAATGACCTGCGGCGGTCGAGTGTCAGGCACGGGGGATCGGTCGGTCGTCATTGTCCTGCCGTCGCTGCTCCGTTGTACTTCACGTGAACAGACTTGATCTCTTCGTTTCCTTTAAGATCCAGTTCGAACGTCTTTTCACTCAGTTCAAGCTTCTCACGAATGATTTGATAGGTGCCATGTTCGCGAGCCGCCTCGATATGCAGCGTGTAGGTTCCCGGTGCTAAAGGTTCGCCATTGTCATCGAGACCATCCCAGCCAACCTTGTGATTCCCAGCGCTGCGAGTTGGTCCTGACACGGCATCGACAAGATCCTTGTCATCCACGATACCTCGAATTCGATCATCGGCATTCCACTTTCGCAGGTCAGGCACCCAACGACGGCCTTTTTCATCCTGTTGGACCCAAAGCAAAATCGTGCGAACCGGAAATCCATCTTTGTCTGTTAGCCACGCGGCCACATAAGGACGCCGATAACCACGTCCTGGGTTCGAAGGCTTGTTGATCGCTACTTCCAGCAGCATTCGAACGGGCGTTTGTTTCGCCTTTTCGTCGGTGCGGGCGACGAGAATTACAGTGGACATTGCTGTTCCAACGTCTTCTGACGCATTCGAAATCCCGCCAGCCAATCCTGGTGTCAGTGCAGCGGCAAGACATGCACGCCACATGGAAATTCTGATCACGGAAACGCACGGCAGAAAGGAAAGCATTTGATGTAGTCTCATGACGTTATTCATTGACGAGGATTGAGACGGGACGGCGATCTCAGATCCTGAATTGAGCGAAAGACGGATTGAAACATGAAACACTCCCGGCCGTTCGAGGTGTCGCAGAACGGTTCTATTTTCGCACACACGACACGATTTGCCATGTATTAACCATTTGCGGTCGACGTAAAGCCTCAAAATGCCGGAACTGCTCCCGCGTGCGAGCAAGCTTTTGAAGCGACGCGGCAGGCCTGAAGCAGACATTCTGAATCAGATTCCTGACGAAGCACTCCCGACAAAAATGCCGCCGTGAATGCGTCCCCCGCCCCCACGGTGTCTGTCACGGTTGTTGGTATCCCCGGCTGTTCAAGGGTTTCGTGTGCCGTCACCAGCATCGCTCCGTCAGCACCTCGCGTCATGACAACCATCTCGAGGTGAAATCTATTGAGCAGGGCGCGAATCTGCACCTCCTTAGCCCCTCGGTCAGGAACATCACAGGCTCTGCATACGGCCGGCAATTCTTCATCGCTGAGCTTGAGAATACTGGTGAGTTGGATGGATTCGCGAATCATCGCGTCGTCATAAAATGGGGATCTCAGGTTGATATCGAGAACTCGAACAACCCCCGCTGCGCGTGCTGCCTCAACGCAGCTTCGAATCGTGTCCCTGGAAATCGGCGAGCGTTGCCCGAGCGTGCCGAAGCAGATGGCATCCGCTGATTGAATTCTTTGAACGAGCTCGTTGGTCCACACGAGTTGATCCCAGGCGGAGTTCTCGTGGATTGTAAACGTGGGCTTGCCGGCCCCATCGACTTGAACACGGACTGTCCCCGTGGAGCCTCCTGCAAGGATCTGAATCAGGCTTGTGTCGACGTGATATTTCTTCAGGATCTCGACAGCTCGCGCCCCACGGGTGTCATCACCGACTGCACTGAGCATCGTTACCTGGCCGCCGAGGATGGCAGCATGGCAGGCAAAATTCGCAGGAGCACCCCCGAATCGCTCTTCATCCGGAAACAGGTCCCACAGGACTTCTCCCAGTGAAATGATGTTCCATGGTGTCATATGGTCGTCGGCATCAGGAGAATTGAGTTTCGAGACGGGAATTTCCGTCCGTTTCCGGGAGGAGCCGTCAGGCATCAGGACTTTGAGTTCAGAAGCGACGGGGATGATAGTCCATGGCACTCGGCAAACAACATATCAGACACGAACTCCGTGGTCAGCCGGGGGCATGATTCAGTGTGAGGCGCAGTTGATGAATCCTGGGGATGCGAACGACCCGTCTCCCAGCGTCAGGACCTGCCGGGGAGCCTGCGAGAGATTTGCTCAAACGTTCGAAGTTGAGCGATCTCCTCGGGAGTTCCTGGTATCATCTCAGGAAACTTCCCGAAAAGTCGCGTGATCGCCGTTTGGAGTTCGACTTCGATTTGGGTTTGAAAAGTGGTCCCGGGGCACCGGAAAACTGCGAAATGAGGCCTGTTTGGACGATTCTGCACTGGTCGATGGACTTCGTCGTCACGATCCGGCGGTCTTGAAGCACTTCAGTGATTGCTTCCTGCCGTCGGTTTGGCGGTTCGTCTACGTCCGTGTCAAAGGTGATCGTCATCTGGCGGAAGACATCGTCGGCGAGTCTGTGCTGGCGCTTTTGAAGGCTGTTGCGGATCCGGAACTTGAGATTGGTCATCCGGTGGCGTGGTTGCGATCCGTTGCGGCGAACAAGGTCGTCGATCATTTCCGTGCGGCGGCTCGCGTACAGCATCTGATTGATCAGGCCAGGCAGACTCGGTCGGTGAGTTCCAATGAAGACGCGGTGGCCGCGCAGGAACTGCTGGAGCGACGAGAGGAGATTCGGAATGTTCTTGGGCTGTTGCCGGAGCAAACTCGTCTGGCGCTCGAGTGGAAGTATGTGGACAAGTTGAGTGTTCGAGAAATCGCGGATCGGTTGAGCGTGACGGAGAAGGCGGCGGAGTCGATTCTGTTTCGCGGACGGCGCGAGTTTCGAGAGCGGATGTTGCTGAAAGGGGCTCAGGAAGAGATTGCTGTCAACGTTCGGCGCTGCAGTTGTGCGGGCGAATCGACACAGGGTTGTGGGGAACCTCAGCAAGGTCGGGGAGGCTCCGATGAGAGTGTGGCCGAGTTTGAAGATCTGAAATTTGAAATTTGAAATTTCAAATATGGAATTGTGATCCGGGCGAGTTGAGTGAGATTGATGGATGAGTCATCACAGGGTGTGTTTTGAGTGACGAACTTCAATATGAATGAGACATCAACAGAATCAGTTGAAGATCGTGAGCTGGAAGAGTTGCTCGCGGGTGCGCTTGATGCGCCGCCGATGCCGCGTTCTTTGCTGAAGCGACTTGATCAGGTCGTGGAACAGGAATGGGGGCAGTCGCCTCGTCTGGCCAACGATGTAAGTTCAAAACTGCAGCGAGGTCTGTCGCGCAGTTCCAGGTGGGTACGCGGGCTGCCGATTGCAGCGGCCTTGATTGTTGTGGCTTTCGGCGTCGTGTTTTTAAATTCCTCTTCACCGGCTTATGCGTGGTCGGCAATGGTGGAGGCGTTGAATAACAGTGGTCTGGTCCGGCTGGAGTCCAATGGGGTGACTCGCTGGTTGTCTTTGTCAGAAGGTCTGGCTTGTGAATCGACCGGTGAAGAATCCGTGCTGTTGGATGTTGGGAAGCATGTTGTGCTGAAACGGCGTTCCGGCGTCGATGTGATTGAGCGTCAGGCTCTGGCGGTCAATGATTTCGTCAGCCGCGATCAACTGGCATTGGCCTTTCTGGCGGGACAGCCCGGCGACGGATTCTCTGTGAATATGAAGTCGCCGGTTACGTTTTCCAGTGAAACGTGGAGTGAGGTGTCGGTGAACGGGGCCAGTTGTGTTGAGCTGGACGTCGAATTGCAGATTGAAGGCAAGCCATCTGAACTGCATGTTCTGCTGGATGCGGCGACTCATTTGCCCTTGGCATCAAGGCTGGGTGACGTGGGAAGCGAAGATGTTTCGACCATGATGAATGCTGCTCCGACTCGTTTCCCTGTCTTTGTGTATTCTAAAGAGTCCGCTGTGACACGACGAGAGACCGCGTTTCCCACCGCGATGGCGGTTGTGGATGTTGCTCCGGAGACTGAGACACAAACAGCGTCATTGGAGGAGTCGCCCGAGAGTAAAAATCCAACCGATGCCGCACCGGCGGTGTCACCTGATTCTGCTGTGGGGAAGTCACTGGCAGATTTTCACGGCGGAGTTTCTCTTGATCGTGATGCCTCGAAATGGAAAGCGGTTCAGCTGTTACCGAGCGTTACGGGAGACTCGGTGAAGGATCTCGATTTGCTGCTGGAGAAATTGTGGGAGCAAAACGGAGTTCAGCCGGTCGCTGCGGCAACGGACGAAGAATTATTGCGACGAGTTTATCTTGATATCGCGGGCCGAACTCCAAGCGTGAATGAAGTGCGCTCCTATCTGAAGGATACTTCTGCAGATCGTTATGAGCGTCTGGTGGATCGGTTGTTGGCAAGCCCTGAGTACTCCAGCCATCTGTCAGCTCGATTTCGTTCGTTCCTGATCCCGGAAGGAGTTGACCTGACGAGTTTCGGCGGGATTGAAGCGTTTGAAAAGTGGCTGGCCGGTCGCTTTCAGAGTGGTGAATCTTACGACAAGACTGTTCAGAGCTTATTGCTGGCTGAGGGCCGTCTGGTGCAGTCTGGTCCGTTGCTGTTTTACTCCGCAACGAAGCTGGAAGCGGATCAGCTGGCTGGCCGAACGGCTCGCGTGTTCCTTGGGATGCGGCTCGAATGTGCTCAGTGTCATGATCATCCGTTCGAGAGCTGGAAGCAGGAAGATTTCTGGGGATTCGCCGCCTTCTTTGCTCGCATCTCTCGACCTCGCGGCAAGCTTGAAACGGTATCGACTGTGATGCAGGTGCGGGATGTGGATCGTGGCGAAGTCATGATGCCGGATACTGTCGCTGCCGTGCCTCCGAAGTTTCTGAACGAAGACGAAGAGTTGCAGGATGAAAAGGCATCGGCTCGACGCCAAAAGCTCGCTGACTGGCTGACCGGTGCAGAGAATCCCTACTTTGCCCGAGCCACAGCGAATCGTGTTTGGTCGATGCTGTTCGGCAAAGGGATAGTGAATCCTGTTGATGATTTTGGTTTGGGCAATCCGCCGATCTCACCGGAGCTGTTGGATCTCCTGGCCGGGCAGTTTATTCAGTCTAACTTTGATCTTAAGCAGATGTTCCGGGTTGTGGCGTTGTCGAAAGCCTATCGATTGTCCAGCGGTGCGGATGACGTGAATGAACTGCGGCAGGATTGGTTTGCTCAGATGAATGTCAAAATGTTGTCGGCCGAGCAGGTCTACGACTGCATCACCGTGGCCACGATGCCCGGAAATGCTCAAAGCAACGCGATGACAGGGCTGGTGGAACGTTTTGGCAATCTGAATCGTGAACAGTTTCTGCGTGAGTTTCGAACGCCGGCGGGAAGCACCAGTATCAGGGCGGGATTCCTCGGGCATTGACGCTGATGAACGGAGCGTTTGTGGATACCGCAGCAGGGTTGCAGTCGAGCGGGCTTCACTGAAATCTCTGGGCTCGTTCTTTAATCTGAGATCAACGTTTTGAGATCTTGTATTTCGCAACATTGTCTCGCCAACCGAAGCCGTCGGAGAAAGAACTGCTGGAGCAGTGATATGTTACTCCGGAAATGAAGGGCGTCGAACTGCGTGAAGCATTGTCCGAGCATCCTCTGGGCGGCATTGAACAGTGCCGGGTTCGATGAATCATTAGTGTTGTGCGAAGGATGCGGCGGCCTTATTCCGCCACCGGGTTTACCAGTGGTTTAACGGCTTCTGCACCACTGGCCGTGCCTATAAGTGGCTCAGGCAGGACGCTAACGCGTTCCGGCTGATCTGAAAACGATAACGAACTGAATGGTACTGAGTTCAAGGAAACCATTATGAGTCATCTAATCTCACGTCGTCGGCTGTTGTCGTCTCTGGCGTCATGCCACGGGTAGTCTGAGTGCCGGCGGATGGTTTCCGCTGTTTGCTCAGGAGCAACTGGCGGAAGCAAAAGAAGAGTCGCGGCATGTGGTGCTGCTGGATGAGCGGCGGGCCATCGCAGACGGACACCTGGGATCTCAAGCCCAATCACGAAAACGGTGGCGAATTCAAAGAGATTCAGACGGCATCTGCCGGGCTGCGATTCAGCGAACATTTGCCGAAACTGGGTCAGATGTCAGACAAACTGGCTGTGTTGAGGTCTTGCGACGCGTGAAGGAGATCACGGTCGAGCATTATCTGATGAGGACCGAATGTGTAATGGGGCCATTACGCTATCCGGCCATCGGCAGCTCACTGGCGAATCAATTGGGAGCACCGGAGTTTGGTTGCCGGGTTGTGTCAGCATCGGGCATTCCGAGCATTCAATGAAAGATGCGTTTGGGCCGAGTTTCTGGGGCCGGGTTGCAGCCTCTGATGGTTAGGGCTTCGGACATGCCTGGTGCGATGATGAATGGCGGTGATGGGTTCCCACAGTTGCAGGTTCAGGGGATAGATCGTCCAGCAGGCATTACTGATGCTCGCATGAAGAAACGACTGTCGATGTGGAAAAGAAATGCAGTCCGGATTCCTGGCGACTCATAAATCCGGAGCTCGAAACTCACAACATGATCTACGAAGGGGGCAGTAAGGTTGATGAATAGCGAAGATGCTGAGGCCTTTGATTTATCGAAGGAGCCGGCTGAATTGCGTGAAGCGTATGGTCGCACCGTCTTTGGTCAGGGATGCCTGATGGCTCGACGATTGATTGAGCGAGGCGTTTCCTTCATCGAAGTATCGCTCGGAACCAGCAGCGGTGGGGCCGGGTGGGATACTCATACGGACAATTTCAATGCAGTGAAGGCACTTTCGACAGAGTTAGATAACGGCTGGGCCACGTTGATGCAGGATCTTTCGGATCGAGGTCTGATGGAGTCGACAACGATTCTCTGGATGGGAGAATTCGGCCGTACGCCTCAAATTAATGGTAACGTGGGACGCGATCACTTCCCGGCGGCCTGGTCGGCTGTACTGGCTGGTGCGAAATCGCCGGTGGCCAGGCTTATGGTGCTGGCAGGCGGAATGGCGGTGGAAGAGGGACGATGAGTGCTGAAGATTTTAACGGCGACATTGTGTCGAGCTGTGGGGGATCGATGAGAAGGCGACACAGATTGACGACAACGGTCGACCGACCAAGATCACAGAGAGCACGGCGGCTACGGCTGTGCTGGCGTGAAGGACAGATTGATGGACAAGTGAATGGAGCAGAATGATGGAACTGGAAACGACAGGGAAGTCAACGCGATTGTCGATCTATGCCGTGATTGGTGCCTTCTTTGCCAGTGGCATGACCAATTCAATCTTGTCGGCTGATAGTCCGGATTCTATGCCGTTGCCAGTTCATTGATCTTTGCGCAGCGATCGCTGCCGCTGGCGTATTTCTGTTGATTACTCAACTCTATCCGCGAAGCGGCAGATAACCGTCACTGCGGCATCGTCGTCGTGGCAACCCTTGAAATTCAATCAACCAACCGTCTCAAAGTTGGCCGTCTATGACACCATTACAAACGAACATAAACTATTCGGCCCGCGATGGTGCGACCAACATTCGTGGAAGCGGCGGAAGTTTGTGTTCGCCGTTGTGCTGCTGATCTTTTCGATGGTGGCTGTGTCAACGGCAGTGGGATTTGACGAACAGTCTCTGACTGCCCCAGTTCGAAAGATCGTCGTGGCGGAGCCTGATCCTTCGATGCAGATGGTGCCCATATTTGCCCGAGGAGCCGCCAGCGGCGGCTCCGGCAGCTTGCGATACCTCAGTATCAACTACATCTCCGCGACCTCAGTGCGGCGGTGGATGCGAGCACATCACGACTTCGTTTTGTGCTGTAGCGGCTTCGCAGAAGGTCCGATGGTGATCGAGGCAGAAATCCAGATCGATGGTCAGCCGTACCAGATGGCGTGAGCGGCAGGTTCAGGAAATCATGCGATTCCTTGAAAGATCGGAACGCCACAAAGCGGAGATCGCTAAGCGACAGGCAGAGATCGATGCGGCTGCTGCGGCCGCGGCGACACTGGAAGAAGCAAAAAAGGGTCTGCTCGAAACGATTAAGAATCAGAGCCGGAGACAACGAAGCGAAGTGATGACAAACCGGAGGCAACTCCGACGCCGGAGAGTTCTGACTCTCCTGAAACCCCTTCCGAAGTTCCTGAGAAGACCGAAGAAACTCCGGTGGAATCAGAAAAACCGATGCTGCAGCGACGGACGGTACATGCCGAAGGTGAAAAGACCTACCGAAAAAGCTGAAGGTACGGAGCCTGCTCCCGATGAAGCCAAGAATGAGGTTCCGGCGGGGCCTCGTTATATGGCTCCAGCGACTTTGATTGAACGCATCGAACGTTATGCGACGGCAATCGGTGGGAAGCCGACGGTTGAAGGGTTCGCTGGCTGATGTGCGGAATGGATTGATGGAGCCGGTCTTATTGTTTCTGAATGATAATTTCCAACGATTTCGAGCAGACCAGCAACCCGCTTTTCGCATCCTGGATCAGGATCAGGATGAAAGATCTCTGTCGACTCGAACAGTGCGTTGTCAGCTTTCCAGGGTGTGATGCCGATCGCAACGATGTCATTGACGCGACGAATTGTCTGATCGAGTGACGGGATGGGAGAGCAGGCAAAGACATCATCGCATGGGAGATTGATTTATCGACTGCCACAGGAAGACGATGCGACCGCGTTTCTGAAGCGTTTGGCAGAACATTACGCCAGTCACCCGACGGCTGCTGGGACAACAAATGCCAATGCTACAGCGGCATTCGATAAAGATGGCAACGGTGTATTCAGCCCGGAAGAACTGCAGTCGTTGAAGGATCGCCCCGCTGATATTCAACTGCGACTTGATCTGAAAACGGGAACCCCGACGCCCTCGGTGATCAGCATTGCGGGCTTCTCCGAAGAATTCTCCACGCTTGGGGCCAGGTCAACTCGCAATGCTTCCAGTCTCATGCTGGCGTTTGACTCGTTCTATCTGGAATTCCTTGGAGCACAGCAAGGAAGTGTGAATGGTCCAAACGGAACTGGAGCCGACCAGATCTCCCTCGGAGCCGTCAATGATGGCTACGCGATGTTGCCGGAAGCAGATCCGAATTCCGATGGGCGTTTTACGATTCGAGAACTTCGGCAATTGAAGGAGCGTTTGAAGTCGTTTGACAGCAACGCTGACGGTCAAATCGAGTTCCACGAAATTCATCCAACCATTCGCGTGTGTCTTGGGCTTGGTCCGACCGCTCATGAGCCGTTGGCGATCCTGCGGGATACTTCCAGTGTTGATTCGGCTATGCCGACGCCAGGGCCAGAGTGGTTTACTGAGATGGATAAGAATAGAGATTATGATTTGACTCGCCAGGAATTTCCGGGCACCGACGAACAGTTTCAGCAGCTGGACAAGGATCAGGATGAGCTGATCAGTTCGGAAGAGGCGAATTTGTCTGGAGGTTAGCCATGTCGACTATGGACTAATGAGTACGGCGAGAACACAAAGGTTTGAACCACTGATCAACACTAATGAACGCTAATGAATGGAAAGCGAGCACAGAGACGAAGCCATCATACAGCGTGTCCTGTCACGCGGCCTCTGTTCAACGAAGTCTTCAGGCATGGCAATGTCAGGACCGCAACAAACATTAGCGGTGATTAGCGTTTATTTGTGGTTTCACACGCATTCGTTTTTGAACTCTGTTTTGTTTGGTTCTTTGAACTGGACGCGCGAACTTACGCACTAGAGAAGTATATCTGTCATGAATCGAATTGAACCGCACCTGACCAGCGAACGCCCCGCCAGTGATAATGGGCATGCAAAGAAGCCGTTGATCGAAACGTCTAAGGACGTGGCTGAAGCGGTTGATCAGATGCATGAGCAGTTTGTCGAACTGCGTCGTCAGCTGGCGGGAGTGATCGTCGGGCAGGACGAGGTGGCGGAGCAACTGCTGATTGCGATGCTGTGCAAAGGGCATTGCATTCTGCAGGGGATGCCAGGACTGGCCAAAACGATGCTGGTTTCAACCATGGCGTCGCTGATCGACTTGTCGTTTCGGCGAGTTCAGTTTACGCCTGACCTGATGCCTGGTGACATTACCGGGACGGAAGTCCTGCAGGAAGATCATACGACGGGAAAACGAGTCTTCCAGTTCGTGGAGGGGCCGCTGTTCGGAAACGTGATTCTGGCGGATGAGATCAATCGCACGCCTCCAAAGACTCAAAGTGCTCTGCTGGAAGCGATGCAGGAACGCCAGTTGACCGTGTGCGGAAAAACGTATCGCCTGCCTGATCCGTTTTTCGTCCTGGCGACTCAGAATCCCGTGGAAACTGAAGGAACCTATCCACTTCCCGAAGCTCAATTGGACAGGTTTCTGCTGAAGATTCACGTGAAGTATCCTTCGCGAGCCGAAGAACTGGAGATTGCACGCCGTCAGACCACCGACTACAGCTTCCGAACGAAGACTGTATTGGATATCGATCACATGCACGCCATGCAGGCGCTGGTTCGGAATGTGATTGTGGCCGACCATGTTTATGAAGCTGCTCTGGATCTGGTCCGAGGAACTCGACCGGACGAAGGATCGATGTCAGCTGAACTGCAGAGTCTCGTCCAATGGGGCGCCGGGCCACGAGCAACAATCTCTTTGTTGCTGGCCGCGAAAGCTCGCGCGTTGCTGAATCGCCGCTGCCATACAACGACCGCCGACCTGATCGCGGTTGCATTGCCGGTTCTCCGTCATCGAGTCATCCTGACGTTCAATGCAGAGGCCGCTGGTATCGATGCGGATTCGGTGCTGAAGAAGATTATTGACAGTACAAAGTCGTTGCAGAAGACATAGGTTTCAGATGTTCGGTCTCTTCAAATCTAAACCAACTACGCCACCGCCCGCCCCGGGTGCTGCGATGGCGTATTCGTCGGATTTGGTTGATCCAAAAGTGATGGAGCAGATCGGGTATCTGGAACTGTTGTCACGAACGGTTGTGGACGGACTCCTGGCTGGCAAACATCGGTCATCGACAAAAGGCGGTTGTTGCGAGTTTGCTCAACACCGACAGTATGCTCCGGGCGATGAAATTCGCCAGATC
>JAXMBU010000068.1:0-37206 GCA_046349735.1 Planctomycetaceae bacterium
GCTTTACGGTCAGCTGTTTCGACAGCTCATTCGCCTTTACGGTGGCGACTGACAACTGCTCGGACAATTGTTTCCACTGTTTCTCGGCGTTTGACTGTTGTGCCGAAGCGACTTGAAGACGCGCTTCCAGTTGTCGCCTGGCGTCATCGCGTCGCAACATGATATTGCGAAGAACTTCTCGCATCTCCGCCCAGCCATCGCGTTCGACATCGTCGTCCAGCCGCGGCAGGTAGTGTTGCGCGAGTTCTCGAAAGGCATCGGACTGATCGGCAAGGAGTTTTTCGATTTCATTCGACACGTCCGCCGCGCGTGCGCGGGCGTCTTTTTCGCTGCCATTGATGGAAGCAGCGAAGTCAGCGATTCGGCGAACGATTTCGGTTCCGGGGACTGGCATTGAGCAATGACTGCTTATTGAGAATCAGCGGTCTCTGAAATTGGTTAATCTTCACAACCCGACACGTCAATGAAGAAATCAGTATGAGCCGTTTCGAACGTGCCATCGCAGTTCACGTGCTGACGCATTGGGTTGTGGTCATTGCAAGAGCAGACGCCACGCAATGCTGATTGGCCACCGCCTATCACGGCTGACGGATTTTACGAGCGGGGTTTTTCGAGCAGGAATTACGAGGTTCCTGCCGAGCCGCATCGGCAAGATCCAATATGGGGGTCAATTGGCTGCTCAGAAGCGTCGCATCCCTGAGATCGGAAAATCCAAAGGCCATCACACCCCTGCCGTGGGTCGGCCTTAGACTACTCACCTGCGGATTTAACAAACAGGTCCCATGCACCGGCGACATTGGCAGCCTTTGTGTCCCCATCGTGGAAGAACATCGCGTACCGCAGTCGCAGAGATTCGCCTTTCTTCAGGTGATGAGGAGCCGCCGCGCTGGCACCATTGGTGTAGGCTTTTTCTCCGAACGGACTGATGGAGAACAGACCGTAGTCACGAACATGGTAGCGCGATGGACGAAAGTTTTTCGGATGATCCATAATGGCAACTCCAACGGTCCTGCCGTCCACATCGCCATAGTAATCAATCCAGTTGTAGGCCTTACCCCAGCACTCTTTGGTCGTTTCGGTCCCGTCACAAGCCACAACATGACCGCCATTCTTTTCCTTCATCGACGGGGCGACTCGAAAACCGAACAACCCTTCCTTCGTGTCTTCAAAGGTCACATCGACATGAGACGCCTTCAGGTTCATGTCGTAAACAACGAGGCGATTGGGATGGATCGTGATGATTGCCGTTTCGGTTAGCTGCGGAACCCCGGTCTCCGGATGACGCCACTCGTTAACCACTTCGAACGATGCTGTTGCACCGCTGGCCAGTGGTTTGACGGACACGTTATGAATCCTGCCTTTCTCAGCCCAGAACTTTACTTCATTGACTTCATCAATGGAATTCCACATTCCTTTATGATGCGGATGATCCGCATCGGAGGTGTCTCCCAATGCTCGATTGATCACAACACCTGATGGGGATCGAACCGGCAACATAAATGGCTTCGGAAGATCATCACCAAAATTGTACGTTGCAAACGGCTGATCATTGATCGTGATTTCCAGCGTTTTGCCTTCCGGCTTCAAAGCAACTTTGTCTTCGGCGCTGGCCTGCGGCGAGGAAACGCGAGCGGCGAGAAGAATGAAGATTCCAGCGGTCAGCAGAATTCGGCGGAGCATGGAGACGATCCCTGTGCAGGAAGAATGGGGAGGAAGAGGGCAACGGCAGGGGACTACTGACAAGTTTGTAACGGATTTCCGTCAAATGCAAAACCCGCCGGCCAACTTTGCAGTCAGACGGCGGGCATTGATGTTTCGTGGTGGCTCCGACTTGAGTCAGAGGGTAAGTTGGCTGAAGCCAACTCTACAGGATGCGAAGCGCTGCATTAAACGGAGCCTGCCGCGTCAGATCTGTCCATCAACCGCCATCTGATGGAAGCAATGAGTCACCTTGTCCTGGTTCTCCAGCAGCCAGTCGATGGTTGGTTCGTTGCGCATCGCCTTGCCGATTGCCTTGGTAATCGCAGCGCGGTGAGTTTTGAAGAGAATGTTGAAGTCGACATCTTCCGTCACGACAGAAGGATCAAGCCAAACGGAGACGATGATTCCAAGATCGTTGGCTTTCTCTTTCGGGATGTCTCCGTTTCGGACAGCATCAAGAACTCCGTTCGCGATGGCAGCCTGAACGGTCCCCATCAGGATGTTCGTGTACTTCTCGTTGTTAACTGTCACTTTGCTGACCATCACGGTCACTGGACGAATTTGGACATCACAATTCAGGATTGCAAAGACTTTCGAGTGCCCTTTAGTCTGGTCTCCCATCAGCAACGCAATGGCATTTCCCACGGGGCCATCCAGTTCACCAATGACAACTTCCGGCTCGGTCGCTGACCAGCCGGCTTCATCTTCAACAAGAGCTTCTCCTGGTTGGTTTGTGTGTTTTGGTGTGGTTGGTGGTTGTTTGTGGTGAATAGAAAAATAAAATAGGCCTCAAATCGAGGGCGGGGAATTGTAACTTTCAATCAGGATTTTGACACCGCTGTTCAGCGAAATCGCCATTGTAGCCTGTCGCAGCCATGGCTTCCGTTGCAGGAATTACCTACAAACCATGCCCGAACGATGGAAAAGCGTGCGTGTTCTGCGTCAGCCAGGTGACTCATCTTCCTGAAGTCTCACACACCTTGTAGATTTCCGGACGCTGACCGATCTCGATCGATTTGCCGGTAACTCGTGTCGTGCGGACGTTTGCTGATAAAACGTCTCACAATGTTCCGCCGGAAAAAGTCTGTTACAAAACTGAGTCGCGTCACCGGCACGGAGGCCAGAATATGTTCAATCGCTGCATTCTCTGTTTTACGGCCGCGATCATGTCCGTATCGGCGTTCGCCGACGAGACATCCCGACAAGCCGTTCAGCCAATTGCAATAGTTCGCTATGCCGGGATCAATGCCGACACGACCGAGGCATACTTTCGGAAACTTCGGGACGACCTCGGGATAGGGGCCGCAATTAACGACGCGCTGAATCGGAACACGGAGAAAGAGTCCGTCACGAAACACGAGAATCCAGTTTCCGGGATGCTTGTCTATCTTGGTGAGGGCTTGTTGCCATCATTGGAGCAGGTTCAGTTTTCGGAAGTCGTCGACCATGCAGAGTTCGTGCGACTGATCAACGCACGGTCTGAGATCGCTGGTCCCGTGTCAAAGCTGGAGGGTTCCGGTGATCTGTATTCGATGGTCGTGACCAACACCTGGCGAGTCGAAGAAAGCATGATCCAGCCTGCGAGCAGTTCGGAAGTTCTTGAGGAACCTGCAACAAGCAATGACTCCTCTACTCCTGAAGGCACTGAAGCTGGAATCGACGAAACGCCGCCTTCGAATTCTGGCAATATCACCGTCTCGATTGGGGCTTCGTCAGGGACAGGAATTTTCATTGGCTCCAGTTCCATTCAAAGCGAAGGAAAACTTCTTGAGGAGAACGGGAAGAAGTTCCGGGAATACTCTTCGCAGTCGACAAACTATTTCCGTTTTCATGACGGATTTATGTTTGAGAGCCAGACCAAAGGTCTGCACGAGATGAGCCTGCCGTCGGGCGATTCATTGCGTCAATTGGACAACTCAGATGTAAATGGCGAAGTGACTTTTTATCCGGATCGGATTCCAATGGGACTACGAATGCTCGGCTGGAATGCACTTAGCACTGCAGCCGGAGCAGAACTTCAGCAGCGGGATGAGGAGCCGGACGCAGACTATGCTGTGCGCCGGAGTGCAGGTGATGCCGGACTCGCACTCATTCGCTCTGCCATGTTTGATACCGAGAAAGTCTCAACGTGGCTGAAACTTGCGTTCGATGACAACCCGATTCAGGGGGAATTTCGCATCAGCTCACGAAACAACAGCGACCTCGGACGAACTCTGCGTGAGGTTTCATCTGCTGAACGGCGATTCGCACCCATACTAAATGACGATGCTGCCGCCACTGTCTATCTGGCGGCTCACCTGCCGGAAGAATGGCGAAACGTCGTTAGTGCCTACCTTGCAACTGTGACAGAGGATGTGACCAACAGTCCGGATCATAATGAGGCCGAACGAGCCGCACAGCTCACATGGTTCAATTCATTCGCGTCTCTAGCGGAACATGGCAACGTCGAATTCTGCGCGAAGATTGGCTGGTCAAAAGAATCCGGTGGCGTCGTCTATGGAGGCGTGCAACTGAATGACAACCCGGAGCTTCTCGCCGCGATTCAGGCCGCAACAGTTGGCGACGGGGAACAGAATGCACAGAGCGAAATGGTCCAACTTCACGATATGCCGATGCTGAAAATGCTGGTTCCCGCGGATGCTGAACTGGGGCACGTCAAGCTCACTCACGTGTACCTTGCCAATGCCGATTCCTGCCTGTGGTTTGCCATGGGCGGCGAGAATGCTCATGAGATCATTCATCAGTCGGTGACTCGGTGTCGCGAAGCGGCTGGCCGAATCTCCACACCAGTGTTTACAGCGGCAGTTGATCTGCAACGCTGGGCGGACTATCCACAGAATGATGCGACCGGTCTGACAACTTTGCATCTGCATTTGTATTCCGGCGTTTCCTCGCTGTTGGCGTTCATAACGGAAGACTTCATGTGGTCTTCGGAAACCGATGAAGAGGAAGCCGACACTTCGCATCACGAGGCCTTTCAGCGAGCCATGTCGCTTGGTGGCTCACGTGCCGTCAGCTTCACAGTGGACACAGATGAATCCGGATTCGTGGCTCGCGGTTCTGTCGGTAACGCAGTGGCTCGTGGTTACGCCGCTGCAATCGTCATCAAGCTCGACGAGCTCCTTCAAAACAACGTGACGGTCAAAGATTCCGAGCCGTCAAAGTAGCTTATTGCAAATCGGAAGGAACGCGATTGCACGTTTTTGTGCATCAGTTTTCACCCGCTTTGAGCAGCCTTAACATTGATGCTGGATTGCGTTTTGAGTTTCGAACGGCATGCCATCGCGAGGATCAGCGCATCGCAACCTTCAGTGAACCCCCATCACCGGACGGATCAACAGATAAGTCCCGGCGGTCAGAATCGGGACGCCCAGGATGTTCAGCAACAGGCCTCGCCGAGCCATTTCTCCCGATGGAATGCGTCCGGTACTAAACACAATCGCGTTCGGCGGAGTCCCCACCGGCATCATGAATCCAGCACTGGCCGCAAGAGTTGCGGGGACGAATAGCATTCGAGGATCAAGCCCCAGCGGCTCCGCCATCGCCAGCAGAGTTGGCAACACGGCGCTGACCGTGGCAACGTTGCTGGTCAGCTCTGTCATCATGATCAGAATCATGCACACGATGGCCACGACCAGCCACGCAGGCATTGTCTGCAATGGTTCCTGCAGCGCGGCTCCCAGCCAGCCTGCCAATTGAGTCGATTCAAATCCGGAGGCTAGTGCAAACCCGCCTCCAAATAGCAGTATCATGTCCCACGGCAGGCGATTGGCAGTGGTCCAGTCCATCAACGGAATTGACCGAGCGTTTGCATTGCGTTTTCCGGATGGCAGCAGGAACAGCAGCACTGCCATCAACATGGCGACGGTAGAGTCCGTGATCAGGTCCTTTGCGGGAAGTTTTGCCTCAGCAGTTCCCATCCGGGACGACAACTTCACAAAGATCATTTCATAATACTCCAGCCACCCAGGCAGCAGCGTGAACTCGCCCACTTTCAATGGCTGTCGAGTCACCCATAGCACGGCCGTCAGTCCAAACACAATGGTCATTCGCAACTCTGGTGCGGTGACCCGGCCGAGCGATTTCAGTCGTTCTCGCAGTGCCATCTGCAGCCGGCCGTCCTGATCCGTTTTCCCCGGGAGCCCCCACGTCAGAACCAGCCAGACAACTCCCAGATAAAACAGAGCAATCGGACCGCAGCTCAGCAGCCACTCCGAAAAGTAAACGTCCGGTGCATTGGGCAGTTGCTTGCGATAGATGCCGATGGCCTGACTATTGGTCGGACTGCCAACAAGTGTCGCCATGCCTCCCAGGGTTGAGGCATACGCCAGCGTGAGTAGCAGCGGCACGGCGAGTCGCTTTGAACGAAGGCTCGATGAAGCCTGTTCGCCCTCATCCAGAATCTTCAACATCGCCAGCCCGATGGGCAACATCAGCATTGTTGTTGCGGTATTGCTGATCCACATGGAAAGGCCAAAGGTTGCAATAGCAAACCCCAGCACCATTCTCCTGGGACTCACTCCAACCAGCCCGACGATATGCAGAGCCATGCGGCGATGCAATCCCCAACGTTCAATACCGAGCGCGATGATCATGCCGCCGATGTACAGAAACAGGCTGTCCTCTACGAAGGCTTTGCTGGTTTCCTTTGCCGACTGAATTCCCAGAAGCGGAAAGAGTGCCAGTGGAAGCAGGCTGGTGGCGGCCAGCGGAATCGCCTGCGTCATCCAGAGTCCAGCCATCAACGCGGCCACAGCGATCAATCGATGGGCCGCCACGGGCATGCCGTCTGGTGTCGGCATCAGAAAGACGGCGATCGATACAGTCACCAACACCGGCAGCAACCAGCCCGGACGCGAGTTAGCAGCCAGCTCTTCAGTGGGAATCTCGTCCGCCATTGGATCGAACCTGTTACGCAAGTCTGTATTCAATTCGACATCAGCCGTCATCAGCCTGACGATTGTTTGACGACCCGTCGCCGGGGAAAGTCTAACGCAGCTGTCGCCATAAATTCAATTGCCAGAATGATTTACACAATCGGAGTAAAAACATTCAAGTCTTTGGCATCTGTTTCGCCTTACTTCTCCTTCGCAAACAATCTCGGATGGAACCGGGTCTCCATATTGGACGTGATGAGCCCGAGTGATTTGGCGTCATGATGTGTGCGAGCCAGCCACGGAGCAAATGTCTGGTTGAATCACTTCTATGTCCGGTCACAAGGAATGACAAAGAACATTCGGGCCCTTTTTCCCCAACTCAACTCAATACGAGGTGACTGACAATGAAACGTTTCATGATGATCCTGGCGGTACTGGTGGGAATGGCTGCAGCGAGTTCTTCAACAGCAATGGCTGATCACCGCCACTACGGTGGTCGATCCGGCAGCAGCTTTTCGATCTCGTTCGGTAACGGGTTTAACAACTTCAGCTACAGCAGCGGCCGTGGTGGCTACGGCTATCCCTACGGTGGCTACGGTGGCGGTTATGGTGGATATGGCTACCCAGTTTACCGATCTGTTCCGGTTTACTCCGTACCCGTCTATGGAGCACCAGTTTATGGTGGAGGCTACGGCGGCTACGGTCGCGGACATCGCCACTGCCATTAATCCAGCCAGCCATTACGAAGGCTGAGATTTATTTCCCCCCCATTGCTGCTCGAATCTTCGAGGCTCCACGGAGCCCACGGGGTTACGGGCAGCAATGGGGGCGTTTTGTTCCGGCCCAGTTCGGCAATCTGACAGGCCGATAGCATTCAAATCCGGTATGACTGCGATTACAAAACAGCCATGCCGGATTTGCACTATACCGAATTCCTGTTGCTCCTGAAAAAAAGTGGCCTGCTGACGCCGCTCCAGATGGAGTCTGCGCAGGGATTGGTGAAAACACTGCGCGACGCAGCAAAGACCTCCGGATCGCCCGAGTTGACTGCTGAAGTCGTCGCCACGGAATTCGTTTCCCGAAACTTGATTACTCAGTGGCAGGCCAACCAACTGCTGAAAGGGCAAACCGGGTTCGTACTTGAAAAGTATCGACTGCTGACGCCCGTTGGCAAAGGCGGGATGGGTCACGTCTTTCGCGCGGTGGATACGAATTCCGGTGCGACGGTGGCCATCAAAGTGATGTCGCGGAAGCTGACCGGAAACCAAACGCTCGTCAATCGCTTCCGTCGGGAAATCCGTGCGTCCTCGCTGCTGAATAACAAACACATCGTCAGAACACTGGATGCCGGGCGAGTAGGCAAAGTGGACTTCATGGTGATGGAGTATGTGAACGGTGATCAGGTCGATCGCATTGTTTCGCGAGTCTCCCTGATTCCCGTCGCCATGGCCTGTGATATTGTCCGCCAGGCGGCGATCGGTCTGCAGCATGCCCACGAACAGAAGATGGTTCATCGAGATCTCAAGCCGGGCAACCTGATCGTGGACTGGTCCTCGGACGGGAATGGTGTTGTCAAGATCATGGATATGGGGCTCGTTCGACTCAGCACTGACGGGGAAGAACGAACGTCGGTGACGAAAGCCGGACAGGTGATGGGGACTCCGGACTACATGTCACCGGAGCAGGGCTGGGATACGGCCACCGTGGATATTCGCAGTGACATCTATAGCCTCGGATGTACCTTGTTTCGCCTGTTGACAGGACGAGTTCCCTTCCCGGGCGACAATCCTCTGCAGGTCCTGATGGCTCGATGTTCAAAAGACGCGCCATCGGTCAAAAGCCTGCGGGCTGACGTGCCGGATCCAATCGATGCGATCGTTCGCCGGATGACATTGCGAGATCCTGCGGGGCGATTTCAAAATCCGCAGGAGCTTGTGGATGCATTGGAACCGTTCAGCAAACCGTTGACCGTTGAAGGACTCAAGCGGGCTCTTCGAGACGCCGGAGAAGACGATGCGATTCTGCTGGATCTCGCCAGCGCGGCGGAGAATGGTGACGCGCAGGATGCGGGCTACCAGCAGTTTCTTCGCGAAATGGACAGCGGGGCCGCCGTGGATCTCATGCTGACAACAAACGGTGGCCAGGGACAGGCATTGAATTCAACGTTACCTGTTTTGCCACAGGTCGATCGCAGAGCCAACGGGCCGCGACGCCCGGTAAAAAAGAAGAACTCGACCGCCGCCGTCATCGCGCTTGCATCGGCCAGTACCCTTGTGGCTCTCATCACCTTATTCGTGATGGTTAATCGCGATACTTCCGACGAAAAAGCAAATCCGACAACAGAAGCAAACTCGAACAATACAAACCCGGCCGTCCCCTCTGCAAAACTCCAGGCGATCGCTCCGATTACGGTAAAACCAGGAACGACGGTCAATTATCAGCCCGAGTTCGATGGCAATGCGCCGGAAGCCCCGGCGGACGGAAGTCTGAAATTTCTTGCAGGCAGCGGAACTCCGGCCGGCGTGAAAATCGACGAAACGACCGGCAAGGTGTTGTGGGAAATCCCTTCGGGTCAGGCTGCAGCAGATTACGAGATCACCATTGAACTCGCATGTGCTGCTCAGGGTGCAACAAAAGTTATCGCGTCAACAAAACTGGTGGTAACAGTGGCAGCGATGGCTCCCCGATTCATGTTCCCTGATCGTGAACCACAGTTTGTCAATCCGGGTCAGGAGTTCAAAACAAGAATCATCGCTTCACCTGTTCCTGATACTTCATTGGGTTTGATCTATCGACTTGCTCCCGGCGCCGAGCCGGGAATGCAGCTTGAGGCCACAACGGGACTGTTCACCTGGACTCCGGGCGAGGATCAGGCAGGGCGACACAATGTCGGGCTGCAACTTTTTGATCCTTCCACATCTCAGGAGGTGGCCCGCGGCTCACTGAGCATTCTTGTGAAGCCAACGTTCAGCCTTCCAACGTTTCCGGAGCAAACGGCGACTGCGGGCGAAACATTCCGGCTGACCTTGATCGAACGTCCTCCGAAATTCTTTGGTCGAGCGGTCAGAATCGCAGTCAAAGAAGGCTCACCAGCTGGTGTTACGGTCGATCCTCGGCGAGCTGTCCTCACATGGAATGTTCCGGCTGATGCGTCCGGGCGATATGAAATCCATCTCGCCCCGGAATCACTGTTGCCCAATCTGATGATGAAGTTTGACCAGGATCAGGAACTGGTCATTGTCGTCAATGTCAAAGACGCTTCGCCAATGCCTGCCCCTTCGAAGGTTCCGGCAGAGTCCGACGTTTCTGCGGCAGAGGCGGAATTGAGAGAACTTTTCAAACGCGAACTGTCCGCCGCGAAATCTGCGGTTGAACGTGCCAGCCTTGCCAATCTTTTGCTGGATCGATCGGAAGAACAAACCAGCAGTGCGGCGGATTATGCACTACTGGATCTGGTCGATGAGCTGGCAGAGAAAAGTCGTGCCATTGATATCAGCCTGAAAGTCAACCGTCTGCGAGCCAGAAGATACGGGACCGACGAATTGACCACCGCTGTGGAGCTTGCCGCCGCGTTTCGCAGTTCTTCGCTGAACGCGAACCAGGCTGATACCATGATTGAGCAAAGTCTTCGACTCGCCCTGGCAGCAGCGACACTCAGGAAGTATCAGGATGTGGCAAAGCTGCTGGGGCCTCCGGAGCAGCTGTTGAAGAAAGCAGACAAAGCTCCACTGTTAAAGCAGCTGGCAGATGATGTCCAGAATTGTCGAGAGCTCGCTGACGAGTTGTCAGCCGAGAACGCGGTGGCTTCGGATCTTAAGACCTCTGAGCTGCTCCGGCGTCTTGAACAATGGCAGTTCAGCGATCTGTTTCAGGACGTCAACGCATTGCAATATGTTGCTTCAGGCGGATCCAGTATTCCGAACGAAGGTCGAGGCTTCTGGAAGATCGAGCCGCAGCGACTTCGGCTGGAAGCTCCACAACAGGCCGCTAACATCAGCGTAGGGATTATTGATCCTGATCAGGATGCAGGCCGTTATCTCGTCCGCATGAAAATTGCGGCAAAATCAAATCCCCTGATGATGATCATTGGGGCCGGAAAAGAACAAAATCTGAATGCGAATCTGTTGTCGTTGGACAAGCAGGATTTTGGTCGAGTTCTCTCCGTTCCCGGAGGGCAAATACTGAACCCACCAGTCAGCGGAATTAACATGCCGACCACCGGCTCAAATGAGGTGGAGATTCTCGTTGACGGCTCACAGCTCAATGTGCGATTGAACGGGGTCTCAGCCATGTCATCGGTGGTTCCGCTTATCAAACCCGGCCGCACCGGGTTGCTGATTCCTTTGCAGCAAACCAACATGACTTCACTGGAAATCCGTCAGGCTCGAATTCTGATCCTGCCCGACTTCAAGGAGAAGTAACCCGCCTTCCGCAGACAATTTTTCATTCGTGCCAGCAGTTTCAAAAACCTGGCATAGGCTTTGCGTCTCAGCATCCCCATGTCTTGCTGAATAATGCAGAAACTGACCGGGAAATGCTCCCAATGTTGCGTGAAGCCGACAATTCGATGATGGCCATCAGCCCAAAAAGCGGGCTGCCTGGAAATCCTCCGCCCAACCTTCGCAGCCATATGCCACATTTCGAGGCATCGGCGGTGCAAGCTTCAGGCATTCAGCAAACCATCAACGCAGCAGAGGTAGTTCGAGAATTCTGTTCACATGGTGGTCTGGCCAATTTTTCGAACCGAGGGAGTCAGGAAACTGGCCAGAATTCTTCCGGCCTCGGCGTCAGTCTCAACTCGTCCCAGTGGCAGCTTCTGGAAAAGGGAGTTCGGCAGCGGTTCGAGGCCATCAATGCATGCCTTGACGAAATTGTCCGCGGGCGTCGAGTCCCCTCCTATTTGCGTGACTGCGGCTTCCTGACGACGCGAATCCGCGCGAGCCTTAGCCCTCTCTCTGATTCGTTGCGATCAGAAGTTGCCTGGACGTGGTTCGGCTCAACTGACATTCATCTGAAAGCGAATGGGGAACTGACGGTTTTCGATCAGAATTTTTCGCTCCCAACAGGTTTACAGACGTTGTCTCCCAGCGCTGGATTTCGCAAGGCGTCAGATCAATCTTTGCCGTGGCTTTCATTGCCAGAGAAATCCGGTAAATCCGGCCTCGCTGTTTTGCTGACTCCGGGTGCGTTCTCCTCAACAGGTCCGGGGAATGAGTTCATCGCGAACAGCTTAAACATTCTGACCGCACGCAACTCAGATCTTTGCGTTCGCGGTAATTCTGTGTTTCTGCGAATGAGTGGGAAAGAACTGCCGGTCTCAACGGTAGTCCGTCGTGTTGATGATGATCTGCTGGATCCAAACTGCTTCCGCCCGGATTCATTGGTGGGTGTTCCAGGGCTTGTGAAGGCATGGAAGAATGGCGGAGTGGACGTGCTGAGTCCTCCGGGAGTCAGCCTGGCCAGTTGTCGCACGTTTGGAAAATACGTGCCGGACATGATCCTCGAGTTCCTCGGGGAAGCACCAATTCTGGATTGTGCATCGGTGTTCGAATGTGAAGAACCCGCAGTGTTGAAGCATGTGATGGCGAACGTGAAGAATTTCGCGATTCGCACGAATGATCCACTGCATCCGGCTCGGCCATTCTTCGGAAGAACCGGTACGGCGGTGGAGTTCGCGGACCTGCTTCTGAGACTTCGCAAGAATCCCTCGGCCTACGTGGCTCGTCCTCTGCTGGAGGAAAGCGACACTCCGGGCCACAGCCTGCGAGTCTATGCGACGATGACCAATCGCTTTCGGTTGATCCCGGGATTCATCAACCGTCCATGTCAGCTGGACGGTGGAGCTCCGTACTATCTCTGATAGCTTTTTAGTCCCTTATGATTTCTGAAGACTTCTGATCAGAGATTTCGCGGTGATCCACGTTATCGATGATCTCTCGCAGAATGAGAGTTGCGATGGCCAGACCACAGCAGAAAGTGCTGAACTGGACGCATTCCACGCCCCATCCACGATAAGCTGTAATCCCAGCCAGTGAATCCACATGTGGGGCGGAATCGGGCCGGATTGATCTCACGTTCATGTTTCCTGCCAGCGTCATGCTCCACCATGTGATATATCCACGCCTTTGAAATCAGCGTGATGAAGATCAAAATGGTAAAACGTTCTTCGAACGATAAGCACATAATCGACACCCCGACTCAGCGATTCCGCCCCATCAACATACAGTCGGATTGCAACTGCTGACAATCCCAGCAGCCACCCCGTCAGCAGAACGCAAAGTCCAATCAAAGTCCCAAAAGAACAATACCAGAAAATGATGGCCCGACATGGTGAGGCGACGCTGGGCTCCGAGAAAACCATTTCGACAGCTGTCCGACAGTTCGGCAAACAGTAAGCCCGCATCAGGCCGATGGCGATCACCAGCGGATGCTGAAACAACAACGGATTTCCAGCATCCTGCTGCTGACCGCCCGGGTCCGTGCAAAATCCCGAGATGCTCGTTCCTGTTGATCATGCTGCAGAGCGGAATCCCAACAAGCGCCGAATCCGAGACATAAATACGTGTACATGAAATCCAACGTCGTAATCATCGGTAATCCACAAGAGGTCCCATATATGAAAATGGCTTTGATACTGAAGATCCGATTGCGTTGTTGCAGGAATAAAGGAAGACAGCGTCGTACGATCGAGCGACCGTTATTGAGCAATCCTCCGAGATCGAATCTGAACTGGCAAACACACCGTTACCGCCAGCAGATAGGAAGTCGAACACGCCGCCCGCAATGATTCCAGCAATCGAACGGATTTGAACGTCGGTGACAACTGACTGATCATAACGTATCCTTGATCATCTTCAAATCCCTGCAACAACTCGGCCAGCGATGCTAGCTGATTCTCAGCCTCACGCGCTCCGCTTCACAGTAAATAGTCGTTTATTCCCGACGCAGTCGGTAATGGAAATGAGAGCCAGTCCTTTCTGCCCGAAAGGACTTTCGCCGCACGGCAAGCTTTTCTCCAGTTTGCTGCAGCATAGCAGGCTCAGTCTCAATATCACATGCACCAAAGTCGCGGTAAGTCGCGAAGTCTCGCCCGGCGGCAGGCCCCGACAAATTTAGTGACGACAGGCAATCCACACTTGCGCAGGCGGCAGAATTGACGATATACTGCAGGAACAAAATCACATCGTCGATTACGGTCGCTGTTTCCGGCTTTGGCCTCCACCCGTGGCGAACGTAACCTCATTGTGCAATGGCTGTACCTTTCCCTTCCCCGGGATCCTCATCCCATGAGCCTGCAAAATCCTCACGGTATTCCTCGCCGATCATTTCTTGTTGCCTCCGGGATCGGATTCGCCGGACTCAAGTTTGGACGCCCATCCCAGGCTCGAGAGACCGCCAGGGCAGTCAGTTTGCCTGGAACGGCAAAGTCCACCATTCTGTTTTTTCTAAGCGGCGGTGCATCACATCTCGATATGTGGGATATGAAGCCAGCCGCACCGCTGGAGTATCGCGGACCGTTTCAGCCAATTGCGACCTCCGCTCCGGGCGTTGTTTTGAGCGAACATCTGCCGCTGCTGGCTCGCCAGGCTCATCATCTGTCGGTCATCAATTCGATTGGTGGATCCGTCAGCACCAACGATCATCATGCCGGTTACTATTACAACCTGACCGGACATGTTCCGGATCCAACATTCCTTTCACTCGGCAACAGTCGAACCCCTTATCCTTCTGACTGGCCTTACATGGGTGCCGTCGTTGCAGCCAAACGACCGCCGCATCCGCATCTGACAAATGCGATCACTTTGCCGCACATGGAAGGCGCTCCAGCGTATACGAGGCCCGGTCAGTTTTCTGCTCGTCTGGGCATCGAACATGATCCGCTCTACATCGACGGCTCGCGCGAGAATCCTCTGAAGTTTCACGCACCGGCTTTAGTCCTGGATGGCGACGTTTCTCATCAGCGACTCAACCATCGTGGTTCACTGCTCAAACAGATCGACGCAGCTCATCGTGAATTCGATCAGTATGCAGGAGTTCAGAAATGGACGCGCCAGCAGGAACGCGCCATGTCGCTGCTGATGGCCTCGGGAACTACCGAAGCATTCGATCTGTCCACTGAACCTGTCGCCGTTCGTCAGCGTTATGGAGAAGGGATCAACGGGACCAGCCTGCTGTTGGCTCGCCGTCTGGTCGAAGCGGGAGTGCCTTTCGTAACCGTCTTCTGGAAAGGCGATGAGAAAGCTGCGGCCGCGCGCAAATGCGCCAGTGGCGGCGGCTGGGATTCTCACGGTAATAACTTCGGCTGCCTGAAAGATGACTTGCTGCCGCAGTTTGATCGAGGCTTCTCTGCACTCGTCGAGGATCTGGCGGATCGAGGAATGTTGGATGAAACTCTACTTCTTGTCACCAGCGAGATGGGGCGTAAACCGAAGATCGGAGATCCACGTTCCGGCGGAGTCACCGGTGCCGGCCGCGATCACTGGACTCATTGCCTGACGGATATCATGGCTGGTGGAGGATTGCGAGGCGGCCAGACATATGGCTCGAGTGATCGATACGGTGAATATCCTTCAGAGAAACCTCTGACTCCTGCGGACATCACGAAAACCGTTTACCACGCGATGGGCATTACCGATCTGCAGGCGTTTGATGCCGAGAATCGTCCTTACGATCTGCTGACTGAGGGAAGCGTGATTTCAGAGCTATTCTGAGATCAAAAATCCACCTTCGCCGGGATTCGCAACAAAGACAAAGGCCTCACAAAGACCGATGCAATCGGTTGTATCAATAAAGTGCATTTGTTGAAGGACCGCTCAAGCATTTCGGACGCACTAAAAAAAGAAGCGGACAGTTGCCTATCCGCTTCGTTCATGCCATTGCCCCGACATGAATGGGGTCGTCTGTTCGTCCTTTTTCCCTTTTCAGGAGGCGAAGGAGTTACTCTTCGCTGATAAAGGGTACGCTGACCAGTTGAGTCCCGTTGGAAGTTTTTATCAAAAGAACCAACTGGCGTTTTTCTTTTGCGGCCTGCAGGCCATTTTCGAAGTCTTCCAGCGATTTCACCTCGGTTTTTCCAATCCGTGCAATCACAACTCCGGGGCGTAATCCGATCCGGGCGGCGAGGCTTCCCCGCTGAACATTCGTTACCACGACACCAGAATCAGTGTCCAGTTCGAGTTCTCGAGCCAGCTCCGGCGTCAACTCCTGGACTTCCGCACCCAGAGCATCCACCTGTTGACTTGCCTGAGCAACATGTTCCGGGAATTCTGCCGCGACAATCGTCAGTTCGACCTCTTTCCCATCTCGAAGCACAACCATGGGGTAAGACTGACCGATGCTCAATCGTTCAGCCACAGTAATCAATTGCTGGCGGTTGCTGACGGCTCGATTGTCGAGCTTCAGAATCACGTCCTGCACCTTGACGCCCGCCTGCTCAGCGGGAGATCCCTTGGTTACTTCTGAAACAATCACACCTTTCGATGTTGGCAAATCCAGTGCCTTTGCGATGTCTGAATCGACATCATCCGGCTTCACGCCAAGGTAAGCCCGACGGACCTTTCCGTCACTTGCAAGCTGATCACCCACCCATTTCGCAAGGCTCACAGGAACAGCAAAACCGACGCCGTCATAGCCGCCGCTGCGAGTTTCGATCGCGGTATTGATCCCAATCACTTCGCCATCCAGATTTACCAGCGGGCCACCACTGTTACCAGGATTGATCGCGGCATCCGTCTGCAGGAATTCCTGCCGCGAAGGAAGGTTCTTCAATCCTCGCGACTTCGCGCTGATGATGCCCTGAGTCACTGTGCGATCCAGCCCGAACGGACTGCCAAACGCCAAAACCCAATCGCCGATTTCCATCTTTGAATCATCGCCGAGTTTGAGGGCTGGCAAAGGACGGTCAACTTTAATTCGCAGTACAGCCACATCAGCGAAATCATCAGACTTGATATCTGTCGCGATGTGTTCGGTTCCGTCCTCGAGTGTCACGGAGACTTCATCAGCCCTCGCACAACGTGTGCATTGGTCATGATCAAACCATCTGACGAGATGATGAAACCAGAACCTTCACCTGTTGCAATTCCCTGCGATCCACCCTGCTGTTCTCGCATTCGTTCCCGCAGCTGATCAAACAAATCATCAAATTGTCCGCCGCCGGGAATCCCGCCGAACTGATCCTCGAATTGACTCAACTGAGGACTCTGAACCTTGCGAATTGTCCGCACGGAAACAACGGAAGGCAGGGTCTGCTTGGCCACCCAGCGAAATCCTGACGAGAGATCTTCAGCTCGAGCCAACGCCTGAGGGCGATTTGACGCTTCGTCGGCAAACGTTTTGACGCTCCGTTCGTTTTGATTCAACAGAACGGCCCCCAACACTGCAGCGACTCCGGTCGCCGCAAGTGGCAATCGCAGTGACTTCATGATTCTTTTACTCCAAAGATTTGAAAGGATTGTCTGCCGCAGGGCATGTCCCGCATCCGATCATTCTGGCAGTCGAGCTGACCAGGTAAGCAACCAGCATGCCGATTTTTGTATGGCTTCCCTACAGCCGATCCGCTCCGAGGCCGAATTCGTAATGCCTATAGAGTTGCCGCAACGGGAAAGATCCGAGCAAATTTCTTACAGCTGGAATTCACCATGCCGGCAGGAGTGCATTGCAATGCCGCCCCACACCCACTTGCTGGCAGAGCCGAGCGATTCCCGGATGGCATCATGGTACCGCCCTCAGTCGTCAAACCTGCCGTAACTCCTCCTGGGCCCCAGGCCGAAGCCACGTCTACGACCGACCGCCGCCGAGATCGTCGTACCGTCGCGCGAACTCCGGCAGCGTTGACGGCCAGCGCCGCAGGCTCGACCGGCTGGGTGTACTCATCCCCCTCGGCAGGGCTTTTCAGCCTCCTCCTTCGGAGAAATGAGATGTCCGAGGAGGCAAAACCCAATTAATTCGCATTGGAGAGGGGAGGTCGATATCATCCCGAACAACTTTTCCTGACTCCTTTCTCATTTCGTCTTCAAGCATCTGCATGTCATCCATTGACGAGATCCTTTCTCTGTGCGAAACCCGCATCGGGTACCAATTCCGGGACCGCACACTTCTGCGACGCTGTTTGACTCACAGTTCATCTGCGGAAACACGACTCGATTCCAACGAACGTCTTGAGTTTCTTGGCGATGCCGTACTGGGCCTTGTGATTTGCGATCACCTGTTTCAGCTCTACCCCGAGCAGCGCGAGGGCCAGCTGACGCAGATGAAGTCTTACCTGGTTAGCCGACAGGTCTGTGCCCGCGTCGCCAGGCTGTTGGAAATCGCGCCGCTGATTCTGGTGGGGCGAGGTTTGCAGAGCATTCCGGAATCAATCCTCTCGGCCGTGATCGAATCACTCATCGCCGGGATCTATTTTGATGGAGGACTTTCTGCAGCTCGTGATTTCATTCTGTTTGGCTTTCGGGAAGAGCTGGCCTTGTGCCGTCCGCTGGATACAGAAAACTTTAAGAGCCAGCTTCAGGAGTATACTCAGCGTGAACTGGGCACGACGCCCGAGTATCTGCTTGTCGAAGAAACCGGCCCCGATCATGCTCGCGAGTTTGGCGTGGCGGCTCGAGTGAAAGATGCCGTGTTTGAAATTGGCCGCGGTCGAAGTAAGAAAGAAGCTGAGCAGCACGCCGCTCGAAACGCGGTGTTGTCGTTGCAGCGACTTGAATCTGAATCGAAATCCACGGTGATCTGTTGTGACTCCGGGACCTGCGAATCTGTTGAGTGCAACATTGTGGGTGAAGAAAACAACGTCCCGCAGACCGAATTCGAAATCGTCATGGTTCAGGTCGCCGATCAGATGACGACCGAGATTGTATTCAGCCACTCGACCAGAACCTGTGACTCACAAAACTGCCTGGAACAGAACACTGCAATGAAAGCGAACGTTGACGTGAAAATGATTGAAGCGGAAGTCTTGTTTCGACCCGAGTCTGCAGCACTGCGATTTCTCCCTGAAGGCCCCTATTCCCTTGGCCATGGGCGAATGAGCTGGGTGGGAATCCAGCACGGGGCGGACTCCACGGTGGGCTCAATCAACATACTCAACCTCGGTGACGGAACCAACCGGACGTTTGATCTGCCTGGTCGTCCCGGGTTCGCATTTCCCACAGATCGCCCAGGTGTCTTTGTGACCGGTTATGAACGATCCGTTGGGCTGTTCGACACCATCAGCGGACAATTCACGCCACTTGTTGAAGGGCTTGAATCAGCCGTCTCCAATACGATCATCAATGATGCTGTCGTGTACGACGGCAATCTGATTTTCGGCTGCAAAGAACTGGAATTTAAGACAAAAAAAGCCGGTCTGTATTTATGGCGACGCAGCGACGGAAAAACGATTCAGCTGCGTAACGATCAAATCTGCTCCAACGGAAAAGCAGTCATCAGCGATGCGTCAGGAAATCTGACGCTGTTCGATATTGATTCCTGTACAAAGCAGATCACGCGATGTTCGTTGGATATTTCAGAGGGAACAGTGGGACCGCTCGAGGTCATTGTTGATCTGACATCTGAATCTGTCTTTCCGGACGGTATGCTGCTGACTCCGGATCACAAGAGCCTGATTGTGGCTCTGTACGATCCTGGTGATCCTGCCGCCGGCGCTGCTCGACAGTATTCTATCGCTACCGGCGAACTGGAAGTCGTCTGGGCCTGCCCTGGATCTCCTCGCGTGACCTGCCCGCAATTGATTGAACGTGACGGTCAGGTTTGCCTTGTGTTGACGTCTGCGGTCGAACATATGCCGCCCGAACAAAGTGAGAAACATCCCAATGCCGGTTGTCTTTTCATTGGAGCAACGTCTTTTGCGTCCATCGGAGATCAGCCGATTTTTCCGTGTCCGTAGTTGTAACTGCATTCGACCAGCATTAGTTGATCACTGATAATTGATAGAGGAGACACCCATGCGACTTGATGGAATTGAGGAAAGCAGAAACGTTGTCGACAGTCGAGGGCGCGCGGACCTGCCATGGCGGCAGGCGGTGGCGGCATCCTGCTGGTGATTATGATGATCGTCATGAACATCATGGGTGGTGTTGACGAGAACAAGCAGCGGCTTGCCATCGGGCGCCGCAAAAGCTCTTCAACAAAAGGCCGCGCAGCAGGCACTGGCAGAACTGGGCGAGGGCATCAACGACGAAGCCAAAGTTTTTATTCCGCGAATTCTTAAGAGCACCGAAGATGTCTGGGGCAAGTTGTTCCGTGAACAGGTTCAGGGCGGGGTCTACACGCCACCGGTCCTCGAAATCTACAGTGGCAGCGTTCCCACCGCCTGCGGAACTGGCAGTGCGGCCATGGGACCGTTTTATTGTCCGGGTGATTCCAAGGTCTACATCGATCCATCGTTCTTTGACGAACTGGCCGAGCGACACAAAGCTGCCGGCGATTTTGCTCAGGCATACGTGATTGCTCACGAAGTCGCTCATCATGTGCAAAACCTGACCGGATTCAGCGATCGAGTCAATGAAGTTCGCGCTCAGGGTGACGAGCTGATGTCGAATCAGATGTCCGTTCGACTTGAGTTGCAGGCCGATTATCTGGCCGGTGTATGGGCTCACTATGCGGATAAGGAGTACAACATTCTGGAGTCCGGGGATATCGAAGAAGGCATCAACGCTGCCAATCGAATTGGCGACGATACGCTGCAGAAAGAAGCTCAGGGTTACGTCCTACCCGAACGCTTCACTCACGGAACATCAGCTCAGCGAGCACACTGGTTTAAAAAGGGACTTCAAACCGGCAGTTTTGAAAACTGTGAAGAACTGTTTCGGATTGCCTATGAAAAGCTTTAACCATAATGCTGGACACAGCAACGATCACCGACGCGGATGAATACGTTCTGATACCTTCCAAGGCTCGATGAACTGCAACTGATGCTGTGTGACGAACGCAATCCAGGATGGTGATCGCGTGCTGCAGGTTTCGTCCGTTTCTGGTGCATGAGGCGGCAGATTGATCTCTTTGCAGGCAGGATGACAGGACACCGTCAGAACTTTTTGTGGCGGGGCTGCAGGGCTGGGGCGCAACACTTCGGTGTCGAGTCGACACAGGAAAGTCATTCTCACGCTCAATTTGCGACTCTGCGCGCCATGAAGTGCGCGACCCGGGGCGAAGCAAATGAAACAGCGAGGGATCTCCATGGCCAGACGTCAGCGACAGCGAACGGCGAGAGGAGCTGAGTCTCAACTGCTGATAAATGCAAAAAATGGGGAAACAATGGCACCATCCGAATTGGACACGAAGGCCGTCATTGCCGGATAAGGTTTTCGTGACCAGCAACCGCCGGACCTCAGAGACCATTAGCGTAGATGAGTGTTCAATAGCGGTCTAAACAACCAGTTCAATCTAAGCACTTCATTTCGCGAGGAACTCAATTTGCGTGCCGGAATCGTAAGTGTTCCTGCTGTTGTCCAGCGATCTGCGCTGGATACGACACGCTGCCTAAACGCATCGGTCGATGTGACCGGTGCGAAGAACGGCTGGCTCAATCGTATCACATCAAAAGCAGAGAGTCGGACGTGAACGAACACGTCTGTTCAACTCGGCAGTGGTTGCAGCGGCAATCGCAAATGGTGGAACAGTTCGGGCCACTTCGGAGGGAAAGTCCGCGCACTGCATCTCCCACAGCAGGTGCGATATGACTTTCTGTTTACTCCATGTCAGTCTAAGGCATCGAATCGATGATGGCGTTCTTCGACACGAAGGGGATTTATCGCAGGGAGATCGAGTCGCACAATGCTCTCAATCGAAATTCCAGTTGCTCCCACCAGTGTTGCGGCGGATCGCGCGAGTTCATTGAGGAGATCAAGGCGAGCGCGGCGGTTGAGGATGAGGTTGGTGCGAGCTCAACGACTCGAACGACATCGACTTCACCAGCGGCGAACTCCCTTTCCGTGCCTTTGAGCCTGGAGGGAAGATCAGAGGCCGGAAATTCATCCATAAAAGCTGGACTGAGTCGCCGCAAGAGCCGTCGCATAGCGTTCCATGGCGGCGGTTGCCTCGAGTCAGCGCGTCGCTGAGCCAGCTGCCATGCGGTTAGTCGCTGATGTTGCTCTGCCAGTCGCTGACGTTCCAGAGGCTCACCGTTATTGATGACCGGCAGATCCATTTGATGCAGCCAAAAAACGTCGTGCTGCCAGCCGTGGACTGATAATAGGGGCCCACCTGGAGGTCGGGAGTTTTTGAAGCTGTCGCAAGCCCCAGATTAGCGCGAGCGACATCAACATCGGAGCGAGCGGCCATGACATCAGGACGAGACATGGCCCATCCCACGATATCGATTGTGGATTTGCTGACCGCATGGTCCCACGAATCCAGGTTAAACTCATTCACGGACTGTGATGCCTGCTGCGCGGACACCTCTTGCGGAGACACATCCGGAAGCCGCCATTCGAACTGATGAAGGTCTCCGCCAAGCTCCAGAAGATCGCTGGGCTGTATCCCAACGTGCCGTGCGAGATCTCGCAGTGCGTTCTGGTAGTTCGCCGACGCCAGTTGTTGCTGCTGGCGCGTTGATGCAGTGTCGACTCGGACGATCGCAACATCGGCTGCTGTCGCTTCTCCTGCATCCAATCGATTTTCGAGGATCTTCAGCAGCCAGCGACGGCTCATGACTGGTGTCTGCCAGCGTTCGAATTCCGCGCAGATACAAAGCGGTGAAGTAAAGTCGCTGTGCCTGGCCAGCGTCTGGAGTTCTGCCTGATGAATATTCCATCGCGTACTGTTGAGCGCGAAGCGGGCTCCTGTTCGCGATAGTCCTGCTGATGAGCCAATTGAATCGTCTGCATCAGGAGGACGTAGTGGTACATATTGTTTGGCCCACCATTTCCGGCATCCTGAAACGGAGTCGCCTGAACCTGCAAGAAAGGATTGAACGGGTAAGTATCCGCAACGCCCTTCGCGGCCATACTGACTCGTTCAGACTGACGCAGCGTTACGAGATCCGGATTCTGCGAGACCGCCATTCCGTTCAGTTGTGCCAGAGACATCCCGACAACAGATGTGTTATCTGGCGATTCCACGTTTTCCTGTGCGTCCGAACTTGTCTCAGTCGCATCAGACTCGATCAGTTCCTTCGACCTTGATGCCGTGCGAAACGGATTCGCATAGACATGAGCGTCGATATCCACTTTCGTCGAGGAGGCATTCGTAGCGTCCGGCGACAACGCCGCCGTCTCCTGCTGAGGGACAGCGGGCTGATAGGCGGACGGATTTCCGGCGCTGTTTCGAAAGCTCGAACCGGACGAACGGCATCCGGAGACCAGCAAGACTGCCAGAATCAGAGCAAAAGAAAGTCGCTGACGACAAGGTCCCATATGGCACGTTTCTGACGAATGATCGAGAAGAGTCCCGCATCTCAGTTCGTCCATCTACGTGTGAAAAAGGGAAACTGCTTGAGCCGGATCAACCAGAGTTAAGGTTGCGATCACTCACTGCGTTGGCCCGATCGACAGGAATTGCCGCTCCGCTTCTGGTGGTCCGAGTTGTACGGATTACTACGAATGTGCCGTCAGGTCGTTACAGACGGAACCGTTTCACTGTCTTCCAAAGGCGGAACAGCATTGCGTCCCCAGACCAGATAAAGCGGCGGCAGCACAAACAAATTGAGAATCGTTGAAGTGACGATCCCGCCAAGAATCACGATCGCCAGAGGATACTCAATTTCGTGCCCAGGTTTGTTTCCCGCCATGACCAACGGCAACAGTGCCAGAGCGGTGGTCAGCACCGTCATCAGAATTGGAATCAGTCGTTCTTCAGCGCCGCGAACGACAAGGCTCAGGCCGAACGGTTCCCCTTCCACCTGCTGCAGATGGCGGTAGTGGCTAACGAGCATGATGCCATTTCGCGCCGCGATACCCAGTACGGTGACGAAGCCGATGAGCGAACCGAGCGACAAGGTTCCACCAGCAATCCACGCAGCGACGACTCCACCGATTAGCGCGAACGGAATCGTCAGAGCCACCATGGCCGTCAAACGAATCGACTGGAAGTCCATGTAGAGGATCAGCAAAATACCCATCAATGAAACGCCGCCAAGTGCAATCAGGCGACGTTGCGATTCCTGTCGAGCCGCGTATTCACCCAGAAATTCCGGGTGATAGCCACGGTCAAATGACAGTCCGCGAACCGCAGCTTCCACATCGCGTGCCACGGAGCCAAGGTCACGTCCTTTCGCATCGCAGGTGACATCGATTCGACGCGAGCCGCCTTCACGCTTGACTTCATTGGGGGCAGGCACGATGGCAACATCCGCCAGATCGCGCAGCGGAACCTGGCCGCCGGTTGGAGTATCGATCCGAATTTCTCGCAGCGAGTTGAGATCGGTGCGAGTCGCTTCTGTGCCCCAGACAACAACGTCCTGCTTCTTCTGGCCTTCGTAGACTTCGCCGACTTTGGTTCCGCGAAGAACAGTCGTGATGGCTCGACGGACCTGTCCCGGCGTCAGCCCGAATTGCTCGATCGCATCGTGCCGCAGTTTTACTTCCAGTTGAGGCACCAGCACATTGGCCTCGACTTTCAAATTGTTGATACCATCAATCTTTGCCATCACGGCTTCGGCCTCTTTGGCTTTCGCACGAAGCACATTCAGATCTGAGCCATAGATTCGCACGACCACACTGGAACTCGCTCCCGTCAAAACCTCTTTGACTCGTTCACGCAAATACGTCAGCACATCCCGATACAAGCCCGGGTATCCATCAACTGCCGTCTGGATTTTCCCGAGCGTCTCGTTGTAGTCCACATCCGTATCAATGCTGATCCAGAGTTCCGTAAAGTTGGGGCCAACCACCTCGTCCGCGACTTCAGCGCGACCAATATGACTGCCGAAATTTCGAACACCTGGAATGGACCGAAGCTCGCGGCTTGCCTGGATGGTGACTCGATTCATCGCCTCCAGCGAGGTGCCGGGCTTCTCGACAAAGTGCATCAGGAAATCTGTCTCCTGAAAGTTCGGAAGAAACTCCTGCCCAAGCCCATTCAGGACAAACATCGTTCCCGCGAGTGATGCCGCGAGGAACATGAAAGCCGACTTCGGACGACTTGCAAACCATGGCAACATCGCTCGGTAGGGCGTACGAAGCCAGCGACTCAATGGCGGCTCTTTCTCGGAAATCTGATGCTCCGGAAGAATCAGCAGGCACATCGCCGGAGTCACTATCAACGCAACAAACAATGACGTCAGGATGGCCACGACATAGCCAATCGCCAGCGGGCGAAAGAACGCTCCGGGGAGACCTTCCAGAAAGAAGACCGGCAGAAAGACCAGCATGATGATCACTGTGGCATAAACCACGGCGCTACGAACTTCCAGCGACGCCTCGAGAACAACTCGAAACGATGACCGCGGCTTTGGCAATGTCCGATTGATTCGTAGTCGCCGTACGATGTTTTCCACGTCAATGATCGCATCGTCCACGACTTCTCCCAGGGCAATCACCAGACCGGCGATAATCATGGTGTTGATGGTCAAGCCCATCCAATAGAGCAGAACGATAGTAGCCATCAGTGAAAGGGGAATTGCGGTCAGACTGATGATTGCCGTTCGCCAGTCGAAAAGAAACATGGCGATGACCACAACGACCAGAACGCATCCTGTCAGAAGTGATGACGTCAGGTTGTCGATCGAGCGCTCGATAAAGGTTGCCGGGCGAAAAATGGTTGGATCGATTTCCACGTCCTTCAGTCCGGGACGCATGGCTTCCAGAGCGGCTTCGACTTTACGAGTCACCTCCAGCATATTGGCAGCCGGTTGCTTTTCCACGATGAGCAGCAGCCCGAGCTGATCGTTGATGATGGCATCACCAATCGCGGGAGGTGTTCCGATCTTCACGTCGGCGACATCGCCCAGATGCAGTGCGGCTCCGTCTCGAAATGAGACGACGGTTCGTGCCATGTCTTCCGGTGTTTTAACAGACGAAAGTTGCCGCACGGCAAGTCGCTGATTAGGCGTATCAACAAAACCACCAGCATCCAGAGCCACTGCATCGCGAGCACTCTGCAGCACGCGATCAAGTGAAACGTCGTGGGCCTGCAGACGTTCCGAATCGACGATTACCTGAAGCTGCTTATCTTTCTGTCCCCAGATGGCGACGTTGGCGACACCGGGGATCGCCATCAAGCGAGGCCGAATGGTCCAGACGGCAAGTTCCGTGAGATCACTTTGGTCCAGCTTATCGGACCAAATGCCAATCTTCAGCATACGGCTCAATGACGACAGTGGCTGCAGAATCACAGGCGGTCGGGCGACGTTGGGAAGGCGAGGCCCTTCTGACGCCAGTCGTTCCTGCACCAGCTGACGTGCTCGATAGACGTCTGCATTTTGATGCAACAACAGTCGAATCGAGGACAATCCCATGACGGATTTTGATCGCAGCGTTTCAAGTCCCGGTGTGCCAATGAGAGCATTCTCGAGCGGAAACGTGACGAGATTCTCGACTTCTTCAGCCGACAGGCCAGGCGCTTCCGTCTGGATCTCGATATACGGCGGAGCAAATTCCGGAAACACGTCCAGCGGCATCGAGGGAACCAGTCGCAGTCCCACGACCAGAAGCACCACCGACAATGCCAACACGGCGATTCTCATGCGGAGTGCCAATTCAATCAGCCAGCTCATTGTGAACGCGCCTTGTTACTAGACATGAATGCTGGCGAGCGACAGAGTGGCAGAGCGTCAGCCCTCCGTGTCTCCCGTTCTGTGCAATGATTCGCGAAGAACTCACGCCGTGTGGCTTCTCGATGACCATTCTGATTGGCCCCATCACTTTGCGAATCCGAACTCTGTCCCTGCCAGCTCGGCCACTCCGGTTGTCACGACAGACACTCCGGGATCGGGACCGTGATTCAACGCCGCCCAGCCATCCGCCACAAATGCGACTTCCACTCGTCGACGAACAAAAGTTCGATCGCCGGTCTTCTCATAGATCCATTGGTTGCCATAGATGTCGAGATAAACGGCTGCCCATGGAACCGCCAGAACTGTGGCGTCGCCAGTCATTCGAATCTGAACACTGAATCGCTGCCCCGGCTGATACCTGACCTCTTCGTTCCGTAACTCGTAATACAAGTCCACAGTTGATGCCAAAGCCTGCGCTGTGGGAGGTACGACGATAGGCTTCACGCTGACTGAATCGGACGTGCGGCGTTCCCCTGGTGCTGTCAGCTTAGCATCCGCGGTGAGTTCTACGCTTTCAAGGTCGCCCACATAAACAGGAACTCGAACCCACAGCGTTGACGTGTTCATGATCTCGAACATCGGCGAGCCGGCCGCCGTGATCTGCCCCGGCTGCACCTGCACACTTCGGACGATTCCGGACATGGGAGCAACAATCGGGATTGGCTGAAGTGTTCCCGCTTCTGCATCAAGCCTGATTCCATCCACAATGACTTTTCGAGCCTTTGCGGCTTCCAGAGCCGCCTCAGCCAATCGAAGTTGGGCCGTCGCTTCATCAACCGTTCGAATCGTCCCCGACTTGTCTTTCAACAATCGCTCGGCGCGATCCAAAGCGATTTGAGCGGCCTCCAGTTGAACCTGACACTGCTGGACCTGGGCCGCAGCATCATTCTGTGATTGTGCGATCGTATTCTTGACTTCAGCAAAACGAATTCTCTCGGCGGGAGTCAGAACATCACGTTCCGGCGACAGCATCGGCAGCAACTCAAGAAGTTTTGAATCCTTCTCCACTTGCTGACCGGGCAGGAGCATCTTTTGTTCGTTCTGAAGCCTCAGCGTCCCGGCGAGTGGTGCTGATACGATGACCGAAGCTCCTGCCGGCAGGACAGCCTCTGCACCGTAACTGCGGAAGCGAGGCATGCTGCGTTCTGTCAGCGGCTGAGTTTCGATCCCCAGTCGTCGGACGGCATCTTCGGTCAATTCGATTGTATTGAGTGTGGCTTCCGCCACTGGATAGGTCATTTTCGCCGGCGCGACGGGGGGGGCTTTCGCTTTATCGTCCGCGGGTTTACTACAGCCAACAAAACATGCTGGCAATGTGAAACAGAAAAGGATCGCGAATCGTCGCATTACGCAGTCATCTCCGAAAGCTCAACAACTGCTGCTGAGTCTGCACAAGCATCGTCTGTCTGCTCCAGGGAAGCAGGCAACATGCGTCCGGGCAGCGTGACCGTGACCGTCGTACCCGCATTGACCGCGCTATTGATGATAATGGTGCCACCATGAGCCTTTACGATTCGCTGAGCAATCGACAGCCCTAATCCGAAACCACCGGACTCGCAGTTCCGGCCGATATCCGCGCGATAAAATCGACCGAAGATGAAGGGAAGATGTTCGGCTGCGATCCCGCTTCCGTCGTCCTCCACACTGCAAACGACATCATCGCCTCGGCACTCACACCGGACGCAAATTGTGCCACGCTCCGGCGTGAATTTCAGAGCATTCTGAAGCAAATTGAGGAAGACCTGCCGCAGTCGAATATCGTTTCCGAGCACTTCACATGGCTGAAGTCTGGCGATGTGCAAAGCGATGGACTTTCCAAAAGCGCGGGGTTGAAGTTCATCAACAAGGTCTGACAGAATGGCGTGCAGAGGAACTCGGTCTTCCCTGAGTTGCGCCGCGCCGGCATCCTCGCGACTCAGATTCAGCAACTGATCGGCCAGGCGACTCAGTCGATCGGCTTCCTCGGCAATGACATTTAGCGATGCCCGGTACTGCTGCGGACTCCGTTCTGCACGAAGAGCCAGATCGGCTTCCAGTTTCAGGGCGGCCAGAGGTGTTCGCAGTTCGTGTGACGCATCCGCTGTGAACCGCTTGATTTCGCTGACCGCAGAATCCAGGCGGGCGATCAGGGAATTGAGTGTCTCAGCGAGTGTGCCGAGTTCGTCGTGTGGATTCGACACTTCGATCCTCCGATCGAGGCTGTCGATCGTGATCGCGTTGGCTGTTTCGCAAATCGCGGTCACTGGTGCGAGGGCTCGCCCGGCCAGGAGATATCCCACCGCAATAGCGATCAAAAGAGAAAGAGGGACAAGTCCCGCGGCGACCGTTTGCAGGGTTGTCAATTCGTTCAGCAACGGCTGCAGCGATGTCACCGAAAAGACTCGCAGTCTTCCGAATCGGCTGTCCAGCATGGCGTGTGCCACGCGAATCGTCGAGGTTTCGGAGAGATCATTGGTTGCAAACGCGACGGAGTCTGTCACGTCGGTTCTTGCCAGTCGAGAACCATGTTCCGGCGTCAATCCCGCGCTGACAAAGATGAGTGAACCGGTTTCCTCTGCGACCACAAAGTCGTAAATGTCGTGATGGTAGAAACGAGACTGAGCAGCGTTCTGGAAATCAGCAACCGTTGAGTGCAGTTCAGCTTCCAGCAGAATCTCTCGCAATTCTTCCCGCAACGCTGCGTCCGTTCGCGCGAGCAACTGCTGTCGTGTGATCAGAATCAGAACGATTCCGAATCCGATGACGATACCGGCAACAGCAAGAGCAAAGAACAGCGATAATCTCCAGCGAATGGAGAGAGTTTTCACAGGGCATCTCCTAATCGGTATCCCTGGCCGCGAACCGTTTGAAGGATCGGCGTGGTACCCGGAAGTTCCAACTTCTTACGAAGATGATTGATGTGCACTTCGATCACGTTGGTCCAGGTCGCGTCAGGCTGTTTCCAAACGCTGGCTGCAATCATTTCTCGCGAGACAATCTGATTGGCATTCTGCATCAGAAAGGCCAGGAGTTCAAATTGCCGTGGCTGAAGTTCTATTGAGCGACCGTTTCGAACGACCGTTCTCGATAACAGGTCGATCTGAATGTCGTGAACCTGCAGCACTCGCGGTTCGTTCTGCCCTTCTGACCGAGCCCGACGCAGAAGAGCTCGCATTCTGGCGAGCAGTTCATCGATCGAGAACGGCTTAACAAGATAATCATCGGCCCCACCGTCCAGCCCCCGAACGCGATCTTCAATCGAGTCCCGCGCTGTTAGCAGCAGGATCGGCACGTCGTTCGCTGCGTCCCGAAGACGCTTCAGCCATTCGAGCCCGCTTCCGTCCGGCAGCATGATGTCGAGAATCACCAGATCGGGCGGATCACGAAAGTGTTCTGCTGCATCGCTCAGTGTCGAAGCTCCGACGACGACGAACCCAGCCTCGGTCGTTGCCGACACAATACTTCTAAGCAGGTTGGGCTGGTCTTCGACAACAAGAACCCGTGACATCGAATCGCCAACAAGATGGTTCGCCAAGCAGTGTGAAACGCCGCCCCAGTCTATCCGATCACCCGAACTGCCCAGGACGTGAGCAGAGCCAGATAAACTCAATTTAATCTACTACATCTATAACAGTTCGTCAGGTTTCATTATCGCTTCGACCCTTTCATCCGGACCTGCAGTACTGCGACTGTCGGCCGGATATTCTTTTAATTCGGCGAAAGCGATGGTTTTAGCTTAGGTCTGCAACGTGAGTTGACCAACACGGGTAACTGGCTTTTTCGCTGGCGGGCTTTCTTCTGATCACAGTGGTCTTCCGTGCTGTCATTGCCGGGTTGCCAACTCCCGCTCGGCGATGGGCTAATCGCTGATTGTGTTGAAGTCGTGCGTCAGGATTAGTTTTTTCGGCATGTTGATTCGTGCTGTGACCGTAGGTCATACGCTGGCTCAGACCCTCCGGGCGCTTACTGCCGGGCAGGTTGCAGAGTCGCTGAACACCTCTGGGATTTACTCAACGGTAAAGACAGCCTCTTTATCTCGCCAGTTTTCTGATCGACTTTGGTCTCGCGTGCTTTACTCTGACGTGGTGGTTTCATTTGATGTACACCTTGGCGTTCTGGCTGTATTACGAACGGATCATGATGGCAGAAGAGTCGTTCCTGCGATCGAAGTTCGGTGAAAAGTTCAGCGAGTGGATTCACAAAACGCCGGCCTTCATCCACGCTGGAGAAACTAGGCGTCTCCCAATCTGAAGTTCTCAATTCGCAATGTGCTGCGTCGAGAATATAACACGTTACCGCAAATTGTCTTTGCTGGCTTCCTGCTGGAATTCTTCGGGGACTGGTTTGACTCTGGACGTATGACCGTTTCGGCACCATGGTGCATCTTTCTGCTTAGGACCAGGCCCGAAATACTTCCGTGGCTGAAGTCGTGAGACTTCAGTCCGAACTCTCACGAGTTCGGCTACGACAGGGAACTTATTTCGAGACTATTCCTTAGCGGCACTTTCGTTTGGGCCTGTGTGCGCACACTGAAACGAAACTCCTCGGTCCTGAAAGTTGAAGGTCGGTAACGGTAGCAACTGTCTACGTCGCTTGGCTCATAAACAACCGGGACCGATTCCGCTCACATTATTCGAAGCGGCCATTCGAATCAGTTCTGTGCCGCTCCGTTGGTCACGGCCGAGGTGGGGAAACGGTGTTCGCTTAACTGCTCCCGTCCGACACGCCGGCAAGAATTTGATCCGTCGCCCCAAAAGTTTCAATCCCGCCAACAATCGCAACCATTTGCGGAATCAGATGGAACAGCGAAGTCGGATTGATACGATTCGTACCAGAGATGTAGCACAGGTTCACAACGCGGAATGTTTATTTGAGGTTGCGTAAAGAAGGAGAAGAACAAAGGTCCCTGGATATTCGCGGCGAGGCCTGCTTGTAGGAATCTCGCTCAGTATCGTTTTGGCCCTCGTGGCTTTGAGTGACTGGACTCGTCCCGTCTCTGCTGCTACTCAGGCAGAGGCTGTGGTGACAGTCAATCCATTTCACGGCACTTACAAAGGTGGCTACTGGGGAACAGTGCCCGGGATTGGAACGTACGGTGGTGACGTTTCAGCGACCGTCTCTACGGATGGCAAGGTAACCTTAACATTGCCAGGAGCCGGGGACTGGCACAGTTTCTTCAACGGGAGCCTACAGTGTCACTGTAAAGTTGACTGTCAAAGGACTTCAAGTCAACGTCACGTATACCGGGAAGTTGGTTGCGACAAAACACCCAACGACCGGAGCCTACCTGATAGTCGTTGGTTCGGGAACATGGGAAACAACAACAGGCGTGATCTCCACGGGCAACTGGCTTGTTCAGCGCACAGCCACAACCCCGTAATTCGCCGGTTCGACAATATCGCATAAGACTGCGGCAGCTGCATTGACTCGACTGATGCAGCGGCTGTTTCTTTTGTTATTGATATCTGCAGCAGCCGGGCATATGTTCGACAACGCTCATTCAGCCTATTAGCGTTGTCACCCTGACCAGCGGAAGAATGACGGTGACCTGCTGGCGATAATCACAACGTGGAGAACACCACGTCCATCAGCATGTACTTGCCCTGGTCGAGTGAACTCAGGTTGATGGCCGGGGCAGCAGCGGCACTGGCTCCCGTCGTTGCTTTCGAAGATGTCGCCCCCGTCTTCATCCCAACCTGTTTGGTTCCTTTTGCCCCCGCTGTGGAGCTGTAGTGAATCAGCTCATCAGTTCCGGCATTCGGATCGACAACGCTGAGGGTCCAGACATAAATCTGCGAATTTCCGCCGGTCCCGGAAGTTCCACTCGGCTTCAGCACTGCCGTGAAAGTTGGAGAATTCCTGAGCCACGCGGGAATCTGACTAAGCGTACCCTGCCCGGTCACCATCATCGGCTTGTAATTGCCGAAGTTCAGTCGTGTAAATACCGCCCCTTCCGTGACATTCAACACCGGATTCTTAGCCGCATACAAGAGCGAAATGTCTCTGTAGTAGGGAATCCCGGGCGATGCCAGAAGTGTGCCTGCAAGTGGTGCTTTCCCCGTGACGGCTTTTCCGTTCCACCGATAGAAGTCTCCAGCCGGGGTGATGTAATACCAGCCCGCTGAACCTTTCATCCATCGTTCATCCAAGCCACCAAAGTCAAAACGATCCGTGCCTGAAAGGGACAGGCCCAGCTTTTGATCCAGCTGATACGCCTCCATCGCACCCGATGAGGTTCGGGACGCACTCTGCACCCAACCTTCGGGCACAACCTCCCGCACGGTGTAGTTGCCAGGATTCACATTATCAAACCGATACCAGCCCCGTTCCGTTTCAACCTGAATCGCGCCGTCGCCGTTTCGATCAATGTCCCGGGAGGAAGCGGTCGCAACCACCTTGCCTGCGGAATTGACCAGTTCAAACACAAACCCATTCATCCATGGTTCCGGGGATTTCGTCGTCGAACCCAATAACGTGTTCGGTGTGTACCAGACCTGCGGATCAAGCTGGTCGACAACCGTCCCCGTTAAAGATTTAGCCTTGCCGCTCCATTTCACCAGGTTCCCGTTGGGGCTCAAAAAATACCAAGCATTGTTGATCGCAGACTGATACCAGTACTCTTTGCCACCGTAGCTGTCGAATCGGGAGTCACCACGGGGAAACTGAAGGTTCAAACCCAGCGTCGCTTCAGATTCACGAATCCCGTTTGCATTCTTGTCGTGCCATTTGCGTCCCTCGACAATCCCCGGAATAACAGGCTCTTCGTACGTAATTTCCAAAGTGGGCCGCAGGGCCGCATTGGCTGAATTACGACTCACAAATGCCTTGATGTTTCCGGAGGACTCCGCCGACTTAATAAACCAGCCGAAATTCGAATTGGGACTATCAAGCCAATCCTGAACATCTGCATTAAGTCCTCCGCCAGCCCATTCATAGGCTCCCAAGAGCACCGGCGGTTACTGTCGCGGACGCACCGAAGTCACCGCCCAGCTTCGCCCAGGCAGCCGCGCCATACTGAGGGAACATCCACGTTGCGTCCAGACCGTTCGTTGGAGCACCTTCCAGCTCCGTTCCGGATGCATCCGAAAATCCCTCGCCCCAGGACTTCAAGGACCGATGAACCGCAACGGTTGTGGCTCCCCCCGCTGTCTGCGCCAGATTCATCGTCAGCACGACATCAAGAATCGTGGATCCGTCCGGAATCCCGGCACTCGCAACGTCAAACGCAACAAGACCTCGGCGGGCGGCTGCAACTCCACCAGCACCACCAGTTACGATGAACTGCCCCTGCCCATTCGACTGATCACCCGTTGGAACGCTATAGATCGTATTATCGCGACTTGCGTCCAGCTGGACAACAACAGCACTCAGCAGACTGCGAACTTCCAGGGACTCGGCCGCACAGCAGGCTGCCCGCGCGCCGTAGCGTCGTCGAGTTGCATTTCCGAAGAACAGCTTCGCAAACATGTTCAGTTGTCGCCTTGCACCTGAAAAATCTTCACCCGGCGGAGAACCACACAATTGTCGGTTCCTCCTGACTGTTTTCAAGTCTCATTCATTCGGGCACTTCAGAAAAGCCACCCGCCGAAAACCTCCCAAGGCCGCGGTTTCCATCTCCGCGCCATGGCTTCCTGTCCTCTTCGGATCTCAATGCATGACGCAAATTGATACGAACAGACGAAATTGCTACACCAATCCAACACAAAAGAGGTTGAGGAATCTGCGGAGTTTCAGGAATTCTGCCCGCTAATTCGGCGGAACCACCGAGACCCTATCTCCCAGCCCCACAACACCTTCTGAAACAACAACAGCTGTTATGCCGCCATGAGCCAACATCGCGGCATAGCCACCTGGCCCCAAATTCTCTTCCATTCTCGAACAGGGCGGACAATTGCCAGATCCCTCCAGCACAGCCGTCCCGATCCGAAACGTCTGATACTTCAGAGCAGCAAGGTTGATGCCGGAAACCACAATATTTCTGCGAAGCAGAGATGGATCAATCTTTCCCCGCCCCAGAATGGCCTCCACGACAGGGATGTGCTCGGCCTGGATCAACGTGACCTGCCGTTTCGAACTTCTTGCTGGACGACAGTGATGATCTCCTTCTATGCCACCCTTCACGATGCGCACAGTTTCACGAATCTGGATTTCCGACCGTGATCCGGACGAAACTCCGATCCAGTCAACCTGCCCCTGAAACGTATTCGTGGACAGCAGTTCCTTCAGTATTTCCACGGGCGACACTCCTGACTTGAAAAGTGCTGAACCGCTGAAGCATTCTTCCCGCGCCATTTGGTTCGGCAATCGACCTTTTTCCGCCACTCATTGGATCGTTTGCGGATTCAACGCCTGAATGCAACGACATCAGGGCTTTAAGCCCTCAACGATCTTCTTTTGCTGCAACAGAAAGCTGACCAAATCTCGCAACTGCATCTCATTGAATGTCTCACCGACATTCGACGGCATTGGGGAATTCGCTGAGGCCTGCCGTTCTTCGATAATATCCGTGCGCAGAATTGTTTCTTTCGCCTGACTATCGACGATGCTGACCCGATTGCCTTCCAGTTCCTTGAGAAGCCCACTGTAGGCTTTTCCTTCGTCAGTCACAACGGTGGTCGTTCGAAACGCCACGTCAACATTGCGGTTGGGGATCAGTAAGTCTTCCAAAACTCGATCGAGCCCGCGGTTGCCGATTCCATCCAGATTTGGTCCGACCTGCTTTCCTTCACCGGCCAGCTGATGGCAAATCTGACAGTTCTTTTTGAATAACTCTTTGCCGTTCTGAGTATCTCCCGCCATTTGCTGAATCGCCTTGCGACGACTGACAAGCAGTTCCTCGACAATGCTGTCTTCCGTGGGAAGCTTCTCCGTCAGTACGGCCATGCGAGCTTTCAAAGCCTCTGTCGCGATTGCGTTCAGCCGCTGCTGAATCGCAGGCTTGAGCAGCAGCCTGGCCGAAGCTTTCCCGGTCTCCATGAGCCTTAACAATTCTTCAGCACCAGCAACATCCGCAGCCAGCGGTTGTGCCATCAGAAGCTGTTCGGCAGCCGTCGACACCTGAAACGCCGACTCCAGTGCCTTGCGGGCGTCCTCCGAGCTTTCCTGTGTGATGGCATTGATGGCCAGCGAGGCCAGGCCATCAGAAGCCGTCGCAATCGTTGGAATAACAGCCGCAGCTGTCAACAGCGAATTGGGTTTCAGTTTCAGCAGCGAGTTGGCCAGGGCGACTTGCGTAGCTCGAGAGACGCCATCGGTAGCTGACAATCGAATTATGGCTGGCCGCAGCTCATGGAGTCCGAAATCTCCGACAAGCTCGGCTGCCGCGAGCTGTCGTTGCTGATCATCTGAAGGATTCAAACGCTCGTCCGAGAATCTTCCAACCGCTATCCAGGCATAGGCTGACGCACTATCTCCGTCGACAAGCTCGATCACCACCTTTCGCCCACGCAGATCATCCGTCATCCATTCCACCTTCTGCGCTACGTCGTTCCGTAACGGAGACGCCTCCCGGAGTAACTCGCCTGAGGCAGCATCGCGGAGACGAACAAAATTGGCTTTCTTCAGCGGAGCATCCGGAAAACCATCGTGTCCGGCGATGTAAAACGACAGGCGATCCACCAGCTCAATCGGGGCAGAACGATAAATTCCTGTGCGACGTTCACCCTGTTCAAAGCTGCTGTAAAGCGGTACTCCGTTGACGCCGTCGGCCGACGTGCGAGACCGTACAACTCCCCAGCAATTATTGGCATCAGGAGAATCCGGGTGCGGCTGGTAGTTCCAGCTGACAGCAGGAACCACATCAATGGCCGACAGATCATCCGGCGATTTCATCCGTAACAGTTGCATGGAAACATCCAGGGACCAGGCCCGCACGGCGGCTGGTGGTTGTTGGCCTCGTTGAGCAAACCCCTGTCGCATTGAATTCAATAAACCGCGTTGAAGTTCAAGATCTCCGGAGAATCGCTCACGAACGGCCAACACGACTCCTTCAGCAGCCTCCGGAGAAACATGTGCGGCTGCAAACTGCAGGTACTCAGCCAGCCTTGCGGGCTGTGAGACGCCAAGAAACTGAATGTTGCTCGCGACAAACTCCGCTGCGGCCGATGTTTTGACCGCCAGACTCAAATCTGCAAGAACCAGTCGATCCATCGCAACTTTGGCATCCGTAGCAATCGTGCGGAACCAGTCGTCGTTCAGGAGATGATCTCGCAGCGCAATTCGGATGGAATGTCGCAAATGCACATCCGCCAAATCCGTGGTATGAAACATTCGCAGTAATGGTGCGATCAGTTCCTGAGACTGGTTTCGAGACGCTGCCGCCACAGCCGAACGTCGCACTATTGCCGACAGATCACCAAATCCTTTTCGCAGAAGTTCTGTTGCTGCCGGCCGGTCCGCGTCCTTCAGAGTCACTTCTCGTAACGCCCGGAAGGCGTGAACGCGAACTGTTTCATCGCTGTCATTCGCAGCTGTGCGAATCGCTTCGATGACAGTTGCATCCCGTAATGCAAGAAGTCGAAGGGCGAAGCGTCGTACCACAGGATCGTTGTCATGCAGGTGAGTTCTGATTGCTGTCGCCGTTTCTGCAGAAGAATCATCTGCAATCACATCCCGAGCGAGCCGCTTCTGCATTTCGGGAGCGGTCCGAATCACTTCAAACAATTGCTCGGTCGTCAACGACGTCAAATCCTGTCCGTAGCCCTTCAGAGCATTTGCCGAGCCTTCAGCTCCCGCATAGCGTACTCTCCAAAGTCGCCCACGGAATCGATCGCGTCCGGGATGTTTCAAATCAACTTCGTAGTGCCCAATGATTCGATTGTAGAAATCCGCGATATACAGCGATCCGTCCGGACCAGCGACCAGATCCACCGGCCGAAACCACGGATCCTTGCTGCTGACGAGGTCCGGTTGCTCAATTGCTTTTACGCTTGACCCCGT
>JAXMBU010000069.1:0-37033 GCA_046349735.1 Planctomycetaceae bacterium
TTCCTGAGTTAACCGGCATCTCTATCCCGTCGCAGGAGCCTCGCTATTTTCAGGTTTCGACACCGGGAGGTCCCAACGCGACGCCCTATGATGGCTTCGCCGATCGAGTTTCCGCGAATATGCCGGCTGGATTTTATGACAGTCCGTTTACAGTCACGCTGTCAACTCCAGCATCGAATGCGGAGATTCGCTACACCACCGATGGAAGTGCTCCGTCAGAGACGAATGGACTGATCTACACGGGACCGATCTCCATCAGCGGAACGACAACCTTACGTTCGCAGGCGTTTCAAACTGGCTTCATATCACTGCCATCGATAACACGGTCCTACTTATTTCTTGACGACGTGATTCGACAATCGCCCAGTGACGATGTGGCGGGCGGTGACCCGGATTTCGGTGAGGCGCCAGCGAACTGGCCCTCATCGTGGGGAAACAACGTGGTCGATTATGGCATCGACCAGACCATTATTCAGCAGGAGGGGGCGACTCGCGTCAAGGATGCTCTGAAGGCCATCCCATCGCTGTCGATCACAACGGATCTGGCAAACCTCTTTGATCCTTCCACAGGCATCTATGCGAATGCCTATAACGATGGACGTGACTGGGAGCGGCCCGCCTCTCTGGAATTATTAAATCCGAACGGCGCGACGGGTTTTCAGGTGAACGCAGGCCTGCGAATTCGTGGAGGCTACAGTCGCAGTGGCGACAATCCCAAGCATGCGTTTCGACTCTTCTTCCGAGGGGAGTACGGTGACTCCACTCTGGACTATCCACTGTTTGGTTCTGCGGGCACCGGATCATTCAAGAAGATCGATCTGCGAACGGCTCAGAACTATTCCTGGAGTTTCGGTGGTGATCCTGGCAACACCATGATTCAGGATGTGTTCGCCAGAGAATCGCAGGGGGCGATGGGCCAGCCGTTCACGCGCAGTAATTGGTATCACCTGTATCTGGATGGCCAGTATTGGGGAGTGTACCAGACACAGGAACGTGCCGAAGCGGAATATGCGGCCAACTACTTTGGTGGTTCGGCATCAGACTATGATGTGCTTAAGCCGGAAGCCGGCTCGTACACGGTGTACGCAACGGATGGCAATGCCGTGGCCTTTAATCGGCTGCATCAATTGGCGACAACGCTGGATCTGAGTGACAATGCAAATTACTTTCGACTTCAGGGCAAGAACGCAAATGGAGTGGATGATCCGTCGATTCCCGATGAGGATGTGCTGGTCGACGTCGACAATCTCATTGTGTACATGATGGGCATCCTCCACGGCGGGAATCTCGATGCTCCGATTTCTGCCTTCCTTGGCAATCAAGCCGTCAACAACTTCTTTGCGATTCGCAATCGCCTCGGCCGCCACGGCTTCCGATATTTTCAGCATGACGGTGAACATACCCTGCTGAACGTCGGCGAAGACCGCAATGGACCGTTCCCCGCCGGAGCAGAAGCGCAGCACTTCAATCCGCAGTTTCTGCACCAGCAACTCATGGCGAATGCCGAATATCGCCGGGCATTTGCCGACGCTGTCCAGAAGAATTTCTTCAACGATGGCCCAATGACCGCAGAGAACGCGAAGGCTCGATTTCAAAAACATGTCGATGCACTGGATCAGGCGATCATCGCCGAGAGTGCTCGTTGGGGTGATTCCAAGCGACCTGATAGTCCTCTGGGTCGAACGGACTGGCTTGCGGCTGTGGACAATATGCAGAACGGATTCCTGGGAAGTCGGAATCCTGTTCTTCTGCAGCAGTTCCGCAACAACGGCCTGCTCCCGACGATCGACTCGCCTCAATCGCTGATCAACGGTCTTCCAAAGTTCAGCGGCCAAATCACTTCCGGGGACATTCTTAAGTACTCTGCATCTGGCGGTATTGTTTACTACACGACCGACGGAAGTGATCCGCGACTTGTCGGTGGAGGCATTAACCCGGCAGCAATCGCTTATGACGCTTCGATCGTTTCAACATCGCTGGTTGCCAGCGGTTCCAACTGGAAGTACTTTGATCAGGGGACCGATCTGGGTGAAGCCTGGCGAGCGGGCTCTTTTGACGATTCAACATGGGCCACGGGAGACGCCGAACTGGGCTACGGAGATGGAGATGAAGCAACGACTGTCAGCTTTGGACCTGATGCCGGAGCCAAATTCATCACGACCTATTTTCGCCGCAATTTTAATGTCACTGATGCTCCCCAGCTCATTGCACTGAAATTACGCCTCAAACGAGATGACGGAGCTGTCGTCTATGTCAATGGTGTCGAGGTGACTCGCAGCAATATGCCATCCGGAGTTATCGCCGCCTCGACTCCCGCTATTAGCAGTGTGGGTGGAGGCGATGAACAGACGTTTTACGAGTTTGACGTGAACCCGGCGTTGCTTGTAAATGGGCAGAATACGATTGCGGTCGAACTGCATCAGGTTGACGCGAGCAGCTCTGACGTATCTTTCGATGCCGAGCTGATTTCCAGCAGCAGTTCCAATCCAGGCGTCACACTTTCAGGCCCTGTGGCGTTGAAAGCCCGAGTCCTTGATGGATCGACCTGGTCAGCTCTCAGCGAATCTGTTTTCACGGCTGCCGTGCCAGCCGCCGCGGGCAACCTTGCGATTACTGAAGTCCATTACAATCCCGCAGCGGAAGCAGGGACACCGGCCGCGCCGTTCAATGACAAGCAGAATTTTGAGTTCATCGAATTACGAAACATCGGAGCCCAGACGATTACTCTTGCTGGTGTCAGGTTCACAGCTGGAATCACATTCGATTTCTCGACCGGGACCGTTCCGTTGCTTGAGCCAGGTCAGTCAGTCGTTGTTGTCAAGAACCGTGCGGCATTCGAATTGCGATATGGAATGAACGTGCGAGTCGCCGGTGTCTATACCGGCAGTCTGGATAACGGCGGCGAGCAGATCCGGCTGACAAGTGCTTCCAATGTGACGATTCAGGATTTTAACTACGATGATGAACCGACGACGACACCGCCGTGGCCGGTGACTCCGGATGGCGGCGGGTATTCGCTTACGGTCATAAATGTCGCCGCAGATTACAGTTCACCGGCCAACTGGCGAGCCAGCTATCTGCTCAACGGCACTCCAGGCTATGAAGAGAATGATTATCCGAACGCAGCCACGATCTCAAACGCATCGATTCGTGAGAATCTTCCAGACGGCCTTGTCGGAAGGTTATCTGCGAGTGACCCGAACTCGAGTGATGTCGTTCGCCTTAGTCTTCTGACAGCGCTCGACAGCAGCCAGTTTCGTCTGGTTGGAAATGAATTACGAGTCGGCACTGCAGGTCTCGATTTTGAAGCGGGATCGACTCGGCAGGTCATCATTCGCTCAACCGACGACGCAGGATTATTCTCCGATTTCACTCTGAACATATCTGTCATCAACGTCAATGAATCACCCGCATTCAGTGGTGGAAACACTTTCGCGGTCGTTGAGAATACAATTTCGGTCACGACAGTTGCGGCTACTGACCCCGAGCTTGCGACGGTAGCCTATTCGATAGTGGGCGGTGCCGATGGTGATTTATTTCAAGTCGACACCGTTACCGGTGGGCTGTCCTTCATTGCGTCGCCAAACTTTGAGCATCCCACGGATTCAGATGGCAACAACATCTATCTTGTTACTGTGGGAGCCAGCGACGGCGTCAATCCTGCCTCCACGAGAACTCTGGCTGTTTCTGTGACTGACGCAATCGAGATTACGTCCTCATTCACTGGCGGCGTTCTGACGGTCAGTGGATCTGATACAGATGACGACCGAATCACCGTTTCAAGTATTGCAGGCCTGGTCAGGATCACTGAACAAAGTGGCGTCATCAATACCGGAGTCTTACTGATCAACGTCAATCAGGTGATCATCAGAGGCCGCGGCGGAAACGACGTGCTGCAGTTGGACCGCTCGCTTGGCTCGGGAATGCGTGGACAACTCTCGGGTGATAATGGAAACGATGTGCTACTCAGCGGATCAGGCAACGATCTCATTAACGGCGGGAGCGGCAACGATATAGTCAGCTACAGTACGGCACAGATTGGAGTCACCGTCAACCTGGGACTCACAGGTGCTCAAGACACCGTTGGCGCAGGAATCGACACGATTTCTCTGGTGGAAAACCTGACCGGCTCGGACTTCAACGATACGCTGAGTGGGGATGCTTTGGCCAATACGCTGTCCGGCGGCACCGGTGACGATAAGCTTATCGGAGCATCTGGAAGTGATCTGCTGCTCGGCGGGCAGGGTGACGATATCTATATCTTTGGGGCTGCCGCGAGTTCCGAAGCGGATGAGGTGACGGAAAAGACCAACGAAGGCATCGACACGATCAGCTTCGCAACTCTCGCGACGCGAGTCACATTCCATCTTGGCTCTAACGCAACCCAGAACGTCCATACCAACCGCACCCTGAAGCTCAATTCGCCGCACACGTTTGAAAATTCCATCGGCGGGTCCGGGGCGGATTCGCTCGCCGGAAATAGCGCAAACAATACTCTGACCGGAGGGATCGGGGACGATAAACTCAACGGAGGTGTTGGCAGCGACTTACTGTTCGGAGGACTCAACAACGACACTTATTTATTCACTACTGCCTCGTCCGCTGAAGCCGATCAGGTGACGGAAAAGACCAACGAAGGCATCGACACGATCAGCTTCGCGGCTCTAACGACGAGAGTCACATTCCATCTTGGCTCTAACGCAACCCAGAACGTCCATACCAACCGCACCCTGAAGCTCAATTCGCCGAACACGTTTGAAAATTCCATCGGCGGGGCCGGGGCGGATTCGCTCGCCGGGAATGCCGCAAGCAATACTCTGACAGGAGGCCTCGGGGACGACATTCTCAACGGCGGTGTTGGCAGCGACTTGCTGTTTGGAGGCCAAAATAATGACACCTACGTGTTCACAACAGCTACGGCTGCAGAAGCGGATCAGGTGACTGAAAAGACTAACGAAGGTATCGATACAATCAGTTTCGCAGCGCTGATGACAAGCGTTGTACTGAACCTCGGATTGACAACAGTTCAGACGATCCACACCAATCGTACTTTGAAGTTGAATTCCGCCAGTACTTTTGAAAATGCGGTCGGTGGTACTGGTGGTGACACACTGATCGGAAATACTCTCGTCAACCGGCTGACGGGTGGCAATGGCGATAACATTCTGGTCGGGCTTGATGGCAGCGATATTCTGGAAGCCGGCAGTGGTCGTGACATACTGATCGGTGGTTTGGGACTCGACAGGTTGAGCGGAGGAAGTAACGATGACATTCTGATTGCCGGGCGCACAACCAGTGATACAAGTGTCAGCAATCTCAACACGCTTCGCACCCAGTGGATTTCTGGCAACGCGTATGCAACACGAATCGCCAATCTGCGAGCCGGTGTCGGTAGTCCGGTCGTCTCCCTGAAAGCAAAAGTCAATGTGCTTAACGACGCCGGTGAAGATGATTCTCTGACAGGCGGAACGGGAACCGACTGGTTTTTCCGAGCAATCGACGATGTGATTGGCGACCTGTTCGCCGGTGAGATAATGGATCTGCTCTGAGAGAGCATCATCTCGTGCAATCACGACGAGGCATCCTTGCGATTCAAGTCGATGGCAGCCGCAAAAGGACCCTCCGGAAGCCTGAAGAAATGTCTCGACGGTCAGGTTTGCGATTGTGTTTTGCTTGTTGCCCGCCACGACCTCCATCAAGCTCTGAGAATTTTCCTCGACAACGAGACCTCTGAAGCCCCAGTACTCAAGAACCGAGATCAAAGCCTCAGCCTCGTGTCGTACTTATCACGGCAAGACATGCGGCCGCAGCGGTGGCGACGTTGAGCGATGGGACGGGGCCCTGAGGTGGCAGCGAAACAAGTTGGTCGCAGCGATCTCGAGTGAGTCGCCGAAGTCCGGTGCCCTCGTTGCCTAAAACGAGCATCCAGTTGCGATCTCGCGATACGGTGTAAATCGATGACTCTGCTCTCTCACATGTCCCCAGGACCCAGACCTGGTTTTCCTGAGCTTTCTCCATCGCCTGAGCCAGATTAGCGACAACAGCAAATGGAACGTGTTCCGCTCCACCAGCAGAGATATCGCAGACCGTCGCATTAACGGACGCACTGCGATCTTTGGTCAGCACAATTCCTTTGACGCCAAAAAATCCCGCCAGCCGAAACAGCGCGCCAAGGTTCTGAGGATCCTGAATCTGATCGAGAGCCAACCACAACCCGCGTTCACCTTCTGCGACTTGCCACAACTTTTCAAGCGGCAGTGGGGACGGCGGTTCAACCGTCGCTGAACCCGCTCCGACACGTTCGGTATCACGACCTGACTTAGCCGTCCGAGGATCCACCGCGCCCACTCGCACAGGAATACGATGTTTCTGAGCCGCCTCAATCACAGGCTCCCAGGCCTCACCGGGATTATCCGAATGCAGCCGAATCTGCTTTACCGCTTTTGGTCGAACCTGCAACGCGGCGAGAATACTGTGAGGATTTCGAAGTTCGAGCATGTTGGTTTCAGTGAATCACTGACAGGAGGAGAAAATATTCCCGTCGACGGAGCGACGGGTGTACGGTACACCCGTCGCCCCGTCGACGGGATTCTCTTGGCACGCAGGGAGGAAAGTCTACCCGCTTCTTTATCCCGCTCGCATCAATTGACACGGACCGAACCGGAAATTCTCACTCGGATTCCCCGCGAGCTTTCTCGATGACACTCGCCAGGGTCACGGGCACTCCGTGTGTTGTCGCTTACTCTCATCGGCCGCTTCAATGAACGCGAAGATTTCCAGCATCACATCTTCCGGGATTGGCGACTGTCGCGTCTTAAAGAATCGAGCGATCTCCACCACCAGCCCTTCATAATCCGCCGGCAAAGGCACATGCTGCTGAGCTTTGGTGCCAAAGATCATGGCGCCAAAGCCTGTCTTATGAGTATGCTCACGGATGCCGCGATAAGTGCCGATGCGGCCGTTTGACCAAAGGCCCGTGACCTGTTCACTCTTGTCCGTCTGCACTCGCGTCACAGAAATGCAGCCCGAGCCCATCACGGTGTAGAGCGTCTCGATGCCATGAACTCCGTACCAGGCCAGATCGGCATGACCAACACCTGCGCGAGATTGTCCGTAGCTGTCGCATCCAACGATCTCTCCGGCGACTTCGCTGGCAAGAACTGACTGCAATTCTTTCTGATATCGCAGAGCAGATGCAGTAAACCACGGCGTGCCGTATTGCCGCCCGAGAGCCTGAATCTTTAAGGCATCCTTCAGGTTATGAGCCAGCGGCTTGTCGATAAACACCGGCTTTCCAGCCTTGAAGACTGGCTCTACCTGAGCCAGATGCTGACGACCGTCAACGCTGCCCAGAATCACCACATCAACTTTCTGCAGGAGAATGTCGATGGAGTCAACAATTTCAACTCCCATCTCCGACATTTTTTGTGTGTATCCGGCAACCCGATCACGACTCAGAGGAAAGTCTTCACTGCCTCCCGGATACGCCGCCACGATCCTAACCCCGGCAAGATCTCCGGTATTCCCGTCACGATGCAACAGTTCCGTAAACGCCGTGCAGTGAGAAGAATCGAGGCCGATAAACCCAACGCGAACTTCGGAAGCAGGTCCTGCCGCGGAAAGCTCCGCAAAAGGTGCCAGCGATAGTGCGGTGATTGCGGCAATGGTGCGAGTCATCAGGATTCAGCCTCTTATGCTGACGTCAATCCACATCATCGGATCAATCATCAAGCCGTGCTCTTTTCTGCTCCATGCGACGAACGAAAACTTCCATGATGCGGTTATACAGATCTTCTTTCAAAATCGCATCTTCACTGTCCGAATCGATATTCGGATTGTCGTTCACTTCGATGATGTAGAAGTTGCCGTTCGACTCTTTGACATCGACCCCGTACAAACCGTCTCCAATCAGGTTGGCGGCTTTCAGGGCCAGTTTTACGGCTTTTCGAGGAGCCAGTTCCACCGGCAGAGTTTCCGTTTTGCCATATCGACCGCGACCATCTCGTTCCTGTTTCACGATCTGCCAGTGCCCCGGAGCCATAAAGTACCGGCAGGCGTACAGCGGCTTCTGATCGAGAATCCCGATGCGCCAATCGAACGTTGTGGGCAGAAATTCCTGTGCAATCAGGAGTTCTGAATCCCCCGAATAATCCGCGAATCGAGTTCGCAAATCTTCTTCGGAGGCAATCTTCACAACCCCCTGCGAAAACGCACTGTCGGGCTTTTTGAGTACGCAGGGAAAGCCCAGTTCTTCAACGATGCGATGAATGTTGTCGCGATGCACGACGATCGAACGAGGAATCTCGATCTTGTGGCGAGCCAGCATCTCGGCGAGATACACCTTGTTGGTGCAACGCAAAATCGACACCGGGTCGTCAATAACGACCATACCTTCCTTTGCGGCTCGGCGAGCAAACCGATACGTATGATGGTTTACAAACGTGGTCTCGCGGATAAACAACGCATCAAACTCCAGCAGGCGACTGTAGTCATCTTTCGTGATCAGTTCAGCATAAACATCCTGCTCCTTGGCGGCTTTGATGAATCGCTTTAATGCCGTTTCATTCGAAGGCGCGTTCTGCTTCTCATCGGGGTCATGCAGAATTGCCAGGTCGAAACGAGTCCGCTTTCGAGATCGTGGTGCTGATGCGCGTCCGGAGAAGTACCTCTGAGCCGACTCTTCGACAAACGGTTTATGGCTGTCGGGCAACTGATGAGCGGCAACCGTTTGCACCTTGCGAATCTGCCACTGGCCTTCTTCGTTTCTGGCAAACTCAAATCGCAATAACGGCGCTGCAAACAGGTTAAACAAATGCAGTGCCAGTCGATCATACCGACGAGCCATGTTGCGTCCGAAATAGACGCTTAGAGTAAACTCACTGGACTGCAGAGGATGCAGGTTCTGCTGAATCAGTTCGTCCAGCTCATCCGAGAGAACTTTCACACTGGCCCGAGTCTTCAGATCCTGCAGGGTAATAACGCCCGGCAACGGTTTATGCCCCCGCGCTTCGGCCAGCAGGGAGACGTAATAACCGGTGCTCTGATACCGATATGAGCGGCAGAGGTTTACAACTCGGGAACTGCGCGCTCCGGTGGCGAATTCAGGAGACGTCAGATACGTCCATGCATCCACAACTTCCACACCAGGAATCTCAAACGGCCAGTCGGTCACGTCCGAGGCAACAATCAAAACGGTCATCAGTTCTCACCAAATCCGGTTCCACCCGCCAGCATCCTTCACCGGCTTCAAGAGGGCGTCGCCTGAGTCAAAAGCGGAGTGTAGCCGCAAGCGAATCGTCAGAACAGGCGGATCCTGACTGGCGCGAACTGCGTGTGGGCGATTCTTTGGTGGTCTGTTGATTGGATCCTCGTTCCGCTCGTCGTGCTGGCTTCAACCGGCATTCTCTTTTCACCACGAGCAAAAAAGCTGACTGACGCCCGCATTACGAGCCAAATCGTCAACCCGCCGCTCGTAAGTTCGACGCCGCAGGAATCTCGGGATCTTCGACAGCCGTCAACAGATCGGCGGCATGAATCAAAAGCAATTGGCGAGCTTCCCGGAAGACTTTGATCGCCTGCTCATCAAGCGGTGGCAGAGTGACTCGGCGAAGCACTTGATTCAATCGTGTGAAGAGGCGCTGATCATCGGCATAGTCGAATAGAATCCGCGCCGAATGAAAGTGCGTGACAAACTCTGCGAGGCGATCCGTCGAACGACTGGCCACGCGATTCACCAACTGCTCAATTTGTTGCGGCGAGACTTCTCCCAGAGCCTGATAATAATCCGACAAAACCTCCGGGACTTGTTCTGAAATCACCCAGTCCAGCAGCAGTTCGACAACGATATGACCAAGAAACGGCGGTCGATGATCGTAGGGATCCGGCATAAGTCGGCGAAAACGGACCGACAATTCCGACTCCAGCATGACAAACGTCGGGCAACGATGAAATAGGTCGTCATCTCGCAGATGCTGCAACATGCCCTCTGCCAACGCTTGCTCTTCACCAGCAAGAATTCCGATGTGCTGGCTCACTCGGTGTGATCGAATGCGGACCTTGCGATCCACAACACTCAACCAATCCGGCACTGCCGTCCCCGCCAGCTTATGCGGGTTGTCGAGGAACCGATATCCATGCGAGAGGTAATTCATCGCTGCATTTGAACGACTTCTTCGGTTTATGGAAGATCAATTGCCAGGAGCCTCGAACAACCCCGGAATCAGTGACATTCTTCGAACGTGTAAGGTTGAGCTTTTCCGACAGGATGAACAGCAGGAACGGAGATCTGCACTGATCGACAGCTTTCCAGACAAGCTCCCTGCAGCAACGACGGACGAGTGTCAGAACGGAAACTTCTGAAATGACGACGATTCTCGTGTCAAAACGCCCGAGCTTGAGCTGATGCACGACATCCAATTGAGCCTGGCATTGACAATCGCTTTTTAGAGTCTGCCTGACTCTTCGTGCAGCCATTTGAACAGCTCTTCAGCAATAATCTGATGAGCTCGCTCATTCGGGTGATTGTCGAAAGAATTCACCGTCAGTTTTTCGTTCAAATGGGAAGTAAAGATCGGCATCATGTCAAGGACAGGTACGCTTTTGCTGTGGGCCCATGCTACAAGTTTTTCATGAGCTCTCAAAAACGGATAGTCAGGGCCGAGATTGTGCAAGAAGGGAAAGATCACAAGGCGAAATCCAACTCCCTTTGCTTCGCACATTGCCGCCATGTTATCAAGCTCATGTTCGACAGCCTGCCAGGGCGGTCCATCGTAGGATTCTACCAGGTGCGGGAAGTAGTCCACAGATGAACCGGCCGAATATTGAACCCAGCGGTGGTACATCCAGTTGATGAAGAAACTATGAGACACCAGCCAGCTGCTGCTTTGACGCCGCTTGCTGATTTCTTCGATTGCAGCACCAGTTTTGGGGTCGTAGCCTTCGATATCATTCATCATGTAGCAATAGATCAATGTTTTGACAGGATACTCTTTCTCAAGGACCGCACTTTCCATCGCGCGGATCATGGAGATTTCGAAGCCCGGTTCTCCCATGTTGTAGACCTGATACTTTGGGGAACCTTTTGAGTTCAGCAGAACCTCAAGTTGCTCAGTAAAGCGATCATCGATCCTGTTAACTCCATGTCCTGCAGTAAAACTGTCACCCAGAAACAGGATGCGACTGACACCCTCGGGAAGTCGTGTGGCAAGGAGTCGTCGTTCGCGAAAGCCATCTTCGTTTCGCTGAGAATCGAAGTGCACCTGAAACCACCGTTTCGCGATCATGCTGGCGTTAAACGCTTCAGAATGGTCGACAAACAGGGCAAAAACAAGTTCTGCAGCCGTCAGCGACGCACAGAGAAACCACAGTCCAAAACAGACTGTCAGGATTCGAGAATGCAGAGAGCGTTTCGTGGCGACGGAGTTCAATCGAGCCATGCGGCGGCGGCGGAGCATCCAGACGAGAATCCCCCATAGGATGACCAGCCATGCGGCCATTCCGACGAGATAACCGGCATCCAGCCAAAACAGCAGCATCGAAAACTCCCTGGGATCCGTTCAGGATACGATTGTCGAAATATCACGAGGCCACTAAAGTGCCCCGCTTTCCATCGTACGCCAACACCCTTTCGGGAGAAAACTAATGGTTCAGCGTCCTCGCACAAAGGCAAAACTCAACAAGAAATCCAAGCGATGCCCAAAGTGTGGCAAGATTGTCCGCGGCGCTACTCGCTGCAAGACGTGTCACATGGTTCAAAAGAAGGCCTAGTTTTGCTGTTTACAAACGGGATCAGACGTTAACCGCTTCAGCGGATTGACGTCTGAAGCCTCATTGATCGCCGCAAGCAATGTGATCGGCTCCCAAATCGGTAGTAGTCTGAAGTGTAGATTGGGCGTTCTTATCCGACTGAGTTTCGACGGGATAGAATGCTGCATCCTCGACGAAACACGAGGATTGAAATGATACATGCCAAAGTTGCCTGCCGAGTCTGCGAAGTGCCTCAGGCTCAATGGGTGTAAAGTTACCGCCTGCCGGTTGCAGCAGGCAACACGAAATTGCCTTCAGGCTGTTAATCAGGAAGACGCCATGAGCATTCCCACGCGCCGGTCTTTCCTTGCGGCTGCTGCAGCGGCCTGCGGTTCACCATTTGTGTCGCAAGCGACGAATGTCGCGTTGGCTTCCACAGTGGCCGACTTTGAGTTTAGGTACATTGTGGCCTCGTGCATGTACGGCTACATGTATCTGGGGGAAATTCTGCCCGAAGTTCCTCAATGTGGTGCCACACATATCGATATCTGGCCCAAGCGTCACGGCAATCAGCGAGAGCAAATGCATGACATGGGAGAGGAACTCTTCCTCAGCATGTTGCACAAGCACAAGCTTCACGTCGGTTGTCTCACTCAATATCCACTTGGGCCGTTCAAACTTCAGGACGACATGCGACTTGCAAAACGCCTTGGCTGCCCGCTGATTATTACGGCCGGCACCGGACAAAAGGGTCTGGCGGGAGCAGACTTGAAAAAGGCGGTGGCAACGTTCGTGGAGAATATGAAGCCACATCTGGCAGTTGCAGAAGAAAACGGTGTCACCGTCGCTATCGAGAATCATGCGAATGACCTGTTCGAAACGGCCGATGGAATTCGTTACCTCAACGAACTGCGTCCTTCAAAAAATCTTGGTGTTGCCCTGGCCCCGTATCATCTTCCTCAGGACGCTGAGCAGCTGGCCGCGTTGATTCGAGAGCTCGGCAGCAGCCTGCAGATGTTTTACGCATGGCAGCATGGGGATGGCTGCATGACAAAACTGCCGAAGGAGCAGGAACTGCTTCAGATGCCTGGTCGGGGACCTCTGGATTTTGGCCCACTTGTGAAAGCACTTGTTGACATCGGATATCAGGGCTGGACAGAGATTTTCATGCATCCTGTACCAAGAGGGATCCCGATTCTGGAGACGGCTCAGGAAGTCACTGCCGAGATCAACAAGTCACGTGAATATCTGGCGGAAAAATTGAAGAGCGTGGCGAAGTGAGGGGTTTCGTCGTGGTGTAGTGCCGACTTCAGTCGGCCTCTTTCAAACCTCAATCCAAATGCCAACTGAAGCCAGCACAACGGCCTGAGCCTCAAAAGAATGCGATAGAAAGATCCAATCATGTCAGCCAGCAACAAAGTACTGATCATTGTCGGTGACGCCACAGAAACACTGGACACAATGTACCCCTACTACCGCTTAATCGAAGCGGGCTTCACACCGGTCGTAGCAGCTCCGGAGAAGCGTCGGTATCAGATGGTTCTGCATGAAGTAAAGCCCGGCTGGACAATCACAAAGGAATGGGAAGGCTATACAATCGAAGCGGATATCGCTTTTCGAGATATCAAGGAAGAAGAGTACGCCGGCATCATGTTTTCCGGAGGACGTGCTCCTGAGTACATTCGCTATGATAAGGATCTTGTCCGCGCAACAAAGCATTTCTTTGCCACGAACAAGCCCATCGCCAGCGTTTGTCATGGCGTTGAGATTCCTGCTTACGCGGATTGTGTTCGTGGTCGGCGAATGGCGACTGTGTTGAAGTGTCGCTTCGATCTGGAAGTCTGTGGCGGTATCTTTGTGAATGAGCCGTGTGTGATTGACGGTAATCTCGTGAGTGGTCGCACATTTCATGACAACGGTCACTACGTCGGCCCGTGGATTAAGTTACTCGAGGCGGCCCGCTGAAGAATTGCGGCGACTCAGCCTTCAGCTAACTTGCCGTATGCTTAATCCGGCAGCGCATGATTGATCGTGCGTCTCGGCAGGGATGTATCGGACGAACGCACATCGCGTCAGCTTCATCCCGGAGCTTCCAGACCCCTTGATCTATTCGTGTCACCCGCAGCCTGCAGCGGGGCGTAAAATGGTTCGTGTCATCGGAAATCTCTGACTCGACACGACATGATGGCGCCCGGGGAGAATTTTGCAGCGACGGGATAACCGCATCGCCTCTCAAACTCCGCATGGGACGGAACGCGCAATGGCAGCAATTGCCCGGCTTTTCTGAGCGGAGTTTGGTACACGTCAGATGCTGATGGCACTCGAATTCCCGTGTGAAAAGTCCCTTCACGGACGTCCGGGGATTGTTGCCCATGCAGAAACAACGAATCGAACCGTTTGACTTCTTTTGTGATGTGATTAACGTGTTCGCTCGAAACGGCTGCTGTTTCCTGATTGCGAGCAGCAACCTGCCACGTACAGGCTTATTTTTTTCGCGGTATAAACTGAAGCCGGGTATTCGCGGAAACCCTTGTAGAAGTCGGGCTTAACTCTTTCGCCGCGTTCAGAATAACCGTTCATTTCTTGACACAAACTCCGGGAGATATTCATGGGACGTCCTGTCACTCTGTTTACTGGTCAGTGGGCTGACCTGCCGCTGGAAACACTCTGCAAGAAGGCTCGCGACTTTGGCTACGACGGGCTGGAACTGGCCTGCTGGGGTGACCACTTTGAAGTCGACAAAGCGTTGTCCGACGACGCCTACTGTGCTCGTAAACGCGAGTTATTGGAAAAGCATGATCTGAAGTTGTTCGCGATTTCCAATCACCTGGTCGGCCAGGCAGTTCTGGACAATATTGATGCGCGACACAAGTCGATTCTTCCGGACTATGTCTGGGGCGACGGAGATCCTGCCGGCGTGAATGCTCGCGCGATCGAAGAAATGAAAAACACGGCTCGCGCTGCCCAGAAGCTGGGAGTCAGCATTGTCAACGGGTTCACAGGCTCCAGTGTATGGCACCTGATTTATGATTTCCCGCCAACACCAAAGTCAATGTACGACAAAGGCTTTCAGTTGCTGGCCGAGCGATGGAATCCAATTCTGGACGTCTTCCAGGACTGCGGCGTGAAGTTCGCGCTGGAAGTTCACCCGACAGAGATTGCGTTCGATATTTACACGGCTGAGCGTGCTCTGCAGGCGTTGAATCATCGTGAAGAGTTCGGATTCAATTTTGACCCAAGCCATCTGATTTGGCAGGGCGTTGATCCAGTTGAATTTATTCGATACTTCCCCGATCGAATTTATCACGTACACATGAAAGATGCTTCTGTGACGTTGAACGGTCGAACGGGAATTCTGGCCAGCCACCTCTCCTTCGGGGATGCTCGACGAGGCTGGGACTTCCGCAGTGTGGGTCGTGGCGGGGTTCGCTTCGAAGAGATTATCCGCGCGCTGAATGCCGCCAAATATACGGGCCCATTGTCAGTGGAGTGGGAAGACAGTGGCATGGATCGAGAGCACGGTGCAGCCGAGGCAGCTCAGTTCTGCAAGAATGTCGACTTCCAGCCGTCCAACCGAGCGTTTGATGCGGCGTTCGGGGATTAAGCTTCAGGCGGGCTGTTGATTTAAACAGCCGGAACGCGTTAGCGTCCGGTTCTCGTCGCAAAAACACAGCAAAGCAACCGGGGGCTAACGCCCTGCGGCTGATGGTGCGAGTAAATCAACAGGCAGCTAAGCGATCGCTGAGAACCGAAAGGCACCTCCGAGATTACTCGGAGGTGTTTTCGTTTCTGACCGCTCGAAACGGCTGTATTGAGTTGCGAGTCCGGGCGATTGTTGTGCTGATTGAAGACTTGAGCCAAAGTATAAAAAAGGTTTCTGAAGAAATTTTGTAACGGAACAGGAAAGGCCATTCCTGCCAGCAAAAAAAGGTATTGACCTGTTCTGCCGATTTCTTCTACCTTTCGCTCACTCGAACTGTGGTTCCTGCAGTTCAAATCTCCTCTCGTTCTCTCCTCTCGAATTGTCGCCGACTTCTTCTCCTTGATCTGAGGCTGGACCAGGAACTCCGCATTCCGATGTCTCAGGTTCGTATTTATGGGGTCGCGATCGTTCACCATCCCGCCCTGTTGCTGCATTCACAGTAACACCCCGGAGGCTCTCTGATGTCTCGTTTTGCAAGCATTTGTGCTGGCCTGTTGATGGTCAGTTCTTTGAGCGGTTGCTGTCTGCTCGGCCATGGCTGTGGTGGCGGCTACGCTCCAATGGGCGGCTACGGTGGCGGTTGTTCGCCATGCCAAAGCGGTGCCTGTGGAGCCATGGCTCCAGGTTACCCGTCAGCCTACAACCCAGGTGTTCCTCAATCAGCTTTCATTGCTCCTGGCGTGGCGAATTACGCACCTCAGGCCGGTGGTCCACAGATGGCCATGATGGACACTCTGCCAACATATTGATGCGCTTTGACAGAGGCTCGCCTCGCGATTGTTTGTGAACAACGTCGTTGTCGCAGGCGTCTCGTTTCAGCTTGTGTCTTCCTGCACAGGCGATGCGTATGACTTCTGGCGCGCGAGGACTTGTCGAAACTCGCGCGTGTCAGCCCTGGCCACAGACGCCTCACGGGATCGATCAGCGGACATTCGGAAGCATCTGGCGAAGTTCCTCCCCGCTTCGCCCACTCTGTTCCGGTGCCGAGCGATTCGATATGCTTGGATCGCTCGGCATTTTGCTGCGCCGACAGATTGCTTCCTGGACGTCTGCAAAGTGATGACATGGCCTCCGAATCATTGCCACAACTGACTGATTCCTCGTGTGGATCCGGACTTAATTCTGTCCCGGTTTTCAATTGCATTGCTATTCTGTCACCAATTCCCGGCGGGACGAAGCTGGCTGGGCGGATTGCGAATTTGGCAGGGATTTCCGGGGAAGGCAATACGGAACGCGACGTCCTGCTTCAGCTGACAAAGCGTTTCAAGGCAACAGTTCAGGACTATACGCAGAAACAGCAGCCGATTCCCTGGATCGATCCGCCCGAAACTCCAGGCCCCGGCGAAATGCAAAGATTTATTCCGGTTCACCTTTGAGCCTCGACACAGGACTACTCGTACAAGTCCAATCATCGACGCGAGTGAGCTTCCAGAACAGCCTTGTGGAGTTCGCGATCAATGACGTCCGCACAACGATCTCCGTTGCGTGTTCGGTCGACGTTGAAGATCACAGCCCAGCTGTAGCCATCATGCCGACGAACCAACAGTGATGATGTTCCGGCAAATGAACCAGTATGCCAGTAGTTTTTTCGTCCGGTGTCGTCGACCGCGCGTACGTTCCAGCCCAGACCATACCAGACATCCGCTTTCGATCGATCCGTGAATGAAGGGGAATCCAGCATCAGTTTTCTTGATTCCGCAGTCAGCAACGGATCTTTTTCGGCATCAATGGCATCAATAAAACGAACCAGATCCTGAGCTGTCGAAGTCCAGCCTCCGAAAGAATCCATCACCTCCAGATCCCACTGCCCATATGTCGGTGCCACCATTTCATAGGTGGCACCTTTTTTCTCCGTTGCCAATTCCCAGACAGCCGGAGCCAGACTAATCTTCTGCGTGTAATACCGCGACTCATCCGGGGCGCGATCTTTGAGTCTGGTTTTGCCGAGTCGTGTTTGCGTCATTCCGACCACAGAAAGGATTCGCTGTCGGACGAATTCCTCGTAAGTCTGCCCCGAGACCGCTTCGATAATTCTACCCAGCATGCAATAGCCGACATTACTGTAGGCGTATTGAGAGCCTGGCTCGAAATCGAGCGGCTGCCTGAACTGATATTGCAGGATGTCAATATTGACAGCCAGTTTCCTGAGTTTCAGTTGCTGAGTCACTGTGACCAGCTGAAACACCGTGTCCTTTGATTTCTCCCGATCCCAGCCGGCAGAATGATTCAGGAGTTGCTCCACGGAAATTGCGGACCAGCGAGGATCCGAGTTGACAGCGACTTCCGTGTCGAACGAACAGGTAGGATGCCTTGCCAGAAGCTCCAGTACTTTCTCGTGCAACTTGAGCTTTCCATCCTGAACCAACAGCAGTGCCGCGATCGCGGTGATTGGTTTTGACACACTGGCAACGCGCATGTTGGTGGCCGCTGGCATTGCTTTCATTGCGTCTGCGTCGGAGTATCCGAAGCCGCGAGCAAACAAAAGTTCTCCACGATATGTAACCGCCAGGGTGGCCCCCGGGATGTTATTCTCCTTTAAAGTTCGCCGCATCAGTTCATTCAGTGGCTGAAGTTCACGCCCGAGTTTTCCGGACTCCGGAAGATCTCCTTCGGGCAGAGTCAGCTGAACTGCCGACTCGGGATCCTGAATCCATACGGCGGAGTGTCGTCGCTTACGATTAATCACCGCGACTTCATGGATTGCCATCACAAAGCCGTCGGCCTCATACTTCTTTGAGCTGGCTTTGAATTCCGCGTCGCCGATATTGAACTCAATGACCCACGGCTTTTGCCTCGGATTATCGACAGCGGTCACATCATAAGTTGGCTTTCCTGACGCGACTTTAACCTTCAACCCGGTCACGATCTTCCGGGACTGAGCCAGTTCGTCAACATAGGCGGCAATCTGATCATCCGGGATGTCCGTGCGAGCAGTTTCCTCAGCAATTGCCTTTGGTTGAGCTGAGAGCGTGGCCACCAGAACGAATGCAAGGCTAGTGCAAACTCGCGGAAAGTTCATGAACATTCAAAGGCTCCGGCATTTCAAATCGTGGAAGCGTGCCTGAGAGTAATTGGAAATGTCGAATGAATCCACGGTTTGAGTGGCATTACGGGAGCACTTCATCAGTACTTCCCGGAGAACACCGGAGAACAACAGACACGGCCGTGGCAATGCTCTGCGAGGGCGAAAGGCGTTTGGAATTGATTTCCTGACCCTCACATCAACCGCCCTCTTCCTGAGACGCATGTCGAATGCCAAAATCATCGGAAAGGCGGGGCAGAAGGCTCAAATTAAACGGACTTGTTCGCTGGTTCCTGCAGGTTCGAGGCACCGGACGTTGAACTGAGGGCGAATGCCCCTATGATATACGGTTTGTCCCGAAGTCTGCGGCCTGCTCGATGTTGTGGCCCGGATGGATTCAATCTTGCAGTCGAAATCACCGAGGAATATTCTTCGATCCTCGGCTGCTCAACCTTCTTGCAGGTGGTTGCCGTGTCCTGGTTTGAGTTTTACGTGAAGTTTTCGGAACTGCTGTTCTGGATTCAGGATGGGGCTGCGTCGACCCCGGCTGCCGGGGCGGCACCTGCTGCTGGATCTGCTCCTGCGGCCGGAGCTGCAGAAGCTGGTCGAGTCGCGGCAGACGCTCCGAACCCAATCGCTCAGTTTGCCCCAATCCTGATTATCGGGGTGTTTTTCTACTTTATCCTTCTGCGGCCACAGCAAAAGGAGCAGCGACGTCGCCAGGATTTCCTGAACAACCTGAAGAAAAATGCCAAGGTTGTGACTACCGGAGGTCTGATAGGGACCGTTGTTGATATCTCGTCAGACGGTCGACAGGTGACCCTGAGAGTCGACGACACGACGAGAATCCGCTTCCTGCGGTCCGCTATTCATGGCGAACTGGATGAAAAGGCAGAAACTCCAGCAGCCACAACCTAGCCTGCAGCCCGGGCTGGAGAGACAGTTCACAATCACTGTGAAGAGTCATCCACCTTCTTCAAGGCTGGTCAAAGGTCGCTGTTTTCCGGTTTGTGGACCATCTCGGCGACTTGAATTGTGCTAAACCGTCACAATTCGATACATATACGCCACTTTCGGCTGATTTTTCTTTGCTCATTGCTCGGATTCGCCCGGTCAAAACCGTGAATCCTGGTCCTTGCGAATTCCCCAGGAACCCACTCTGATGTCTCAGTTGCTCCATGGATTGCTGAACCTCGCTCTTCAGGCACCCGATGCTGCTGCGGAAGTTGCCAATGCCGCCACGAAGGCGGCTGCTGAGACCGTTGAGACGGCAACCGAAATTGTTCCGGCCGCTCAGGCCTCTGGAACAAGTCCTTTTGTGTTCACGCTGTTAACGTTGTTCATCCTGGTCCTGCCATTTGTGTTGGCCTATGTCGCTGCGAAAGCACTTAAGGTTCAGGAGTGGACAGGTCGCCTTGCTGTTGTCTTCTTCACGCTGGCTGTTGGTGCCTCGCCGTTCCTGACCTCGTTGATGAAGGGTGAGCGACTCGATAAGCGTTTCCGGCTTGGGATCGACCTCGCTGGTGGTACCAACATGGTGTTTCAGGTGAAGCCGGAAGGCAAGGAAGTCAACGATCAGGTCATGGACCGAATGGTCGGCGCGGTCAGCCAGCGAATCAACCGCAGCGGTACTGAAGAAGTCACCGTTCGAAAGGTAGGCCGTGACCGAATTGAAGTGATCGTTCCTGGAGAAGACCCTCAGACTGTTGACGAAATCAAGCGTCAGATTACTCGCCTCGGAAGTCTGGAATTCTTCATCTGTGCCGACAGCACAGATCAGCAGATCGTCCGAATGGCGAATGAGCTGGATAAGTCTCAAACGATACTTGAGATGGATGGCGAAATCGTCGCTCGCTGGATCCCGGCCTTCGAAAAGAACGGCGCCCCAAAGTTGCTGGATGAGTCTGTCATTCGCCGTAGCGTCCAGAAGACTCGCGAAGTCAACGGCAAGATGGAGAACTACGACACTGAAGAATATCTCCTTCTGGTTGAACCTCCTGAAGAAAGTGTCACTGGCAAGTTTCTTCGTTCCGCGACTCCTGACTTCGATCAGAACGGTGCGATTGTGGTCAGCTTTACCTTTGACCAAACCGGAGGTTACCTGTTCGGTCAATTGACGGGGCGCAATGCTCCCAAGCCGGGCCTGCCGCCTCGCAAGCTGGCAATCGTGCTGGACAAGAAAGTCTTCAGTGCTCCGAACATTAATGAGCAGATTACTAACCGAGGTCAGATTTCCGGCGGTGCTGGCGGGTTTACGCGGGCTGAAGCGGAAGAGCTGTCCAACGTTCTGAACGCCGGGGCTCTGGAAGTTCCAATTGACCCGAAACCGCTCAGCGAAGCGACCGTCGACCCGACTCTGGGTGCTGACGTACGCAACAAGGGCGTAAACGCCACGCTGATCAGCGGTTTGGCGGTTGTAATCTTCATGCTGGCCTACTATCGCTTCTCAGGGATTGTGGCCGTTGTTTCTCTGATGTTGAACCTGCTGCTGACCGTGGCTGCGATGGTTGCGATTAACGCAACGTTCACTTTGCCAGGTATTGCCGGTATCGTGTTGACAATCGGCATGGCGGTTGATGCAAACGTTCTGATCTATGAACGTATGCGAGAAGAAATTGCCAAGGGGTCCAGTATCCGAATGGCGATTCAGAACGGCTTTGAGAAAGCCTTTATCACTATCTTTGATGCGAACATTACCACGTTGCTGACAGCCGTGATTCTGTTTGCGATCGGAACTGACCAGATCAAGGGCTTCGCGGTGACCCTGTTCCTTGGTCTTGCCATCAGTATGTATACCGTCCTGTTTGTTGGTCGGTTGATGTTCGACATCGCTGAAAAGCGACGCTGGTTGAAGAAGCTGAACATGAGCCAGCTCATCGGCGAAACTCGAATCGACTTCCTGAAGCATCGTGTCATGTGGTGCACGATCTCTCTGGTGGTCATCGGGGTTGGTTTGATTGCCTTCTTTATCCGAGGCGATAAGAACTATGACATCGACTTCACAGGCGGAACGATGGTTTCATTCCAGACAACGGAACCTCAGAAGACGGATGATGTCTCCGCCGCGCTGAAGCCTCAGTTCAAAGACGAGTTTACTCTGGAGCGTCTGACGCTGGGGACCGACAGTCAGGAAGGGATCGGTAATTACTTCCGTCTAAGATCCACTGAAAAGGACGACCATTCTCCGAGCGATACAGAAGCAGCCGGGAAGAAGTCAGCCGAACAGCGAGTTCGTGACATGGTTTACGAATCATTCAAGGATCACCCGTCAATTAAGCTGAGAATGGTCTCCCTCGAGTTCTCTGAAATCGCTCCGGTCGTCATCGCTGATGGCGATGAGTCAGCTCAGGCGATTTCAAGAATGCGATTCAAGGGCGGCTCTGCATCCGACCTGACGTTCTCAGAAGAAGTGGCTTCAGGTACCGTCAACGATATGCTGGCCGGGACACTGGGAGCGATCAAGAAGGAAGATGGCAGCAACAAGTATTCAGTGACGGAAGGACTGTTCGGGCTGGAAGGCACTGAAGGATCCGGCACAACGGTTGGCGAACGAAGCGTTCGCAAGTTCAATAAGTTGACCGTGCGAGTTTCTCCGGACGTTGCTGCAGATGACCTGAAGACAGCCCTGACTTCGATGCAGTCGACTCTGGCATCGACTCCATTGTTTGATGAAGTGAATACATTTGCGTCTGCGGTTGCGAGTGAAATGAAGGAAAGCGCCGTCATTGCGATCCTGCTGAGTATTGTGGCGATCTCCGCCTATATCTGGTTCCGATTCCAGAATGTGGTGTTCGGTCTGGCGGCAGTTGTCGCTCTGGTTCACGACGTACTCGTGAGTCTTGGCTTTGTGGCGATGGCCAGCTGGGTCAGCGGAACTCCAATCGGCGACCTGTTCCTGATTGATGACTTCCGCATCAACCTTCCAATGATCGCGGCGTTCCTGACGCTGGTTGGGTACTCGCTGAACGACACGATCGTGATGTTTGACCGAATCCGCGAAGTTCGAGGCAAGAACCCGGCGATCACGGTCTCCATGGTCAACCTGTCGTTGAACCAGACTTTGGGACGAACGATTCTGACAGCAACAACCGTGTTTATCGTGGTCTTCATCCTGTACGCCTTCGGTGGTGCAGGGATCCACGGATTCGCGTGGTGCCTCCTGGTCGGCTGTATCGCGGGCACCTATAGTTCGATTTACATCGCCAGCCCAATCCTGATCTGGGCCCTGAATAAAGTTCATGGAACAGTGAAGGCTTGATCTGAATTTCGAGCGGGGCCAGACTCCTGAAGAGTTTGGCCCTCTGTTCGATTCCAAAGAAACCGTTCCTGCGGCCCCAATTCCTGTTGTAGGCCGCGAGCATCATGCCATGCTAATGCAAAACGCCCGTTGACCTCTGGTCGCCGGGCTTTCTTCCTTTCTGGTCCCCCTCGCTGAAGCGGAGTTATTTCCGGAATGATTGACGAATCCCCGTTGCGCTGGAGTACTGTGGACGCCGCCGAAATGTATGAAGTTCCTCGCTGGGGGAACGGATATTTTTCAGTCAGTCCCAACGGTAATGTTCTGGTCCATCCGGACCGTAATCCGGCGCGATCGGTGGACCTGAAAGAATTGATCCAGCGACTGCAGATGCGCGGGCTGGATGTGCCGGTCCTGCTGCGATTCAATGGCATTATTCGCGACCGTCTGGCTGTTCTTCACAAGGCGTTTTCCGACGCGATCAAAGAACACGGCTACAAAGGAAACTATGCCTGCGTTTACCCCATCAAGGTGAATCAACAGCGCGAAGTTGTCGAAAAGGTTGTCGAGTACGGCCGTGAGTTTGGGTTCGGGCTGGAAGCGGGCAGCAAGCCGGAACTGCTGGCGGTTGTCGCCATGACGGAAGCTCAGACGCCGATCATCTGTAACGGGTTCAAGGACGCCGAGTTCATCGAAATGGCGTTGCTGGCTCAGAAGATCGGTCGGCACGTGATTCCGGTCGTGGAAAAATACACGGAACTGGAACTGATTCTGAAGTACGCAGAGAAGCTGAACGTACGTCCTCAGATCGGCATGCGCGTCAAGCTGGCAGCTCGAGGAGCTGGCCGTTGGCAGTCCTCAGGCGGCTATCGTTCGAAGTTCGGTCTGCGAGCGAACGAAATCCTGATGGCTCTTGATGAACTCAAGAAGCGAGGCATGGAGGATTGCTTCACGCTGCTGCATTTTCATCTGGGCAGTCAGATCACCAACATTCGTCAGGTTAAAGCGGCCCTGAACGAAGCGGCTCGCGTCTACACCGAACTGGCCGGTCGCGGTGCCGGTCTGAAGTACATGGACGTCGGCGGTGGACTGGGCGTTGACTATGACGGTTCCCAGACCAACTTTGAGTCCAGCATGAACTACACGCTGGAAGAGTATGCTCGTGACGTGGTCTATACGATTCAAACCGTATGCGACGAAGCCAACGTGCCACATCCGAATATCATTTCGGAAAGCGGTCGAGCGATCTCGGCGTTTCATAGCGTTCTGGTTTTCAGCGTTCTGGGAGTTTCCCAACAGGGCGAGAATACTTCCGAATCTGCCCTCGCTCCTCCGGACGATGCTGAGCAGGCGCTGCACGATCTGTATCAGGGATACAAGAGCCTGACGCAGCGAAACATCCTGGAAACGTATCACGATGCCCAGACAGCCATCGACACCGTGATGACACTTTTCAACACGGGTTATGTTTCGCTGGAACAACGGTGTCTCGCTGAAAATATCTACTTCGCGCTGTGCCATAAAATCTGGCAGCTGGCAGGCACGATGGAGTACGTTCCGGAAGAACTCGAACGTCTCGATAAGGTTCTGTCCGATAATTACTTCTGCAACTTCTCATTGTTCCAGTCTTGTCCGGACTCATGGGCGATCAAGCAGCTGTTCCCTGTGATGCCAATTCATCAACTGGACCAGCGCCCGACGCGGCATGCTGTGCTGAGCGATATCACGTGCGACTCGGACGGCAAGATTGATCAGTTTATTGATCGTCGAGACGTGCGACGTACCTTGATGCTGCATGAATTTGATGGAGCTCCCTACTACCTCGGGATCTTTCTGATCGGAGCGTATCAGGAGATTCTTGGCGACCTGCATAATCTCTTTGGAGATACCAACGCCGTCCATGTGGATGTTTCTTCCACCGGCGAAGTGGTGCTCGATACAATCATCAAAGGGGAAACGGTTGCGGAAGTTCTGGACTATGTGCAGTTCCGCGGTCGCGATCTGATCAATCGTCTTCAGGCTGCTGTCGAAGTTGCCGTTCGCGAAAATCGAATCGACCACGTTCAGGCCGGCCAGTTCGTGAAGTTCTACGAAGAAGCACTCAACGGTTATACTTATCTGGAAGAACCAGACGGAGAATAACGCTGTTGTTTTAAACTACGGTGAGTCCATGCAAAGACCTCGCAGCGGTGGTGGCTGGAAAGCCATTCGTTACAGCCTTCAGCTCGCACAACGAGTTGGCTGGTGGAACATGTGGAAGGCCATGCGTTCCAAAAACACCTGCAAGACCTGCGCGGTCGGCATGGGCGGACAGCTCGGCGGTATGGTCAATGAAGGTGGCCACTTCCCGGAAGTCTGCAAGAAGTCTTTCCAGGCAATGGCCTCCGACATGCAGGGCGCACTGCGGAAGGAATTCATCGAAAGCACCAGCCTGAATCATCTGCGAGCCATGACGCCTCGGCAGCTGGAGACGTCTGGTCGCATCAGCGAACCGCTTTACCTCGCCAAAGGAGCGACGGCGTACAAAGTCACGACGTGGGATCATGCGATCTCAACACTTGTCGAACGCATGAAAGCGGCTGGCCCTGAACGCAGCTTTTTCTATGCCAGCGGGCGTGCCTCCAACGAGGCCGGTTTTCTGTTCCAGATGCTGGCGCGACTCTTCGGTACGAATTACGTCAACAATTGTTCGTACTACTGCCATCAGGCGAGTGGCGTCGGTTTGGGAATGTCCATCGGCACCGGAGCTGGCACCGTTCGACTGGAAGATCTGCAGCATACGGATCTGTATCTGCTGATCGGTGCAAATCCATCATCCAATCATCCTCGACTGATGCGTTCGCTGATGGAGATTCGTCGACGCGGTGGCAAGATCATCGTGATCAATCCAATGAAGGAACTGGGGCTGACCAGCTTTCGAGTTCCCAGCGACGTGCGAAGTTTGCTGTTTGGAACTGAAATCGCCAGTCAATACGTCCAGCCGCATATCGGTGGCGATCTGGCTTTGCTGACCGGAATTGCGAAGGATGTTGAACGCTCGGGTCATGACACTAAGTTCGTTGCCGAACATACTGAAGGGTTCGAAGACTTTCTGAAGTCGGTGCAGTCGACATCCTGGGAAGCGATCGTTGCTCAAAGCGGTGTTGATCGAGAGACGATTCGAAAGATTGCCGACCAATATTGTCAGGCGAAGAATGTCGTCATTGGATGGTGCATGGGGATTACTCATCATCTGCATGGCACTCGCAACGTTCACGCCATCGCCAACCTGGCACTGCTGCGCGGCATGGTCGGACGCACGAACGCGGGCCTGATGCCGATTCGCGGACATAGCAACGTCCAGGGGCTTGGAACCGTTGGTGTGACACCGGCCTTGAAGCAGAACATGCTGGAGCGATTCGAAAAGACTCTGGGGATCGAAGCACCAAAGTCACCGGGCTATGACACCATGGCGTGTATGGATGCCGCGTATCTCGGCAAAATGGATTTCACTCTGCAACTGGGTGGAAATCTTTACGGCAGCAATCCGAATGCTCGTCGAGCCTTCGATGCGATGCAGAAGATCAAAACGATCGTGTACATGTCGACCACGTTGAATACCGGTCACGCCTGGGGCACCGGCGAAGAGACATTTATTCTGCCCGTTTTGCCGCGTGATGAAGAGCCGCAAACGACAACTCAGGAATCGATGTTCAGCTTCGTGCGTCTGAGCGATGGTGGTCCGACTCGACATCAAAACGCACGCAGCGAAGTTTCGATCCTCGCAGAGATCGGCCAGAAGATTTTTGCCGGAGACGGCCGTCTGGACTGGTCAAAGATGCAAAGTCATCAGGCCATCCGTGAATTGATCGCGGACCTGATTCCGGGGTATGAAGACCTGAAGTCCATCAATGGAACGAAGAAAGAATTCCACGTTCCCGGTCGAGCCGTCACGGGCTACAAGTTTCCAACTCCTTCCGGCAAAGCAAAGTTCATTCCGACAGAACTTCCGGAAAGCAATCTCTCCGGCAATCAGCTTCGTCTGATGACGATGCGTTCGGAAGGACAGTTCAACAGCGTCGTTTATGACGAAGAAGATCTCTATCGAGGTCAGGAGCGTCGCGATGTCGTGCTGATGAATCGTGCCGATATTGTTCGCCTCGGTTTCAAACCGGAACAGCGAGTTCGGATTCGCAGTGAAGCGGGCGAGATGCGATATATTCTGGTTCGCGAGTTCGACATCCGAGCCGGCAATGTGGCGATGTATTATCCCGAATCGAATGTACTGGTTCCATCAGCTGTGGACCCGCTGTCAAAGACTCCGGCCTTCAAGTCGATCGCAGTGACGCTGGATGCTGAGCCTGATTAATTGCCGCACGCCTGTGTTATTCGAAGAAATCTTCGCCACTGACTTTACGTCAGTGGTTCACAGGCCTTTGCACTACCGATGTCGCCCCCGAGAATGACAATCGAAGTAGTGCAGAGGCCTTGATCCACCGGGGTAAACCCGGTGGCGAAAGTTTTTTCACTTGTTTGCAAACCAATCACCAATAAAGATCCCCATGAAAGCCGTTCGATTTTCCTCGCCGGGCACGCCTGCCGAAGTCCTGACGACTGAATCCATCGAGAAGCCTCGTCCGGCGTATGGTGAAGTACTTGTCCGCATGCTGGCAGCTCCGGTGAATCCATCGGACCTGATGTTTATTCGAGGTCACTACACAATTCCGGCTCAGTGTCCTGCCACGCCTGGATTTGAGGGGGTTGGTGTCGTCGAAGATTCGGGCGGGGGGCTGAAGGGCAAGCTGTTCCGCGGAAAACGCGTAGTCGTTCTTAACAAGAAAGGCGGCAACTGGGCCGAGTACGCTGTGGTTCCCGCCGGCCAAGTGATTCCTGTCAGCAGCAGTTTGTCTGTAGAACAGGCCGCCACGTTTTTTGTGAATCCAGCAACGGCCTGGGTCATGACTCGCGAAGTGCTGAAGGTCCCGCAGGGAGCCTGGCTATTGCAGACCGCTGCTGGCTCCGCACTGGGGCGAATGATTATTCGTCTGGGCAGGCACTGTGGCTTTCGAACACTGAACGTCGTTCGTCGCTCATCGACAGCCGAAGAACTTCGTCGCCTGGGTGCCGATCACGTAATCGTCTTCGATGATGCAAATAATCCCGCCACGCTGACAGAGCAAATTCAGGCTGTCGTGGACCGAGGCGAAGACGGTTTGCCGTCGATGCCGTTGGCGGCGAAACGGGTTCGGCTCGTCATCGCAGCCTCGGCCTGGATGGACGAATGCTGGCATTTGGCACTCTGAGCGGACAGCCTCTGCAGTTTTCCCCGTACGCTGATGACAATGGAAAGCCACGTAGAAGGATTCTGGCTGGGCAACTTCATGAACAAGACAAGCCTGTTGTTTAAACTCGGGCTCGTTCGAAAACTCACGAACCTGATTCAGTCCGGAGTACTCAGTTCGGAAATCGCTGGGACATTTCCGCTGGATCAGGTCCATCAGGCCGTGATCTCTGCTGAAGATTCCTCGAAGGTCGGCAAGACATTACTGAAGATTTCGCAGTCATAACTGGTCCAGCATTTCAAGAAAGAACACCCAGCTTGCGGCCGACCCGCTGGAACGCGTTCACCGCGACTTCCAGTTGTTCGCGAGTATGAGCAGCAGACATCTGTGTACGGATGCGAGCTTCCCCTTTGGGGACAACAGGGAACGAAAATCCTACGACATAGACTCCCTCCTGAAGTAATTCGTCAGCAAGTCGTGCAGCCAGTGCGGCATCTCCGATCATCACGGGAATGATGGGATGTTCACCGGGCAGCAGCCGAAAGCCGGCGTTTGTCATCGCTTCTCGGAAGTAACGAGAATTCTCCTGCAGTTGATTTCGCAGGTTTTGCGACTCGTTGAGCAATTCCAGGGTCCTGACGGAGGCGGCTGCAATCGGGGGGGCCAGAGTGTTCGAAAACAGATACGGCCGAGATCGCTGACGAAGCAGATCGATCAACGGTTTACGACCACTCGTATAACCACCACTGGCGCCTCCCAATGCTTTACCAAGTGTGCCGGTGAGAATATCGATGCGATCCGCAACGCCAAAATGTTCGGGAGTTCCTCTGCCTGTTGGCCCCATAAACCCGACGGCGTGGGAATCATCGACCATGACGACAGCATTATATTTGTCCGCCAGTGAGCAGATTTCCGGCAGATTGGCAAGGTAGCCATCCATCGAGAACACACCATCCGTCGCGATCATGCGAAAGCGACAGGAGGCCGCGGCCTGAAGCTGTTCTTCCAGGTGAGTCATATCATTGTTGCGATACCGAAATCGTTGCGCCTTGCAGAGTCGAACTCCGTCTATGATGCTCGCATGATTCAGGGAATCGGAAATGATCGCATCCTGATCGCCCAGCAGCGTCTCAAAAAGACCGCCGTTGGCATCGAAACAAGACCCGTAGAGAATTGTTTCCTCCGTCCCCAGGAATTCACTGAGTTTTGTTTCAAGCGTCCGATGGACCGTCTGAGTGCCACAGATAAACCGAACTGAAGCCATGCCGTAGCCCCAGCGATCAAGACCTTCATGAGCGGCGCGGACGATTTCGGGATGGTCCGCGAGTCCCAGATAGTTATTCGCGCACAGGTTCAGCATGCGACGCTGATCGAGCAAACGAATACCGGCCTGCTGCGGCGAATCGATGGTTCGTTCAGACTTGAAGAGTCCCTGGCTGCGAATCGCTTCCAGTTCTGCGGATGCATGTTCGAGAAGTGTGGACAAGTGATGGCTCCGACTGTCATGATTCTGGAATCAGTTCGCGGAATTCTAGCAGGGAAGGTTCAATGGCCCCAGGCAAAGAATGAAAACGGTCTCATAAAATTGCCTGTCAGGATGCAGGGGCTCTCCGTTTCGTGTTTCTACCGCCAATCAGGAACTCTCGTCAGGGACAGGACGTCGGGGGGGCAGAGAAGGCCTAACAAAACCGGGACTGGCTCACGGATCAGAAACGAATCAATTTGAATTACTGGTCCTGCGCTGTTGGCGGCGTTGAGCCAGAGCATGTCGGCCACGAAGGATGTTTAGAATGTTGGGTCCCGAATTCAGGCAGAATGACACAGCAAACAGGAATGTGGATTCGCTGCAGGAATCTCCAACGGCGAAGCGAGCCGCCCAACTTAACGGCCAGACGAGAATCCTGCAGACATACGGGCACCATCAACAGAAAACCATGGAACTGGTCTTATCTGCATCCACTGAATTCGACACCTTGAGCGGACGATCCGTTTCGGTGTTGGGGGCCGGAAATTGTATGGATCTGGATTTGTCCCTGCTCGCATCACTTTTTGAAAAAGTGAATCTGCTGGACATCGATCGTGCAGCTCTGGAAACCGGGGTTAAAGCTCTTACTGCCGTCTTGTTGTCGCGATTACAGATTATCGCTCCGGTCGATCTGGCGTTTCCGCTGGCCACTGCAACGGCTTCCGAATTGTCAGATAACGATCGTGTCGAACAAATGTGCCGGAAACTGGAGGCTCCACTGGCCGGACTGCCGGTCAGTCCGGCGGACGTAGTGGTTTCGACATGTGTTCTCAGTCAGATGATAAGTGCTGTTTCGCAGCTTGTGACGGACAAGCATCCACGATTTCTCTCTCTGATTCAGGCCGTACGCCGTGGTCATCTTGTACGCATTCTCCAAATGCTGAAGCCCGGAGGTCGAGGAATCCTGATCAGCGACCTCGTCTCATCAGAGTCGACTCCTGAGATGACGTCGATTGGTGATTCCGACCTGCCACAACTTCTGGCTCAGGCGCTGGCCCAGGGGAATTTTTTTTCAGGCCTGCATCCGGGTGTCATGTTGCAGGATCTGAAATCCAGCCCCGAGATTGCAGGTGCTATTGAAGCCTCCGCTTTGACGGCTCCGTGGCGGTGGCAGATGGGACCGAGAACCTACGCTGTCTATGCTGTTACGTTTCGAAAAAAGTAACTGTTGATTTCGAATCTGCTCCGGCAAAGACCGGGATGCGATGTCCTGATTGACAAGCTCAACGGGAATTGCGACTCACAGATCGACGCGACTGGCAACACGGATTTGCCGACGTCATACTTCCGACGCAATTGAGAGGCTTTCATCACCGCACGTCGCGATTAAAAGCCAATCGAGTGCAGGTGACCTGAAAGTCGGACTCGGTTCTGGCCAGGGACAAAACAAGCTGCAGTGTCTGCTGCGTTAATCGTTTCATGACATGGAGAATCCGGACCATGAGTTCCGGCACCATGCCAGAAGGGACAAGGATTTTTAATGACGTCGAGGTCCAGGTATCACTGTGTTCCCCTGTTCGGTCCGCCCGGTGTCGGAAAAGGAACACAGGGGCGTATCCTTGGTCGGATACCCGGCTTTTTTCATTTATCTGTCGGCGACGTCTTTCGTGCTGTGGATATTGGTTCCGCACACGGACCGGAAGTCCACAAATACATTTCTCGCGGTGAATTTGTGCCGGACGACTTAGCCGTTTCTCTCTGGCGTAAAGCCGTAGAAGCCTACGTAACGCTATCGTGCTTTAAGCCTCGAGAAGACCTGTTGATACTTGACGGGATGCCAAGAAATGTGAATCAAGTACAGCTGATTCAGGACGATCTGGAGATTCACCGCATCATCTATCTCAAATGCTCAAACGAAGATGATATGGTGCGCCGAATTCGTCATCGCGCCGTTCAGGAGAATCGGCCCGATGATGCCGATGAGGGCATTATTCGGCGACGTTTTGATATTTACCGAGAAGTCACCGCCGCAGTTCTCAAACAATATGATCCGGAAATCATATTCGAGGTCGATGCGAATGGTTCACCCGCAGAAGTTCTGCGATCGATTCTCGAATGCCTCGTTCCTGTGCAGCACACGTTGACCCGATCGATCCGAAAATCCATCTTACGCCAGCCGTAAGTCGGTGTTCCACGATGCGCTGCCTGAACAACAAGGGGTGATGCCCCTGAGACTTCAGGCTGCGCACACAGCGAATGCGACGGTACGAGACAATTCTCGTATGCGTGAAAAACGTTCGACGTGAGCCATGGTTCGCGGACAAATGCAGCGATCGACGACACGCTACTCTGCGAATTTCTCCAGCTGTTCAATAAAGTCGTCGGTCAACCCAGCTTTCCGCCGAGCTTCGCGTTGAAATAGTTCACCGCGAGCTTTCGATGGGCGAATTGGCCAGTGCAAGGCAGAGACCCAGGCGTCCCAGTCGGAGTCTTCCGGATCCTTAAAGTTCCGCAGCCACTGCAGACCAAATTCCACATGGTGGATTTCGTCTTTGTGAATGGCTCGCATTATCGCCGCGCTGCGGCGATCTCCGGCCGCCACAAAGTACTGTTCGAACTCCACCGTATGGTCCAGATTTGCGCCTTCGAAGACTAAAGGCAGTCCAGCCACGTATTCCAATGTCGTTTGGTACTCCTGAGCTTTCTTCCAGATCCAGCCATTCACCGGCAGATCGCCGAAGCTCAATCCTAATTCCTGACATCGCTGAGCATGCATGCGAGTGTGTCGCTGTTCGTCGAACATAATCCGCGCCATGCCCATCCGAAACTCTGATGGTGCATCGGGAAAGGCCAGCAGCACCATCGCCATGACCTCCAGTGCCTGGAGCTCATGATTGGCCATCACATGATGCGCGATGGCTCGTTTCTTTGGATCTTTGAGTGATTCTGACTTCGGCATCGCCGGCGCCGTGCGGCGAGCAGCAAATTGCAGGTTGGTCGGCCGCGTTGGCGTCTCGACACGCACTGCGTCTCCAGGACGTTCATCCGTCAAAGGTTCATCAATGCGACGAACCTTCGTGTCCAACTGGTCGGCGTACAAAACACGTTCAGCAAATGTGCGAAGTTCCATCGCCGCGTTTTACTACATGTTGTCTCTCGCGCCCACAGTGTGAACTGCCGCAATATCGTCCACAGTCAATCGACCGTCGTGCAGAGCCGAAGCGATCAGCAGGCCATCAAGCCCAGCCGCCTGAGCCTTCAGGAGGCAAGCACCAGAGTGCACACCGCCGCCGGATATGATCTGCAGATCAGGCCAGCAACGCTTTGACTGCTCGCAAAGAGACAGCGTGGAAATCCCGGTGCCGGTGCCAACAGCCGCCAGATCCAGCACAATAATCTGCTCGATCCCGGCTTCCACGATGTGAGCGATCAGCACTTCCGGATTCGTAGATGAGTATTGTGGATCGGCTAATCGAAGCTGCCCGTGCTTCAGATCAATACTGAACACCAGAGATTTCGAGCCGAACAGCTCGACAAATGACCGAAGCTGATCAAGTCGCGGCAATGACTCCGATGCCAGCACAATCCGCCCCGCACCACAGTCCTGAAGTTCGTGGGCATCTTCAGGAGAAACCACACCGGCATCGACAATCAGTCGCGCGCCTGTTCGAGCCATCTCGGCCAGAGTACAACGATTCCGCGGGCGACCTTCAATCGCATCCAGATCGGCGACGTAGCATGTGTCACAATGAAAGGCCTGCCGAAGGGCTCGAAGCACTTCGGCAGGCTCGATACTGTCTGTCAGTCGACTGGAAACCGGCTGATATCGTCCTCGTTCCCCGGCCACGGCTCGTACCGCGACTCCGTTGCGAATATCAATGACGGGGATGATCCGCATCAACCGTTCTTTGAATAGTCACGATACTGATACACGAGAGCAAACAGGGCAAACAACACGGAGGCCAGTGCCATCAGAGCCGTGAAGACCCAGAAGAAATTCTGCAATGACAGACTTTCAAAGGTACTCAGGAAGGCCACAAGAATGTTACCCAGTGAAACCGAAAGCAACCAGAATCCCATGACGGTTGATTTCATTGACTTAGGAGCCTGTGTGTATGCAAACTCCAGACCTGTGATCGAAACCATCACTTCAGCTTGTGTCATGATCAGATACTGCACGACCTGCCAAAGCACCGGAATCTTTCCGTCTCCCGCCTGATCAATCAACAATTGCAGAATTGCCGCTGAGGCAAAGGCCAGACTGGCAGTTCCCATCCCGATGGTCATCTTACGAAGAGGAGTCAACTTAAACCCGATGGCTTCGATCCACTTGTAGAAGAACATATTGTTCAGCGGAATCAACATCATCACCATCAGAGCATTCATCGATGAAATCTGGCTGGGATCGAGATTGAATCCCCAGACTTCCAGATCCATCTTCTGAGCCTGGCGAACCCAACTGGTTGCGTGCTGATCGAACAAGGCCCAGAACACGCTGACAAGAAAGAAGACGCTGATAATTCTGAGGACCGCCAGCGGACCTTCAGCCACTTCACTTCCGTATCTGCGAGCGGCTGAGGCAAAAAAGGAATTGCGACGAATGGGGTCTGCATTCGGACCAACTTCTGCAGCGGCCTGCTTATTCTGACCATTCAGGGTGGCCTGCACAGAGTGAATCATAATCGCCAGAAAGCCGGGGTCTTCCTTAAGTGCCTGCCGATACCGGAAAACAACATAACCACCAATCAAGCAGGCGATCATCCCCGCGAGTGACACGGGAACTCCAAGAATATCGAGGAAGAACATCGGGATACCGATGCATCCCAGAAATAACAGGAGCGAGCTTACCGTATCAAGCAGCCCCAGCTTGCCTCCTGGACTTGGCGGAACATGCACAAACTTCCTGCGTCCGAGCCAGAACATGATCGTCGCAATAAACATCAGGATCCCGGGCAAACCGAACGCCACACTCGGACCGTAGTATCGATTCAGCAGAGGGATAATCAGTGTCGAAAAGAACGAACCAAAATTGATGCTGAAGTAGAACCACTGAAACACTTTTTCAACCAGATTTCGATTTCCCGCTCCGAACTGGTCTCCCACATTCGCAGAGACACACGGCTTGATGCCCCCCGAACCTACAGCGATCAAGCCGAGCCCCAAAGACATTCCACTAATGGAGTTTTCGGCGACTGCCAGGACCGCATGCCCCGCACAGTAGACCAGTGACAGCGACATGATTGTTCGATACTTCCCCAGGAGTCTGTCGGCAACAATCGCCCCAATCATGGGAGTTGCATACACAGCTGCCATGAACAGATGGCCCATATGCTGCGCGCTCGAGGCGGCGACCTCGGACGCCAATCCGGACGCCGCAAACAGAATCGTCAGATGCGCCTGCAGAATGGCTTTCATGCCATAGAAGCTGAATCGCTCACAGGCTTCATTGCCGATGATGTAAGGAACTCCCTTCGGCCAGCCGGTCTCGTTGGGATCTGCGGCCGATCGATAACCATCGTTCGCTGCCGTGTTTACCTTTGTCGCTTCCACTTCGTTCGGGTTTCCTGACATAGCTGGTCAACTTCTCCGTCAACTAACGGGTCTCGCTGATGGCGAATGATTCTTTTACAAAGCCGGTGGGAGCCGACGAGGGAAGCTTAGTGTGCCGTCCGGTAATGGGACAACCGCATCGCTCAGCAAAAATGGAAACGACCACGGCTTCCCTGCGTCGCAGCTCAAACAGGGCAATGCCAATCAGCCGCCACGGGCTCAAAGACCGGACGCAACTTTGTCTTCAAACGGTCAGACACTTTGCGCGAAACGGGCACGTTTGGGAGAAAGCTCGCAGCCCATTTCGACAGCCCATTAGGGAAGACCAGTGCCTGTGGGCTGCGTCAACGCGGCGCGATTGGAGTCCACTTCGGGGCTGGACGAATCTTCAGACGAAAAGTCAGCCTTCACCGTCTCCGCAGGCCGGCTGGAAGTCGCAGATGAGCCTCGCGGAAACGGCGGAAGTCCCTGAGCATTCACCCCCGGCATCAGTCCGTCACGAGCTTTCGGCAGGCTGAGCGGTCCGGAATTAAACAACGCAGCATCCAGCTCGAATGCCGATGGCGTCATCTCCGGTAAAGAAAGTTTCGTATTGGAACTGCGCCAGACCGGCCGATGCCACGCCAGTGGAGGCATTACGGAACCATTCGTATCTTCACTGTCCGCACGATTCGCCCAGAACTGATTCCACTGAGTAAAATCAAGACGCCGGCTCGAATAATCCAGTGCCGACGACTCAATCTCCCAGAACACGCTATAGCCATCATAGAGATTGGTGAATCCGTTCCATGTCACAAGAGATTCGATATCCTCAAGATAGGAATTCCCCTCCGATGACAACAGCTTGGCCTCCATTCCAATTCCGGCGAAGACCGAAGCTTCACTGCGAATCGAAAGTCGAGGCAAAGTTCTTGGGGTGGCTCCCTTCTGGTCGTCGCCATCGTTCATATGAATCATCGGAGCCGCATGAATGCAGGTGACATGATCAAAGAACACTTCCAGAGCACCACGAACCGGCTGCATTGAAGAATCGCCTCGCAGCTCCATCAACGATCCGTTGACGGCGAATCCGCAGTCCTTCAGCTGTATACGGCCGCGCGGCTGGCAGGCTATGCGAAACGCGTCCGCATCCGCTCGGCAGATCACTCGCGTCAGACTGAAATCCGATTCGGCTCCAACGGCATTATCAATGGGTCCCGACGTTTCATCGGCCATCTCAAAAATAGATGTCGGCTGTCCGTCCGGATTGATGCACTCGATCGAGACGTTCTCCAGGTTCACTCGATTCGAACCTTCGCAATGAAATAAACTCCAGCGGTCGGTATGGAGGTCGTCGCGGACGACAAGACGCAGGTCAATGTCTCGCATCGTCAGAGATCCCTGACTGCGAAGATTAAACATCCGCCCCGGTGAGACTGCCCCTTCAGAGACGCCATCGAACTCCAGCGTTGGCCGGAATCCATCGGCCGCGCGAATGATCAGGTTCATGCCTACGATTCGGACCGGAGGTTGAGCTGTCAAGTCGTCCGGAAACCCGTTGTATCGCAGCAGCACAACGTCGCCCGACCTCGCATCAGCGACGGCGGCTTTCAGTGTCTGAAATGAGCGAACATTCCCGTCAGAACTTTGCAGGATAAACGGATTCGACTGCTCTGCAACGATCTGATTCCGGGAGACGCTGGTCGCGGGCTGAGCGAGTACCACATCGAGAAAGGATGAACTCACAGGCCCCGTCGTTGGCAACATGGGCGTTGGCTTCCGCGATGGAGTGTTCAACAATGAAGCCACTGAACCGGTCGCCTCACCCGGAATCGTTAATCCCTTCTCCGCGTTGCCGGCCTCTACCAACCCCGAAGCATTTCCACCCGTTCCGGCAGACGACTCAGAAGACATCGTGGGAACTTCGGTTGAGCCGATTTCATATTCATCGGGATTCACTTCAACGCCGTGAGTGTCGACTTCATTAAGCAATGTGTCAGCCAGCTTTTCCGACTGTGATGAACGCTGCAGAAAAATGGCGGTCATACAAATCATGGCAACGGAGACAAGA
>JAXMBU010000070.1:0-36779 GCA_046349735.1 Planctomycetaceae bacterium
AGCGGTCGCCGTGACGGAAAACGCAGAGAAGGATGAGAAGTCCCGCGTCGCAGCGGTCAAGTTGCTGGCTCAGGGCAGAATCTTCAACACGCCTAAGACCGATAAACTGGTCGAGCTTCTGAATCCTCGCAGTGGACCAACAGTCCAGTCTGCCGTCATTGCCGCGTTGAGCAAAGATGGAAGTGAGAACATTGCCGACATTCTGCTGTCTCATTGGGCGACACATGAACCGCTCGTTCGCAGAGAAGCCGTGGGGATGATGCTTTCTCGTGACAGCTGGACTCAGAAGTTGCTGTCCGCCATCGCGGACGGCACCGTATCGGCGGCCGAGCTGGATCTGGCTCAGCAGCAGGCTTTGCTGGATCATCAGACTGAGAGTATACGTTCAGCGGCGGCCGCAAGCTTCAAGCCGAGAACATCGGCCAGTCGTCAGGCTGCGATTGATCGCTACACCGCGGCGATTAATGACAAAGGTGACTCGAATCTGGGGCGTCAGGTCTTTCAGAAGCATTGCTCCAACTGTCATCGGCTACAGGAGACTGGCCATAGTGTCGGACCGGAGATTGCAGGTTACAGTGGAAAACCGGTGCAGGCATTGTTGATCTCGATGCTGGATCCAAATCAGGCCATCGATCCTCGCTACCAGGCCTATGTGGCGGTGCTGAATGACGGTCGTAGCCTGACCGGCCTGATCGCCGAAGAGGCAGCGTCGAATCTGACATTGCTGGCGGCAGAGGGAAAACGCGAGACTGTTCTGCGATCCGAGCTTGAACAGATTCGCAGCACGGGAAAGTCTCTGATGCCTGAGGGTTTCGAACAGAATGCATCGCCGGAGGATGTGAATAATCTCTGGGCCTGGCTCAGGACAATTCGTCAGCCTCCAAAATCCATCGAAGGGAATAAACCTGATATTGTCTCCGTTCCGTCGTCAGGCAATGTGGCCCTGCAGGCGGCTCAGGCGGAAATCTATGGCGGCGACATTACCTTTGAAACGCCATTTCAGAACATTGGCTACTGGCATGGCAAAGAAGACATCGTGCGTTGGCGAATTCAGGCCGAGAATGCTCGTGAGGTGGCCGTGTGGAGTGAATGGGCCTGTGACGATAAGGCGGCGGGCAATCCATTTTTGATTGAAGGAGCTTTGCCGACGCTGGAGGGCACTGTGAGCAGTACCGGGGCGTGGAGTCGTTACCAACTGATCTATCTTGGCAAAATATTGATTCGTGCGGGTGAGTCGGAACTAGTGATTCGCCCCGCCGAAAATCCGCAGTCGGCGCTGGCCGATCTGCGTGCGTTGCATCTGGTCCAGATTGGTGGAGTGCCTCTGGCAACTGGCATGGTGGCGAAGTCCGAGAAGACATCAACGCCTCCTGCCGGTGTTTCCGAAATTGCATTGCAGCTGATCGACGATCAGCTGTCTGCGGCGGATCGAGAAAAACTGATCGCGGCCAATCTGAAGAAAGGCGCCGAGATTATTCCGCTGATGGCTGCTGGACTTCCTGAAGAGTACGGCAGCAAGGAAGAGTATCGACGGATCCCGTGGATCTGGCGTGTCGCCATCGCGGTTGGAAAATCGGGCGACGTGGAAAATATCAAAGCGGTCCTGCGGGTCAGTTTACCAGCAGCCGACAAGCGACTTGAACATTGGCAGTCCGTGGTAATCGGTGGAGGGTTGATTAATGGTCTGACGTTGGCAGGTCATTGGCCGAATGATGTACTCGCAGGAATTCTTGAAGGCGATCAGCCCCTGAACGCAGCGTGGAATCAGACGCTGGTCGCATCAACTGCGATGGCCGATAATGAAGCTGTCCCGACAGGAACTCGCTACGATGCTCTTCGAATTGTGGCTTTGCGAGACTGGACTGTTGCGAAGCCGCAACTGGAGAAAAATCTGCAGAAAGGTATTCACGACGAACTGCAGATGGGATCTGTCAGCGGACTTGCTGACGTTCGCGATGCTGAGGCCGCGGAGATGCTCATCGGTGCCTATGAATATCTGTCAACGCACAATCGTAAGCTGGCTCTCGAAGGCATGCTGCGGGATGAAGTGAAGATTCTCCTGACACTGCAGGTGATCGAGAACGCCAAATTGCCCGGAGAACTGAAAAAGAACGAGCTGGTGCTGAAACTACGAGACCACGCGAGCGCAGAAATTCGAAAACGTGCAGTGCAGGCGGTCAAGTAGTGTCTCGTGGTGATGTCACTCCGCGGTACGGAGCCAGTACGGTGATTCGTGAGTCCTTCGCCAAACTTGTGGCCAACGGGCCAACGGTCCTCGCCAGACGGCACCATGACGAGTGTGATCGGGGGATTCCCAGGCTTTCACTGCCTTCGGAGAGGCAGTGAAAGTCAACGTCGATGCGAAGCCTTCACGCGCGCAAAACCCTGCCGGAGTCCATCCGGGGCGAGTGTACTACTTGCGGCTCTTTCGTCCCCAGAGGCTTCCGAGGTGATACCTCAGGTGACCCATCGGAACAATGCTACGTTTCAGGACATAGAAGCCGCGACAACCAGCGGAATTGAACAGGACTGCTCGGACTTGAACCACGAAGCAATCGGGTGATAGGTAGAGAAGTATGGCCAGCGTATCGACTGTTTATGTTTTTGAGCCTTATTGAGTTGGACAGCTCCGTGGCTTCCGCAATTCAGAAGCGGAAGAACCTTGTTTGACATGAGTCCCCGGTGCATTTCCCAGGTGAATTCACTCGGCCCTCGTTCAGGATACGTCGGTCGCTGTGACGGGAGCAGTGAACGGCTTAGGACCAGGCCCGACATAACGTCCGTCGCTGAAGTCGTGAGACTTCAGTCCGAACTCTCACGAGTTCGGCTACGACGGGAACTTATTCCGAGACTATTCCTTAGGGCTTCGACGCGTCGGTCGGTTTCACCGGAGAGACTTAGATCGCCGCTTTTGCAAAGTAACAAATGTTCGCAGACTTGGCTCAGCTGGAGTAAAAGCAACTCAATTGGCCAGCGTCTCGTCAGTAAGTCTATCCGGGGCACAGAACAGGCGGTCGTCACGTGGCTACCCTTGAAATGGATGACGCAGGTTCTCTGCGGTGACATCTGTAGGCATGGAATGGATTTGTCCGGTCACTTCTCTGCGCACATTTCAGGCGTCCGCGAAGCGGGCTGTTTGCAGCAAATAGCCGTAGGTTCCTGCGGCCCGACCCGGTTTTCAGAATTTGACGAAATTGCTGTAACCTTCTGCTTTCTCAGGGATCTGCAGGACGTCGTCTGTTGGGAGCATCAGACATTCGAGCCGTTATTGGGATCAGGAGAAACGCAATGGAACGCACACTGCCGCAACCAAACTCTGCAATCGAAACCTTTGGAAACGCGATCGCTGGATTCACCAGATTCGCTCTGGGTCTGCTTACCGCATGGCTTGTTCTTTCAAATTCAGTGTTGGCAGCGAAAACACAGCAAAGACAGCCTTGAAGTCGTTCAGAATCGCGTGACCGAGAAGAAGGCTGTGCTGATTGATGTGCGGGAAGAGAAGGAATGGAAGCAGGGCCATTTGAAAGTCGCGAAGCTTCTGCCGTTGAGCCATCTGGAACGCGGAGTGAGTAAGGAAAAGCTGAAAGAATTCCTGCCAAAAGACAAGATCGTATACCTCCATTGTGCATCGGGCGCTCGCTGCATTGAAGCGGCAGAATTACTGACGGATCTTGGTTTCGAAGTCCGACCTCTAAAGCCCGGGTATGACGCGTTTATCGAGGCGGGGTTTGAGGAAGTTACTCCTTGACACGATCACTCGGCTGAGAATTCCCGGATTGTGCTTTTGGAGAAACAGTGTGAAGCTTGCATCATCAACTGTCGTCTGTGCGAGCCTTGTCATTGCAGTGACGCTGGTTTCGTTGGTCTGTGCGGATGACTCGAAGGTCGATCCGACAGCAGTCAAATCAAAGTCGGTTGCGTTCGATGGGGCATTTCCGGAAGGTGAGCTCGGAAACATCATCAGGCTCGGTCAGACTCTGATCGAAGACACATCGACGCACCCGCTGACAAAGGACTACGTGGGCAACGCACTCAATTGTGCTTCGTGTCATCTTAAGAATGGACTCGATCCGAAAGCCGCTTCGTTTATTGGAGTTGCCTCGGCGTATCCTGCCTGGTCGCCGCGTGAGAAGCGAGTCATCACACTGGAAGATCGAATTCTCAATTGCTTTATGCGAAGCTGCAATGGAATTCGGCCGCCGTTGGGAAGTCGCCCGTCCGTGGCCATTGCCTCCTGGATCACATGGCTGTCGAAGGATACACCGATCCAGATGAATGCCAAACGCCCGGCGGGGCCAAATGCCATTCATCAGCTCAGTCTTGAAGCCAGTTCTGCAGACAAACAACGCGGTGCAGTTCTCTATGCCAATCGCTGCGCGTCATGTCACGCGGAGAACGGCGAGGGTGTCGATGAAAATCCGCCGGTCTGGGGTGGCAAGTCATATAATCAAGGCGCGGGATTCGCCAACAATGCACAGCTCGCGGCGTGGTTAAAAGTCGCGATGCCATTAGATGATGCGACCCTGACGGAGCGGGAGGCCATCGACATCGCTGCGTACGTCAATTCGCACGAGCGGCCCGTGTTCCGCCTTGCAGATCATCTTCCACAGGATGACCAACTGGGTGAATACAATGCTGAGAATCTGAAAAGCATTGCCACCGAAGTCGACGCAAAATGAATTTTTCTTTGCGTTGTTCGCACACTCCTCTAAACGAAGGTCCCCATATGAACCTGTTACGAAGTAAACAGTGGTCTCCGTATCTCGTGGGGACCTGCCTCGGAATTTTGACCTGGTTTACGTTTGGAGTTGCGAAGAAGGCTCTGGGTGTATCAACGAACTTTTCACAAGTCGTTAAGGTGGCGGAGACAGCAGTCGCTCCGGAGCATGCGAAGATTGTGACCTATTTTACTGACTACAAAGTCCCCACTGCGTTTGGCTGGGAGGCAGGCATCTTCATAGGACTGATCATTGGTGGATTAGTCGCAAGCCGGCTTTCGGGAGACACCTCCGGGACGAAACTGCCGGTGCTGTGGACACAGCGATTCGGATCAAGCCGTGCGAAATCGTCGGCCCTGGCGTTCATCGCCGGCATCATCCTGATTTACGGAGCTCGACTGGCGGGTGGCTGCACCAGCGGTCATGGAATCAGTGGCTCACTGCAACTGGCCGTTTCGAGCTGGGCATTCTTCTTTTCGTTGTTCGCGTCTGGCTTGGCCACTGCATTCCTGCTGTTTCGCAATGTGAAGTTGAGTGCGTATGCAGACCAGAAATAGTCCTCAATCAAGCGATGTTTCCGTCCGCCGCTGGGTTTATCCCAGTGGAAATCAGGCTTTTGCACTACCACGGCTTTCACCTGAAATCGAAATCGGCGTTAGTGCAAAGGCCCGAATCCACCGGGGTAAACCCGGCTGGGTCACTTGTTCATGCACTAGCTCTGCTTGCCGTCATGTATAACCTTCCATCGGCCAATAATGAGGTAGATCTCAATGTTTGATTCGTTCACGTTAATCAGTCTTGGCCTCCTCTCCGGCTTTGTCTTTGGCTTCCTGCTGCAGAAAGGCGGAGTCACCAAGTACGAAGTCATTGTGAAACAGTTCCTGCTTCAGGATTTCACCGTCCTTAAGACAATGCTCACGGCAATCGTTGTCGGTGGCTTCGGCGTCTATTTTCTGGAAGGACAAGGACTCGCCAAGCTCTCCATCAAACCTGCAATCCTGGTTGCGAATATTGGCGGCGGGTTGATCTTTGGAGTCGGCATGGTCCTGCTGGGACTTTGCCCGGGAACGGCTGTCGCGGCACTTGGCGAACGCAACGGTCGAGCAATTTTCGGAACATTGGGAATGCTGACCGGCGCCTGGATTCAGGCAGAAACGTACGGGCCGATCTCAGGCTGTGCCAAATGGGTTGATCTTGGCAGTTTGACATTGTCGCAGGTCCTGAAAGTTTCACCGATGGTTGTGCTGACTGGTCTGGCAGTGATCTCTGTGTCTCTGTTTCTCGCGATAGAGTTTTTTGAGCGACGAAAACAGGCGGCCGTTTGAATGTATCGCTCGATAAGTTCCGCGTCGTTTCCACTGGGCTCGCTACAATGTGGTGGTAAGTCTGGTGCGTGGCGACTACTTCACGGAACAATTCGCGATGATCGACATTTATCCCGTCAATGATTACGGACCTCTGATGCCGGGTCTGGTGATGGCTGCAGTGGCCATCGTACACGTTTTTCTCGCCCAGTTCGCCGTTGGGGGTGGCATTCTGCTGTGCTACTTCCAGTGGCTTGCGATGACTGGTCGCAGCCAAAGCACGCGAGTCTTCGTGCATGGTTATTTCAAGGTGCTGGTCCTGATCAGCTTTGTGCTGGGAGCGCTCACCGGGGTTGGCATCTGGTTTACATCGATCCAGGTCAGTGCCCCGACCATTGGCGAGATGGTATTCAACTTTCATTGGATCTGGGCGACGGAATGGACATTCTTTTGCCTCGAAGTCGTCGCTGGATATTGCTTCTATCGGTATCACGACCAACTCAGTGATCGAACCTGTCTGACTCTGTTAGGCCTCTACGCATTTGCGGCGTGGATGAGTCTCTTCTGGATCAATGGCATTCTCTCATGGCAACTAACGCCGGGAGAATGGCTCACGACACATGCCATCGCAGACGGCTTTTTTAATCCCGGTTTCTGGCCGAGTCTGCTGTTTCGTACGATTGTCTGCATGACGTTGGCGGCTCTGATCGGCTGTGTCGTTGTGAATGTGATTCCGGACCTCAGTCGAGAACAGCGGCAGGAATTGATCCACAAAGCGGCTCATTTGATGATGCCAATGCTGGCCATGCCGATTCTGGGTGCGTGGTTCCTGTTTTCCATGCCGGCCGACAGTCGCAGTTGGGTGCTGGGCGGAAGTCCGGCGATGATGCTGTTCTTTATGATTTCCGTCGGAGCATCTCTGGCGATCGGCGGCTATGCATTCGTCGGACTTTGGCTGCAAAAACTCTACATCAACGGCGCGACGGCTTCGTTGTTGTTGCTGCTGGCCTTCGGAGCAACCGCAGGTGGCGAGTTCGTTCGTGAGGGATCTCGTAAGCCCTACACCGTGCGGCATGTGCTGTTTTCCAACGGGATTCGCCCCAAAGAAGTGGCAGAACTTCGCATTCGCGGGTGTGTGACAAATGATCCGTATCCGGTGATTCATGAGAAGGCATTGCCCAACGAAATGGTCACCGTGGGAGCCAAGGTCTTTCGTCGACAATGTGCTGTCTGCCATACCATGGAAGGGTCAAACGCAGTGGCTCATCTGACCGCTTCCTGGGATGCCGATCAGATGCGAATGAATATTGCCAAGCTCCAGCAAACGAAGCCGTTTATGCCACCGTTTGCGGGCACTGCAACCGAACTGGAGTCGCTTGTTCAATACATTCTGTGGGTTCACGAGGGCCGACCAAAGGACTGGAGGAGTGAGTCTGAGCCAGTCGCCATCGCTCAGATCGAAAAATGGCTGGACGAAGCCGGGACGGAGCCAGCCGATGTATCGTCGCTAACGACGCCAGTTCAGAAGTCGCCTGTCGCGACCGCAGGACGAGCAGGTCGCTCCGAATCAGAAGGGGGCGCTGAGTAATGGATCGAATGTTTCCGTTCGGCTTTGAATCTCATCTTTCCTTCTATCTGGTGGTCTATATTTTGACGTTGGTCGTTCACGTCTTTCTGATGGCCTATGTGCTTGCCGGGAGTTTGTGGCTTTCATGGGTCACGCTGTTTCCAGGAAGCGATTCGATTCCTCGCACGAAGCAGCCGTTGGCGAGAATTCTTCGCGACTGGATGCCGTTTGCTCTCAGCGGAGCCATTACGGCCGGGGTGGCTCCGTTGTTGTTTGTGCAGATTCTTTATCGCCAACAATTCTACTCAGCGAACCTGCTCCTTGGCTGGCGATGGATGGTTGTGATTCCGGTACTGGTGATTGCGTTCTATCTGCTGTACGTCGTGAAGAGCAAAGTGGTCAGTCAAATGTCGCTGCTGGTCCGACTGGCACTGGCGATCAGTGTTGCGACCTGTTTCCTGTTCGTCGCATTCTGCTGGACTGCCAACCATCTGCTGAGTCTTGATGCAACGGTCTGGCCGGACGCCTATGGGTCAGGTGTTGCTGTGAAATCAAAAGTCGCCGTGACGCTGCGACTTCTGACCTGGATCTTCGGGACGTTTCCGGTGATGAGTATTCTCGCGAGTTGGCAGCTGCGAGGCATGCGCAGTCGAACATCGGTGCGGGATTCTGCCATCAGCGAATCCGACTGGCTACCATTCTTCAATGCCGATCATCGGCGATTGGGAATCGTGTCCATCGTCGGGATGATCCTGGCGTCACTGAGTGCCGTCAGATACTGGACGACACTGGCTCCCTCGGTGCGATCGATGTTAGTTGGCAGCATGGGAATGCCATGGATGTTTATCGTTGTTGCCTCAGTGCTTTTTCAGATTGTGGGCTGGCTGTTTCAATTCCGCCGGCCGTGCATCTGCAGTCGCTGGCTTTCGGCTATTACCGTGGCGGCCACAATCACGCTCATTGGCGTCGCTTCATTGCGAGAAATCATCCGGCTATCGCAGGCTGATCTGGATCAGGTCATATCCGCAACCAAAGCGGCTTCTGATGTTGGTGGCTTCGAATTGTTTTTGATTTTTACCGTGCTAAACGTTGGGCTGATTGCCTGGTGTTTGCGGCTGGTAGCTTCACGTTTTAATCAAAGGTTGTAAGAAGGAAAATCAAATGACGGAATCCAGCATGAACCACGCCGCATCCCAGGAACCGAATCCGACCCTCATTTTCGATACTCTGAATGCTTATCAGCGAACCGGAGCTTTGAAGGCTGCGATTGAATTGAAGTTGTTCACAGCCATTGGAGCGGGACGGACCAGTGCGACTGCGCTGGCAGCTTCGTGTGGGACGAGTGAACGGGGTGTGCGTATTCTGTGTGACTATCTGACTGTGATTGGACTTTTGAGTAAGTCATCGGATGAGTATTCGCTCACTTCGACAGCGGCCGCCTTTCTTGATGAAAACTCCCCACGTTACATGGGCAGCGCCGCGAGGTTTGTGGCCTCAGATGGCATGATGGACACATTTCGAGATGTCGCCGGGGCTGTTCGTCGCGGCGGCACATTGTTGCCGGAGGGCGGAAGCACAAAAATCAATTACGAACCCTGGATTGAGTTCGCAGAATCGATGGGTCCGATGATGACGCCCGCAGCAAGGTTCATCGCGAATCTTGTTGCGGAACGATATCCGTCCGGGCCACTGAGAGTTCTGGATGTTGCGGCCAGCCACGGACTGTTTGGTCTGTCGATTGCGCAGCGATTGCCAAAGGCGGAAATCGTCGCGCAGGATTTCCATGCAGTGCTGGACGTTACGAAACGAAATGCAACGGCAGCAGGCTGTGTGGATCGCTTTGAATTCCTGCCCGGTGACGTGATGACCCTGGACCTGCCCGGAACTTATGACTGCGTTCTGCTCACAAACTTCCTGCATCATTTCAGTGCGCAAGCCTGCGAATCGCTGCTCCGGAAGCTGCAGACTCGGCTGAATCCCAATGGCGTTGTGATTTCTCTGGAATTCATTCCGAATGAAGATCGAATCACACCGCCGACACCTGCGGCGTTTGCGCTGACGATGCTGATGAGTACCGATCATGGCGACGCTTACACATTCGCCGACTATCAGGCAATGTTCAAAGCGGCAGGGTTTGTCAGGAACGAAATGATTGACGTCCCTCGTTCCCCGTCACGATTGATCGTGAGTTCGCTTCATTGACACTTGTTATGATTCATCGCCAGCAACATCACAACACGGGCTCGGCTGGCAGACTCCCACCACTCGGACACTTGTTTCCAAAGGTCATCTTTTGAGTACTTCGTCCACAGTTGATCGATCTCTGAATCTTGCGGCTGCTTCATGTCTGTATTTTACAAAGCGTAAGATTCTGAGAGACTGATCCGCTTCGTTTCCGGAAAGCGACATGCGGTTCTGTACTTTCCCAAATCTGATGGAAGAGCGACTACGATCAGAGGATGACCAGCGAAATCATTCGCAACGTAAGCGATGCCGGCGCCTCGTTCGGCAGTTTCCTCGAAGCCCACAGCCGAATCCGTGTAGGAGATAAGAAAGTACTCATCCCCGTCGATTTTCAACGACAGAGGCAGCAGGACTGACAGCGAAGAGACGTGGGAGATCAGGACTCAGTCTTTAGCTGGTATCAAGCCATTCCCGCACATCAGGGAATGCGCACATCAAAGAGACCTGACCCTTTTTTGCTTCCCCAGCAATCGCTCCGAGGTATAGATGCAGGACTCGCTCATTTCATCGGATGCCGATACGAGTAACAGCCGATCCGGAATGATCGAGATTGGAAAACAAAATGCAGACGGTCCTTGCCCTTGACACTCCGCAGCATAAATCGCCATCACCCACTTCGAGGACCCTTGCGTCCTGTGACCGCTGTACGTCTGGGCCGCGAAACCCGATTTGGTGCCACAACACTTAGACTTCGGTGAACCTTGAGGCGGAGATTTGCCGCAACAACTGGTCGTGGCCGCACCGACGGATTCTGTCTCACAGCACCGTTGATTCCTCGTTGACGAAACGGCCATCAACCGCGACTTGGGAAAATCGAAGGCAGGTTCAGGTGAAACTCCTTCCTTCTTCGCCGCGACCAGAACGAACTCAGGCACCTTGACGTTGTTAGCCTTAGCCCAGGCAACTTTCTGGGCGTTATTGAAGCAACAACATTTCTTCCAGCACTGATCAGCCGATCGACAACCGCATGGACGATTCTGGCATGGGAATGGCTCAGCATCGTCTTTCCCCGGCGAACTCTGGGGCAGTGGAGCTATCGGCAGCGGAAACAGCACCGCGCAAATGCCCAGCAATACGAATAGGCTCAGAAGTCCACGTATGTGCTTTGGCAAAACTCTGCGATACAGTCTCATCACGGTCCGACGGACATCCGTTCAATGACTTCATTGCAATTCGAACTGGCTCGCTCTCCACGACTCCCATGGTACCTTCGCAAAATGCTTCCGCGAGACGCAGGTCCGTCTGTGCGGTCAGTTTCTCGCTGCTGGGAGCCTAACGACCAATGAGCATCGCTTGTCGCTACGCACCGATCAGCACCGCAGGTGCCTGGTCCGGATGCATGCGAAAGATCCGCAGACAAAATCGAAACGCTTAAGGCTCTTGAGCAGAGGAGTGCATCTTCGTCGGAGGATCCCATCGTTGTCACATCAATCAGGAACGCGGACATGCTACACAGCCGGAAACAGGGGTTTCACACTGATCGAATTACTTGTCGTCATTGCCATCATCGCAGTTTTAATTGCTCTACTATTGCCGGCAGTCCAGCAAGCTCGTGAGGCGGCACGAAGGACTCATTGTAAGAACAATCTCAGGCAGATCGGAGTGGCGTTGCACAACTACGAAAGCACAACGGGGATGATTCCGCCTGCTGGTTGTTTCACAGTTGGGTTGCCCTTTGAGACGTTTCCGCACAGGCTCGATTGCTGCCGTATCTGGAACAGAGCAACCTCTACAGTCTGATTGATTTTAGTCGCAGCATTTCGACCCAGCCGGCCGCTTGTGCAACCAAGATTCCTGGCTTCATTTGCCCAAGCGAAGTAAAAGACGTTCCGAAAGTTGTTTCTGCGACCCTGACGCACCAGCCGATCAGCTACGGCGTGAATATCGGCACATGGCTGGTGTTCGACCCCAATAATGGATCATGGGGCGATGGCACTTTTGGCATCAATGCCAGCAATCGATTCTCCAGCATCTCCGATGGCTTGAGCAACACGATTGGTTTGTCCGAAGTCAAAGCCTATCAACCCGCTTTGAAGGACGGTGGAAACCCAACTGGCGCTTCGGAATTGCTCTCCCTTCCGCTGTGACGGACATGGCTGGCTGGGGGTACTCGCAGAGTACCTGGAGCCATACCGAATGGATCAGTGGCATGGTTCTTCAAAGCGGATTTACAACGGCATTTCCACCGAACACCATCATTCCGTACTCCAGCGCTGGGCAGACCTTTGATATCGATTTCACAGCCAGCCGACTCGGAACTTCAACGACTCGCCAGACGTATGTTGTCGTAACCTCCCGCAGTCATCATGTCGGCATGGTGAATACGTTGCTGATGGACAGGGCAGTCAAGTCTTTCAGCAGTTCAACAGATCGCAATGTCTGGCGAGGCCTGGGAACGCGATCAGGCAGCGAAATTCTGGGAGATTTCTGAGGCCAGGTTCGTCTCACTCGACCACGAAGATCCATATTGCACTGGGTATACGCACGACCTTCGCTCCAGTGATTCGACCGGACAAGTTTGCAGTTCGCTGCGAGACGGACAATGCATCGTTTGATTACTGTCATCATTGTGAAGATTCTGAGACTGAGTAGTTCTGACTTGGACGGGTGAGAACTCCGCAGTAAATTGCCGTCCATGCGTCAATTGTCCTTTCAATGCCTCGTTTCGCTCGTACTGTTGTTTGTAACGGTCGTGGTTGGCAATTTTGTCGTCCCCGGGATTCGACATCAACACGACGGTGGTGACGTCGCGCATTCCCATTCTGCCCATGGCCATAGACATAGCCACAGTCACTCGCATAGCAGCGGCCACTCGCATTCTCCTGACCACTCGCATTCAGGCGACGGTCACACTCATGTGAATGATCACAGAAACGAGGCGAAAGACTCTGATGTTACGGAAGACCCGTCATCACATATCCATTTCAGCTTGTTTGGCTTTGAGCTGACGTTGCCCGATTTTCTGGGCGGTGAGCCTGCTCCATTTGTGGACACTGGCTGTGACAGTCGAACCAGGAATGCCGCGGAAGGAGACATGGTCCGATTGCCATCGCCGTTTAGTTTGGCTCAGCTTATAGACGTCTCTCTGCGATGGACTGCTATTCAATGCTCGCATGTCCAACTGGACGGAACCGACCATCCTTTCACTCGAGCCGTGGTAGCCTCCGATATCAATCGAGGCCTCGATCCCTCAGCACCACCGCTCCCTCCCCCGCAAGTTCTCTGAATCGCTGCTTGTGAACATTGCTCGTTTATGCATGTTCCTGTTTATGTTTGATCGGTTCTGCGGCTCATTTCGCTGATTCCTGCGCTGACACTGCGCAGCCTCGCGAAGATGGTCGATTCAGGGGGGGACATTTCATTGTCTTGGAGAACTTCTACGCCACGAATACGTCGTGGCTTTACGCTCAGGGAATTGCTTGTCGTGATCGCGATCATCGCGATCCTCATTGCGTTACTTCTACCGGCCGTGCAGCAAGCTCGCGAGGCAGCTCGGCGATCGGCCTGCAAAAACAATCTGAAGCAACTGGTGCTGGGGTTGCATAATTACGAATCCACTTACGGATTGCTGCCTCCTGGCTATCTGCACAAATTTGGTCCTGCAGGAGCCGATCAACTGGCGAATCACATGGGTTTTGCCTGGGGCTCCATGATTCTTCCTCAGATTGAGCAGGCAACTCTATATGCTCAGTTCAACTTCAACGTTCCTATCTTCGACAACCTTAACCTTGCCGCAAGGGAATGGCATTTGAAAGTCTTTCTGTGTCCGACCGACCCCTATTCAGAAGGTGGATTTATTGTTCGAGATCCAAATTCCAGCCCACCTGAGCGGTATGGAGCCGCAAGCTACGCGGCGAACTGGGGGCCATCGAATGCCACAGTGAACCTGGATGAAACTCCCACACAATCCAGCGGCGTTTTCTATCGCAACAGCAACACACGTTTTCGTGATATTACCGACGGACTTTCGAACACTCTTGCTCTGGGGGAGAGAACGAATGGGCCGATACCCGGGGGCACCCTGGCCGATGGTCATTCTTACTTCGAGACTGCATGGAGTGCGGCTGCTCGAAACAAGGAAGACTTTGAAGACGACCATGGTCACATGGTGCTTTTTGAAACTCAATACCGACCGAACGAACGCGACACCGACGACAAAGGGGCGTCCGCTCCCCACGTCGGCATCGGTCAGTTCGCAATGTGCGACGGCAGCGTGCGAGCGATCTCCGAGAACATCGACGAGACGGTCTACAACAGTCTTGGTACGCGATCCGGAGGTGAAGTGATCGGCGAATTTTAGTCAGGCATTTTCCTTCCCGATGCCGTATAGCATTCGGCATCGGGAACTTACGTATTCAGCCTTCAGCTGCAGAACTCCCGGAGGAAAAAACTCCAGGCACCTTTCCGACCGTGCCCGACAGATTCAGGATTTCGTCCGATCATAACAGGGCTCGGCACTTACCGGTGTGCGGGACAACAGCGCCTGCACAATTACGATGCGTTCTGGTCCAATGGAGAGGTGTTCGATGTCTTGAAAGAATTGTGGCATCACCTGGAATCTATATCGTCAACTCAACTGCACCGTTCCGATCTTGGATATTTTGAATCTGCCCGTAGGGGAATGGCATCTGAGGTTCCTTCTTTGAGAAAGCGTGAATCGCGGCTGCTCGAAATGACCTGTCTCAGAAGTTGTGACATCGCTTGAAAAGTCACGCAAGCGCACGCTATGGTCTCAACAGCAGTTCATACAGGCGGTTAAAATTTTGCGCTGAATCAGCGGATCACAATCTCCGCGGTAACGACCAGGCGAACAGGTGAGGGCTCTGTGCAAGCACTGATCAGCGAAATGTGGCCTATTGCTACTCTATCGATAGTCGTTTCCAGTACTGCGGTGGCGATCTGCTGCGTCGTAGGAATGCCGCTCGGAGCGTACATTGGTCTCGGCACAATGCCCGGAAAGTCGATCCTTAAGGTTCTGACGTTTGCCGGCATGGCGATGCCGCCTGTCGTCGTTGGATTGGTGCTTTACCTCTTACTTTCACGTTCAGGCCCGCTCGGCGAATGGCAATGGCTGTTCACGGCCAAGGCAATGATCCTTGCACAGGTGATCCTTGATCTGCCTTTTGTGATCGGCATCACGCTGACGGCCGTTGAGGCACTGCCGGAAGAACTGCGATTTCAATTGCGTAGCCTCGGAGCGACGCCGTGGCAGCTGCGATGGACACTGCTGAGAGAATCCCGGCACGGCTTGATGCTGGCGGTCATTACGGCCCTAGGGAGAAGCTTGTCCGAAGTGGGCGCTGTTCTGATGGTTGGAGGAAATATTGAAGGGCACACGCGGGTGCTGACGACAGCCATCCTGCTTGAGACCAATCGCGGTCGTTTCACCGTTGCACTGTCGCTTGCCGCAATGCTGATGACGTTGGCAATGCTGATCAATTTTGTCTTCGTTCGTCTGCAGAATCGGTTTCCACGATGATTACCGAGCCGATTTACCGCCTGCATCGGGTTCGCCGCGTGCTGGGGCCGACATTCTCATTGACGATCGATGACTGGGAACACCGGCGAGGTGAAACTCTGTGCATTGTCGGTCCCACAGGAGCGGGTAAGACGACTTTCCTGCGAATGCTGACCGGACTCACTTCGATTCAGGGCGGCTCAATAGAATTTGACGGTCACGAATGGTCAAACGGGCTCGCCACAATGAGCGATGTTCGGCAGATCGCGATAGTTCCCCAGCGCCCCATTCTGCTTTCGCGCAGTGTACGTGCTAATTTGGAATATGGGCTGCGGCTTCGAGGTATCACAGCGGACGATCGAGTCAGTGAGTTGCTTGATCGCCTTGGCTTTGCGAAGCTGGCTTCAAAGTCGGCACAGGCACTTTCAGGCGGTCAGATTCAACTGGTTGCACTGGGGAGAGCACTCGTACTCCAGCCGACGATTCTGCTACTGGATGAACCCACAGCGAATCTCGATCCAGGCTATGTTGCGCTGGTTGAACAGGTACTGGACGAGTGGCGGCAGAGGCATCGAACAACATTCATATGGGCCACTCATAACATGTTTCAGGCGCAGCGTGTTGCCGATCGGGTTGGACTTTTCTCGATGGACGAATCGTGGAAATTGCTCCTCGCGAAGAGTTCTTTCATCGCCCAGCCGATTCACGCACAAAGATTTTGTCAGGAAAGATGGTGTATTGATGTCACGACAGTTTATGGGCGCATTTCTCCTGGCCGGAATCTGGATAGTGGCGGGATGCTCGGAGCGGGAGCCAGCCGGTCCGTCAACGCCACAGGCGCAGACGATCACGCTGGCGACGACAACCAGCACACAGGACAGCGGATTGCTCGACATGCTGATCCCTATGTTTCGAGAACAATCAGGAATCGAAGTGAAGGTCGTCGCAGTGGGCTCCGGGCAGGCCACGGGAACTGGGGCGACGTGGCGATGTGGACGTTCTGCTCACTCATGCTCCGTCGGCCGAAGAAGAACTGGTGAAAGATGGATTCGCTGAAGAACGCATCCCCGTCTTTCACAACGACTTTGTCGTGGTTAGAGATCCCAGTGACGGGCCTCTTCGTGAAAATCCGCCAGCATCGTTGGACGACGTACTGCAACAGATTGCCTCGCGAAACCTTCCATTTGTATCACGAGGTGATGACTCGGGGACTCATCGCAAGGAACAGCAGTTGTGGAAGTCTGTTTCCATTGAACCGAAGTTTTCCGGTTACATCACTGCCGGGAGTGGTATGGCTCAGACTCTGCGCATTGCCGAAGAAAAACGAGCCTGCACTCACAGATCGCGGAACTTATCTGGTACACCGTTCCGGAAATGGATCTCTCCATCATCTTTGAAGGCGATCCGCGTCTGATCAATCCTTATGCTGTGATGGTGATTAATCCGATCAGGCATCCCCATGTTAACGCTCAGGCCGCCAACCAGTTTGTCGGCTTTCTGCGGGAAGCCATGACGCAGAAGGCTGTAGGCGATTTTGGCCGAAAACTCTATGGTCAGCCGCTCTTCTTTCCGGATGCGTTGAACGAGTTACAGTGATGCGGTCCACCCGAGTTGTACCTTCGGAAACCATCGCAACTCCTGAACGAAACACTTCGAGTAACGATCAATTTCGTCATGGACTGCTGACGCAGGTATCTCCGGTTTCCGATGAGTCGTATCCAGGCAGTTCTCCCAACAGCCTGCGATAGGACTTTGAACGGATCGCACTGAGAAACGCTTTTATTCTGCGATCGTCTTTCATGAAGGAAGGAAAACAGACATCGCTCTAATGACGAATTGTGCGACCTGCGTCCAAACAGCTCTTCCACAGTGGAGCCGAGAGTTTCAGCAATCGCGATGGCGGCAGCAACCGACGGGACCAGGCGATCGCCCTCAATAGCGGTGACCGCTGTCCGAGAGATTCCAGCCAGCTTCGCCAGACTTGCCTGCGTCAGCCCCAACGCCGTTCGCAGCTCGCGGATTCGGTTGCAGGGCGACTTTTCTATCGTCGTTATTCTGACATCCTGCGGCAGTATTCTGCCCTGAGAGTCCCGCCAACTACTATTGGACCATGGAATTTTCGCCGTGTACGTTCGTTTTTCAGTGCTCAGCTTAGCTTTTTGTCGGTTCACCGCAACATGCTTTGGATGGGACGATCAGCCTCTCCGCATCAACGCCGACGATGCGCGGCAGCATGCCGGAAAGAAAGGTGAACAGTGCGGAACAACTGGATCTGGCGAAAGACAAATCCTGACGGATTCTTTACCTGGGGCTCTGACGAAATTTAGCCATTCCTGATGACAAAAGTCCGCATCAATATGCACCCTTGTCGAAAAGCATTCACACTAATCGAACTTCTGGTGGTAATCGCGATTATCGCCATCCTGATTGCCTTGTTGCTGCCTGCGGTTCAGCAAGCTCTTGAGGCCGCTCGTCGAACGCAATGCAAGAGTCAGTTGAAGCAACTGGCGGTGGCGATGCATAACTACGAAGGCACCCATTCGTGTTTTCCTCCCGGTCAGATTCGCCTGTCTTTTGCCACTGCACCCCGGGTTCGGGGATGGTCAATGTTTGTTCAGATTCTTCCTTATCTGGAACAGACGGCGCTCTACAGCCAATGGGATTTTGCCAACCCACTGGCCAACGAGACGAATGGCAACACGGGCTTTGTTCTTCCGATGTTGCTCTGCCCTTCCGCAACACTCGGACAGAATCCATTCGTGAAGACCAGTGGTGCTCGATATGCACTCACAAGCTACGGCGGAAACGGAGGAACTTAGTCGCATCCGCCAGCGAATACTTCGGGAGACGGTATGTTCGCTGGGTCTGGACCACCGATCACCACGCCGCCGACTGTTCAGCATGGTTTGGTAAGAATGCGAGATGTGACCGATGGAACTTCAAACATGATCCTGGTGGGAGAACGCTCTCACTACGATCCAAACTATGATTCGTTCTTTGCTGGAGGCTACTTTCAGAATCCGATGGGCGGATGGGGTTACTGGCCTCCGTCCGGCGGTCAACTCGGGCTGACGGATCTGACAATGAGTAGTTTTGGGCCAGTTAACTATCGACTACCGTTCAACTTTGCCAAAAAGCCGGGCAGCATTTCTAGTTCCGCCACATTTGATGCATCTCCAGAATCCATTAGACGGCTTTGTGCATTCGGCAGTCAGCACACCGGTGGTGCTCAGGTTGCCCTTGTTGATGGAAGCGTAAGGTTCCTCAGTGAAAACATCGACACGAACACGCTTCGCTCCATGACGACGCGTGGTGGCGGCGAAGTTGTGGGTGAGTTCTGATCACTGTAGCCAAAGATTGGTTTCCCGATGTTCATATTGAATCGTATCGCTCTGCCTATTGCCGTCGTCATTCTGACTCAAGTAATTTGTGAGTCGTCAAGGGCAGATGAAAAGCCCGAACCATCCGCAGTGCAGGTTGTCGCTCTGGACGACACTGCCATCAGTTTCACGGTCGAACAACTCAGGACGTTGCCACGAACATCTGTTGAAGTGGCTGATCGAACGGGAAAAATGGTCAAGTACTCTTGAGTCGCCGTTCACCATCTGCTGACTCAGGTAGACGCACCGCTTGGTAAGGACTTGCGAGGCGTTACGATGCTACGTGGCTGTCCGAGCGAAAGATGAGTACCGAGTCGTCTTCTCGTTGTGCGAGTTTGATCCAGTCTTTACGGATCGCATGATTCTGCTGGCTGACGAACAGGACGGCAAACCGCTCAATGAAGAGAACGGTCCATTCCAGATCATTGTTCCCGGTGAAAAGCGTCGAGCCCGGTGGGTTCGTCAAGTTAACCGCATTCGAGTGATGGAGAGTCGTGTGGTTGACGAAGACATGCCGATTTCAGAACAGTAGAGACCGTCAACGAAATCGTTCCAAAGAAATGCCACCAATTGGACATGGCGCACGAGTTGCGAACAGCGTGTGCTGAACGGATCAAGCCCGCTGCGTTTCTCGGCGCCCTCATCACAACCGAGCCTGCAACGATCTGCGACCGAGTCGGGAGTGAGCTAGCCATCCGTCGGCTTGGGAAACGTCGAACATGGAGATGTCGATTGAGCGACCATACGCTCGTGAACGTGTCTTGTTCAGGAATTCACTTTGGCAGAAAAATCATCTCGCACTGCAACCTGCGGAGAGCGGTGACAGTGGTTCCGAACGGCCAATTCTCCATGCAGGCCAAACGTCGGCGCGATGCAAAGCGGAATCGTAATTGTGAAGCCGAAAGCCAATTGAGACCATGGGATTAGCAAATTTGGAGCTCCCTGAAAGAAGCCCCAAGTGCCTAATGCCGCTGTTCCAGTCACATCCACCTCTGGAGCGTCGGGGTGTCGGACCCGGAGCAGTGGAAAAATGTGATGCTAACTTACGTAAAGGCGAGGAATTGAACACAAGGAGATCCCGAAGTTCAATTCGATGAGAGTTCGCATTATCTCAACGGAAAGCCAGGCATGCGCGTAGGACTGGAGGTTGCCCGTGCTGCCGGGCCGGATGTTGAGGATCGTGGAGATTTCTCGGAGTGTGAATCCAACGAAGTCGTGGAGTTTGACGAGTTCGGTCCCCTGTAGATTCACTTACGACAATCGTTCGAGCGCATCGCTAATGAAGAAGATGTCCTTGGGTAATTCCCGAAAAGGAATGTCTTTATCCTTTATCGGGAGGTGGCTGCAAGGTGATGGCTCCACCACGTTTCTGGCTCTGAGTGAGAGCGGCCTGGACGAGGATTCGCCGCATACCTTCGGCTGCCGCGACGAAGGAGTAACGGCGACCATCCCGCTGTTGCGCTGTTAACGAGGAATCGAACAGAAGAAGGTACGCTTCGTGTACAAGCCCCCTGGCATTCAGAGATCGCGGAGTTCATCCAGACATCCTGAGGGATGTCAATCGCCTTTTGGAGTTTACCTCACCGCAGCCTGGCGGCCGCGATCAGAACGCGGAATCGATGAATACCAGGCTCCAACTGGCGCAGAGTTGGTACCCAACGCAATGCATGTTGAAACTCCTGTCGATCACAATAGCGATTAACCATCGACCTTGAAGCGCTAGTTCTCTATTGTCACCTTCTCTCCGTTCTTTGCGTTGAACGGCCTGACTGAAGTCTTGCAGTGAATCTCAGAGCCCTGTCCAGGCTCGGCTGATCGATGCCATGAGCATCGTTCAAGGCATCGATCAAAACTTGTACACTACCGGCATCACTTGAGGCTCCGGCTGACATTCCGGTAGCGGAGGAAACTTGACGTGCCAGGGTGCTATTATCGCTTGTCGATCCAACCGCGTTAAGTGCAACCAGCAGAATCATCAGGATCGTCGCGGCAACTGTTAATGGAACCAGCGAACCGCGGAAGCGAGTTACTCGGTGATGCTCAGCTTCAGGCCACATAGAAATCCTTTCAGTGGCGGACAAAGTGAAACGACATTATTCTCAGTTTTCATTGAGGAACCTGCTGCTCATCGCAATAGTGCAATGCGATCAGGCAGTACGCGGTCACAAGATTCGGATCACCTTCGTACCATCGATCGGCTTCATTCAACCAACTGCCATTTTTCTGTTGGAGTGACGCAAGTCGGGCAGACAACTCCTGTTTCCACATGTGCTTCGTACCTTTGTCGTCTTCGAACTCATCACTGCCCAAAGCTGACATCGTCTTGGCCATCGTCTGGTAGTAATAGTACAAACCCTGCTTGCCCATGTTCGGGTTTTCATCCAGAGTGTAGTGCTTCTTCAACCACGCAGTCGCCGCTTTGACTCTTTGATCGTCTTTTGTCAGCCCGGCATAGATCATGCTTTTCAGCCCGGCGTAGGTGATGCTGCCATAGGATTTGTGTCCGCCATTCTCAGTAGTGCCTGCTTTCGATTCCCCGCCTTTGGCCGGTGTGTAGATGAAACCGCCGTCGTTCACTTTGCCAGCATACGGCAGTTGATTGTGCTGTGATTCAAGATTCTGCGCGCGAGAAACAAAGATCAGTGCTCGCTGCATTGCCGGATCATCACTGGCGACGCCGGCCTTCCTGAGTGCTTCAATCAGGAACTGTGTATTCGACATGTCCGGGCGCTGTTTGCTGTCTAGCCGCCACCGCCGAACGCTCCGTCAGTCGATTCAATGCCTTCGCCTTCGTCCCACTGGAGACCTCGCAGAAGGTCTCGGCATTCTTGATCACGTCGTTAAACCGGCCATCCGCATTCGCTTCCGAAAGTGCCAGAATTGCGATACAGGTCTCATAGTTTTGATGGCGACTTGTGGCGGTGTGAATTCCACCAGTGGTCTGTTGCTTCGAAACGATGAATTCGAGTCCTTTCTTCACGATCGCATCATCAACACCCTTTCCGGACAATAGCAGGGAGGTAGTAACGAGGCCCGTGATTCCGACAGCATCGGAGTTTGTCCACGATCCGTCGGTCGCTTGAGTGACCTCCAGAAACTGTACTCCTTTCGTTCGAAGCTCGTCGATCGATTGGCCGTTGACACGGGATCCGCAGAGAAGAGCCATGACTGTCAAGAAAATACAACTTGGCTTCGTTCGAGAAAACATCTGAGAATCCTGCGGTTGATGATGGAGGAATGGCGGAAGGTGCGGAGGTGCGGAACGGGGCAGATCAAACCCCGTGCCATGCCGTAAGCTTTCGCGAAATGTTTTCGCTTTTGTGCTCACTTGCTCCGAAATAAGCAGCCGAATTGCAATCCGACGTCGACTTCATTGCGGCGAGTATGTTTGACGATCTCGGTCCCAAACAGAACTTCGATGGCGGATTTCGAGACAGTCATGGCGAAAAAACCGCCATGGTGAGCATGATTCGATTGCAAATTGATGCCTTTCCTGGAACCCCCAGCGGATTATGAGTCGGCATGGAAATTGCCTCAAGGAATTGACGCTACCTGAAGAAAGTCGTCCAACTAATCACCTATACTGTTCATGGAACTTCCCTGTGCGCACGAAAACAAATTCGATTCGCCGATCCGGGTTCACGCTGATCGAGCTACTTGTCGTTATTGCAATCATCGCAATCCTGATTGCCTTGCTTCTCCCTGCGGTACAACAAGCACGAGAGGCTGCTCGAAGAACTCAGTGCAAAAATAACCTCAAACAAATTGCACTGGCTGTTCATAACTACGAATCAACATTTGGAGCATTTCCGCCGAGCATGGCAATCAATCCGGCAGTGACGTCTAACAGCTCCTGGTCGATTCATGGCCGAATCATGCCGTATCTTGAGCAGGTCAATCTGTACAGTCAGATCGATCTCTCGAAAGCCTGGGGGAATTTTCCGGTGATCAGCAATTTCCGCGTGCCAGTGTTTGCGTGCCCGTCTGATCCCAAAGCGGATCGAAGTCGCGATACAGGAACGAACGGGATCTTCCTGATGCCCACCTGTTACGGCTTCAACTTTGGAACATGGATGGTCTTCAACCCCACCAACGGAGCCGGTGGGGACGGTTTCACGTATCCGAACTCAAAAATCAAAATGAGTTCCTTTACTGACGGAACCAGCAATACTTTGATGGCTTCAGAGGTCCATGCGTGGGCCGCCTACACTCGCAATGGTGGTCCTCCAAGTACGGTGGTCCCTGCCAACAAGGATGTTGTCGCAGTGTATGCCGACTCCGGCGTTAAGGATCGCATATTCCCGGCAAGTCGTGATGGATCCGGACACACAGAATGGGCAAACGGACATTCTCATCACAGTGGATTCACGACAACGCTGACTCCAAACACAGATGTCGTCTACAACTATTCGGGGGTCGAATACCATAACCTTGACTATGCGTCGCGACAGGAAGGCAGTCACTTGACCAGCGTCAGTTACTCAGCGGTGACCTCCCGAAGCTACCACACGGGAGTTGTTCAAAGTGCACTTGTGGATGGTTCGGTTCGAGCCTTCAGTTCCAATATCGACCTTGGTGTTTGGCGGGGTCTGGGAACTCGTGACGGCGGCGAGGTGCTCGGGGAGTTCTAGTCGTCGTGAAAGTATCGACCAGCTGTCCTCAGCCGTTCACAGCACAACACAAGCCAGCAGGGTTTCTTCTGCCACAATGCTACTTCCTGTACGGTTGTGTTGCATTATTCAGTAGACTGGAAGTTCGATGAGATTGATTCGCCTGGGCGCACTGTGTTTTGCTGTTTACTGCCTGGTGGCTCCGTCCTGTTCCGCCGTGTGTCAGAGCGGGAAGGAGCCTGCGTTGGCTGCTTCGGCAGAAGTGAAGCCACCGATTGTGACATTGCCTGATTCTGTTGTGACGAAGGATGTTGTCTACGTGACTGACGGAGATCCTCTGCAGGCAATGGACATCTACGCCCGAAGGACGCAAAAGAATGCTCCTGTGGTCGTGTTCATTCATGGAGGCGGATGGAGCAAACGTGATAAAGACGAGGTGAGTTCTCAGCCAAAGTTGTTCAATGCGGCGGGAATCATCGTGGTGAGCATCAACTATCGGCTGGTGCCTGCGGTGACTCATCCGGAAAACGTACGTGACGTGGCAGCTGCGGTCGCGTGGATTTCGAAGAACATTTCAAAGCACGGAGGCGATCCGGGGCAAATCTTCGTCATGGGCCATTCGGCCGGCTCACACCTTGCAGCCCTTGTGGCCACAGATGATCGTTACCTCGCGGCTCACGGACTGCATCGCAATCAGCTTGCCGGCGTGATCACACTTCCGATGGTTCCGCCTTCGATCTTCTTAGCCGTCCGGAATGGTTCTGGAGACGATTGCGGAAAACTGCCGCACCGTGCTTTCGGTACCGGTGAGAAAGTGCAGCAGGATGGGTCTCCTGTGACTCACGTCCAAGGTGAGACCAGCTTGCCTCCGTTTCTGATGGTCTACCTCAAAACAGACTCGCTGAATCACAAGCAGACTCAGCCTGCTGAACTTGTGCAGGCGGCAGCAGGAAAGGCGGGGTCGTCCACATCACGGAGGAGAAGACTCATCAGTCTCTCTGCGACGATCTTGGTACTGACCATGACTCGACCGGTCCCATGTTAGTCGAGTTCATTCGGAGCGGGGCTCGCTGAATCGCTCACCTGTGCCTCTATTGAAAACTCAGCTTCCGCATGGCTCCATCGACTCTTAATTGAAACGACGTCAACATCGCTTCCATCATCTGGAAGAAGCTCAGAAGGCAAGAGTGCATCAAGCTGCATCTGAAGCAGAATCACTGAGGCTGGTTTGCTCGGATATGCGTCGGGAACTTCCAGACGCCGACATTTGTCTGAACCCATTCGAAATAATGCCGTACGCCGCGGTCTTTGTCCCCTGTTCCTCGCCCACCCATCTCGAAGTTAGGTCCCGTTCCCATCTGGCCTCCGACGTCCTCAACGTACGGGCTACGAAAGAGCATCGCAGAATTGGGGTGATCAAGGTAGTTTCTCCACTCCTTCTCCATCGACGCGATATGGAACCGATTGAAAACACCCTCGTGTCCTGTGGCGTCACGGTCGGCTGTTTCGGTATTGATGCTGAAGCCTACATCAGGGATCGCCATCTCCTCCTGGAAGAACTTCACTTCACAGCCGGGATAATCATAAGATGATCCTGTAAGATGGTTGGGACAGATCCCGGTCTCGATCCCCGGCGCAATTTCTTTGAACCAACCGGTCAGAGTGCTCTTCTTAAGGTCGCCGTCAGGTTCGCGAAAGATCGCATGGTGAATGCGTGTCGGATGATGAAATTCCTGAAACAAGTTCACGGTTACATTGCGAAGTTTGCGTGACTCCAACAGCGTCGCAGTCTGCTGAATTGCTGTCCTGACTGCTGCTTCATCGACCAGTAACTCATCTTTTCGTGGCATCATGACAACGAGGCACACCAGCATTCCTCGTTTATCAGCCTCCCTGATGACGGTCTCTGTTCGTTTCGCGAACGATGCGATGAGTCGACCGTCCGGAGTAAATGCGTTGGGTCCCGCATCTACATTCGGGAAGCCGCCGTTTGTTCCCTGGAGCGAAATGCTGATGAAGTTGATTCCATGTTCGGCATAGTTGTCCAGATTATTCACCAGTCTCTCTGTCACGGCAGGGCTCATCAGGGCATTATTGCAGCGAAGTCCCCAGAGACGGATTGGCTGGCCGCCAAGGTACGGTCTTCCGTCGCGAATCTCGAATTCTCTTGTTGCCGAAACGTCATTTGAAGGCGTGGCAGCTTCCTGTGCCTGAACGCGTGACTGGGTGCACTGGAGCCCGAAGAACAAAGTGGAGATGATGATGCTGCGAACAAAACGTGATGACATAATATACTCCGTGGATTGTGGGTTTCGCATCTAATCAACGCTGATGACTTCACCGCCGCCACGCGTTGCGATGCTGCGCCATACGAACAGATCTGTATTGTCACTCTGGAAGGAAACATGACCGTCGAGAAACAATACATTGACTCCGCCGGTATGGTAACTGCGTGCTGCGATGCGACCACTTACGTTGCCAGACAGACAGTCAAGCGATTTTGAATTGGGTGGCCAATAGTGGTTGTAGGATGAATAGATAAAGCTCCCCCTTGCCCATTCTCGTCCTCTCTGACCGCTCCAGATGAGAATTGAGCCAGCGCAGAAAGCGTCGGTCACGGGCTGCAGTGACGGTCCCTGACCGTATTGCATCGACGGCTTCGAGGGTGCAGCGCCAATCGTATCGATGCCCGTGCCACGGGTCGTTTCGCTATAGGCTGCAGTATTACTGAGTCCGTCAGTGACGTCTCCGAATCGAGTCGAAGACCGGTCGAAGAACACACCGTCAATTGCCTGGGGCCCGTCTTCCGGACGAAAACTACCTCCGTTCTGAAGTCCTGTGCCCGCATTTGCGCAGTAGTTGTTTGCACCGAAGTTCGCGTTCAGCTGCTCTGGTCCGGAATCGGAAGGGCACAGGAAAGCGGGAATTTTTGCTCGGACTGCATTCGCATTCGCAATGTCGAGTGAGCCTTTGCCGAAATCAATCTGCGCAAAGATGGTAGAACCCTCAATGAAGGGCAGGATTTGAGCAGAGGCAGACCAGAGGTGTGGTGAGCCTGTTCTTGCGGAAGGTAACCGTAAGTGTGTTCCTTCATAGTTCTGCAGGGCCAGGCCGATCTGCTTAAGGTTATTTCGACACTGGATCTTGCGTGCGGCTTCTCGAGCAGACTGCACAGCTGGCAACAATAGTGCTACCAGGACCGCAATAATCGCAATAACAACCAGTAATTCGATGAGTGTGAACCCCGGTCGCCTCCTGATCATCTCTGTTGCTCCGATAAAGTGTGCCGAGGGAACTCCCAGCGTCCGATATTCTCTTGAACCCATTCATAATAGAATCTCACACCTCGGTCGCTGACTGTCGTTCCGTATCCACCCATTTCCGGGTGAGGGGCCGTGCCGCTGTAGTTTCGAATTCCCTGGATAAATGCCGCATGAAACAGCATCACGGCATTTGGAGCACTGCGGAAGCGTTCGCAGTCATGAAGAACGTGCTCAATCTGTCCTTCGTTAAAGACTCCATCGTTCTCGTAGGAATCCTGTTTCTGTGTCTCGACATTGACGACAAAACCATCGGCAGGAATATCCATTTCTTTTTGAATCATATGCACATCCATTCCTGGATAGACACTGCCCGATTCCGACTTGTCATAGGGACAGATTCCTACCTCAATGCCGGGTGCTGCTGCCTTGAACCATGCGGTCAGCTGAGCTTTTTTTGTCGCCCCGTCTGGCATTCGAAAGATTGCCAGATCTGCCCGTTCGCTATGATCAAATTCGTGCATAATATCAACGAAGACATTCCGCATGCGCCTTTCGGTCAGGAATCGCGCGGTTGCCTCAATCGCTCGCTTGAGTGCATCTTCGCTATCAAATGCCTGGTCTTTTCGTGGGTTGCATAGGCCTACCATGACCACCATACCACGTCGGTCTGCCTCGCGAATTAACCATTCCAGCCGCGAGGCGACCTCTGGTTTCAGGCGTCCGTCGCGAGTGAATCCATTGAGCCCAGCGTCTTCATCTGGCCAGCCACCATTTGACCCCTGAATATAAACGCCAATAAGGTTGATACCATGTGCCACCATGTTGTCCATGGCTCTGACATGTCGTTCCGTTACTCCGGTACTGTACAGCGCGTTGCCACAGCGGATTCCCCAGAGATCCACTTCATGTCCCCCGAGAAAGGCGCGGGAGTTGCGAATCTCGAATTCCCGAGTCGGGTCCGCGTCCTGCGGCGCTGCTACTGACGATCCCGATGTCGGCAAGAGGAACACCCACATCAACAACAGGGCACGAGTCTTCATAACTTTCTCTTTGATGATTGGCAGGAAATGGCCCTGTCGCTAACGGGCAACGAGGCAACCGTCTGTCCAATGCTCCAACAGTCAGGACCTGGAGACGTTCGACATTGCCAGTTGTCTGATTCAAGTCGATTTTTCGTCAGGATTTTCCAAAACAACCAAGGTGATCACTCATGTAGTGCGCCCTAATGCACACCCTGGCGAAACTGTCTTCGGGCGGATGCCCAGATTGGCAGGAACGAGGGGAATGTTCTCTTGGTCATTCGAGGACCACCGCAGCTAAGGAGAAATGCAAAGCTGTGACTCAGGCCCGCCAGGCAACGCTAAAAAGGATTTATGACCGACGGGCCTTCGTTCCACACGGCGAGCGGAAGGTGTCAGCCTTCCGAGGTTTTGTGGAATCTTGTTTGTCATGGGATCGCAGGGGGGCTCAGAGAATCACACTCGGTGGGCTCACGCCGCACCGCTCGCCTTTGGCAGCGTCGATCGCGAACAATCTCTCAAACATTCAGTTCTCTCAGACTCCCTCGTGCAGCCACAGTGAATCCGACGAAAACGACGACTGCTGATATGCAGTTTCCACTGGTCACCCCGACTCGCAATCACGCGTATCGGGCGCAGTGCGAACCGTTCGACCGAAACTGCTCATTGATGAGAGGCAGCGATTCGTCGTAGACGTAGAATTTCAGAACAGCGGCTTGCAAGATGGATCGCGAGGGAAGCTGGCAGCGCGAGATATGTGCTCAACCAAAGAGGGTTTGTGCCTCAGCATTTGGAACGAATGAAATGGACAGACTCACGCACGCCGGTCACGATGTCACCGCAAACACGTTAAGTCGTCTCGACGATTGCCCCAATCCAGGAGAGCACCACACCGTCTTGCACAAAGTAGGTCTTCTGACTTACTGCCACTCAATCTCCCAACCTTCTCACTCGAATTCGAGCAATGGCAATGCACAGGAGATTGAGTCGGCTGAGATCACTCTCAACCAGACAGTTCACAGCGGCCGGACCGTCCCGGAATTGCACCGGAGTTCCCTTGTTTACAGAATCTGTCTTTTGCAGAGTCTGTCACTTTGAACATGCAGCAGAGTCTACCACCCATGATGTGATCATCAAGAAGCCAAATCTTGAACTTCATACTATCGTCGTGGATGGGCGCGTCCCAACAAAAACGTTCGTATCGCGAGGGATCGGTTTCGAGTCGCAGAATGAGCGAACATACGCGTGAACTTGTCTTGTTCAGGTCGGGCATTCTGCGAAGTCACTCAGTTCATCTTCAACGACGGGTGTTTGATCCGGTGCAGAAGTACATTCGTCGGTCTTATTCTGCCCGTCAGATTCTTAATGATCCCGGTACGTTGTGAGAGATAGTTCATTCGACAGCACACCGGAGCAGTACGCGGCTGGAAGCGCACACGCCGCAAACTAGGGCGCTGGACTCAACCATCAACCTCGACGATACCCCTCTGGCGATAACGGCGTTCTGTCGAAACAGCCGGACCAAGTTGAGGCACCACGGACCGACTCTCGAATACTCTGGCTTTGAGGCGAACGAACGGCCCGATTCAGACCCGGCTCCGGAATTCGCAGAGGTCATTCTTCCGCGCTGAAAACCGGCGGACGCTGCTCAACAATGGAAGCGACCCCAGCCATCAGATGATCCTGGCGATACGGTGCTGTTCGAGACTGAGTTTCGCCCGAACGAAATTGTCCGACGACCATTGCTCTGCTCGACGCGCGGGTTTGGTGATTCCCGATATGCGACGGACACGTGCGAGCTATGAATCTGCGCAGACCGTCTGCCACAGTCTTGGTACGTGATCCGGAGGTGTGGAGATCAGCGAATTTGACACGGCATTTTCTTCCCGTGCCGAAAGGCCTTTCGCCATCGAACCTACGTATTCAGCTTTTGACTGCAGAACTCCCGGAGAAAAAACTTCAGGCACCTTTCCAGCAATGCGTGCAGATTCAGGATTTCGTCCGATCACCGTTGGGGCTCGGCACTTACCGGTGTGCGGGACAACATCGTCTGCCGATAACGGTATCCTGGTCAATGGACAATCCCTCCGATCCGTCATTTCCGCAGCACTTCACGTTACGCCGACAACCTGCGGCCGGATTTCTTTAAAAAACTCGCCCACAACGTTGCCATCCTGTTGCGAGCACCAAGATTTCGCCACGTGGTCAGATCGTGTTTCTCGCGATAGACGCACAGATCCATCCATCAGCAACGCTGACACAATTTCCGATGAAAACTACGGGTGTGCGTGACTTCTGCATAAATCGGCTTCGACAGTCCAGCGTTTCGTTCTTTGCGAGAAGATGATGTTCCCCTCGACGCTGAGGTTGCTGCCGGAATGCTGCGGCAATAATTGTTTTGGCGTTTGGCGTGAAGGTCGTTGTAAACCCGGTTTCGTGAATCTTACCATCAACCCATTCCGTGTGTCCGGTCAGGCTGATGGTCCGGTCACGAGCGAAGTTAAATCCAGAGACGATCGGTGGGACCGGAACTGGAAGGATCGGGCGCTGCTTTATAACGATAGAATAACCGGACGCCAATGCGGGCCTTCAATGGCAACGGCTCAGCTCACGTCCGGTAAAGTCCGGTCAGCAAACCGACTGTTTGGCCAATCTTTCCGTCACCGATATCGACCCCGTCAGCAAAGTCGCCCGCGGGCGAAGAATCCGCCCGGTCCCTTGTTAAACGCATAGTTTGTGGGAAAATGAGTTGCTGCCGGAAACTACACTCTGGGAACTGGCACGATTTCACTCGGGCAGATAAAAGATGGCACCTGGGTTACGTGATGCCATTGGTTGAATTCGGCGGCACGCTATAAAGGCCTGAAGGTCCGCAATCGCAAACCTTGCCGCATTGGCCTGCTCCATATATGGCAGAATCCTTGCGCGGATTGACCATGTTCCTCTGTCGCTACCCCACAGAACGACGGTGAGAGCACCCGAATGGACGTCGAGGTAGTTGTGCAGAGCAAGCCCGATTTGCTTGAGATTATTCTTGCACTGTGTCCGTCGAGCACTTCACGAGCCTGTTGCATGTCAAACAGCATCAGGATCGGTAGTCGCGATCAACAGCGACTCGATCAGTGAAAACCCATTGGCGCGTGACGAAGTGCAGGGAGTCGCATCCAAAACCCCTTAAACAGAAATCTCTGGCAGACGTTGTCTGCCAATCAGTTCATGCTGGGCGTGTGCTTCACCTGACTATGTCACTGGCTGGCTGTTGCCTCAGCAAATACCGTGAATTACTCAGTTGAAATCACCAAAACAGAAGTGATACTGAGATTCAGTCTCGTGCCGATACTGTGGGGCCTAGACGTTTCAAAGTCTACTTTGTCGACTTCAGGCTCTGGTTCGGGATTTGAGACAGCCCAGCCGCTGAATCATCCAGCACCATGAGGATCGCTCGATTCTGGAGCTGCCTTCCAGAAGGCAAAGTCATTCCGCTGTGCCGCGAACTTCTGCTGCACCGCTCCTGCAGGTGGCTTCGCCAGACGAGCTTCAAATTCAGGGCATTCGATACGGCTCACCCGCTTTGTACAGAGCGATGCTGTGGCGGATATTGTCGACCCTGGCAACAGGGATTGCATCCCGCCAGATGCTCGGCAAACTCCCGACAAACCGCTAGCGCAGCCTCGTCGTCGACGTATTCGTTGAGCGCTCAACCCAGTTCTTCGCAGGTCATGGCGTTGTCCGGAAAGTGGCAAAATCTCAAAAGCTGATCCAGGTGCGACAAAAAGGTTACAGCAATTTTCAGCCATGTTCATGATCTGGAAACAATCGAGTGGACTCATCGCCAAATGCTCGCGTCAACTGTTCTCGCATCATCAGCCGAGCCCTCAATAATCACTTTGATGGCTGCCTCAGTGAGTTCCCAGCAGTTAAACGCCATCGCACAGATTCAAACCTTCGATGTCGCGGGAACGAACAACGCGGTATTTTTTCGTCGAGTGCGGTAAAGAGCCGACTCAATCTGATCTCGGACTTCGGCTTGCATGGGCCAAAGTTTCCGGCGTGGCGGACCAGCGGGCGATAAACTCGGGATGCGGCAACGTCGAGCTGGCTATGTTGAATGGATTTTCGGTAACGGATGGACGACCTCGTCGCTTTCGCGAACCTTCCAGCATGGTTGGTCGCAATCCACAGAATCAGCAGGCCAATCACCACTGGCATCTGCACGGTCACATCTTCCGCATCCTGTTGCTGCCAACGATGCGAATGGCAACACAGTACTCGCGACTGAAACTGAGCTGTCAATTCCTGAAGGCAGAGTCCCCCGCGAGCCGCCTGACTCATCAGGTGCTCATCAATGCCCACGACTGGTGGGTCATTTTCTTTCCATCGGTGTTACGTTCACATCAATTGGGAGGAGTCTCTGTCAATCAGGTTGTTGCGATGTTAATGAAAGTGGGGCTGATCCGCACATCCACCGCGTCATCCTTGCGATCCTCGTTCAAGGAAACTAAGGAAAAGTTTGAAAGAAAAAAGCGGCGTTCACGCATACAGCAAGACCGCGTCACAATTCCTGATCGACGACGTATGCGATGAAAGATCGCCCCGCTGCTCCATAAGTCGGTCGAAATCGGATCTCTCTCTTAGTGAGCATTAGCCGTTGCATCACCTGTGAGCAGCTGTCCTTTCTGAATTCGTACCGGACGGCCAACTGGGACGCGAATCGATTCTTCCCGTCGCTCACTTCGTAATCGGCCCCGTCAATTGTGATAATCGCTTTTATCACCCGCGAAAGCCGGAGGCCTTTGAGTGCCAACTGCGGTGAAAGCCTGGGGGACGCGGGGCAATGTGAAGATCGCCGTTGAATTCTGCACGCACACCGAACATACCGAAGATGATGCACTGCGCGGCGGCAACGTCGATGGTGGATTGCAACGGCGTGTCCCGGCGGTAGGCGATCTCGTTTACGGCGAAGGAGATCTCCCCAATATGGCGTGCGATGTCCCCACCGCAGTTCGTTTCAGGATGTCTTCGGAAACGTCCGGATGGCCCGCCTTGTAAGTCGTTCGGCGATAGCCTGGGGAACGCTGTGAAAACATCCGCCGCCGCCGTTGTCTGGTCGACAGGGTCGTAAGCAATGTCAGTTTTGGACATACTTTCCAGACCGAACTTCGCAAGGAACTCGCGTTCCACTGGTCCAGATGACTGGCGAGCAGTCCGTCTCCTGCTGCGTCCAGCGCTGCTGCCAAAAGCCAGGCATTTGCACGGTGAGACGGAGTTCTTTTGTAATACTGAGGCGTTCTGAAATTCAAACCAACCGCGCTGCTTGTTCCAAGTCGCTGCTTCGGGACCGTTTTCAGCTCTTCTGCACGCTGTCGCAGGTGAGGCATTGGCTGGCCTGTTAACTCGGTCAGCTGCGCTGCCAACAGATAGGTCTCATACCGCCGCCCGTTCAGATCTGGCATGACGTGGTTGTAAGGAAAACCACGACGCAGTTCAGATGACTATTCAGGCAGCCCATAATCGATCAGGCCGACCGGTCGTTGAATGTCATCTCCCGGCCATGGCGTTGGCGACTGCGTGTTCCAGAATCGTTTTCCCATCGACGATGTCCTTTAGAAACTCTGTGTCGCCGGTATGCTTCACGTAATAATAAATCAGCCCAACAATTTTCTCGTTGACGGGATACCACGGGCCAAAAACAATTCCGGTCGTTGGGTCAAACGCGAAATGTTTTGTCGTATCAATCGCAAGAACTGCTTGATATGAGTTTTCGTGGCTTCAGGGTCGACTAAGTGGAAGAGTTCCCAGTTCCCTCCGAAGTCCCATAGATAATTCCCGACGCATCCGCCGTTGACGCTGCCCGTGCTGTGGTAAGTTCAGGACAAACTCCGAAACGTCCCAGCGATTCATCAACAGGGGACGAGAGAGCGATGGCGGGACGCTCCAGCTCCGGGTTTCCTGATTCCAGCCGTGGAAGTTTACCGAATAAATCATCCAGGCGTGCGGCGTAGGCTGTATGGGCGTCCTTCAACGCCTGTTCAGGATTAGTCGCGATTTTCTGACAGGCGGCGAACCTCTCCTGCTCTTCAATTGCAGGAACGTCATGTTGCTTCAACACTGCTGTTGGGCGGGGACTGAAATTGTTGCCTGACCTGACAGGTGCGCGTCGTGCCACGTCACGCCGTGACTCGCACGCAACACAATTTGCCAGGTCTGTTCGAGAACGGGGCGTCGTTAAATACTTTTCGAGTCGTCGGTGTCCGACTGGCAGGAGTGGCAAATGACCATCCCGTTCTTCCCAGCGGATCAGCCGGGCCGGCATTGTCCAGACTGCCCTTGACGGCAATCACCACAGGAATCGTGCGTGCTTCCTCGCCATGGTTTGTGAACTCGATCTCCAGCAACCCCGCTCGGCTTCCAGGAATCAACATCGTCACGCTGGAGACGTCGATACCCAGCACAGTGCCTGTCCGGTCAACATGGAACGGATGCCAAACAAAACGCTCTGTCGGAATTCGTTCCCCCAGTGCCGTGATGTCCAGCGAGAAATCGGAACTTACATATGGCGGAGCCCACAGACCGGCGACGCCCAATACATTCTGATATTTGATTCCTGACGTCAGCTTGCCATTAACGATGCCAAAATGCTCTTCCTGAACGATGTTACGAGAACCGTCCAGTTCAAATGGGTCAGAGGCCGCACTGCCGGGCTGAGCCAGCCTCGACACAATCAGCAGGACAAGACAGCAACGTTTTACGCCAGAAACGTGAAGCAATCGTTTCCAACTCTCCATCATCATTTTCCCTTCTCCATGACAACTATGGCGTTGGAAATGGAACAATTGAGCGTAAATGCATACTGCAACGAAACGGACACATGTGATGCGTCGGCCGATCAAGTCAGGATTTCCTGATTATGGAGATGTCTTCGGAAGCTTCTGAGGTCGGAGTGATGACGACTTGACGATGGCGTTCTTGACGGGTGTTTGTCTGAAAGTTCAGTGCCTCAGGCAGATCGATCCTGTGGGATCCACATTTTCTGCATAATCAATCATGGCGCGAATGTACGGTGGAAGTTCTTTGGGAATGCGCCGGTTCCATTTCCAGAAGACATGTGGCTGCGTGGGCCTTCGCCGAAAGAGTTTTTTAGTCTGACGCAACCCGACTGTAAAGTTGGCCAGCCAGCTGAATACTCGCAGGAGGAGTGCACTTTTTGACAATCCGTTGCCGCATAGGGAATGGATGACGGCCATGAAAACCATGTTGCTTATCACATTTTATACCGAGCCCACAGTTTGTGATTTTCCGGTGTAGCGAAAGAGGGCGAGTCGCCACCGCTGAGAAGCATACGATGGCAATGCCCCATCGTGCGGCTGAACCATCTGAGTGACACGTCTATGTTTCTGGTACACATTCTGAATGTAAACGTCTGGGCAGATTGAAGGCTCGATGACAGGACGTTGAAAGTTCGACCGCGATGAGGCCAACCGGGGCAACGAACCATTCTTCGATTGATTATTCCGATCCGACACGCCGGTGCGACTCCGATGTACATCAGCGACCAACCGCTGTAAAGATTGCTTGCGATCTATAGAAGTGCGTTGCATCGGCTGAGGCAAAGAGGTTGTCTGGCGACAAATAGTTTTCCCAGTATCAACCATCGTGTCGTGCAGCAGATTGAGATGTGCGGAGTCAACGAGAAACTACTTCCGACGATTCGCGTCGGCTCGTTTCATCAAATCTTCGACGAAGGTGACACAAACTCGCGAGCATCAAAGTTGCGACTCCGTCTTGGCGAAGTGGAGATCACTTCGGATCAATGAGCGGTTGGATTCTGGGTGGACATGGCAGGCGAGTTCGTAAAACTTCGGATTCCGGGTGAACTGGAGAATGGCGGGCAGGATCATCTCTATCCCGAGACGCCCAGCTTCGCTCGGTTCCTTCGCTCGGTGCCGACAGAGGACCGGGAGGTGTACATGTTCAATGCAATTCTCAATCGAGGCGTTTGCCGCCGGTGGATACCGTTAGCAAAGCCATTACTGCGATGCGAGAGACAGCCGGGGTTAATGTCGACGAAAATCCGCCCCGGAAAACGGGACAGAACCCCACCCCGATCCGGGCTTTTGCCCAAGACTTGCGACGAGCATTTGGTTACGGGGGGGCTCGCCGAGTCAACTCAATGGTTCAGAAAGAACTGATGAGGCATTCCAGCGTGACAACCACGGAAACGTATTACGTGGGGATCAATGCCGATGAGACGGCAGCGCTGCCTGCGGCTATTTCGTCTTCTCAGGTGACACTTGAGGTGACACATCGGAAGAACGCGACGTTTCAGGACGAAGAAACCGCAGAAACAGGCCAAAAACAAATAGGGCTGCTCGGACTTGAACCGAGAACCAACGGATTATGAGTCCGCTGCTCTAACCGATTGAGCTACAGCCCCGCATTGAGAGAATTGAACCTCAGGAGAGTGACGACACAAAAGCCGACACCCGGTTGAGAGTTTTCCTCAACGAGCAAGACACGTCAGAAATTTGACGTGCCTGGTGAGAATCCTCCGCTTTGTCCTGACCCAAACGAGTAACAGGACAGAAAGATTCTTTGTAAACGGCATTCCTTCGGCGTTTTGGCAAACGCTGGATGACGTTGGCACGGAATATCTCAGAGTCAGGGAATATCTGCAAGTCGGACGACCAGGACATCGTTCTGAGTGGTGTCGTCGCGGATTTCGGTAGGTCATCCTTTCCGAGGAGGACTTCGCGCCTTGCCGCGACCTGTGGGCACGGGCACCACAGTTCTCGGCCGATATTCTGGCGCCTGTTGCACGCGAGATTCGCCTTGCGGCAATACGGAAATCCTTTCCAGCAGAAAGGACCTACCTTAACAATCAATCGCGACTACACCCACTCTGAACGACGCGGTCAAAGGTGGATCTTGCCCGGCAGCATTGAGAAAGATGTCCGCCAAAAAAACTTGACTGAGAAACTATTCTGATTCTAGGAGTCGTAACTGGTCAGTGGAATTCAACAATCAGGCGGACCTTTGCGCTTGGGCTGTCGCGGGGAAACCAACAGTGGTGTCCGGCGGATTCTGCGCGTCTCTGTCTGAATGCAGCGGGAATCGCCGACGATAAAGGGAGTGCTATATTGAACTCAGGCAGCTCCCTTCTCAGGCTGACAAAAATGACTCAGACGACTCGCAAAAAGCGTGTTTCTTCACGATTGC
>JAXMBU010000071.1:0-35877 GCA_046349735.1 Planctomycetaceae bacterium
AGTTTCTGCTTTTCACCTGGCGGAGTCACCATGGCAGCGGGATCGAATCCGCCCTCCAGAGCCGTCTGCGTCAAAAGGTAAGGCACCTTATTGTCGGTAAAGACCCTGGCGAACAATTGTTCCCAGGTCATGGGCGTGGTTTCGAGTGTGACTTGCTTGTCCAGGACCTTTTCAATCTTCTTCTCCGCAGTGTTCTTTTCTTCTCTTTGATTCCCGCTGGCCGCAATCTGTAGTTTGTTGAGCAGATCGGCAATTTCCATGTGAGCTGCTGGAGTCTGCTTAATCGTGACCGTTGTCGGCGTCAGATCTTCAATAGAGCCCAATCCTTCGCCTGGCGCTGATGGCATTTCCGGATCCTCCCATTCGGCAGCGGTCACAGCAATCAGTGCATATCGAAACTCGTCTGCATCATTCAGCAGATTGCTGAAGCGACTGATGTCGTATGTTGCCGACACCATGTTCGTAAAACCTTTAATCGTGAGTGTTGTCTTATCAGCGGTCCACGGAAACCTCGTTTCGGTTACCAAATGGCCTGTGATGAGATTGAGCGATATATTCAACGGAAGTGCTTCAAGGTTTCCATGAATCTTAAAGCCGCTGAGGTAGTCTTTCGTGTCCGCCTCTGGATATTCCACTTTGAATTTGTGAGCAACCCCAAGCTCCTCAAGAACTTCGGTTACACTTTTGCCGGACGTAAACGGTTTAGTCTTTGTTGTAAGCCAGCGAGCCTGTGCATAGGCTTCGGTGGTATTCGAAATGACGATCACCGCAAGAACGAGAAACATTGTCAAAAGACGATAGGCCATTGAGAAACCACTCATAAAACCTGCACCTGAATAGAGAACCGCTGGATTTCACAGAACGTTGTTCAGCCCTTGCAATGTTTGCGTTAAACCTTTGGCGAAACCAAACGGGAGTCTAAAGACTACCCAACCCGAATGGCAGCGTCAGAATTCCAGCAACGGGCGAAAATAGCTGCGATATCGTCCACCACGAAGACTGCCCGAGATGACAAGCGATCCACCATCCGTGGAAGGTACAGATTGATCTGACCAGCGGCCATTACGAATTTCTGCGTCGTCGAGCAGCATGCCGGACACGCGATCAACGGTCAGAGGAGCTTCAACAGTCCAGTCGATTGCTTCCACTGCATTCACAGACATTGCGAACACGCGGCGAGTCTTCTTTGTGGGTTCCTCTACGCCGAACAACCAATGTCCAGGGAGGGGCAGCAGTGACTCGCCGTTTCTACGCGACAGACCAGTGTAGGCGAACACCAGACGCTCGCCTTCGTTCCGACCAGCGAAGAAAGCGCGGGCCGCTTCAGGAGCGATTTCCTCAGCCACGGACTGATCCACACACGCCCAGCGAAGTTTCTGTTTCCATGCGACATCCAGGCTCGCCTGGGCTTCCGCCGACGTTTGTCGGAAGTAGCTCCAGGTTTCGCGCACGAGCTGCTCAATGTGTTCGACAGGCTGATCCGGTACTACCGCACAAGTGGCCAGATCCTGCAGAAACAGTTTTGTCACGTCGGACGCAGGATCAAGTTCCGGCGGCTCAAAGGAATCTCCCCGTCCCCTGGACATCAGAGTCTGAAGCACAGCGGTCTGTTGTGAATCGGGCAGCGTCATGAGTGTTCGAAGAGTCCTGAGCGTTGAGGCAATCTTCGGCTCTTCAAGATTCACGACCGATCGCAAAAACTGCAGCAAGGAAATGCTCGCCTGCTCCACCTGCTGCTGGCGAGAAGTCACAACAACTCGGTCACTGGCCTCCAGCTTGAGTCGCAAATCAAATCGCCGTTCAAATCCGTCACGCCAGCGTTTGATATTCCCCTCGCTCGCCCCATGAATATGCTCGGTGAAAAAGGCTTCCAGCTCCCGCGCGATCGCTTCGCGCTGATCACGACCGAGCATCGCCGAATCTGTGAGCTGCATTCCGGGAGATTTGTGACTTGCCAGGCACCGATAAAGATAGATGCGATCGTACTCACTTCGCATTGGCAGTGCCGTGACCTTCTGAAGCCCAAACTTCAGACACTCTGCAGACGCGGGAAACGAATGGATCAATTCGACAAGCTCCGTCCCCAGCATCCAGGCCGGATCACGTTGTCGAAATCCGGTTCCATAAATCCCAGCGGCTTCCACGCCGACGATGGCCACCAGATTGTGCAATACAGCAATCGCCTGGCGATCCACAACATTTTCAACCACCATCTGCGCGCCGCGTTTGCCGAGTTCCGTGGCCAGCCACCAGGCTCCGAGGGTCGCAGGATTCGTTGTCGCGACCATCCGGCCAGCGTAGATGCCACGACTCAGATAAGTCAGCCACGGCGTCGCTTTCTGATACACGCCATATCCAACGACGGCCTTGCGAATATAGCCATAAAGAGTGTTGATGTTGTATTGCTGAACGTTGACCGGCAGTTGTTCCAGCAACACCAGTGTGTGCAGGCAAATGCGACTGGCCGCGCGAGCCAGTTGTTCGAAGCTGGTTTCCAGGAGCGGAAACTCACTCTCGGGTTTATAGATTCGCGCCACCTTCTTGATCAGTTCAAGGGCCTCATCGCGAATTGCTAAAGCATCGACTCGACCTTCAATCGTATATCCGTTACGTCGGATCTTCTCATAGACGCGTTCGGCTTCGGCTTCAAGAAGTGTATGAACCTGACGATCCTGCTCTGTCAGCTTCTGAAGTTCTCCGGTGGCTTTCGACGCATGAAGATCCTCAGCCGGATATTCCAGAAACTCATGAAAGCGAGAAAATCTGGAGACGAGATCGCGTTCGCGTTCATCGAGGCGTTGTGTTCTTGATCTAATTCAGTCAGCAGAGAAGTGCGAGCTTTCTCAAAGGCTTCGGCCTGCTGTTGTCGTTTCGTTTCTTCTTCTGCCATGCGAGTTCTCAACATGGCCACTTCAGGATCCGCCTCATAGCGTCGTGGCCACAAGCCAACCAGGCCGACGGTTCCACTGAGAGATCCAACCAGGCATGTCCAGAACTGCCAATCGCGGAAGGAGAACGAACTAAATCCGGCGATAAGTCAGGAAGAACACACGCCGCAATCATGATCAGGGCGTTCCAGATCCGACGAGGAAACATGAGCCTGTATCACTTGCTTGTACGAGGAATCCACAGGACATGAGCCTGAGGCGATAACCGGACTCGCCGCAACCCCAGCACAGAATCGGCGAGTGTAGTGTGCGCAAACCCTTCGTTTAACCCGTGGCCGACAGGCCAGGCGTTCCTGCTCCTGGCCTGTCGGCCACGGGTTAAACATGGCAAAACAATCTATTCTGCAAGATCCGATTCGACTGATGGCGCGACACTATCGCATCCGGCTGAGGATTGACGTGTTTATACCCAATGCTGCCGCACTCTACGGGAACGATTTGGCCGCAACGGCGGATGACCCAAACCGGAAAAAATGTGACGACGTCGCGAAATTCGCTACCATGAACGCATCAAGACTGGGAACTATGATCACCGGAAGATGACATGAAGCGAATTCGACTCAAGCGCGGGAATTCTTAACCAGACGCCACTTGACTGGGACGGGAATACTCAAAGAATCCTTGAAGCCATCCGTATGGCTCGCCAACATCAGGTTCACGTGCTGTGTCTGCCCGAACTTTGTATCACGGGTTATGGCTGCGAAGACATGTTTCTGGCTCCCGCATGTCTGGCAGACGGCGTGGGACATGCTGGAGAAAAATTGCCCTTGAAACTGAAGGCATGATCGTCTCAGTGGCCTCCCCTGTTTATCACTAACGGCGTCTATAACGCAGCGTGCGTTCTGTCACACGGACAGATTGCCGGATTCGTCGCTACAGCATCTGCCGGATGAATTTCACTACGAACCACGCTGGTTCCGACCATGGCTTCTGGCGGAGATGACCAGCGAATATCGGCAAGATGGCTGAAGCTGGCCGATCGGAGATCTGTTGTTCGAATGCGATGGCGTGCGGATCGGCTTTGAGATCTGCGAAGATGCGGCTCGCCAAAAGACCTGGTAATCGCATGGCGGAATGCGGCGTCGATATCATCCTCAATCCTGTACGCGAGTCATTTTGCGTTTGGTAAGCATGAGATCCGCAAACGCTTCGTGCTTGAAGGATCTCGGTCCTTCGGCGTCAGCTATAGTTTACGCCAATCAATGCGGAACGAATCAGGCCGCGCGATTTATGACGGCGGTGCATTGATTGCATCGTGTGGAGATTTGATCGCTGCGGGGAAACGGTTTCTGTTCACGGACGTGGATGTCACGGTCGCGGATGTCGATGTGGAGCTCAGCAGAACTCGCCGAGCCAGCATCCACTCCATGACGGCCGATGTTTCGCACAACATCTTTGATCGCATCGTGAGTATTCCCGGTCGATCGCATGCAGAACGGATTTTCATCTTCACCGCGGCACCTGTCGACACCGTCGCGATACGATGAGTTTACTCGCCGTTGCGTTGGGGCTGTTTGTTCATCTCCGCAAAAGTCGATCATTCGGCTTTGTGGTCGCGCGAGCGGCGGAGCGGATTCGTCCGCCTGTGCTGTGCTGATTCGCAGTATGGCGGAGCCTGGGTCTGGCAGGGCTTGGAATCTCCTATTCTCGCGCGAAGCTGTTCTATATTCCCGGCATCAACGACGTTTTCAACAACCTTGATGACCTGATGAAGCTGATGTTTGCCGGCGTTTACCAGAGCACGCGCAATAGTCTTTGAGGTGATACTGCGGCCGAGAAAGTGACGACCGGTGTTGGAGGCACATTTCTGGAAATCGATGTCGACCAGATCGTTCAGCTTTACGAGCTCGATTGAGTCAGCCATCGGTCGCAGCTGACGTGGCAGACCGACGACATCGCTCTGCAAAACATTCAGGCCAGAACTCGTTCGCCGTCAGTTTTACGTTTCACGAATATTCGCAACGCGCTGCTGCTTTCGACCAGTAATCGATCTGAAGCGGCAGTGGGTTACGCGACGATGGATGGAGATACATCGGGAGGACTGAGCCCCGTCGCTGGAATCGACAAGGCGTTTTTGCGTGAATGGTTGCGACAGTTTGAAACGGAATACTCTGCAGGTGTCGCAGCAGTCCCGTCGCTCAATTATGTGAATGCTCAGCAGCCGACCGCTGGAGCCATGGCCTTCGGAGTATGAACAGACCGATGAAGGCGATCTGATGCCTTATCCGGTTCTGGATCATATTGAGCGTTTGGCGATTCGGGACAAGTTGAGTCCGGCTGAAGTCCTTGAAACACTGCTGCGAGAATCCGCGAAGCAAAGTCCAACTCAGTATTCGTCAGCTCAACTGTCCGAATGGGTGCGTCGATTCTTTACGTTGTGGTCTCGAAAACCAGTGGAAACGGGAACGATATGCTCCATCGTTTCATGTGGACGACAAAAATCTTGACCCCAAGACCTGGTGCCGATTTCCAATTCTGTCGGGTGCGTTTCGCTACGAATTAAGCCGGCTTGGCGGACGATAAAAGCGTGTTGGGGGGGAACTGTAGAACTCTGTGGTCTCAACATTCAACGCTCAACTCGTTTGGCCCGCTGTTGATGCAGTCGTTTCATCAGCCGCAGGGCGTTAGCCCCCGGTTCCTACCTTCGGCCGTTCTTTCGGTGAAACCGTGCCTGACGCCCTGTTAGCCATGGTCTGATGGATATCGGCCGGACCAAGCGGAGGGAGTTCCCGCCTTTTCAATACTGAGTGCTGAAAACCGACGCTAACGCGTTCCGCTTATGAAGCCCGCAGGCTGCCCGCGTTCAGCACGTCATCGTCGTCAGCCTTCGCAATTCCGAAGGCAGAACCAACGCCGCTACGATGGATCTCCATGACCAAGAATCGACTCGCTCCGGACGCCAACAATTGGGCGGTGACTCCGAGCACCGATGGCTTCTGGTGAGTCCAATGAACCTTCCGCCTTTTCTTCAATGCGTTCCGCCATCAAGGCTTCAGCAGGGACACCCGTCAGGCGAAGTTTCTTGTCCGAGATCGTGCACCTGACCCCCAGCGGTGCATGGCAGCCGCGCGTAATGTTCGCAACAAAGAACGCTCGGCTAAGGCTTCGGCATAAGTCGTCGAGCAGGTAATCACACCTGCAGTTGCTTCGTGTCTTCGTCATCCGTGCGGCATTCGATTCCCAGCGCCCTGGCTGACGGCGGGGAACAGTTCCGGAGGCTGAAGCAAAAGTGAAATCCGAGCTTCGAGGCCGTCGACGAAGTCCCGCTTCCGCCAGAATGATTGCGTCGTATTGTCCTTCGTCGAGTTTTCGAATACGCGTATCGACGTTGCCACGAATCTCCAGCAACTGCAGATCCGGACGGAGACCAGAAGCTGCGCCTGTCTCCGAGGACTTCCGGTTCCTACTCGCCGTGCCTTCGAGGAAGTTCGTGGAGCGATTGAATCGGCGTGGCTCCCGTTGGAAGCAGCAAGGCATCGAACCGCGGCGCACGTTCAGGAACACAGGCCAGAATCAATCCGTCGGCAGATTGCGTGGGAAGATCTTTCAGACTGTGCACGGCCATGTCAAGCGCGCTCGTCGAGCACAGCTTGACTTCGCGAGTGAAGACTCCCGTGCCGCCGAATTGTCGCAGGGCATCGGTCTGATTGGTGTCGCCTGTCGTCACGATTTTGACGAGTTCAACCGAGGGAGACTCAGGCAAACTTCGCAATCGGTCGGCCAGATAATTCGCCTGCCATAGCGCCAGAGCGCTGGTACGAGTGGCAATTCGCAGAGTTCGTTGTGACATGGAAGCAGAGGAAAACAAAGTCAGGGTAATTGTGTTTTGATACGACTCACGGAATGCTAGCAGCCCGGCGCCAGAATATCCTGCTTCGACGGCCAGCTCGTCCGCGTTCCTGGCAAAGTGCTGTTTTCCGGCCGGTGGATTGTTACACTGCAGACCAAAACGTTGCCCTCCAGGACTTCTCGCATGCCACATCCCTCAGCCAGAATACTGTCCCGCCGCAAACTCATTCAGTTGAGCGGGCGAGTTATCTTGGGCTAAACTGGGGAGGACTCATTCGAGCACAGTGTTGTGGCCGCCGAGGGCTGTGCGGTTTGGGGTCAATCCGATCCTGCATCCTGCTGTTTTACTACGGCGGTCCCAGCCATCTTGATACCATTGATATGAAGCCGTCTGCGCCGGTGGAAGTTCGCGGACGTTTCAGCCGATCTCAACCTCCGTTCCTGGCTGCAGATTTGTGAGCATTTGCTCTGCGCATGTCCAAAGTGATGGACAAAGTCGCCATCATCCGCAGCGTTCACCATCTCGCCAGTCTGCATGATTCTGCTTCGGATCCACGCACTGACTGGGAGCATCTCTGGAAGGTCCCACAGAGAACTCTTCGCCGATTCCTGCTCTATCCCAGTTACGGCAAGCGGTCTCGTGGTTTCGCTGGGCGATGAAGGGCATGAAGTTCCTTATGCTTCGTTGCCCTATGTTTTTCAAAATGTCGTTCCGACGCCATGTCAGGGCGGCGGTTTTCTGGGCACGGCTTACGATCCGTTGTTGATTGACGTTGATCCGACGCAAAAGATTTATCCGGTTGAAATGTTGCGCGTCCTCGTGATGGTATGAACGATCGGCGAATGGCGCAACGCCGCGGGCTTTTGCAATGCTTGATCTGGAAAAAGTGACAACCGCCGATCGAAACAATTCACTCCGCAAATATTACGACAAAGCCTTTCATCTGCTCGAGTCGGAGGCCATTCGCAATGCCATGGATATCTCGCAGGAGCCTGTGGCTGTTCGTGAACGCTACGGATTTGGCACTGCGCCGGTGGCTCGAGGAGAAGTGAATGGCGGAGGCGGCGAGATGGGGATTGCTCGCGAAATGCGAGGACAGAATCTGCTTCTGGCGCGTCGACTGGTTGAGGCGGGTGTCCTGTTTATCAATGTTTACGACTATCGCCAGCAAGGTCAGAACTGGGACGCTCATGTCAACTGCGAAAGCCAGCACAAGAATTTTCTTCTGCCGCCCGCAGATCAGGCGCTGTCGGCATTGATTGAAGATCTTGACCAGCGGGGGTTACTGGATTCGACGCTGATCGTGGCGACCGGGGAATTTGGACGCACACCGACCATTAACGCCAGTGCCGGGCGCGATCATTGGCCTCATTGCTATTCCGTGCTCATGGCAGGTGGCGGAGTGCGAGGAGGTAGCGTGCATGGTTCCAGTGACAAGTTTGGTGCTCATCCTGATACGGATCCTGTCACGCCGGGAGATATTGCTGCGACCATCTATTGGCGATTCGGATTAGATCATGCGGCGGATATTCATGATCAGACAGGACGTCCTCATCGCCTGACCACCGGCGAGCCCATTTATCAGATATTCTAGCTGGACACCGCCATGTTGGGACCGAGGCTCAGGCTTGTTGGTACGCTCTGCCATTGATCTTTTCCGTGTATTCCGTGTCATCCGTGGTAAAAAACACAATCGCAATTTCACTACGGAGAACACGGAAGAATCGCAGAGGCCAGACGTGGTTCTTCTCGATGCCCGAATGATCCAATCATTCGCCGCAAGCGGCTTCTTGTCTTCGCTCCCTCTGAAATTCATCACGAGAAACGACGGGAGACTTGAGGATTCAATCGGAATCGCCCACCATCCGCACCCGCTGAGCGATCTGCTCAGGCAGGAGCGTGTTTCCACCGAGTGTAACTTGAGTTTTGATACAGGCAGGGTGATTGAAGATGGGCGAGAAGACTTGTCGCTGGGGTATTTTGAGCACAGCAGAGATTGCCAAAAAGAACTGGCATTCGATTGCTAATTCGGGCAATGGTCGAGTCGTCGCGGTGGCCAGTCGATCGGTCGAGAAGGCTCAGAAGTTTATCTCCACCTGCCAGGCTTCAGTGCCCGTTGCTCATAAAGTTGATGCACTGGGAAGCTACGAAGCGTTACTGGGACGCAGTGATATTGATGCCGTCTATGTTCCGCTGCCAACGGGGATTCGCACCGAGTGGGTCGTCAAAGCGGCTCAGGCTGGCAAGCATGTGATGGTCGAAAAGCCATGCGGAGTCACGACGGCCGACGTGCAGGCGATGGTTGATGCCTGTAATGCGTCCAAAGTTCAGTTTATGGATGGCGTGATGTTCATGCACAGTGCTCGCATGGATGCAATGCGAGCCGTGTTGGACGACAGTAAAAGTGTCGGAGATATTCGTCGCATCGCTAGTCACTTCAGTTTCTGTGCGGATCAGTCGTGGGTGGAAAGCAACATCCGAGCCAGCAGTCAGCTTGAGCCGGCCGGTTGCCTTGGCGATTTGGGCTGGTACACGATCCGAATTATCCTGTTCGCCATGAAGTACGAAATGCCCGTCGAGGTACGAGGGCGGATTCTGAACGGCGTGAAGCGAGCGGACAGCTCAGACGTGGTACCGATGGAGTTTCAGGGGGAGATGCATTTTGCGAACGGTGTCTCGGCCACGTTTTTCAATTCGTTCCGCACCAATCACCAGCAATGGGCTCACATTAGTGGCAGCAAGGGCTACCTGGCGGTCAATGACTTTGTTTTGCCATACTGTGGCAATGAAGTTTCCTTTGACACAGGAAACCACAACTTTTCAGCCGACGGCTGCTACTTCACCATGGAGAAGTTTTTGAAGACCCACCAGCTGCGTGAGTACGCAAATAATGCGAAAAACGCTCAGGAAACCGGCCTCTTTCGCAATTTTTCAGACCTCGTAAACAACGGGCGACGCGACAATTTCTGGCCGGAAGTGGCGTTGAAGACTCAGAGAATTCTGGACGCCGCCTTGAAATCCGCGAACAGCGGTGGCGGGGCGGTCGCTCCATAATCGCTTCCAAAAGCAGAGATGTGTGCGACTCCCGGGCAGCTGATACTGGAACTTTTCCTCGCTGTTTTCGTACACTGTGTGGCAATTGCGGTGCTGCGCGAGCCCTTCTGAACCCTTATGGATTTCTGGTGACTCCCAATGGATGCTCTGGTTGATCTTTTCAGTAGTCTGGTCGATGTCCTTTGGTCGCTGCTGAACGTTCTGGTGAATTTGGTGCGAGTCATCGTGCCGTGGCTGCCACTGTTGGCATGGATTGGGTTCTGGACGTTTGCCGTCAATTGGGCGAAAGCGTTTCCAGTTCTGCGCCGCGGCGGACTGATTGGCGTCTTTCTGCTGATGTTTGTCACCGTTTTGGTTTGGGGATCAGTTGCCCCGCCGGTGAATGGTGAGCATGTGATGTTCGGTCTGTCGGTCAGCAATTACGTTGGCAAGTTCATTTACGTGACAATGCTGACCTGTATCGCTTTGCTGTGCGGGTCTGCTCAGTTCTCCGGTGCTTTTGGACGTCTCTGTGAGTTTCCAGAAGAGCCCGCGGAGGATCACCACGGCCACGATGGACATGGACATGGAGGGCACGACGATCATGGCCATGGTTCACACGGTCATGACTCGCATGGACACGATGCTCACGGCCATGATAATCATGGTCACGCAGCTCACGCCCACTAAAGAATTTGAATTTCAAAGCCCGGCATTCGAATGAGTGCTGGGCTTTTCTGGTTCGTTGAGTATTCTGAAATTCTGCTTCTGAGTTTCCTGCCTTGTTGTCTCTCGCCTTGCCTTCGTTTCCTGTTTCGGGAACTCCTGCCATGAGATCCATGTCCCTGTTAGCGATATTGCTGATTCCCACGGTGGCGATGTCCGGCGACTGGCCTGGATGGCGAGGTCCTCACGGGAATGGCCTGGCAGATGGCGCCGGGTACGTGACCGAGTGGTCCGCCGAAAAGAATTTGATCTGGAAGTTTCCTTTGGTCGGCCGAGGCGCCTCGACTCCTGCCGTTGCTGGCGATCGAATCTTTGTCACGACGACGAACGAAGGCCAAAATCAGGTCCACTGCGTTGGCATGGATGGCAAAGGCCAGTGGTCCAAGACTCTGGGTGCGGCCGTTGACGGAAAACCGGGCAAAGACGGCACCGGAGCAAATCCCTCCGTTGCCACAGACGGCAAGTTTGTGTTTGCCTATTTTAAGAGTGGCGACTTTGGATGTTTCACGGTCGAAGGCGAGCAGAAGTGGCATCACAATCTGCAGGATAAGTTCGGCGAAGATACTCTGTGGTGGGATCTTGGGACTTCACCGGTGCTGACTCGCAACGCCGTCGTGGTCGCGTGCATGCATTCCGGTCCTTCCTACGTCGCTGCATTCGCGAAAGAAACCGGCGACATTATCTGGAAGCATGATCGTAATCTGGGTGCTCCGGAAGAGGCGGCTCAAAGTTATGCAACTCCGGTTGTCGTTGAAGATGCAGCTGGCGAATTAATTGTTGTCCTTGGTGCTGACCATGTGACGGCTCATGATGCAGCCAATGGCAAGGAAGTCTGGCGACTGGGCGGACTGAATCCAACAAATCATAAATACTTCCGTTCGATCGCGTCAGCTGCCGTGGGAGAAGGTATTGTGATTGCTCCCTATGCTCGAGGTGAATCGTTGACAGCGATTCGCATGGGTGGAGAAGGCGATATCACAAAGTCACATATTCTGTGGGCGAACACGGCAACATCGGGCGATGTACCCACTCCAGCCATTGCGAATGGTCGCGTCTTCATTTGTCGTGATACCGGGGAAGCGCGCGGAACAATCGACTGCCTGGAACTGACGACGGGCAAAACAATCTGGAGCGGACAACTGGAAAAGAACCGCAATACGTTTCGCTCTTCACCGGTCATCGCTGACGGCAAACTGTATATGGCTCGCCAGGACGGCACGGTGTTTGTACTGGATGCATTGGCCAATGAATTCAAAGTGCTGGCGAAGAATACTGTCGCCGAAGAGCACACAGTAGCGACCCCGGTCTTTGTCGACGGAAAGATTCTGCTTCGAACGGATAGCCATATCTTCCTGATTGGGAACAACGGATAAGGAGCGATCATGCTCGACGGTCATTTCCTGCGGCTTGTTTTCCTGATGATGTTATTGACGACAAGTCTGGAAACTATCCCGGGAAATGATAAAGCTCCCCCGAAAGAGGCAACTCCTATTGTGACGACCAGCGGCTATCGCCGACCTCCGAAAGAAATTACTGACATTCTCGACGCGCAGCCGACGCCGGGCGTGTCTCTCAGTCCGACTCGGGAATATCTGCTGCTGATTGAACGGTCCAGCTATCCTCCTATCGAGGATCTCGCCGCGCCGATGCTGAGGCTGGCGGGATATCGCATCAATCCGCTGACCAACGGACCTCATCTTGCTCCGCGCAGTACGGGGTTGTTGCTGCAGTCGATTGCGACGGGTGAACAGCGTCGTATCGACGTGCCGAAAGGGGCAAATCTCGGATATCAGGGCTGGTCGCCGGATGGCCAGTGGATCGCGTTTACGATTACGACTCGTGATTCAATTCAGCTCTGGGTTGCCTCCGTTCGCGATGCTTCGGCCCGGCAGTTTGCGGACCTGCAAATCAACGGCTGCTACGGCGCTCCGATTCAATGGTTGCCTGACAGCAGTGGTCTGCTGGTGCAATCCATCGTTCGTGATCGAGGTCCTGCCCCGGTGAAGCCGTTGACTCCGTCGGGGCCTACGATTGAAGAGAGTTCCGGAAATTCAGGGCCTGTTCGAACTTATCAGGACCTGTTGCAGAACTCTCACGATGAGGATCTGTTTGAGTACTACGCATCGTCGCAGTTGATAAAAGCTGACCTGACGACGATGAAGCTGGTGCCTGTCGGCAAGCCCGGGCTGTTCTCCAACGTTGATGTATCGCCAGATGGGCAACACTTTCTGATTGTGCGTCAGGAGCGACCGTTTTCTTACCTGTTCCCAGCCAGTCGTTTTCCGAAGAAGGTTGAGGTCTGGTCAGCCACTGGCGAACTGGAATTTCTTGTGGCCGCGTTGCCACTGGAAGATCGAATTCCGATCGAGGGAGTTCCGACGGGACCTCGATCTGTCGGCTGGCAGCCAACACTTCCGGCGACCCTGGTATGGCTGGAAGCTCTGGACGACGGGGATCCGCGAAAGGCGATCGAGTTTCGCGATCGAGTTGTAAAGCTGGCGGCTCCATTTTCCGCCGATCCGGTTGAGATGACTCGCACGGGCCAGCGGTGCACGGGGATTCTTTGGGGTGAACGCGATGGGCTGGCCTTTGTTCGTGATTATGATCGAGATCGACGATGGATGCGGACGTATCGGATTCATTCAGAAGTCAGACGTCGCTCCTGAGCTGATCACAGAACGCTCCGTCAACGATCGTTACGCCGATCCGGGGACTCAATGACTCGCCCATTGCCGAATGGGCGTCGAGTCATGTGGCAGCATGAGAATTCATTGTTTCTTATGAAAGCACTGGCGCGACTCCGAAAGGCGACCGACCATTCTCGATCGCTTTGACCTGACCACAAAAGCAACGACTCGACTGTTCGCATGCAGTGATGACAGTTACGAATCCGTCGTGGCGATTCTGGCGGATGATGGAACGAAGTTTATTACTCAACATGAAACACCAATCGTTCCCCCGAATTTTTTCCTGACCACGATCGGCGGTGAGCGAAGACCGCTGACGAAGTTTCCCGACCCAATGCCACAACTGCGCGGCATCACCAAAGAGCTTGTCACCTATCAGCGTGGTGACGGCGTTCCACTTTCGTTTACGTTGTATTTGCCGCCCGGGCATCAGAAGGGAACTCCGCTGCCGACGATTGTCTGGGCATATCCGCGCGAGTTCAACGATCCGGCAACGGCCGGACAGGTGTCAGGTTCGACAAATCGCTTCACCACGATCGGCGGCATTTCGCATCTGTTTTTGTTAACTCAGGGATATGCGATCCTTGATGAAGCCACGATGCCAGTCGTTGGCGCTCCGGAAGTTGCCAATGACACGTTTATTCAGCAGGTCGTTTCGAGTGCCCAGGCAGCAATCGACAAGGCCGTCGAAATGGGCGTGACGGATCGCAATCGCGTTGGTGTTGGCGGTCACAGCTACGGGGCGTTTATGACGGCGAATCTGCTGGCACACTCTCAGTTGTTTCGAACCGGGGTGGCTCGCAGCGGAGCCTACAATCGCACGCTGACTCCTTTTGGTTTTCAGAATGAACGTCGCACGTTCTGGGAGGCACCGCAGATTTATATGACGATGTCTCCCTTCGCGGCCGCGGACAAGATCAAGAGCCCGATTCTGCTGATTCACGGAGAGGCAGATAACAATCCGGGCACATTTCCGATTCAAAGTGAGCGTTTGTACCACGCGATTCGCGGAAATGGGGGAACAGTCCGCTACGTGACTTTGCCCCACGAATCCCATGGATATGTGGCTCGCGAGTCGGTCGAACACACGTTGTGGGAGATGGTGACGTGGTTCGATCGTTACGTGAAATCGGTCGAGGATTGAAAGTCGGTCGCTGACTGCAAACAATGTGTCACAGAGACCAGTGGTCTGTCAGAACGGTTTTCGGGATCAACATTTCAGGAGTGTTTCAATATGGCGTTTCGTCGATTGGTCAGTTTTGCGTTGTGTGCAGCTTTCGCGTTGTCGTTCTCAGCCCTGCAAGCCGATGAAGCCGCGAAGAAAGCTGAAACTGTCGAAGTGAAGTTGAAAGATCTGGTTCTGAATCTGCCAAAGGATTGGTCTGCCGCAGCAGAAAAGCCCATGCGACTGGCAACTTATGAGATTCCAAATGTTGAAGGCGACAAAGAGAAGGGTGAACTGGCGATTTCCACCTTTGGTGGCGATGGTGGTGGAGTAGCCGCCAACCTGGAGCGCTGGGTTGGTCAGTTCGATGCCGAAGGTCGCGAAGTCACGATCAAAAAGGGTATGGCAGGCGAGAATGCGTATCACGTGGCTGACATCTCCGGAACTTACCAGAAGTCAGTTGGTCCACCGATTCTTCGCAAGACGACAGCGGCCAAGGGTTACCGCATGCTCGGCATGATTGTCCAGGTGAAAGGCAAGGGAGTCTACTTCCTGAAGTTGACCGGCCCGGACGCCACGGTGAAGGCTCAGGCTGAAGCTTTGCGAGCTGCGATTGGTGCAAAATCTGAAGGCGAAGAAGATTACGAAATCTGAGTTGGTGATGTCGCCTGAATCCAGTCAAAGCCCTCCGAGCCGTGTACGGTTCGTGAGGGCTTTTTTATTCAGGCCATAAAGTGGCCCCGGGAGATGCCACTCCAACAATCAGGCTTCGGAGGCTTCATCCCGTTCATAAAGGAACGACGAGCTGCCTGGGCGAACCAATTCACTCCTTCGAAAGATTCCGGATTGCAGTCTCAATATCCTGCACCGAAGGTATCACAGCGGCCTCAAGGGACGGACTGTACGGCGTCGGAGCGAAGGCTCCATTCAGCCGCTTAATAGGAGCATCGAGGTCATTGAAGGCGAGGTCACTCACCTGTGCCGCGACTTCTGCTCCGAAGCCGAACGCGGCGGGAGTCTCTTCCACGATCAACAGTCGACCAGTCTTCGCCACGGATCGGCAGATTGTTTCCGTATCTAATGGCGACACGGTTCGAGGATCAATCAGTTCGACGGAGATACCTGACTGCTGCAGACTCTCGCAAAGTGACAAAGTCAGGGGCACCATGCGAGCTAATGCGACTACGGTGACATCACTACCTTCGCGAACCACAGCCGCCTTGCCAAAGTCGATCTCATAATCATGCTCGGGGACATGACACTTCGTCGTCAAAATCTCACGATGCTCCAGAAACATCACGGGATCGTCACACCGCAGCGCTCGCAACATCAGGCCTTTCGCGTCGTAGGCATTCGACGGCACGACAACTCGCAATCCTGGCACCTGTCCGTACAAAGCATGATAACTTCCGGAATGGTGAGTTGCTGCCGAGTGTCCAATCCCGATGCAGCCTCGCATCAGCACTGGCATCTTCAGACGACCGCTGGACATGTACTGCATTTTGGCGATCTGGTTGATGATTTCGCCCACTGAATCCAGAATAAAATCGGCGAACATAAAATCGATGACCGGCCGAGTTCCCGTCATCGCCGCACCACCAGCGAGACCGACGAATCCTCGTTCGCAGATCGGAGTGTCACACAGACGCTCCGGCCCGTGGAGATCGTAAAGCCCCGGTGTCGTACGAAAGTTTCCTCCTCGTTTTCCGATCCCTTCACCCATTACAAAAATGCCGGGATTGCGAGACATCTCGCCGGCCAATGCTTCGACCGTCGCCTGAGTCAACGTGATCTCTCGGGGTTGACTGACACTGGCAACGGCGTTGCGAAACTCCGGAGCAGACTGTCGCAAGGACGACTTTGCATACACATGGGTTGTCGCGGTGCTTCCATCCGGAATCGGGCTTTGTTCCGCAAACTCTTTGGCCGCGCGGACGAGTTCCAGAATTTCCGCATCGATCTTATCAAACTCCGGCAGGAGCGTGTTCGGAGCATTCGACCTCAACCTTGCGATCGGGCATTTCAGCTTCCACGCCTCGACTTCTTCGCGAGTCCGATAGGTGAAGTCTCCCATTCCTTCCGCGTGGGCTCGAGTTCGATACGTGCGGCATTCAATCAAAGTCGGCCCTTGCCCCGCGCGAGCCCTTGCGACGGCTTCTCCGGCCACTCGATGAATCTCGAGCACATCATTGCCGTCGAGTTCATGGCCGACTATTCCATATCCCGCAGCGCGGACGGCGACCGAAGGTGAACCACTGGCGTACGAAAACGGAACTTCGGTCGCGTACTGATTGTTCTCACAGATGAACAGCGTCGGCAGTTTCCAGATGCTGGCCATGTTCAAGGCTTCATGAAACGCACCGTTGTTGGCGGCTCCGTCACCAAAGAACGCCGCTGCGACCGTCCCGTTTTTCAGAATCTTTGAGCTATAACCACCGCCGCACGCCTGCAGCATACAAGGCCCGACAATACCGCTGGTTCCCATCATGCCGATTTCCGGCGAGAAGAGATGCATGGAGCCACCTCGCCCACGGGAACAGCCAGTGGAGCGACCGAACAGCTCCGCCATGAGTTCTCGCGGCGGCATGCCTTTGGCCAATGCGTGACCATGGCCGCGATGAGTACTGAAGACCGAGTCTTTGGCATTCAGGTGAGCACAGACAGCCGTCGCGATCGCTTCCTGTCCGACATAAGTATGACAGGCTCCATGAATCAATCCTCGCTGATGACATCGAGCCAGCTCCTCTTCGGTCTGGCGAATAATCTGCATCGTACGATAAAGCGAAAGAATTTGTTCGTTGGTCATGTTTGTGGGTGGATGCAGCAGCAGGAAGTCAGGGGAATAGAACTTTACAGGGCATCTGGTACGCCGGTTGCCAATTCGAAGGGTACCTTCGCAGACGTTGCACAGGCAAGCGGTCGGCAAATTGCATGCACGGCAGCGCACTTATTAAATCTGGGTGTTCTGTAGGGTGTGACAAGCGGAGCGCGGGCACACCATTTTAGTGCCAACTGGTGTGCCTGCGCGTTGCTTGTCACACCCTACAGACTGTCACATCTTGTAACAATGCGCTGCCTTGAAATTGCGTGGGAATGCAGGTGCCGTCGTGGAGCTCGGCAGGTAACAACAACGGGCAATCGATGAAGGGGAACGCCGCACACCTCTCAATGCACCACGATAAGGCGAAAACATTCGGGAAAAACCCGTATTCCCCGTTCCGAACCGGCAGTTTGGGAGATCCCCGGTGCGGAACCATGTCAAAGAACTCCGAGGGAGCCGAATGCACTGCCAGTCACCCGGATCAAACTGATAATCCGAGATTCTCCAGGAAACAGTATTCTTGCGAGAAAAACGACGTGATACATTTTTGCATCATGACGGGCTGAAGTTGCGCTTGTAAGCTGAAGTACAGAATGCCGTGCTGGGGAGCATTGACATTCTGTGGGGCTGGGTTCGTGAGCAGGCAAACTGCTCAACGTTTGAATAGCTGCGAATCAGGCTCGTCATTCTGGGTCGAAAACAGTGGGATCTGTTTTTTGCAGCGTCGCTGCTGCGCAGAGAGTAGTGCAATGAGCGTTTCATCTGGAACGGTCGTTTCCGAAGTGGCTGGGCTGGGCGATGTCCACGGGGCTGGGCAACCGTCGGTGCGAATGCTGTGGATGCTGCGCGGCCTATGTGTCGCCGGACTGGGCATTTCCGTGTATCTCGCCTGGACCGCGCTCAGCATGACGCCAGTCTATGGTTGCGGTGGTGGCGAAGTTATTGATTGCGGCCACGTACTGAAGAGTAAGTGGTCAAAGGTATTTGGCATTCCTGTCAGCGTTCCCGCAGGCGGTCTCTACGCCAGCATGTTGGTTCTGCTCGGATTCGCCGGATTAAATGCGCCGCGAGCTATGAAGCAGATGGTTTGGAATGCATTGACTGCCGGAGCCTGCATGGCTGGCCTGGCGGCACTCTGGTTTATCAGCCTCCAGATCTTCGCACTCAGCAAGATTTGTCCCTACTGCGTCGCAGTTCATACCTGCGGACTGACCATGGCTGCATTAATGCTTCGCAATCGCTTTTCAGAACCTCACCACAAGAAGCTTGCGGCTTCATTCAGTGCCGCTGCTGTGGCAGGCCTGATTACCGTCCAGACGATGACTCCTGAACCAGAAGTCTTTGAAGTCATTCGCTACGACGAGGTCACTTCGCCTGACGAGACCACTGCGGTGGCATCAGGTGGCGTTGGCAGTGATGTTTTCGAAGCCCCCGGCGAAGTCTTTGCGGCGCCTGGAGAGATGTTCGAAGCGCCTGTGGTTGATGAAGCTCCGGTGGACAATTCGGACAACTCAGCCAGCACCACAACGGAAGAGAGCGGAGAAGCTGTCAAAGCGGAGTCGACGCAGCCGGTCGCTTCAACACTGTTGTTACTCTTGCCACCTCGCCTGATGAACCTGACACAGATGATGTTCAGCGTTCAGGAAGCTGCGGTGTCAGAAGGTGAAGCGGTCACTGACAGCGCGACAGCGGAGGAAGCAGCGAAATCAGATGCAGGTGAAAAACCCACTGAAAGCTCAGCAACAGCTGCGGAAGGCGACACGGCCGCCGCGGACGTCTCGACCAAAGACGGCGGTTCTGAAGCCACTGAAAAGAAGGACGAGAAGGCTGAACCTGAAAAGGCCGATGCCGCACCAGCAGTTCCTGAACGTAAGTTGGTCACCGTGGCCGGAAATCGTATCACCCTCGACGTCAAGCAGTGGCCTTTGCTGGGCCAGGCGGACGCTGAGTACGTCTTCGTGGAAATGTTTGACTATACCTGCCCGCACTGCCGAAATACTCACCACGCCATCAAGGGCGCGTTTGAAAACTTCGGTGACAAGCTGGCGATTTTGGCTCTCCCGGTTCCGCTGGAACGCTCCTGCAATGATGCAGCGAGTGGTGGTGGTCACGTGGGAGCCTGCGAGCTGGCAAAAATCTCCATTGCCGTCTGGCGAGTTGCCCCGGAGAAATTCCACGAATTCCATGACTGGATGTTCGAAACCACTCGTTCCACCGCGTCAGCTCGTGCCCAGGCTGAGAAACTTGTGGGAGCGGAAAAATTCCAGAAGGAATACAGCTCGAAAATCCCCTCCGAGTACGTAAAACGTCACGTGGACTTGTACAAAAAGGTCGGCCAGGGCTCGGTGCCCAAACTGCTGTTCCCCAAATCCACCATCAACGGTGAGATTAACAGTAAGTCCACGATGGTCAGCACCATCGAACGGGAATTGCGGGACGTTGCAGTGAAGTAGTGGCCGGGAATCTTCCCGGTGGGGCTGGCTGGTTCGAGGAAAAAATGCAGAGGAAGTAATCCGGAGGCGACTCCTTCCGGATTTGTGCAGAGCCAACTATGTCGGATCGCTGGGATTTGATTCGCGTTTCACTGGCTCGACGTTTCTATCTTGCCACTGTTCTGCAGGCCGCCCTGGTGCTCACGGTGTCGGTGGCTTTGTGTTACGCCTTCGGGCGACAGGCTCCCGCTGAGAAACTGCGATTGCCCCTGGCTTTCGGAATCAGTACGGTGTTTTTGGCCGTCGGCAGCTGGTACCTTGAACGTGCTCATGCGTTTGTGAAACGCGAACGCCAGCAGGAGTTTCGACGGGCTTTGCTGTTGTCGCTTGGATTCGCGTCGGCCTTTGTTGCAGTCCAGGGTTATGGACTGTGGGCGATTGACAAAGGAGTACGAAATCCCGAAGCGTCTCAATTAGGCGTTCACGGTTTCGTCATCATGCTGACGGCTCTCCACGGCATGCATTTCATCGTCGCGCAATCGATCCTTCTGTGGGTCACGCTGTCGGCATTTGCCGATCGCTATGATCACGAGTACTTCTGGGGCGTGACGTTTGCAAAGTGGTTCTGGCATGCGTTAGGAATCATCTGGGCTGGTATTCTCTTTGTTTTCACGATGGCATTCATTGCGTAGCTGTAGCGACCGTGTCACGACGGTCACCATCGTCGAAGAATTCCCGAGAATTCAGAGTCATCACCTTCCGGAATATCGGAGACGACCTACAAGCCTCTATGCAACCTGAGTTTCCTCAGAGACGTGCTTATTCGGGGTCGAAGCTGGTTGTTCAGGGGTTTTGCTTTTGATTGCCGTCAGCCACGCCTACAATACGGCGACGTCGTTCATCACGGCAAAAGTAAAAATCCCTCCCTGACTCGGCATCACTCCCTCCGAACCGAGAAAACAACATGTCACGTTTCTCTGCTTATACCAAAGCACATGCAGCGCTGTGGCCGCTGATCTGGTGCTTCACCGAAGTGACCGCCGATGCACAGGTGGACTTTAATCGGCAGGTACGTCCGATCCTGGCTGAGCATTGTTTTCAGTGCCATGGGCCCGATGGCGAAAAACGCAGCGATGAACTCCGCCTTGATGTTGAAGCTGAGGCGAGGAAGTCTGCTATCGTCGCAGGTTCACCCGACGACAGCGCCTTGATGCATCGAATTCTCTCAAGGGATCCGGATGCTGTGATGCCGCCGCCAGCGACTGGCAAAGTTTTGACTGAGTCGCAGAAAGAAGTTCTGAGGCAATGGATTCAGGAAGGGGCGAAGTATTCAAGTCACTGGGCGTTCCAGCCAATTGCAAAGTCTGATGACCTGCTGGAGTCGCTTCCGCCGGTCCACGAGGTAACCCTGCCGGTTGATCGATTTCTGATGCAGAAGCTGGAGCAGGCGGGGCTCACCTATTCAAACCCCGTCAGCAGGGCTCAATTCATTCGCCGTGCGACCTTTGATCTGATCGGCCTGCCTCCGACCTGGGTTGAAGTCGAAGCGTTTGAAAAAGACACCGAAGCGGGGGCTGAGGAACGTCTGATTGAACGACTGATGGCGTCGCCTCGATACGGCGAACGCTGGGGGCGACACTGGCTCGATATTGCAAGGTACGCGGATACTCACGGCGGCGCTGCCATCGGATTCACCTCGTTCCCGTTCTCCTACACGTACCGCGACTACGTGATCAATGCCTTCAACAAGGATCTGCCCATCGATCGTTTTCTTCAGGAGCAGATTGCGGCCGATCAGCTGGGATTGCCCGACGGCGATCCCGCGCTGGCAGCGTTGGGATTTCTGACGGTCGGCATGCAATTTCGAAACTATCATGACACGATCGATGACCAAATCGATGTCGTCACACGAGGGCTTATGGGGTTGACCGTCACCTGTGCTCGCTGTCACGATCACAAATTCGACCCGATCCCCACCGCAGACTACTATGCGTTGTACGCCGCGATTGCTCCGAGCAAAGCACCGCCGGACTTGCCAGCGATCGGTTCAGTGGCGGATGAGCAGGCTCGCCAGCAGTATGAACGCGAGCTGGCAGATCTGAAGATGAAGGCTCAGCAGTTTGCCAGAGAACAAAACGAGGTCCTGAGAAATCGCCTTCGAATGCAGGTGGGGCTGTACCTTGCTGAGATTGCCAAAGGCATCGGTGAACAGGACTTGTCGACACAGTTCCTGTCGTATCGCACTGACGATATTCGTCCATTGGTTTTTAATCGATGGCGAACATGGCTGGCTGGACTGACCAAGGAGGATCCAGTCTTTGGGCCGTGGCTGGAGATGCAGTCGTGGGGCTCGATTGCGGAAACAGAATTTCTGCAGAAACGCGATGAGTATCTCGGTCGACTTTCGGCAGAACTGGATGCGATCGGACGTACGCCCGACAAACTTCACGCCCTGCGCGGGGAGCCACCGAAATGGAATCCGTTCGTCGTCGATGCGTTGGTTGAGCAGAAGCCGAACTCGCTAAGCGCTGTGGCGACTGTGTACGGAAAAGTGTTTTCCGAACAGCAGAGACTCTGGCTACAGGCCCTGCTGGAATCATCAGCGGAAGCGGCGGTCGGTGCCGCGGTTCTGCCGGACGATCATCCTCAGCATCAGGTCATCAATAGTCCGTCGCATCGCCAGATTCGACATCACCTTTATGCCGAGGGATCTCCGTTTGACCTGTCAGATGAGGAAGCAATCCGTCTTACCAATCGTACGATTGCGGATCTTGCCAGTAGCAAAAAAGGTGCGATTCATCAGCTGAATCTGTCATCACCCGGCTCGCCTCCTCGAGCGATGATTGTCCGAGAGGATCCGAATCCGAAACCAACCAACATTTTCCTGCGAGGCAATCCGTTGGCTCGTGGTGAGGTCGTGGAAGCACGCTTTCTGACAGCATTGCCCGGTGATCATTCCCGGACCTATGAACCCGGTCAGCGACGTCTTGGTCTCGCCCAATCACTGGTTGCCGACAGTAATCCTCTTACCGCCAGAGTGTTGGTGAACTGGGCCTGGCAGAATCACTTCGGGACGGGCCTGGTTCGAACGCCGGATGATTTTGGAACTCGCGGCCAGGCTCCAACACATCCGGAGTTGCTTGACTATCTGGCCGATCAATTACGAAAGAATGGCTGGTCGCTGAAGTGGCTTCATCGACAAATCATGCAGAGTCAGGCTTATCGCCAGGGAGCCGTTGAAAATGAACACAGCCGGCAGGTCGACCCCGAGAATCTGCTACTGTGGCGTATGCCGCGTCGTCGTCTGGAATTTGAAGCGATGCGAGACGCGATGCTGGCCGCGTCCGAGGAACTCGATCTTACGATAGGAGGTCGCCCGATCGATCTGAATGCATCACCCGCAGTGCCTCGACGAAGCGTTTACGGATTTGTAAATCGTGATGTGATCGCCAATCTGATGAGCACTTTTGACACGGCCAATCCGAATGCGTGTACAGCTCGACGTCCGGAGACGACGGTTCCTCAGCAGACGTTGTTTGCCCTGAATTCTGACTTCATCCAGGATCGTGCCGCACGAGTCGCGTTGCTTACGAAGGACGTAAAACTCGCTTCAGATGATGAGCGAATCCGGGTGATGGTTCGCAGGATCCTTTGTCGCAACCCAACGGAATCGGAGATTGCTCAGGCGAAGGCGTTTATGACCGAAGCCACCGCAAGTTCCACGACAGAAAATGGCGTTGTGAAAGATCCCGAACGCAGTTGGGTTTTACTGGCCCATGCTTTGCTGGCGTCAAATGAATTCACGTTCCTCGATTGAATAACCAAACGAGAATTAACCATGTCCAATCAATCACGACGCCACTGGATGCAGACCTGCGGAATGGGCTTCGGCGGGCTCGCGTTGGCCAATATGCTGCAGAATTCGGCAACGGCAGAAGACTCCGGCGGAGCGATGCGGACGCATTTTCCCGGCCGCGCGAAGCACATTATTCATGTGTTTTTAAACGGCGGAGTTTCTCAGGTCGACACGTTCGATCCGAAGCCTGAGCTGACTCGCCGTGCCGGGCAGATGCTGCCGTTTGAAAACCTGCAGACCGAACGCAAGACCGGCGTCGCACTGCCGAGTCCGTTTAAGTTTGAGAAGCATGGCGAGAGCGGGATCGAAGTCAGTGACATCTTTCCGCATCTGTCGAAATGCGTCGATGAGATGACCGTCATTCGTTCGATGTATGCCGAGCTCCCCAGCCATGAGATGTCTCTCATGCTGATGAACACGGGAGATCAGCGTCTGGTACGACCAAGTCTGGGTTCATGGCTCACATGGGGTATGGGATCCATCAACGAAAACCTGCCTGCGTTTATTGCTTTGTGTCCCGGCGGAATGCCGGTTGGCGGAGCGGGCAACTGGCGGTCTGCTTTTCTTCCCGGCGCTTTCCAGGGAACTCGCATTGACACGTCCAACGCCGATCCCACGCGGCTCATTGATTTCCTGCAGAACAAGAGACTTTCGAACGTCGAACAGTCAAAACAATTCGCTTTTCTGCAGCAACTGAATGCTCAGCATCAGGCTGAACGCCCCGGTGAGGCGGCCATCGAATCGCGGATCAAATCATTCGAACTGGCGTTTCGCATGCAGACGGAGGCAAGCGATGCGTTTGATATTTCTCAGGAGCCCGATCATATCCAGAAAATGTATGGCGAGGGACCACAGAATCGTCAGTTATTGATGGCTCGTCGGCTGGTCGAACGCGGCGTTCGATTTGTGCAGACGTGGCATGGCGACATGCAGCCCTGGGACAGTCATTCGAACATCAAGGATGAGCACCGAAGAGTCGCCAGCCAATGCGATTCGGGCCTGGCCGCGCTGATCATTGACCTCAAACAGCGAGGTCTGCTGGATGAAACTCTGATTCTATGCACGGGCGAATTTGGTCGCACGCCGTCGGTCGAAATGGGTCAGGACGGGTCAGGAGCCAGTCAGGGCCGCGACCATAACCACTGGGGCTTTTCACTTTGGATGGCGGGTGGCGGCATTCGCAAGGGCACCGTCTATGGAGCCACCGACGATTTCGGCTTCAAGGCCGTGGAAAATCCCGTCTCTGCACATGATCTGCATGCCACAATTTTGCATCTGATGGGCTATGACCATCAGCGGATGACCTATCGATACGCCGGACGAGACTTCCGCTTGACGGACGTGCATGGAGAAGTCGTTCATCCGATTATTGAAGGCTAAGCTCCATCAGCGTGGAAGTTGGTGAGCGGAATGGCGCTAGCCACCGGTGATTATTCTCGCGGAGCCTGAAAAACAACGGCGGCTAGCGCCGTACCACTCACAGAGGAATATTTACGTCAACGCCATTGCCGTTCCCCCCCCCCCCCGGATCTGCGGGGCCACGATGCCTCGCAACCCGGAAATCATCCTGATATGTTGAGAGGGATCATAAGTCATCCGGGAATAACAGCGCCGGAATGTCCCCGAATCCGGCTGTGTCATAGAGCACTGGCAACATCCTCGGAATCCTTGGCTCACGTCACCATTTCACCCAGTTTCTAATCCATTGAAAGTCAGTGTCATGACATTGTCACGTCGTCATTTACTCACGGCCGCATCGGCTGCCGTTTGCGGTGTATCCACACTGCCGAATCTGACTGCGGCGGATCCGCCTAAACGAACGGGCGGCCCATTGCTGAAGCTGAGCCTGGCCGGATATTCGTTTAATCGACTGTTTGCGAAACGTGGGACGCCGGAAGAAATTGCGAAGGCAGAAATGAATCTCGAAAAGTTCATCGAGTTCTGTGCTGCTCAGGGCCTTGGGGCGACGGAACTGACCGGTTATTACTTTCCGAAAGTGATTACTCCGGAATACCTGCTGTCGATTCGCGCCATGACACATCGGCTGGGGCTCAGCATTTCCGGGACGGCCATCGGGAATGACTTCTGTCTGGTCGAAGGAGACGCTCGCCAGAAACAACTGGCCGAATGTCGCGAATGGATCGACTACGCTTCAATCATGGGGGCACCGGCCATTCGAATCTTCGCTGGCAAAGTGCCCAGCGGCGATACGGAAGACGCCGCGATCGAACGCTGTGCAGCGGGGATCAATGAGTCACTGAAATACGCCGCCACGAAGGGCGTGTTCCTGGCTCTGGAGAATCACGGCGGGATCACGGCAACTCCGGAACAGATGATGAAGATCATCGACAAGGTTGAATCTTCACCGTGGTTCGGCGTGAATTTTGATAGTGGAAACTTCCAGACGGATGATCCTTATCGAGATCTCGCGAAGATCGCACCATATGCTGTGAATGCACAGATTAAGGCTTCAATTTCCATCAATGGCAAGAAGCAGCCAGCGGATTATGCGAAGATCGTCGAGATCCTGAAGAACGCGGGCTACCGAGGTTTTGTCGCGTTGGAATACGAAGAAGCCGAATCGCCATTTGAAGCCATTCCCAAGATTTTGGAACAGCTGCGGCCGTTGTGCTCGTAAGGTGAATGAGATCGCTCGGCCAACCCGTTCGCGGTATGGCCGAGCATTTTGCTCCAAATGGTGACGCCGTGAAGTTGTTGATGTGATTCGTGGTGCCGACTTCAGTCGGCAAATTCGTGCGAAATTGCAGGAGAATGCAGGATGAAATCAGCACCACGACTTGCAGGAACCAGACGCTAACGCGTTCCGGCTGATTAGATCGCCAGGCCCCGAGCGTCGTCCCTGCGTCGATCGATGCCATCACACGCGAAGATGTTCCAGCGCTTCTTTGGCGGACATGATGTAGCTGACGTAGAATGGCCCGAACTCGGCATAGTTCGCGGAGGCTTTGTCAAAACGCATCGTGTAGACGATTTCCTTGATGTGCTCCGGAGCACGGCTCCACAAGGTTACGCCCCACTCCCAGTCATCAAAGCCGGTGGAGGCGGTAATCAACTGAGACACTCGACCAGCAAACTTGATCCCGGACGTCGCATGTTCCGCCATCAGGTCACTGCGGAAGCTGAAAGGTTCGGCATACCAGTTCGCCAGAGGATGGCGAGCTTTATTCATCGGATAAAACGTCATCACCGGAAACGGAGGAAAGTCCGGATAGAGTCGTTGCTGATTCATCGCCGGAAGCCGCTGCTTATAGGCATTCAGCTTGGCCTGGAACGCGGGGTCTTCCGGCTTGGTGCCCTCACGAACCAGACGTTCGGAATACTGTTCGATCGTGGGAACATATTCGCTGACTTCGGTGATCGAGACAAATGAATAAGTCGGCTCGAGAACTGTCCCCAGTCGGCTGGCGCGAAGACGTTGAGTGATCGCGTCGATTTTCAGAGGATCCGGATCCATCATCATCAGACCAAAATCCGCTCGATGACCGGAGACAACAGACACCTGCATCCGAACCGGGACATATTCTCCTTCCGGATTGAGAATATCGATCACTTCTGCTCGGCCATAAGCACGCTCCGCAGGATCCAGGGCCGTCAACGCCTGCTGGTTGATTCGATAATAGATATGAAGACAGTGCCAGCCTTCGGTCATCAGGACGGTCGGATCAGGCAGAGGAGCCGAGTTTCCATGTGGGCGTTGCACAGCAATCTCTTTCCGTTTAGTCAGCGTTAGATGGGCATCAGCGTCAATGAACGGTGTCACCAACCCTGATTGGTTTTCGGCGATGCGTGCAAAGCACCTGCCGACAATCATGATACGAAACGAAGCCCATCATTTCACGGATGTTCTCCGACTGAGAAACCGTTCATCATGCCCCCGTGCACAGAATCCTAAGTGACAGCAGCATTTCGAGATCTGAACGGCAATCACCTCGAATCGCCAATTTGCGATTTGTACCTGAATTTAGCGACTTTGACGTACACCAACGCGAATGATCGGACACGAGGAAGACCTCAAGGGGCGAGAAGAGATCCGAATTTCGCAATCTCAGGCGCACATTTTCCCCTCGCCGACCGGACACGTCAGCCACGAGATTTTCTGCGTATGCGATACTCTTCCTCGTATCATGGGAATGAATCCGAGACACGCATGAGTTGCTGGAAAGGACAGACAACAGGCCGCCCCGGGATATCCTTTATCGGATCGGAAACTCAACTCATGCGAGGCCTGCAAATCCCTTCTTCTTCTGCCAGTGACAGAATGAGACTGACTGATGGACCGGGGGTGGTGTTTTGGCCACTTTTTGGCGGGGATGTTCACCTCGCTCATCAAGATTCTCCCCTAAAAGCGACCGTCGCTGTCGAGTCTCTGATCGTTTACCAACAATACGGACCGCTTCTTTTCGAAAATCTGAGTCATCGTTCCGGTTTCGTTCCTGTTGATTTCGGAGGGAGTCGCGTAGCGTTGTGCCGTGATCGAGATCTACGTGTTTGCCGCTTAGGCAGTCCGATGCTCTATCGGGTCTTGATCATCAGAGCAACTCCGGGGAAACGATGAAACTCACGCGCTGCGAGCGATTCGTTTCCCCGGATATTTTGTTCACCTGCCAGTAAGAAAAAAGGGGTCGCTTTTCGACCGAAATCGGCGACGACAGCCGCCGTAGCACCGTGAGAGAGTCCAACCTTGTTTCATGGATTCCGGGCGGCTAGATTGGCGACCTGACGGCAGCAGTGTCGTGAGATCTACGTCCACTCGCCCCCTCAAGAGAATTGCCCTCCCGGGGATTAGCAGCAAATCTTCTAATCCAAAATATCGAAGTCATAGTCGCCAAAGCTTGGAACAGGCCTTCCTCCCATGCGTTCATCGTTCTTTCAGTTATACGCAGGCGTTAAAACAAATGGTCGGCGGAAACGTTATGAGTCTCCGCGTCCTGAAAGTTTGGAATGCCGGGCCATGCTCGCGGCCTTTACCTGGGGTTCTGCCATCGCTGCTACCGGACACAGAAACGACCTCCCGGATCTGAGTTCGCTGCAATCCGATCCAGAAGTCTCTGCGTATCTGAAGTTGAGCAATACAATCCCTGGCGAAGTGACAGAATCCAACCACCTGAACTGGATCGAAATCACTGGCTTCTCCGGAGGTGTCACGCGAACTATCCCGGCCGGCGCAACAGGAACTCAGCGCACTTCCGGAACAACGACACTGGAAGAGTTTCATCTCACTGCGAATGTCGACCAGGCAACGGCACTGCTCTGGAAAGCATCGGCACTGGGAACTCAATACAAAGAGGCAGAACTCGACTTCACAAAGCTCTATGGAAGCGCGAATCTGGAATTCTGGAGCTGGACACTCGACAATGTCATGGTGACCAATGTCGACTTCAGTGGTGGAACGAGCGTTGAGTTCACTCTCAACTACACAAAAGCAGAGACGACCTACACACGACGTACCTCCGATGGTACGTCGCAGGGAACCGTGAAAGCGTCTTATGAAATACAGGCCGGAGCGGCGCTGACGCCAGTACAGCAGCAAGCCAGCGCTTTGCCCACGGCTGGAGCTTCGACCACGGCCCCGCTCAGCATGGCAGCCCCAATCGCATCCAATGTCTCTGCCTATCTGAAGTTGAACAATACCATCCCTGGCGAAGTGACCGAATCCAGCCACCAGAACTGGATCGAGATCACAGGTTTCTCCGGAGGAGTCACACGGACTATCCCGGCGGGCGCAAAAGATACTCAGCGTACCAAGGGAACTACGACGCTGGAAGAGTTTCATCTCACTGCGAATGTCGACCAGGCAACAGCACTGCTCTGGAAAGCATCGGCAGTGGGAACACAATACCAGGCAGTAGAACTCGACTTCACAAAGCTCTATGGAAGCGCGAATCTGGAATTCTGGAGCTGGACTCTCGACAATGTCGTCGTGACCAATGTCGACTTCAGTGGTGGAACAAGCGTTGAGTTCACTCTCAACTACACAGAGGCAGAGACAACCTACACGCGGCTTGCTCCGAACGACCTTTCGTTGTCTTCGGCAAGCGTCAGCGAGAATATGCCTGCCGGTTTCTCTGTGGGCGAATTTTCGGCATCAGTGGGAGGCGTCGCCACCGTCAGTGCAGCATATTCACTCACCGGAGTTTCCGCGATCGCTGCAATTACAGATCCGGCATACGTCTACACGCTGGTTCCGGGGGCAGGAGATACGGCAAACGCACTCTTTGAGATCGACGGTAATACGCTGAAGACTTCCGCGATTCTGGATTATGAAATCCAGTCCCAATTGTCCATTCGTGTCCGTTCTACCGATGCGCGAGGAAACTTCGTTGAGAAGCCTCTTGTCATTAATGTTATGGATCAACTGGACGGAACCTCCGAGGAGGACGCCTTTACTGTGACGTACGCGGACGCGACAGTGACGGTAACAAGGTCCGTGGGTGGTGGCTTACCAGTTTTGGAGGGAACCTTTGATCCTGGAACACGAATCGAGTTGTTTGAAGTGGAGGCCAGGGATTCTGTAACGGTTGTCGGCACAGCCGGAGACGACCTTTTCGTGGTCGCTGCGGCAGGAGTATCAATTAATCAGACGGAAGTCGTCATTCATGGCTCAGGCGACCGAACATTGGTTGGAGGAGGAGGAAAAGATATATATCAGTTTGACAGCGATTCGCAGCTAGGGGTTTATTCCCTGGATGAATCCAGTGGTGGATTGGACACACTGGATTTCTCTCCCACCTCTGCGTTTGGTGTAAATCTCAACCTGAGTTTGTCCGGATTGCAGGTTGTGAATTCCAACCTGACCCTACAACTGAATTCTGGCTCACAGTTTGAAAATGCGGTCGGTGGCTCCGGATCAGACACGCTGATCGGCAACGGGCTTAACAACACTTTGACCGGAGGTCCCGGCGCCGACAAAATCAACGGAGGAGCGGGCAGCGACGTCCTCGCCGGAGGACTCAATGACGACACGTACTTGTTCTCAACCGCAACCACGGCCGAAGCGGATCAGGTGACGGAAAATACCAACGAAGGAATTGATACGCTCAGCTTCGCGGCATTGACGACAAACGTCGCACTTCACCTTGGCTCCAACATTGCACAAAATGTGCATCTCAATCGAACGCTGAAGCTCAATTCCCCGAACACGTTTGAGAATTCCATCGGTGGGTCCGCAGCTGACACGCTTGCTGGCAACGGGCTCAACAACACTCTGACCGGTGGTGCGGGTGCCGACAAAATCAACGGAGGAGCCGGCAGCGACCTCCTCGTTGGAGGACTCAATGATGACACGTATTTGTTCTCCGCTGCAACCACGGCCGAGGCGGATCAGGTGACGGAAAATACCAACGAAGGAATTGATACGATTAGCTTCGCGGCATTGACGACAAACGTCGCGTTTCATCTTGGCTCCAACATTGCACAAAATGTGCATCTCAATCGAACGCTGAAGCTCAATTCTCCGAACACGTTTGAGAATTCCATCGGTGGGGCCGCAGCTGACACGCTTGCTGGCAACGGCCTTAACAATACGCTGACCGGTGGTCCGGGCGCCGACAAAATCAACGGAGGAGCGGGCAGCGACCTCCTCGTTGGAGGACTCAATGATGACACGTATTTGTTCTCAGCCGCAACCACGGCCGAAGCGGATCAGGTGACGGAGAATACCAACGAAGGAATTGATACGCTGAACTTTGGGGCTCTGGCCACAAGTGTTTCTCTCCGCCTCGGCTCCAACTTGACACAGAACGTGCATCTCAATCGAACGCTGAAGCTCAGTTCCGACAGTTCATTCGAAGATGCGACAGGTGGTACCGGCCATGACACATTGATTGGAAGTGCTCTGGCCAATCGACTGACTGGAGGCAATGGAGATGATGTCTTGGTGGGCCTTGAAGGGGCAGACATTCTTGACGGCGGTGATGGTCGCGACATCCTGATCGGCGGCGCCGGATTTGACACACTCAACGGCGGCACAAGTGATGACATTCTGGTAGCCGGACACACGACCAGTGATACAAACCTCAGTAACCTGAACGTGCTTCGAGCCGAATGGACCTCCGGCAATTCCTATTCAATCAGAATCGCCAACCTGAGGGCCGGTGTCGGGAATCCTGTTGTTTCATTGAAGGCGAAGAATAACGTTTTCGACGATGCGGGCGATGACGATTCGATGACAGGCGGAACTGGTGACGACTGGTTCTTCGGTGCACTTGATGACATTATCAATGATCTTATGGCAGCCGAAACCCTGGATGCACTCTGAAGCGGTGAGAACTAGGGGTGGGAGTCTTTTTCTGAGGTTTGCATTGGAACACTTCACCGCAACGGAGTGACCACTGAAGTCCGGGTAGAAAAAAACTCCCGCCACCCCTTTCGCGATCAGTCACGTTGCCCGGGGGCTCGGAATCGACCAATGCGGAAGCTTCTGAGTGCCTGATGTTTCGTCCGTCGACCGGCCGTTCTCTTTCGCCAAAGTTTGAATGAGCTGGACGACAATTGCTGTCGCATCAGCTTGATGACTTCGCCGGGAGTCACACCGAACTGACTGCGGATCGCGTCGAATGATGTGCGATCTTCCCATGCCATTTGGATGATTCGATCTAAATCCGCGTCTGAGATTCTTTCTGTGATGTGGCGATCGAGCATGGGAAATGTCAAAACTGAACTGAAACTGGCAACCGAATATCTGCCTGCGCCGGAAGTTTTTGTTGTGACGGGGTTAACCGCAGAAACAATGGCCTGAGTAACAGGATTTTTCCCGGTGAGATTAAGGGGGCGGGAGTCATTCTCTTTGAGCGGATGAAAAAGGGGTTGGGAGTCTTTTTCTGCTGGTTAAGGGTCTACCGGGTGGATTTAATCGCCAAAGAGGCTGCAAGTCGTGATAGAAAAAACTCCCGCCCCCTTTTTGGGGCAATGTGAACCGCTATTTCGATCTTGAGGTGAGCCGGAACAACGGCGGCGTTTCACCTAGTCCTCGTTGCAGAGAAGTCGCGGGGATTCCACGGAAGACGAAGGCCAGATCGATCAGCATCTCAGGCATGTCCCCATAGTAAACGTGTCCGGAATCAAACCAGCTACTCTCAGCAGTTGACGCATCGACAAGCTCATACAACTGTGCCTCGGCCCCCTGTCGAGAATAGTCATTCAGTAACCCGAGCGGCTCAAAACCGTTAACGGACCTGGAAAGCTTCAGAGCCTTGTCCTGCCGGGAGGCATACACGGTAAATCGATGGCTGAACCCGCGAACTCGATGTCCGGATTTTTTGACAAAATCTCTGGCATCCAGATCCGGAGCAGCCATCACAACCTGATCAAAGAATCTGGGGAGATCATTACTCTTTCCGTTGCGATCACTGATGGTCTTGAGTGCTTCCGTTAGCACAAAGTTGCCCATGCTATGCGCCACCAGGTGAACACGCTCGGCACCGGACCAGCGGCTGATATTCTCGATGACCGCAATCAGATCTTCATCGGACTCTTCAGCGCGGCGCAGATCTTTCAGGTAATTGGCTCGTTCCTGAAATCCCTCAAGATCGCTGCCCGCCGGCCAACTGAAGAACATCGATGGTCCCTGATAGTTCATGTCATAGGCCATCTGAGCTGTCCGTCTGGCGGCATCGCGGAACGTGGCACAATAGCCATGCACAAACAACATCAGCTGACGATTCGGAGACGCTTGCACCTTCTGACGCAATTGCCTCCAGAAGTCTGCATCCGGCAAACGCTGAATCTCCATCAGCACAACGTGCTTTTGAGGATCCTGAGCAAATTCCAGTGACCAAATCGACGGTTCTGGCAATGTTCCGGGCGCTCGCTTGTAAGGAATGCTGACTTCGCACCATATGACAGATCTCCTCGATCATCACCAAAAAGCAGAGATCAGATCCTTCCGAGCCTCGGGCGCCGGAGGGTTCTCGACTGCGCGGCGAGACAAGTTCTGACGAGAAGCCCTGTGCTCCCTTCGAGACACCTTCACGTTGAATGACCACGCTTTCGTAACCACGGTGGAGCCATCGGTCACACTCGCATTTCGATCGGAATTCACCGGTGCTGAGCCAGCCGGTTTCGGTATCGGTGGTGGAGGCGGTGGAGAACTCGAGGAGGCCTCACTGCCGTTATTCGTGATCGCAGGATCAGGAGAGTCCGGCTCATCGTTTGTCATTTCAGCGACGGCTTCCGCCGCCGATTCTCCCTCACTATTTCCCGGCGACTGGGCTGTACTTTCGCTGGGGTTTGATTCAGCCTCACTTGAACTGTCGGGCTTCTTTTTTGAGGGAGGCCGTGGAACGATGCTGTCAGGTGAACCGACCTCACGAACGTCCGATGGAAGATCGACAATCATCTGACCGGAAGTTTCCTCGGTCGCTTCGTTCTGTCGAGGTGAACTCTCCGCAGCCGCACCACCTGTTGTCCCGTCCTGCTGAGACTGAGATCCACACCCCGCCCCGAAGAACATCAGCAACAGCATCGAAATTGAAAGAACACGTTGAGTGAACATCGAGTTCAATCCTTTGAGGTCGATGGCAAGTTCTTCTGCTCCGCCGCAAAAACAGTGAACACATGCGGTCGAATTCCCTGACTTTTTGGGGCGAAGTATAACCCAGCCATTTCGTTTCTCGAAGACTGATTTCGCTAACGGTACAGGTCGAACTCGGCAAGAAACACGAGGATTGACGACCAGGATTCGAAGCCCGCTGCATTCCTCTACGGCCGATCACACGGCTCCGAAATATGACGAACGAGCAGGAATAATCAGAGACGGCGTTCTTCACCCCAAAATGATCGCATCAGCATGGGTCGCCAGGTGTTCCTGCCGGCCTGGACTTGTGTATAATCTCAAAGATCGCAGGCCTCCGAACGTTGAAGCCTGACGACGTAATGAAAAACGTTGATGCCGCATTGACGCCCCGTCGTCCACTCACACGTGGGCATCAGGGCGGCGCATTTGTAAAAAGAACGGCCCACGGACCCCCCTCAAGAATCGCGGGGCTGGAGACCACTCATGACAACTCGCCGAACATTAATGAGATCCGCTGTCGGTTCGGCCGCATTGGCTTCACTGATGCAGTCCACGGGCCGCGGAGATGTGGGTCTGACTCATTTCGCGCCGAAAGCAAAGCGGGTTGTTTACCTCTTTCAATCCGGTGGTCCATCGCATCTGGAATTGTTGGATGAGAAACCGGAACTGAAGAAGCTGCATGGAACCGAGCTGCCGGATTCCATTCGTCAAGGGCAACGACTCACGGGGATGACGTCTGGTCAGTCCAGCTTTCCCGTGATCGCATCAAGGTTCGGCTTCAAAAGTTGCGGCCAGTCCGGTTTGCGTTTAAGTGAACTACTGCCGTATACCGGAAAAGTCGCCGATGAGATTTGTGTTGTTCGCTCCATGCATACAGAAGCGATTAACCACGATCCCGCAATTACGTTTATTCAGACCGGTTCGCAACAACCCGGAAGGCCATCGCTCGGTGCATGGGCCAGCTACGGACTGGGCAGCGAAGCCGAAGACCTTCCTGCATTCCTTGTGCTGATTTCTCATGGCAGTGGCGCTGACGCCAATCAGGGACTACTGGAACGACTATGGGGCAGTGGCTTCCTGCCATCCAGCCATCAGGGTGTGAAGCTGCGAAGCTCTGGTGATCCGGTGTTGTATTTGTCAGACCCCAAAGGCATGAATCGTGGTCTCCGCCGTAAAATGCTGGACAGCATCTCCTCACTCAATGAAAAACAACTGCAGGAGTCCGGAGACCCCGAAATCGCCACCAGAATTGCTCAGTACGAAATGGCGTTCCGTATGCAGTCGTCCGTCCCGGACCTGATTGACACGACAAAAGAATCGGAGTCCACATTTCAGCTATACGGTGAAGAAGCCAGGAAGCCGGGCACCTTCGCGGCGAACTGTTTGTTAACTCGCCGACTGTTTGAGAAAGGCGTGCGATTCGTCCAGCTCTATCATCGCGGCTGGGATCAGCATGGGGGATTGCCTACCAACATGCCCAAGCAGTGTCACGATATCGATCAGCCTCAGGCGGCACTAATTGTGGATTTGAAGCAGCGAGGAATGCTGGAGGATACTCTGATCATCTGGGGCGGTGAATTCGGTCGCACGGTTTACGGACAGGGCGGACTTCAGGACAACTACGGCCGCGATCATCACGGCCGCTGCTATTCTATGTGGATGGCCGGGGGAGGCATTCGCCCTGGACATGTTCACGGACAAACCGACGACTACGGCTACAACATTGTCCGTGATCCCGTTCACGTTCACGACATCAACGCAACGATCCTGCATTGTATGGGATTCGACCACGAGCGCCTGACGTATCGATATCAGGGCCGAGATTTCCGCCTGACAGACATCCATGGCAAAGTTGTCGATGCGATTCTGAGCTGATCCGCAAACG
>JAXMBU010000072.1:0-34016 GCA_046349735.1 Planctomycetaceae bacterium
CCAACGACAGTCACCATGACGTTCGCCATGATTCTGCATTTCAAGCAGCGCGATGAACGACTCTTCGAGCGTACCTACGTGCGTGTGTCGGACAACGATGCTGATGGCGACCGTGTCGGCGTTGGTATCTTTGATGCCGACGGGTTGCGCGTCTGCTACGACGGGGGCGGCTACCGTTTCGACGGTTTTGGCCTGTCTTCCGCCCGTAGAAGTTAGTGAACTTTGCATCTTGAAGCCTTGCGGCTTCTTGAACCATTGAGCATCCAGTCGACCGATGTCGGTTGGATGCTTTTTTTAGTGATTCAACGTCTATGAAATAGGTCTAAATCAACACACGTTCAACTTCGTCGAGCGTTACCGAATCAGCGACTCGATTGTACATTTGTGTTGTCTGAGACGAGGCATGAGCCGCCATTTGCTGAGCCTTTTCGAGCGTTCCTCCGTTCCGCATATACTCGGTGATTCCAGTGGCTCGAAACGTGTGTGAACAGATGTGCGGAGAGATACCGGCAGCAATGGCATGACGTTTAATCATTCGCAAAGCATCATTTCGATGCATGGCATTCGGAGTTAAATAGCGGCGACGTCCGATGGTGCGAAACAGAGGAGACGCAGGTTGATCGTGAAGTCCAGCTGCATCCAAATACTCTAGCAGATACCGCTCGGCGTTATGCTGAAGTGGCATTTCATGGTGCCTGCCACCCTTTTCGTGCAACCGAACCCAATATCGGCGGTCACTAAGCCGAACATCCGAGACCTTCATCTTGAGAGCTGCACCCACTCGTGCAAATGTATGAACCATCAGTGCAATGAGAGCACGGTCTCGAAGACCTGAGAGCATCGTCGCATCGATGGAATCCAGTAGCAACCTCGCCTCGCGTGCAGAAAGAATCGGCGTCTTGCCCTTCGCAATGACGACCTTTGGACCCTTCACAGATGCAGCGGGATTCACGCGTAGAATGCCGCCAGTAACGAGATAATCGAAAAGCATCCGGATTGCTGCAAGATGCTGCTTCACCGAAAGATCCGAATACTGCTTCTGTAGTTCTTCAACGTAGGCTGCAACCAGCACTGGCTCCACGCGATCCAAGGCCAACTTGTGCTGTTCCGTCCAACGACAGAACCGGTTCACCGCCCGCGAGTATGCGGCACGAGTGTTGGGATTTCGGATGTTCGCCGTGAAGAACTCGACGAACCGCCGGATCGCATCCGGCCCCGCATCGCGGATGACCGATGGCACCGCGACACCGGAGGTCGCGGAAAGTTGACGATTGCCCGGAATCAGTGCGTGATTGTTCAACTCAGGAGGAGGAAGAAAGTGGGGTCATAATAGATTGCATAAAAGGCGTTATGCAACGTGAACTTTACGCGTTGCAGCTACCCGATTGTGTTGCCATCGCCACCAGATCATGAACACCCTTCACGGCATTTGGTGTGGCCAGGTAACTTATACCTCGATGAAGGTGCAGGCGGAATTGTTGGCTGAGAATGGCTTCATCGGAGGAATCCAGTCCGTCTCGCTCGCAGCGCTCTTTGAGAACCGCTAGGTAGAGCTCGTGGTATTCCCCACCAAAGGTCTGCCAGCTCATTTCGACGTTGCTGTCGGCCGGATGCTCGACGGGCGTGGGAGGTGTTGGTTCTCGAAGCGACGCGCAAAACGCCCATCGACACAGGATGTTCCAATGCTCGATACCAGTTCGCGTCTTCAAACGAATCAGCTGTTCCTTTGCCTGATTTGAAAGTTTTATCTGCTTAATGCTCATTTCACACCCTTCGCTTTTCGCCTGCGAAACGAAGGGAAGTATCCCTCTTCGGCCGTCGTCAATTGTTCTTTCTCGTTGTACTGAAGGTGGTATTCATGAGAAATGAACGGCTCTAATTTTGGATAGTAGGTTTCATCCACTTCAGCATCGGTCGACAGAATGATGACCTGATGACTCGCGTTTGGAAAGTAGCGTTCAACCAGATGTGTGCGATGTTCAGAATCCAACCGAGCCATCGGTGTATCGATGATCGCCGGCAATGGTCGCGGAGACGCTTTTGCAAGCCCCCAAAGAACAGAGATTGCGAAGATCTGCTTCTCGCCCTCGGAGAGCCTGTCCTTCGGAACTGTGGCCCCCAGGGTATCGAACAGTGTAATTCCAAATGTCTCTGGATCAATTTCTACGTGATCGACGAATGCCTGCTTGCGCAAAAGGAATTGAAAAACGACTCGCTGACCAACTTCGACAATCGATCGATTTTCTGAGCCGTCGATCGTTTCAGGAACAACTGCATCGTCTCCTGTGTTCGAATGGCAAGCTTCACTCATTCTCGCGGCCTGCTCGCCGTCAATATCACGATCCACCTGCTTACGGCGAATCGAAGCGACTTTGCGAGCAAGCTCGTCCCTTTGCAACTGCAGGGACTTCAATTCATCCTCTAGCCGCTTCACCTGCCCACAGAACCGACTCTTTCTCGATCGCCTTTTTCATCGCATCGAAAATGTCGGACACAGAATCATCTTCTGGCGTCATGTTGATCGAACGTTCGAGCTGATCACGACGTTTTCGAGAGTTGTCGAACCGATCAAGTAATTCTCTTGCGTGCCCAAGCCGACCAGACAACGCTCCATTCTGCAGCCTGTGCACTGCCGCTCTGGCCGATTCCGAAAGACCATGTCGCGATTGATTCGAAATTCCTTCGAACGTGCATCGCGATCGGCCTTCTGAATCTTTATCAGAACCTGATGGTCTTCTCATCGACACCTTCCTGTCGCAACGTCTTGACGATTGCCTCATCACGAGCAGAGAGCACATCTCGAACGATAGCTGTCTCACGACCGAGCTTCTCGGCAGCGTCTTGTTTTGCGACGCTATCAACAAGATCAGCAACAAGGGCAAACGGAAGTTCGCCAGTAGCCAATCTGCTGAGGTCCTGACAGTACATCTTTTTCGAGTTCTTGATCTCCTCGAGTTCCCTCCGGCGAGATTCCCGTTGAAGCCATGGTCGCCCCCGATGGACGCAAATTTTTCTTCCGCCGACTCACGTGCCAATTTCGCTCGCAATCGACTGTTCCTGACTGAACCAAGTTCCTGTTTTCTAAGCCGTGACTTCTTCTTTGGCGGCGAGATCTTTGAAGAGCTGTTTCAGCTGCGGATCTTTGCCAACAGCGGACATCTGCTCGGAAAGCCGTTCCCTTCGAGAACACTGGCATCTGCGATAAGTTTCTCGCGAGATTCAATCCAAGAAGCGACTTTACCGCCGTCCCTAGAGCTTGGTGCGAGGATTCATCGTCGGCTAGAAAACGCACTTGCTCTGCATCAAAAGAAAAGTCGTGAGATGCCAATGGGGATCAGCTCTTCGACAATATCACCCCAGTGTTTCGATAGATGTTCCTGGTACTCGCCGTCCATGGAAACAGAAATCGTTTCGTGGACACTCGTTCGCTTCTCCGACCACTGTCGACGGACTTCGTAGGCGTGTTCTTCGCCCTCGGAAACGTATCTAAAGTGTACGGCAACAGAAGCCGCCATCCTTCGATCCACTCCTCGATTAATGCATGCTCGCAGATAGTTTTCATATCCGGTGCCGTCGCGTTTGGAAGTGTGCGCACGGGGGCCGTAAAGAGCGAGTTGGACGGCATCGAGAATCGTGGTCTTTCCGCCGCCGTTCAAACCGCCAATCAGTACCACCGGTTTCTCTCGGTTGGTTGCCGAAAACCCAACGTCTGCCGTCCTCGGTACAAGCAGAAATTATGCAGCGTCAGGCTGTCAAGAATCATGACTCCACCTGCGCATCCAACGGATCGTCAATCTCTGCATCATCAAACAGCAACTTTTGAGGCACGCGCGGTTCTTATTCGACTTCTACCCTCAGCCGTTTGCTTTCGCTCTTCTTCCTGCAGTCGAGTCGCGACGGCTCTTCTTCGTTACTACCTGCGGTTTTCAGACACGCGGTCAGCTCATCAAACACGCCTGAACGGCGACTCATGCTTCGATACTTGCGTTCAACGTTCAACATCTGAACCAGCATCTGAACATTTGATCATCATCACCGGCTACGTTCTTGAGCAACTCAAAGTCTTCATTGCCAAAGAACTGTCATCGGCGGACAAAGCCGGAAACGGCTGTTTAACAACTTCCTCGTAGATTTGGCCCACCGGCTCAAACATCTCGCCTTTTCATACTCCCAGATTCGTGCAATCTCACGGAGTTCTGGAACTGAAATCAGTTCAATGTTCCTAACTTCAGGCGGGCCAATCTGACGGATCTGCTGCTGCACCTCATGTCTTCGCAAGTAGTGGCGACGCCACTTTGGGCGATAGGGTCCACGAACAAGATACCGTTCGCCGTCGGACTTACGTTCTCCGAAGAATACGTTGCCTCCCATGCGACGAGAAGGTCACGACGAGTCGTCTCATTGCTAAAGTCACCAATCTCGTTTCGGAACTCCAGTAGCGGTGTCATCCAGGAGCTTCTCATCATCGTTCTTGATCATCGCTTCCATTGAGCGATCCTGATCAACGAGCGTGCAGACCCAACAACCGAAGCGACTACTGCCACAGCTTGGCGTCGTTGTATCGACAACCAGAGGACATTCGCCATCCGCAGAAGCTCCCTGATACATGCCAAGCAGTGACTTGTTCGTATGTCCCCCACGGGTTCTTCACCTGCATGAGGAATAGCCACACGTCGTCGTTCGTCCAGTCTTCGATCGGAGTGTAAACCAAAGAGTTTGGAAGGCTGGCGTTTGGAGTAAGCCTCGCTCGAAATTTCTTCTTGTCATGAACGGCCATCACGGCTGCTCGCCGTTGGCTTTCGGCTTTCCGCGTCCCCAGCAGAAGTAGTGCTCGCCTTGACTCCCGGAACGACCTCACGGATGAAGCGATTCGATGGGCTGATCTTCATTCGATCCGTACACCAGCGGAATTTCTTTCAGCGCAGGATATCCCTTTGCCAATCAAGTTGACCCAAAAACTGTCCTTCACTTCTGGTGTCAGCTTGTGCGGAGTGATTGGCATCCCCTGCTCTTCGGCGGCGGCACGCATCTTTAGATGTGAGGCGTCGACCCATGCTGCGACAACTGGCTGCTCAACTAGAGTATCTGTTGAGATCACATGAATCGGCTTAGTCCGCTTTTCAGGTGGCAACTTCGAAATCGCCAACCAAACAAGCTGCAGAACGGCGCTGGAGTCTTTGCCACCGCTATAGCCGACGATCCAAGGCAACTCATCCCAAAGGTAGAGCTCCCGAATCTGCCACACAATTGGCTTCAGTTTCGGCCAGCCCCAATTCGGCGAACGCAGATTTGTCTGAATTATCCTGCGTGTTTGCGGCTGCCATGTGCGTTCCTTTTGAATTCTTCTTCGAGTTCAGCTTCTCCCGGATTCAGGTCGAGACCGAGGTGTTCCTTGATCAGGTTCCCTGTGAGCGTCACATCTACCGTTCGTTTGGAAAGTCGCCGGCACCTCATCGCCCGCCCTTTCCCACAACCAGCATTACCCGGGCGCTCCAGTCCAGACTACGCAATTTGGCGTAGTTTCGCTTTCCAGCCCGTGCGATTCAAGCGGCAGAGGTGGTTTCCCACTCGTCCGAGTGCCGCCAACGCCAGTGTGTGAGCGTGAATGTAGTCGCGGCGCAAATCAGAAGCCGTGATTTTGCGGTCTTTTGCCAACTGCCAATCGGGGATATTCTTCGCAACTTCATTCCAGAATTCGACGGACAAACTGACCCGCTCGTCGTTCGTATCTGCGTCAACACCTGCCAAAAGAGCATTGGTAGCGTTGTAGATCCCGGATAGCGTAAACAACTTCACCGAACGGTTAGAGATACTGCTTCGTTCCAATTCCGTGAGGTCGGCGAATATTGGAACCTGTTGGGCGACCGTCTTAGCAAGTTGAGCGTCCTCGTCTCGGTGGTCGTAGAGCAACCCCAATGACGGCGTAGGCCGCACAGCATGACGATTCAGGTCAGCGAACATCTGTTGACAGGTCTTCAGCCCAACATCAATGAAAAACACGACCGAAATGGTCTCATCACCCATCTCGGGGTTTTCGTGTAACGCTTCTTCGATCGCGGCCCGCCGGTGTTGCCCATCATTGATGACGAACCGAGCCGACATGGGAATTCTCAATGTCCCGAGAGATTGTTCGGAGTTGTCCTTTCCAAGAGACTGGAACACAACATCGCCATCGATTGACGCTGTCAGAGCGGAAAACGTGTAGGACTTCGGATTATTGACGAGGTATCTAGCCATCTCAGGGATGCGTCCGCGGTTCAAGATTCGCTGCGCCCGCAGCTCAGGCTTGAGTTCTTCCTCGTCAAACAGGAAAATGCGGGGGATCAATCGCATTGGGCACATCGAGATGTAGTACTCTCGCCCTGCCTGAATGCCTCGAATCGCAGGAAAATTGTATTCAAACGTGGGCATTTTCTGCTCGAACATGGAAGTCAACATGGAAGTGAATTCAATTCACTTCCATGTAATCGGATCACTTCCACGGGAATCATGAGTGAAAGGCACAGGCACCACCTGTGCAGGACAGGAATTCTGACGTGCCTGACGGACCGGTCTATCTCGATTACAACGCGACAACCCCGATGGATCCCCGCGTCCTTGAGGCCATGATTCCATGGTTTCTCACCCCGTCAAACGCTGGAAGCCGCACACATAGCTACGGTCAAGCAGCACGAGACGCTGTTGAAAAGGCTCGCAAACAGGTCGCTGATATCATCAACGCGAAACCGGAAGAAATCTTCTTCACGAGCGGAGCAACTGAGAGCAACAACATCGCAATTCTGGGACTCACCGAGTACGGCGTAAAGACCGGGCGAATGCACATTATTTCGACCGAAATAGAGCACAAGGCAGTCTTGGAGCCGCTGGATGAAATGCGGCGACGGGGATTCGAGGTCGATTTGGCTCCAGTGACGTCGGGAGGATACGTCGAGCCGGATGCCATCAAAGAACGCCTGAGAAAGGATACCCTGCTGGTCTCAGTCATGCATGCTAACAACGAGACGGGAGTGCTACAGCCAGTGGAAGAGATTTCAGAACTGCTGGCAGGTACTCCGGCTCTGTTCCACACCGACGCGGCCCAGACGTTTGGAAAAGAAGTCGAATCACTGAGGCGATTGAAGTGCGACATGCTCTCAATTAGCGGCCATGATCTTCGGTCCCTTTGGTGGGAATAGCGCTCCTGTTTATCAAGAGAAGAGGATCGGAACATCGACCTCACAAGCTCTTTTCTTTGGCGGGGGCCAAGAACGAGGACTGCGACCAAAGGACAACTCCGACTGCACTTGCAGTGGGAATAGGCCACGCGGGCGCGTTGGCAAGTAAAGAATTCCAAAATCGAAATTTGCGCGCGGGCGAGTTAAGCAACAGCTTTTGGAATCATTGAGTAAGGTCGAACATTCTGTCAATGGCGACGTTGAACGCAGCTAGCCACACGTACACATTCAGTTTCCCGGTATCGACAGCGAAGGACTCCAGCTCGCAATTCGGGGTTTTCAAGCGGTGTCGAACGGTTCCGCATGTACCAGTGATTCATACACCCCGAGTCACGTATTAATCGCAATGGGCCTTTCTGAAGACGAGGCAAATGAGTCAATTCGTTTCTCATGGGGTTCTGAAGTGGCGGGCATCCAAACCAGTTCGTTGATATCCACCTTAAAAGCCCTCGCAGTGCAAATGTAGATCGGTGCTTGCACACACCTGCCGTATTGAAGAGTGACTACACAATGTCTTCCGACAACGCGACGTAATAATCAACGATCTTTTTTGACTCGAAGTTCTCAAAAAAATCTGCGGTGGAGAGTACTGTCAAGATCCTGCCTCTCTCAAACAACAGTACTTCACTCAATTCACTCGATTGATACAAATCGTCCTTGTAGTTCAGTCCTCGCGGAATAAAGAGGGCATGAATTGGCTTCAGTTTCTCAAAATGGAAATAGCTGCTATCAAACCGACGAGTTTCGCTCAGTTTGTGAGTCCAGTTTTTGCCGCAAGCACATTGAGCGAGTATGGAAAGGAAGCTAAAACATCTATCAGAAAATGGTATCCAACCCACCACATCAAGGCCCCGCTCTTGGGTTCCTTGAATCTTCTGGAACTCTCTCTCGTTGATTTTCACGTTCATTTCTTTTGCCAGCTTCGAGATCTTTGACTTTGCGTCTCCCCCATAGTCAGAGTTTTTACCAAGTTGTCGAACTGTCGCATTTCCCGGAAGGAAGGCTTTGAGGACTTCGAATGCGACTCCCTCAAACTCAGACGTCAATGCTGGCTCAAGTTTTGGAAAGTATCGAAGATTTGAGCATAGTAAAAGCATCACATACAGCTTTTGCCTGAGATCCAAGGTGGCTTTGAGGCGAACCCTTCCCCTAGCAGCTTCAAACGGATAATCACCTTCGAACAATGCCTGCCGCGAGTCAAGCTGAGAGAATACTTGTTGAGCCCAGCTATCGTATTGGTCGTCAATCTCAGCCGGACGTGGCTCGTCATCTTGTGCAGTTCCGGCAGTTTTTTGTGAAACGTTTGGAACTCTAATGCCAAAATCCATAAACCGTTTCACTAGTTCAGATTCAGTGAACCACTCGCCATTCTGGAGTACGGTCAACAGCTCCAAATAGTCAGCATACAAGTGCGCGATTTCTGCACTGTGGTGAATTGGCGTAAGTGAAAAGTTTTTGAATTGCTCCGCCAGCAGCGTATCAAGCTTCATCACCATCTTCCTCTTGACTGGCTATTTTGATCTTCTTGGCGATACGCATGATTCCCTGTAAATCTTCCTGCAGTGAGCCGTAAAACTCGTTCAGCCTGTGCGTAAGGCTATCAGCAGTCTCAAGGGAGTTGAGGGCTGTGGTAATGCAATTAACAAACACATCATCAAGTTCTGCCGTCAGTTCGTATGCGTCACGCAGTCGCTTCCCGTCAACTGAAAAAGCATCGAATGCTCTCTTATTGGCAAGTACCGCATTTAGCATTCGTAGTTCTTCCGCCGTGGCCTTTATTCTTGTTTGGTTCTCATCGTTCTTCTCGAAAAACCAATGCGTCCATTGCTTCAGTGCGGCTTTCTTCAGTCCATCTATTGGGTTCTCGGCATCCAACTGAATTCCTAGAAATGCAGCGATGTTTTCTCGGCTCAAACTGTCTGCGATGTAGTTGAAGTAGAACGTTGTTTCAGAGAGCCCTGAGATCTTGAAGTACTTTGCATCCCGGATTGCGAGGAACACCTCATACCCAATCAGCAATCGTTTCACATAATCCTTCCGACTGCCGATCATCTTTGCCATTTCACGACTAGCTTCATCAAGCAAGCAATCTGGAAATGTTGTGCTTCTGATCTCTGGACAGAAACGCTGCTTTCTGCGTCAAGTCCCATGACTGAACTCCAGTAATATGCCTATATCCAAGGTACTTGTGAATCGGCTCTTCCGAAGGAAATACCTGACACGGAATGCCCTTGATACGATTTCCTTGTAAGTCACCGCGTTGAAAATCTGCTCAACTTTGCGTTCCTTAACTGGAGCGAGCGTAGGATCTTTCAGCAGTTTCAATGCGGTCAGCCGTCGGTTGCCTTCTGCGACTCTGTATCGCTCTCCGTCCTGCACAACCAGAAGTGGCTCGCCAGCGAAGAATCCGTTTTGACCGATCGCCGTCATTAAATCCAGCGTCGCAGCTTCCATCAGCATATACGAAATGATCTCGGACTCTGCCGCTCCCTTGAGTTGGCTCGGCAGCCTCGGATTCTGGTCGTCAAGAAACAGCTTTCCCAGCGGCAGTTGTTTGAGAGATTCAGCCATATGCAATCGTCCGGCAGGGCAGTGAACTTCATCATGTCAAGTGGGCATTTTGCGACGAAAGCCCAGGATTGCACATGTTGTCACGCAGGAACGAAAGGATTGCAAGAGACCGAGTCACGAACCTGCGGAACTCGGCTATGGTGAGAAAAGATGACAACAAATCCGAATTGGATATGAGGAATGACGGAGAACATGCCGCCGGATGCAGTGGTTCCGGTCAATCCTGGGTTTCAGATCGCAGATCAATCCGCAAATGCATCCTCCGGATCGTAGGATCCGGAGAGTCGCTCGATGAATGACGGCCTCAGGTCGTCAATCACATTTCTTGCTTCTTCGAGTCTGGAGAGAAGCTTGTCGTATGGCAGAAACTTGCATACGGAATGCAATGGCTGTTTCAGTGCCAACGTGAAACATTGGTCGTGTCACTTGCCGAGAGAATTTGTCGAAACGGTCTTCCGCTGACACGATGTACCATTGAATGTCCTGATTTCGGGACCAGTGTCATGAGATCCGCCATCCGGAGCAATCCAGGATAAATCTGCGTTGTGTGTTCTACTTCAAATGCAGCGAACAATGCGCGATTCTGCAACCAAATAACGTCGATGTAGCTAATGATCTCCATAGCCGAGTCGTCGAACTGCTGGGGCAACTTGTCGAGCATATTGGGGACATCACCAATGACGCGACCGCCCCACATCCGACCTCGATCATTCTTCGGAGCCCAAACGTTCATTCCAAGTCTGGCTCCAAGGTCAAGCAGTCGCCATTGTATTTCGTTGTGAGTTGTTCCCTTTGCGTCAGCATTGTTCGGGTCAGATTCATCATCCGGCGGAACAGAGATGATTCGTGTTGCTTTTCGACTGCCACTCGACTTGGCTCTAAATGCAGTGGCTGCAGCAATCGCTGGTTTTGGCAGTAACGAATAGCGATCCTGATCATCAACGGAAAAGAATTTTTTCCGACGTGCAGTTGGAAAGTCTCGATTTACGCAATGCCGCCGAAGCGTACTTTTGACGACCGCCAATGGATCCTTTGCAGGAAATTCATACAGCTCCCGTGAAATAATCTCTGCAAAGATTTCGTCTGCACTCATCGAGACAGTTGAAGCACCCAGAACGTCTGAAATCGCCTGCTGGATTGTGCGAGTCTTTGCCATGAACGAGTCGTCCTATGAGTCAATATGGTCAAAGTGACGGGGCGTCGATACCTGTGACCGAGTTCATAATTAGAGTGGCCGTGAGTATGCCCCCACGGCCACTTTGTTACTTGCCAGCTCCGTTTACGACTATTTCTTCCATTCCTGAATCATGTTTTTCAAATGCAATCCCCAACTCGTTCGCAGGTCAGCATAGTGCTCGGTTGCGTTGCTGCGCATTCCCTCCGCACGGGCGTAGGCAAGAATTAGGATGTCGAGGCCAACTTGAGCCAAGCGGGCTAAGCTGCGTTCGTCAGCATCCTCACTCTTGCTTGCAGTTGCCTCTACCTTCGCGACCAGCGGAGCATAGATGTCACGGTAGAATGGATGCCGCATGTTGAGCTTTACGATCGCGTTATCTCCGAGGTGATCAATGTCGAACATTTCGCTGCCAGGAAAACCTTCAGCGAGCAGCGTGAAAGGTCGCTGCCGAATCTCTTCCTCAACTTCGTCTGCCCGCTCAGGAGTTTTTTCGGTAAGCTTTCTGGCTGCTTCCTTGATCTTCCGGTCTTTCTCTTCCTTTGGAGTATCGTGGCCAGCCCGCGGTTTCGGAGACAGATCCTTTGTCTTGGCTGCTACATCCTCCGCTTCGTTGTGGACGCCGCGTTCCTTTTGTTCCGCAGATTCCGTCGAATCAAACGTGTGCCTAATCTGCTTGCGCAGAGTTTCGACACTTTTCCAGACATATTCCTTGAGCTTGTCTCGCAAGCCGTTGAGGGGCTCAGCCCCCTTTTTGACGTTGCGAACATGAAAACACTCGTCCAGCTCTGGAGAAAACGTGATCTCAGCTCCCCAGAAACGGTCGATGAGGACCTTCTCGACCGATGGCTGCACGCCGCGGAGGTAACCGAAGAAGATCTCGCGCCCCGCTCGAAGGATGCTGATGCCTTCGTTATCGTCGATTCGTCGATCTTTGGCGATATCCGATCCACCATCACCACGGCGTTTCCTGAATGCTTCGGGGAGCAGCGTCATCCGCACCTTTACGGTGGCGGTTCGATCTGGATCGCGTGGAATCGGCCACTCAAACTCGTCATCGACCACGATTGTAGCGGTCGGGTCGGGATTCTCTCCTGCGTGAAAACGAGTTGAGGTCATCAAATAAAGCGGGTCGTGCGGCTTCACGGCTCGCTTCCCTATGAAGATCTGAATGCCACCGTCAAGGAACTTGCGGAATGTCTGGGCCGTATAGTTGGTCAACTCGGTTTCTACAGTGCTCGCCTGACGAGCCCCGCCGGTTTCCCGCATCGCGAGCCGGTCTGCGTGCGACCAGACAACTAGTGTGCCGTGTTCGCCGACGAGATCGACGCAGTCGTCCGGCAGCTTGTTAGCTACTGGCTGCGGAATAACGCTCATCGACTGGCCTTCAATCTCATCCAAGTCGATGTATGTGTATAGCCATGGATCAGAGGCCGATTTACGCGACCAGATCTCGAGCCGTCGAGCGATGCTGATCCCTCCGAGTTTCGCACCAACGCCAAACCGCCCCATCCCAGTGCGATCATCGTATCGCGAGGAATATCCGAGTTGCAGGGCACGATGCAGTACATCAGCACTCATGCCATCGCCATCGTCTCCAATGGCAACACGCTCGACAACTTCGGTCTTCTTTGCGTTCTTTCCTACAACTCGCTTGTCCGTGAATAGCTTGAGTCGGATGTTGTTTGCATTCGCTTGAATGCTGTTGTCGAACACTTCGCCAATTGCACTGCAGTAATCGTGTCCCGAGGCACGCAAAGAAAGCAGTGCCTTATCGGCCAGCACCAAATCCACAGGCTGCGGCGCTGCCTCTGCGGAATCGAACATTGCTTTCTGGGACGCGGTTTTCTTTGTCGTTGCACTAGTCATCATCTCGCTCCTTTTTCCCAGGCGCTCTGGCCCAAGAAGAACGTGCGACAGTCAATTACGCACAACCATTGCGCACAATCAGCCGTCAGAAAAGAGAGATGGCACCGCGTGAGACAGAATGACGTGGGAAGGCAAAAACGCGAAAAGAGGGCAGATTTAACTGCAATTAGCCTTCGACCACGGAGCCAATGGGCTCTTGTCGATTTCCTCTTGACCGGTTCCACCTTACCCACGTCGCCATACGGTCAACACAGGGTGGCATCAATCAACGGAATGGAGTATCGGCATCACGTCGCATTGTCAATAGTCATCCGACATTATTTTTCAGTAACGTCACGTGACTCTTGCACGGGCTAATCGAATCAATGTTGCTGATCGTGCTCGGTAATGGCAATGTCTGGTCACCATCATGAATGAGCCAATTGCCAAAGATATTCCGGACGAACCCTACAGCTCCAATGGTGGTGAACCCATTCCGCTTCCTGCCTTAACCCATCTTCAGTTTCTTGTGTTGGACATCGCACGAGGCAACTCGGACGGGATTTCGTCGCATGCCATGCAGGAAGCACTGCGCAAGGAAGGGCAGGAGCAAAGCGGACCAAAGTTCTACCAGCTCATGCAGCGCCTGGTATCGGCCGGCTGGATTGTTTCGTGGTCACAGAGCTTCGACATTGCGGGTTCAAGCGTGACGCGAACCTTCTACAAGCTGTCGTCAGAAGGAACAGTCGCCCATTCGATGACGATAGCGTTCTATGAATACCGCCTCCGTTTGTACCGCCAGCTCAATGATGGTGAATGATTCGAGCACATCGGAGAATGCCGTGTTACGGTACCAATAAAAATCTCAAAAATCCTTTCGCCGAATGCTGGTGGTCATGATAGACTTGACGGGATGGAAACAATCACACGTCAAGTCGGCGAACTGCGGGCCAATGAGCGATCTGCTGCGGAACTGCTCTTGGGGCACCGTCTGCGTGGAAACGAGCGACTCATCCTGCAAGTTTTGGACTTGGATGTCGTGCAGCCACCAGAGCAGGATTCTCAGCCTGGTGAATCGCTGCCTGTCTGGTGTAACGTCTACGAAGGTCTGAACGAAGAGGAAGTCGAGAAGTTGGATCAATCGATTACTCGGTGCAACCTGACCCGCTCTGTCGAGTGAACCAATGGAAATCGCTCTCCTCGACACCGACATGCTGTCTGAAGTGCTGAAACAGCGTAATTCGCAGGTCATCGCAAAAGCGGCAGGCTATCTTCGATCTCATGGCAGCTTCGCGTTCTCCGTATTCACTCGGTTCGAGGTTTCTCGAGGCTTCAAAGAGAAGGGTGCTGCAAATCAGCTAGTGCGATTTCGAGAGTTTTGCCGGCACTCATTGCTTGTTCCTGTCACTGACAGCGTCCTTGAGCGTGCGGAAGATCTCTGGGTCATCGCCCGTGCCGGTGGGTTGCCATGTGGTGATGCGGACCTCATCATTGCCGCCACCGCACTGGAAACGGGAAGAACTCTGATCTCTGGCAACACAACGCACTACTCGTGGATCTCTGGACTGAGGCTAGAAGACTGGAGGAATTCTTAGCCGCGCTGTCCGTCTTCCCCAAGAGCCAGACAACCTGGCGAATTGCAGGGATGGACTCACCCAACGTCGACGCATGCCTGAGGGTCAACAAGACGAGGCGCCAATGACCATCAGCCATCAGCCGCGGTTTGAAACCCGGCACGGCAGCGTCCACCGGTCGCCACGTGCAAACGCAGAACGCGATGTGCCGCTACAGTGCAAACAGTCCTTCTCGGCTGAAACATCAATCGCTTCGTACCGTCGCTCACGAAGGTAGTGCATCCCGTACCCTGCTGTCACACTCTCGTGCAAGAGCCCTTGAAAACCAAAGAGGAATTCATTGACGGCCAGAGAAGCGGCAACTGCATTCAGCGTTATGACGCTGGGTGCCGCGATCAACTCTTCAGCTACATATTGCTGCCTTCGACGCTCGTCTGGATGTAACGATTCGTCATGAAGCTTGTCGGCGGGAATCATTTTATTGCAACTCAGGCACCCTCCACCGAAAAATGGTAGTACCCGCCGTGCGACTGCAAAGACGTCGCCAACGGCCCCCGTCTGTTTGTGCACAGGCACCTTGGACCCTATCTGTACTCCCGGGATCAGATACTGATGGACGAGCGCATTAAAAACGAGTCGTGGAGGCATGCCATCTGCGCAAAGGAATAAATAATCAACGTTTCTCAGTTGCTGGGCGACGGTACTGTCCATGATGTCACCGATGATCGGCTGAAATACAACATGCGGATTTGCCTGCCTCGCAACCCGAGCGGCGATGACCACTTTATGCTTTGCAAGTCGACGTCCGATCGACCTTACGAAACCAATGCTACTGCTGACGAACGGCTCCCCTGCATCGAATCGCGTTGCGCCGACGACGCGCGGAAGATTTGACGTTTCCAACCGGTCGAAGTCCACGGCAATAATCCGTCCGACTCCCAGTCGGGCAACCCATTCGTTGACCAGTGATCCCACTCCGCCAAGTCCGATGATGCCAACGGTCGCGTTCGATAAGGCTTCCTGTCCCCTATCGCCAAAGAGCATTGACTGGCGATGATATTCTGCCGTCGCTCGTAATGTTCCCTGCGCGGAGACGGATAGAGGTGACGAAGGTTCGAGCCCACGACCGTCAGTAGGTCGAGTTCCGTCGTTCCGTTCGGGCGCCAAATCTCACCGGCAACCGCATTCTCCGCGAAGACGAGCGCGCTACCGGACCACCTCTTTGTGATGTCGAGCAGCGCCGGGATAGCCGCGTCGGTGAGACGCCAGATCGTCTGGCGAGAAACCAACTGAGTCCCGTCCGCCGTGGCAATGAACGGCGAAGTAGCAGAGATTCTCGCGTACACATTGGTCGGAAACTCTGACGATGAAATCAGTCGTCAAGGCACGATAAACACGTGTGCCCGGAATATAGTCGACACCATCCTTTGCTAGGATGACATCACGAGCAAGAAATCGAGTTCCCTCAGGAGTTTCAACGATTCCTGCTGTGATCACTGCGCCATGTTCGTCCCGATCTCCGGGAAACAGGTGGCGCATAAGTCGGCGGAACTGTGGATCGGAAATGCGAAGTGTCTGTTTCATAGTCGTGAGCGAACCCAATCAAGGACTTTTCGGAGTTTTAGCGCGGCGGAATCCTGTGCTGGATTCCAACGATTCGATCTGCGCGAGACAGTGGTGGTCGAACCCTTGAACGGACCGAGCTGCATATCTTGTACGTGAAATGCCTCTCCCAAGGGCTGAGTGTTCTTCCGAGTCAAGCCCGGAGGCAGGTGATGAGGGTAGACATCGTCATGCGGGTAGGTGTGCTTCAGATGGAACGTGATCCAGCCCGTCGACGGCGTATACTGTTCACCGAATTCAAGTTCATGGACGCGGACGTACGCTCCACCGGATCCATCGTCCGCAGACTCTATTGTGTGACTGGGGAAGCTGGATCGAATTTCATCGATCGCTTGTTGAACAAATGGGTGCATGGTGGACCTCAGGAATTGTCATCGGGGGCAACACAACGGAATTCATCACATCGCCTGAGTGCGATGCGATCCTGATCAGAAAGTGCGGGACCGAGGCCACCGCCGGGTTTCAGTCGGTAAAGAACGCAACCGACGTCGATCGACACGCCTTGCGCAATTGCCGTCTGCTTTACTTCGAGTCCGGTGACAACCCGTTTTGTGAATTTCACGGGGAGGTTATTGACCTTCACCGTGACCGACGTAATTCGCACTCGAAGGACGGGCCCATCTTCAAAATAAACCTTTGATGTCGGATCAATCTCAACATCGTTTGGCGACTCGAAGTCACGGAGCACGACAGCATCGTCTGGAAGATCAAACAGACCTCGGAGAGAGGCCAGTGTCTGCGTCGGTTGAGTGGTAACTTCCCAGGCATCATCAGCGATGAACGCGAGCTTCGGTTGTGCCTCAAGATCGACGGAACCACCAGAAGCACAGTCATCGCGAACAACAAAAACATTCCCTTCGGCCAGATCCACTTGATCTTCTGGGGCAAAGGCGATGTCTCTGGGTTGGTTGAAATCTCGGACAAGTAATCCTTCCGCTATCCCCGCCTGAGCGAGAATGTCGCGGACCTTCAGTCGCCGTCGAGGCAACGGCACGAGTGTATCCTGAACAATCGCTGCCCATTTGGGGGCTGCTGTGCGGGAAGCCTGAACTTCATGTGCGGGTGATAACGTGGTCATAGGTGGACTCCGGAAAGGTGATAAACGCAGCGAATTTGCTGCATGTATCACATTCTATGGAGGCTGCTTGAAATGTCAAGCATGCAAATTGAAAAACGCAAAACACTCGCATGCTTGACCAATCAAGCGTTGTGCGTACAATGCTTTGCGAGATGCACCCACCACCTCTCACTCAGGAGATACGAATGAATTCCGGCAACCCACTCGCCGAACGGGGTGAGTTGGGGCAGTACCTATGGGATCTTCGCAAGGCCGCGAATTTGACACTTCGAGTCGTTGAAGAAGCTTCAAGTAAGAAGGTGTCGAATGCCTATTTGAGTCAGTTGGAAACAGGAAAGATCACAAAACCGTCCCCAACCATTCTGCATGAAATTGCTGTCGTTTACGCACCGCGATTGCCACAAGAGATCACTGACGCAGCGCTCTACCAAAAGCTAATGGAGCTGGCGGGTTACATCCGACCAGCGACGTCAGAAAATCGCCAAGGCAAATTGCCGACGTTTGCTAAAGAGAAATTGACCGCCGAAGAAGAACAGGAATTGATGAAGTACTTGGCATTCCTCCGGATGCGAAAGGGATCATGATGAAGCAAGATGACACCGTTTTGCCCGTTGAGTCGCAAAAGGAAGTTGCGAAATACGCCGACCTGCTGTTGCGAAAAGCAGGAGCAGTCGGACGCTTCCCTACTCCTGTCGCAGACCTTGTGAAGGCAGCAAAGCTTGAGGTAGCTCGGGAATCAGCGTTGGAACGAATTGGTCTGGACAACTTCTATCGCCGGCTACCAAACGCGTTGAAGCTTGCGCCCGATGTGCTCAAGCGTGCCGCAGAGAAAGTGATCGGACTCCTGCATCGCGACGATCGGATGATTCACCTTGATCCGACGCTGCATCCGAAACGGAAAACGTATATCACGATCCACGAGATTGGACACGACTTTCTTCCTCACCAGCGGTCAACCTTCAAGATTCTGGAAGACTCAGATTCGGAGCTGGATGCGGACACGCATGACCTCTTCGAGCGAGAGGCGAATGTTTTTGCGAGCGAGGTTCTATTCCAGGGCGGACTTTTCACGAAGGAAGCAGCTGACTGCGAAATCGGCATCCGAGTGCCGGTGGATTTGTCGAAGCGCTACGGTCCGTCGGTCTACGCTTCAGCCCGGAGATACGTTTCCACGCATCGGCAACCGTGTGCTTTGATTGTATTTGAACCAGCGGTCGATCTGATCGGTGTCGGAAACGTTATCACGTTGCGGCGCATCGTATACTCAAAGGCCTTCAAACAGCGTTTTGGAGAACTGAATCTGGCCGATACATGGGGCGAAGGTTCTTTCTTCTATCAGCATCGACCTCGAAACAAGTTCACTGCTCCGGTCCACTGCAATGTCAATGACGTGAACGGTGACCGTCAACTATGCGTCGTTGATGCGTTTGACACAACGCACAATATTCTTTTTCTGATGCGACTCGCCGCATAGCAGAAGGGAGTGTGTCTCATGTCCAGCTTGATGCGGGCTTCTGCCCTTCCACGGGAAGTTGAATAAGATGGAGTTAGACACAGCGGTGCCTTCATTATTGTAGTCTCATCGTTGGTTACGGTGCGATTCATGGTTACAGCCGACTCTGCTTAGCAAGGTAGACGTGCGACGCCTGCGGTTCGTGAACAAGCTGATGACAATGACAGATAATGTCAACATTCACATTCGCGACATCGCAACCTGAAACTCAAAGTTGCGCCGCACTGCATTTGATGCCAAGGTGTGGTCGTCGTTGTCACTGGACAACGATCGACAGCTCTTTTGCATTTCTGCAGTTCGGAGTATTTACGATGATACCGAGAGACCCAAACAATCCAGCTTATGTGTTCATACCTGATGAAATGACAGACAGAATACCCGCCTTGTATGCCACGGAGGATTCTGCCGATCCAACGGCAATGCTCAAGTTTTTTACACCGGACAGTTCATGGACATGGTTTCTGACCGAATTCGATCCATCAGAGCGACTCTGTTTTGGACTTGTCATCGGACACGAACGTGAGTTGGGATATTTCTCGCTCGCAGAACTGGAAACACTTCGTGGCCCTATGGGATTACCAGTAGAACGAGATCTCAGTTTTCAGCCAACTCCCTTGTCTCAATGCAAATAGAGTCTGTCAGGTGTCAGTACTCTGACACAATCCCCTGTCGACACATCGGTCGGCAGGGAGTTTTGAGTGATTCTGGTGTAGCGCGAGAACGTGGGTTGAGTCTAAAAAAGGCTTCGACGTCGCGTCTTTCCAGGAGACAATGGAACCTCATCGTTTCCGCCCGGGAGCTTCTCTGCAACAGGTATGCTTGCGAACTGTGAGGCTTGCACAAAGTTTCCTCCCTTCGCCTCACCTCCATCAGGATGCGTTGCTGAGTGCAAAATCGCCTGAGAAACTGCGGATCGTACTTCTTCCATCAGTTGTAGAATCGGCGCGAGTTTGTCGATGGCCAATCGTTCAACGGCATTCTGCAGGTCAGCTGCAAGGCGGTTCAGTTCAAGAGTTCCGAGGCCGTCAAGCTGTCCCGGCGGATGAAGCGAATGGCGTTCGACTTTCAATCGTTCTTTCCAATTGCCAGCAGTGACATCGCGAGCCATTCGGGTCACATGAATATGCTCAATGGGCTGTACCGGAATACCGTTGCGAGTCACCCATGAGAGTTCTTCTCGGATTTCATCCAACACTTGTCGAAGGCCGCTTATTTCATCAGCCAATCGTTCGATTCCAGGAATGACGGAGGAGTCCGACGGAGGAACGACGGACTCAGCGTTCGGCGAATTGTTCTTTCTGACCATTTGATCGGCAGCTTGCCACAAGACGCAATTTCTTCACAACATTGGATATCTGAAATCGAACTCAACTTTCGTAATAGGGAGGAATGTGGCAGAGTGAACTTGTGCCAGAAGAGTCGCCACCTCTATTGCCAGAACCGAAGGAAATCCCGGGCTGGGATCCAGACGAGCCAATTATGGGTATTCGCTGGCCGGCGAACCGCCTTACTCGACGGCAAATGACTCAGCTACGCTACATCAGTCGGCTAGTGAAACTGCCGGTCACAGCGCTGCTGAAGGATGCGGTTGATATCTATCTGTCTGGCATTCAACGCAACTTGCGGGAGCTGATCGACGGCGTAATTCTGCCCACTTCCATTGAATTGGATGCCGCACAAGACGCTGCACCAACACTCGTCGCTGAAACAACCGTGGATATGAAACACGACAGCCCGACGCAGGAAGGTCCCGCGCCGGGCTGCGAGAATGGCTGAGCATTCTGTTTTGCTACTTCTTCGGAGCGCTGGCCGGTTTGCCGGTGCTTTTCTTGTCGGAGTTGCTGTTTGTCTGAGTCCCCTTCGGACCGTGACTTCCGCCGTTTGCCATGATTCTGTCCTCGCGATGGTGAAAACTGCTGCTGCAAAATAGTCCACAATGGCCTATTCCATGATGGACTTTACGGTTCGTCGCATGAAACGCAAGCGAGAACCAGAAAAATCAATCTACACCGACGAATACGCACTCGTCTTACAGCTACTGAAGGCCGCGAGAAAAGCATCGGGCATAACTCAGGTAGAACTGGCTGAGCGGCTCGGCCAGACTCAGTCCTTCGTCAGCAAAATCGAGCGCGGCGACCGGCGACTGGACATTATTCAACTCAGGACAATCCTGCTTGAATTTGGAGTGTCACTAGCGGAGTTTGTGCAGAGACTTGAGGCAGAAATCAGATAGCCCGAATCTCAGAAGGGCCTTCTGTTATCCCCTGCCACTGCATTCGTCCCTACTCTGGTCTGAGCACATTGGCGACTCCGCTGATAGTACTTTCTCAGCGTGTCTCTTAGATGTCCCGAAGAAAACTAGCTCAAGGCATGATGGCACCGGCATCAACGATGCCGACTTCCGACGACAAGCCATTTTGAAGACGGTGACACGCGTACGCAAATGCTGTTGCGACAAACATGTTGGCGTAGAACTGATAGTGGCGGTAGTGGATTTCGATCAGCAATTGCATCGCCCCGACGCGATCTGCCAACTTGCTGAAGTCGAGTGTCGGAGGCTTGAGTCCGGTCAAGGCGTGAATATGATCGACGATTGCCCACCGAACTGCAGTAATCGTCATTCCTGCGGCCAACGAGGCTACGGTTAGATACAGAAATCCACTGATTGTCGGAGCATGTGTCGGCGTCGCCGCGAACCATCCTGCGAGGCCTGGGATGAACAGACTGAGTCCGTAAAGTGCAGTCGCTCCAGGAACAAGATACGCAATCAGCGGGCCGAAGTTATCATTTATTGACGCTCTGCATTTGGACATGACGATTGTACCACAGTCGCAGGCAATCTCTTGAAAGCGCCCCTGTGCAACGAGCACAGGGGCGGCCTGGAGTAACGTTTGTCAAGAGGTGCGTTCTCCCGTGTCCGACGGAATTGTTTCCTGATCAGATTCCGGGAGAGGTGTTGTGAGGACATATTCCTGAGCCTGCTGAAGTCCGAGTAGCAGAGCGGGAATATCGTTGATGTGGTAACTGCTCGAGTCTTTCCACTCCCCTGTTTCGCGGTCCAGATATCGTCGAGGCGTAATCGTTACGGTTCGAAATGACTTCGGGCCGTTTTCTGATTCCGTCTTGTTGAACCAAACGGCGATCGAAATCCCACCGCTAAAGGGGCCGAATCGTTTTTCCGGCGGCATACGGACCGATCCATTCCGATTGGACTTGGATGACTTTTTTACCATTGCAATGATTCCTTGTTGAGAAAGAACAAAGACCTCTCAGGCCAAATGTGTCCATCAAGGACACTGTTCCAAGCTTGCCGCAGGCATCACCAGTCCAGCAATGGAATTTGCTCTCGGTAAATAGTGCCCCTCAGCGATTCCCTGACGGGCACAATCAGACAAGAACGGTCCGATCATTTTTCCGCAGGCTGAATGTGGATTCTCGGATCTGCTGTGAAGCATCGCGAACTATTGAAGTCGAAAACCTTCGGCGAGAGACGCGACGAATTACCTCAGCTCGCCCCACATCGATCGGCCGCATTGGACTGCTGGTTTGCATCGAGAACGGACGACTGGGCATACCGCTTATAAGTAGCCTGACATAGGCCGTGTACTTGGGGAGCCCTGAGAGATTTTCTGGGGTCAGTTGCCCGGGATACTTTGCCAATTGCAGGGCAAGTCTTTCTGCGTCATCTGTCCCGACTTGAAACGAAATGATGGATCCAACATTTCCGAAGACTGCTGCTGACGTCTCTTCGTTTAACTGCGCGAGATACTGGTGTGCAATCGTTAGTGACAATCGAAACTTGCGAGCTTCACTCAGAACGGAAGCGAAGCTGTCGGTAGCAAAGTTTTGAAACTCATCCACGTACAATCCGAAGTCTCGACGGTCATGTTCCATCAGATCGGCACGCGTCATTGCGGCCTGTTGAATGCAAGTGACGATCATTGCGCCGAGTAATGTTGAATTATCCTCGCCGATGCGGCCTTTGGAAAGATTCACGATCAGAACTCTGCCACCATCCATAATCTGACGAAAATCAAGGGCTGGCTGTGGATGAGTTACAATCGCGCGTATCGTGCTGTTCACGACGAAGGGACGCAGTTTATTCTGAATTGCAGCGACTGCTTCAGTACGGTAGTTGTCCGACCAGCTCGCGAATTCATGTAGCCAGAAAGACCGCACAACGGGATCCTGAATGTGCGGCACAAGCTGCTCGCGATAGGATCGTTCCCCCAGGAGCTGCATTACTGACAGCAAGTTGCCGCCTCGTTCGACGATCGCAAACACGGCGTTGCGTAACGTGTCTTCCAGTCTTGGCCCCCAACTGTCATAGAGCTTTTTCATGGCGCTCACGCAACCTGATGTCACTTGATCGATTCGGTTCGGGTCGCTGCATGCCAGTGGATTAAATCCAATCACAGAATCGCGACTACCTGCATCAAAGTACATGACGTCGTTCGTGCGATGTGTCGGAATTAAATCCAGCAATGATTCTGCAAGATCTCCGTGTGGATCGATCAGAGCAACGCCGCGATTCTCTGTAATGTCGGCGACCAGCATGTTTTGCAACAGTGTCGACTTGCCCATGCCCGTTTTCCCAACGATGTAGATATGCCGACGGCGATCATCCTGCGACAAAACAACCGGGCGCTGGTCTGCGCGAAAGCGGACATGTCCGAGTTGAAGGCTTCCCGACGCTGTCGTTGAAGGAAAAATCGCAGGTGCCTCCAATTCCCGAAGGTCACTGGTCTGCAGTCGTTCAGACTGAGCCCCTTCCGTGGGGGGATGCCATAAAGTGGCGAGTTCTTCATGCGAAAGCAAAAATGTTGGCGAACGTTTTCCGATTGAGGAGTTCCGAATACGTCTACTTTGAAACGTAGCCAGTCTGGATCTCGTGAACGTTCCAAGTGCTCCAAGCATTCGACGCAGGCGTTCTCGACAGCGGCTTTCGTCGCCTGCCTCGCTGCGGACAACGAGCCGCAATCGGCAATCGAACAGGTGTCCTCCAAGTTTGTCGGCCGCAGCCTGCAAATCTTCTTCACGTTCGTGCAGTCGGCTTGTAGAGGTTTCAATCGTTGTGTGACTTGGTTGCGGAGTGCACCGAGCGAAGAGTCCCAAGATCCAAGCGATTCGCCACGCTCGGGGCCGAGTGATCCGATGGGCGAAATAGGAGGCTAACCAATGATGAATTCGAAAGAACTCCCGGTCCAGCAGCTTCACAGCTCCTCGAGCCTCATGGCATCGATGGCTGCTGGCAGGCGCGATCTCGATTTCTATGCGGCTCGTAAGATCAGGTTCCGGCAAAATCGAACAGAAGCAGACCGCTTACGGGATCCGCGAATGTCGATTGAGCAAATCCTCAAACTGCATATGCCGAAGAATTGGAAAAGCTCGGGCGAAGTTCCACGTCCATCGCGAGCTCCGTGCCTGCGGAGCTTTTGCCCTCAAGGTTGATAGTTGACGGAGTTGCCTCTGGATAGTTGGCGACGATGGGTTCGATCACAGTATCCCGGTCGTATGGATCACATTCCAGATATAGGCCGACTTGATCCTGCTCAGACCGATATCTCAAAGTCAGCGGATACCGCAGGCTGGCCTGATGGATTGCCGCCAGTGCCTTCTCCATGTATCGCGGGCTGCGAGCATTGTTAGCCGGAACTGTGACAAGGAATTCCATGACGCCAGCTTAACACGGAGTCGTAGTCGAAAAACCGCCTCGCGGGATGTGCGTGACCACAAGGCGGTGCCATGCCATTTCGAGTCCGACGACTCACTTCCTCGATCCGTGGGGGCGGATGAAGGGGCACGGCTTGATACCCGTGCCGAGCACTGCGGAAGAATGTCACAGCTGGGCCAGCCTATCAGACAGCCGTTCTCACCGCGACTTTCTCGCGAATCCTCGGTGACGAGAGAATTATACGCTCGTAGGTCTCGTGGGCAGACGAACCGGCGTTCACCAAACTGGCTCGACGGATGGAGATCGACCAGTGCTCTCCACGCCGGTGTGATCGTTCAGAATTGGATTAGTTATCGCTCTGTCAGCGGCAAGGAATTCATCCTGTGTTGTGGCGTAGATCACGCGACGTTCCGGATGCTTCACGACAGTTGAGACGCCAGCGAAAGAATGTGATAAGCTCGAGTGCTTTCCGATGTTAGAAAGACGACTCGAAAAGCTGGGCGGTGGCCTATGGCTCCATGTTGCTGCCACGTTCGAAGCACCCAGTCCTGATAGTTTTCGTATCCCAGAATCTTATTGCGAATACGCTGATCACGGCCTGAGTCGATCGGTTCGGTCGCGTTGTCGACTTCAAACACGAGGTTGAAGTTTCGGCCAGCATATTGAAGCTGAAGATGAAAGTCGGGGTGCTGTCGGTGTTCTCCAATCTCAATTGTGAGTCGCCCGTCTCCCGTGGTTTGTGCGACAGTCACGCAACTGCGCTCGCAGCAGACAAGTGAATGAACCAGTAGCTCTGAACACGCCATTGTGTGTCGCAGTCGGGATGGAGCAATTTCGTCAGACTGTGTCAGTGTCCGTTGAGTGCCCCCGGAAAAACCATGCGATGTCCGTCCAGTGTCAATCGATAATAAGCTGTTTGGCCACCGCCAGGCACCGCCGCGAAGAATGTGCGGATGAATCCAGCATCCTTCAGCGCTGCATGCGGCTCTCGAACACGTCGATCGTCTCTAAAGGGTTCTCCAGGAAAAGTCGCACTCACGATTCGCAGCTGAGCAGTCGTCAGCGGAGTTACATCAAGCAGCCGCAACAGGGCCTCATCTCGGGAACTGAGATTAATTCTTTGGGGCATGGCACCCAGATAGGCTATCATGAATCTGTCATTTCCCGGAATTCCTCATGAACAAACCCGGCGGATACATCGGCGTTGATTCCTTGCAGGCTGCAACCTCACTGGCTGCGGCCGCGAAAGAAATGTGGTGTATCTGTCGACATCAAGGGGTCTGGGCCGGAAGTCCGGATCGACTGTCCCCGTTCGGGTGCGTTGGAGAACATGGCGGGCGAAAGGAGCTGGCAGTCAATACAGAGAATCCTCAGAAGATCTGGCAGTGCCATGCCTATCAATGCGGATGTCGCGGAAACTTGTTGACACTGATGCATGGCTGGCTCACCGGCCTGCAAGCCAACGGGTGACAAGCTAAAGGTGACGAATTCCAACGGGTCAAAGAGTCCTTGTGTCGAATGCCGTTCAAACATCACAGTCAGCGGCCACCAAAACGCCACATGCTGCGACTGGACCGAGGAATCCCCCCGCTCTCAAAGAATGTCGCGGCGGAAGACAACCCCGATGAGCGAGTCCGGGAACTTGCAACGATCGACGCCAAGCTACTTAGAGACGTAGCGGCGATGAACCCCGCCGCAGCCGCCTGTCCGTCGTCACCTCTGCCTTTCTCCCCCGAGTCGATGACCAAATGGAGTTGCGGTTACCTGCCAAACGACGGTGGCGGTGACAAGCGGGGCTGGTCGCTACGAGGCAACATCCTCTACCCCGTGCTCTCGAGCAGGGCAAGGTGCTCGCGTGGGTCGGTCGCGACGTGCAATATGAACAGAAGGAACGCGAATATACTCAACTCCCCCGCCGAACGATCAGCCCAAGAGCCTCCGGCCAAACACCGTTTCCCAAAAGGTTTCCATCGCGGAGTGGAACTATTCGGTCAGCACTCCAGCCGACTGAAAGAGTCTGGCTACCGCGAATTCATCGCACGATATGGACTTACCCTCGTGGAGGGCTTCAACGATGTTATCGGCCTCGACATTCAGGGAGTGCCAGCTCTGGGAATCATGTCGAATCGGATGACGGACGCTCAAGGCGAGAAAGTCTTGCGATTCGCAAAACAACTCGGCACCCGACGAGTGAACCTGCTGTTCGATTGCGAAGACAGTGGAACTGCTGGAGCGAAGGAAGCCCTCTGGTACTTCGCGGAGCAGCAGATGGATGTCCGGCTCGTATGGTCTCCGTCGATGTTTGGCGGCAAATGGAAGGGAAGGCAGCCAGAGTCGCTGACGCCGGATGATGTAGCGAGCCTGTTACTTGATTCCTGAACCGACTGGAACTCCATGTGAGCTCAGGTTCGGGCTTCTTGCCGAGTCAAGGTAGCATATCGGAAGTGTGATTTGACAAATGGTGTCGAAGCGACTCCACTGGCTATGTGCCGACTTCGCGAGTTGAAAGAATCGCACCATTCACTTCAATGCACTACAGCATGTTTTCAATGAATTCGATGCCAATGTGTAGAGAAACAGCGTGAACATAGTAGTAAACCGCACTTAGAGATACGCAGCACTCAGTTTGGTTAACGAAATCAATGCAGGACAGGCAGTAACCACTAACTTCGTCTACCGATATCAGCCTCCAAAGAAGCGGAATATTGAGAACATCGAGAGAAGCCTTCTGTGGCTTTTCACATCCATCCCGCTTCAATGATCCGTTCGACTGCGCAGAAACGTGGTCCATCAACGACCTGCGGATGTTCGGTCTGACATTTTCTATGATGCGTTTCTGAATTCTGACGACTCCCAGATAATGGCGGCTTTGCACAAAACCTGATGGCCGCCGAACGCTCTGCCAAGGATCCGGATGCAGTGTCGCCAAGTGATGTATACTTCCGCACGCAGTTAGCTTCATCCAACGGAGTTGCTTGCTTCTCTGAGGTGTCAAAACATCTGCTCATGTGGAGTCACTACGCAGATAGCCACAAGGGATTTTGTCTTGAGTTTTCAACGAGTTATCCGCCTTTTGATGAACACCTATTTCAAGTAGCGTACGAAGCGAAGATGCCGACCATTACTCCGAGCGCAAGAGAATCTGGCGACGTTTTCGAACTCCGTCGGTTTCTCCTCACGAAAGCTCTCGAATGGCGATATGAGAAGGAATGGAGAGTGGTGTCAAAGCTGTCCAATACGACATTGGCGTATCCACCAGAAGCATTAAGGCGGATTCTTGTCGGGGCGAAGGCAACTACTCGAACTCTGAACGACTTAAGACGAACTGTCCAGGGAAAGCAAGTGGAAATAGTAAGGTTGAGGCTCGCTGACAATAGATTTCGGCTGGAAGAGATGCCCTCCTGAGTTGAGACGAAGCTACTATCAGACCACACCATGAGAATTCGATAGGGTACAGCTACTCTGGTGTCCAGACGACAAATTGAAGAATTACCGTGCCTACTGGCACGGACGCACGGGCCGCTTCGCGGCTGTCTCGAATGGCGAATGCCACGGTATTCGCCGTGGTGTGGACGCACGCGTCCTCGCGAGCGAATAGTTCCGCTCCGCGGTCGGTCAGGCGGGAGCCTGAGTGGTGCGGGCGAGCGTCGAGGCCGGACGTCAGTCCGAGCCGCGACAGGCGGGGTTGCGCGTGCGTCGGTCACGAGGGGACGAGTGCCAGCCGTCGAAAGCCCGCCTGTCGCGGCGGTAGCCGGCGACGCTCTGCCCATAAAGGAGTTGATTGTTTTCGGCTTTCCCAAGCCGCATTGTTGGTCGATCTCCGATCGCCGATCGCTCCCCTCTTGTTCGCCTCCGGCGGCGATCGTAGGGCGGTGGCCCGGCGGACCTATTTACCTGCGGCTGGCCAGCGTTGGCGATGAAGAAATTCGCTTTTCTTCCTGAGTTGTATATCGACACGGACGGCTCCGACCGTCCGTGCGGTACGTCAACTATTCTTTTCAAAGCAGGCGGGCGTCAGCCCGCAGTCTTTGTTCTAACAAGAACGCTTTGTAGTTACGCTTTGTAGATACTTCTGGGCGGTTCTCCTTTGGGCTTCAGCAAGCCATTCGCGAGGGAATCCATTCTTAAAAAGGTCCGGCAACCGCCAATAGCACGGTCCGGCAACCACCATATCCCGAAGTTCAAAAAGGTCCGGCAACCACCAATACTGGACTTATTCTGTTTTCATTTGCTGATGTTGTTCCAGTAACCACGTACCAAAGTGCGGGAACTGAAAATGTTCCTTGTCGATCTTGTCCGTCGCAGCCTCTCTTGCAGCCTCCCGGTATCGATCCGGGTCCACGATGCGGTAGAACTCGCGAAACGTTGCCTGATAAGCGTCGTAGTATCGACGACCCTCTGGACTCTGAAGGAATTCAGCCAGCACAGCTTTCCTCGCCGAATTGTACTGCTCCCGCAGGACGGATTCCTGTGCGGCCTGTGAATGCCGTTCCTGCTCCCAGCGTCGTCGCTGTTGCTCTTTTTCATGGGAGTAGATCCAGTCGGGTGGCATGCGTTCGTTCTGAATCCCGTCCATGAGGAACGCCGCAGGGGAAACCTTGAATCCGGAGAATCCCTGCGGGTGTTCATGCATCGCGGTGTCGGTGACTCGAATCCAGCGCTGGATCAGTCCCCTGCTGCACTGTGACAAGATGCGTCGGATACCTGGTTCGTCGACGCCGATTGCTTTGAGTGGTTGGTAGAGCGGATCGCTTACAATTGTCGAATGATCCTTCACTGTGCGTTCCGTCACTGGACGACGAAAGTACGGCCCCTCAAAGAACTGTACAACGTACACTCCCCGACTTCGTTTAAGAAGAAGTTCCTTCGGGTCTGTCTGTCCGCGACCGAGTTCGACAATCCCGTGATCCAGAAGTTCGCGAATACAGGCAGTGAGGTCGTACTTCCGTTTCTTGAGCGGCCGATCGGCTGAGAATCCCAGCCCGTTCACGGTTAGGTCGTCGACGTTCATGAACACTCGCTTCGATCGCCAAAAGCGGTCTTTCAGCTTGAGGAACAGGCGTCTCGCCGCTGGCGTGAGTTCTCGGTAGAGATCGAGGTCGAAGAGCAACGTGCCGCCGGTCGCCTGACACATCTGAAAAAACATTGGCGACCACTCGATTCGCCAAGCCCGCTCGGTATCGACGACGGTTCCCCTGCCGCGAGTCGGCAGGTAAGTCGAGAAGAAGTGCAGCGTTACTCGCTCATGCTGTTGTGTGACCGGGTTGTAGAATGCTGTGTTCTGGTATGCAACCGCGGCCAGTCGCTCAAGCGATGTGCGAAGTTGGTCGTACTGAAATCCCCCCATCGACATGCCGAGTTGCTGGATCATCCAGTATGGAGTCGCCATGAGCACCGGAGTCGGATTCGATGGCGAGAGGCACGCGCCAAGGAGTCCCCAGAGAACATACTCGTCAATGCTCTGAATGCCGAGCGGCGCATAGACGCTCACGCGCGCCAGCTTCGTTTCGCTTTCCGCTTTGAACGAGTATGACGTGTCGAATGTTGGCACGTCTCGCATGCCTGCCTTGAGTGGCCAGAGTGCTGTTTCGAGGAGCGATAACTGAGCAATCCCCTCTCGCGTGATGCCGGGTAAGCGGTATCGCTTTCCCGGAGCTTCGTCGCCGACGGTGTCGGGTTTCATTGGTTTCACGAAGAAACGTTAGAAGATTTTCTTGTTCCACCAGCGCACTCTCTTTTCCGCGTGCGTATTCACCCGACTCCCCTTCTCTGTCGCCGATTTCGAGTTAGCATCTTCGACAACTGCGGAGTTTCTCTTCGAAGCATCCGGTGGGGCCAGTTGTTGCTGGAGCGAGCCCATGAGTATATTTCCTTCGCGAACTCGCTCGGAAAGTCCCTTAATCACTTCATTTTGAGCTGCAATCTGCTGGTCCTTGATGTCGAGTTGTCCCCGAAGGATTTCAATGATCGCGGCAGATTGGTCATCGACCATGCTTCCGGATCTTGTATCCCCTTTTGATTTCGATTCTCCTTCGGGGACTTCGCGGCGCAGGAGATCCTCCGAAATCTTCCACGCAAAGTTTTCGCCCTTTAATCGCAGCGCCTGTGCGGTCGCGATGTCGGGTTCGATGTGATGACGATCTGGATGTGATTCATCGTCTAGAATCGGATAGATAATCCGACGCACGGACGAAGGAGATTTGCCCGAAAGTTTCGCGGCCTCTTTGACCGTCAGAAATTTGGTCATGGGTGAATTGGGTAAGTACGGTCGTGACACTACATTCCAAGATGCCGTGTTGGGAAGGGGAACCGAGAAGGTATCAGACAAGTTTTCATGACGTGGTGGCGACACGGTTTCGACACGGTACCGACAGGGGATTGATTCGCTTCCAGAGCGGGTTCCAGATTGGTCATCCGAATGCATTTCGGAGAGGTACCGAAAACGAAAAAGTCTTCCGTCTGAAAGGGTTCTGAAGGCGTGTTTTGGGGAAGGCTTTCGACACAGTTCCAACTGGGTTTCCAATAGGCTTCATGAAACCCTTTCGGTGCATTTCGGAGAAGTGGATACAAAGTCAAAATAACTGCTACCACATGCGCCTACCGTGTGGTGCCAACCACGGGTGATCCGGAAGGGTGCCGGCATATTGCCGGAGCCTGCCACGAAATGGTTTCAGCACCGCCGCGCACGCGGCAATGGACTGGACGGGATTATGCGCCGCTACTCACTTCGACTTGTCAGAGGCGAACAATTGGATTCATGTGTAAAAACATGTGACGCTCGAATACGAACGCCGACGTATGCGGAGGGCATGAACTACCTATCGCGATTTCACTAAAACTGGTAGAATACTATGATTGCAGCATCGCAATGTCGGTTCCTCCGTGGCTACGAGATTCGAACTACTTCAGCTGTCACCAGACGAGTTTGAATCGTGGTGTGCCGATGCACTGCAACGGCATGGCTTTGGACACGCGACGGTCACTCGCAAAGGGCCACGAGGTGGCGATGGGGGAGTGGATCTCCTTCTTCATTCGACCGAAGGGCACCTCACGCGCGTCGTGCAGTGCAAGCGGTGGTCGAGTCGGCCTCGGTCGGGGCTCATGAGCATCATTCGTGAGCTTTCTGGTTCCATGAAACGATTTGGAGTGGAGAGGGGATTGCTTGTCATTACGACTCAAGCGACTCAGTTTGAGAAGCGTGAAGCGATGATGCTCGGCGTCAGCATCATCGATCGCGACAACCTCCAGTCGTTGCTGGGCTCTCCGCATTCCAATAAATCCGAAGCACAGGCAACCACATCAAAGCCAGCAATCACGTTACATCCGCACCGTTTGCTGCCACGACATGCTTTGATAAAGTGGCTGACTGCTGCAGGGACACTGGTACTTCTGCTCGCGATTACCTACCAGCTCAGGCACATTATCGCTGTGTTAACGTGTCTCGTTTTGCTCGCTGTGCAAGCAGGTAGTCAACAGCATTCGCGGCCGAAGCGACGGAAACACTTACATCGTCGATGGCATCGGCGATTCTGACGCTTCAGTCAGCGGAGAAACGGAGTGGGAGAGGACGAAGTGCAGCTCTGCTGGCATGGGGACCTACTCTGTGTCGTTTACTGGGTTGACAATAAACGCTTGGCGATTTGTATGGGGGCCTCTGCTTTTCCTGAACCTTTTGAAGTTCGCGTAGCGGCGATGGTACGATGCATGACGTATGCGTGAACAAGGTCCAAATCGGGCTCATGTGCTTTCTGTTTTGAACCTCAAGGGCGGTGTGGGCAAGACGCATGCTGTTTGGCTACTGGCGTGCGGCTGTATTGAACGAGGGAAACGCATTCTCCTCCTAGATACCGACGCTCAAGGCAATCTCTCCAACTCATTTGTGGACGCATCATCAGGATTGAAGGGCATCGAACAACTCATCGATCCTTCGCGGGAGCCGGACATCCGGTCGGTGATTCGGCGGACATCCTATGATTCCGTGGACATTGTTCCGTCGAGCTTTGCGGTATCGTCATTCGACATCTCGGATCAGCGGGCTTGGGAGTTTGCAGATCTGCAACGTAGCTTTGTCGATGCTATCGAAACCGTTCGTGCCGACTACGATCTCATCGTTTTCGACTGCCCACCCCGATTATCCCTCGTGAGTTTTGCTGCGTTAGTGGCAAGCGACGGAGTGATCGTACCACTGGAGGCAGCCGATTGGGGAGCGCAGGGAATCCTCCAGGTCGGTGAGGCCGTGGCGTATGTGCGACAACAACAGAACGCTGCTTTGAAACTCGTGGGATATCTCGTGTCACGATTCAAAGGAAATCGAACGTTTCAACGAACATATGAAGCAGAACTGCGACAGCATTTCGGCACGTTGCTTTTTGACACAGTGCTTCCGGATCTGGCAGCATTCGAACGTGCCGTCACCCTCAGAGTTCCCATTACGCAGCGTGAGCCACGAAGCAGGGGAGCGGCGATCACGCGCGCTTTCCTCAGCGAAGTCCTCCGACGCATTCGCGAAGATGGCTGTGGGGGCGTTTCGCAGAACGATCAGTGAGCACCGGCAACTTCCTCTCACGAATCGTCGACAGCCAGAGAAGGGAGTGATGACTCGGCTTGCTGGAGCGTTCATCATTTCCATCGACCGCATCCGACCTGATCCGTCGCAGCCCCGCAGAACATTCAGTGACACTGCGTTGCAGGAGCTCACGCAGTCATTGTGTGAGCGGGGGATTCGTCAGCCAATTCGAGTCCGGCATGAACCGACGGAAGATCTGTATTGGATCGTATCGGGAGAACGTCGCTATCGAGCGGCAATCCTTGCGGGACTCAAAGAAATTCCCTGTATCATTGATGGAAATCCTTCCGCACTTGCCGGGCTAGATGCGGCGCAGCTTCTCCTTGATCAGATTGCTGAGAACTGGCAACGAGAAGACCTTTTACCGTTGGAACTCTCCGATGCTTTGAGAGAGTTGCAATCAAAACTGAATCTCTCGCAGGAAGAGATTGCGCGACGGCTCGGCAAATCGAAAGGCGACATATCGAAACTACTGTCGATGCAGCATCTCTCTGGCGATCTTCGGGAGGAACTGAGGAATGTTTCAGGACCCGTTTTGTCGAGACGGCATCTGATCGCGATTGCAAAGCTGCCAAAGGAGAAGCAGCAGGCATTCGTCACCAAGATTGAGGAGCAGAAGCTGACAGCTGAACAAACGGAACGCGAAGCCGCCTCGATGGGTGGGCGCTCACAGCGAAGAAGCAAAGGAGCAGTGATCCGGAGTTATTCGGTCGGAACGCAGCGATTGACGATGACGTTCCCGTCTTCGGATGGGGATACCATTGAACAATTGCGACTGCTTGATACGGTACGGAAGCGTATTGAGGCCAATCGAATGTGAATTTCGGTCCCGGTAGGGGATTTTGATTGTGTTAAAACGAACAAGTTTCCCCGGGAAACTCTATTGAGATGCGAACTTCAGACAAACGTTGGTGATCGAAATAAAGTGATGGAGTGTCGTACTAGAATCCCTTCTGAGGACTGGAAGTTTTTTGATTGCGAGACCGTAACAGTCTTTCGAAGTAGAACGGAACCTGGCTTGCTACGAACTTGAGCTGCGTGACTTCGATTTGCCGGTGTTGCCACCGGTATTCGCCAGTGTAATCAAAAGGTACGTTTCGATCATCCATGCGAATTCAGGGGGGCGTTGTGAGTGAACACGAGACGCAAGGCTACGGAGCTGGAGGCACGGTAAGGACCCG
>JAXMBU010000073.1:0-31801 GCA_046349735.1 Planctomycetaceae bacterium
GGCGACAGCAGCAGGAGATCTTCATTACTTGCGACGGGGCTCAACGAATGCCGTTTTGAAATCCGGCGCTCGACTCCATCCGCTTCGCTGAATCAGGAGTCCACTGACGATCCCCAGCATCCAAAGCACTGGCAGAAAGAAATCATAAACCTGCGACACGAGGTTGAGTGATACAAAAGAGTAAACTATCAGCAGCCCCAGAAGGGCAGGCGGAAACAGCTTGTCAGGCCGCCTTCGATACAGAACAAGGCACGACAGGATACCAGTAATCAGAAGAACGATGACAAGGAAACCTCCCAGCCAGCCGAGCCGCAGAACGGTGAGAACATAACCGTTGTCAACCATCCTTAACTCATCTCGGGTTTCTGCTGTCCCTCCAAGGTAAGGAATATTTAACGGGAAAGTCTGGGTCGCCAGAGTCCCGTAGCCAACGACACCGGCATTCGTCATGGCTTTGGCATAAGCCACGGGCAACAACAATCGAGCTCGACTTGCGGAATAGACGACAGCCGAGCCATTCATTTCGACCAGTCGATTACGACCATGGGCCGTGTGCTTTTCGATAAAATCGGTCACCTGGTAGGGGAACATCACGAAGACCGCGATGGCAATCGCAATCAGAGTCGCCATCGGCACCCGCAGCCAACGTATGATGATAGCAAACAGCAGAACCCAGCTGCCAAGGATCGTAACAACAGGGGTTCTTGAAATGGTTGAGAGAATCCCGACCACTAATACAGGGATCGTCAGCATCGCAAACGACCTCCATCCTGTGGACTCCTTTTTCTCAAACAGGCAGACAAGCCACGGCGCAAGAACAGCAAGCAGCATTCCAAAATAGATGGGATGCATTGCGGTTACGTAAGCTCTTTTGTAGCCCATCCTTGTCGCATCCCGTCGGGCAAGTTCTTCCGGCCTCGCACCAAAGACAAACTCCGCTACGTTGACGCGAGTCATTGTTTCAATGATCGACAAAATGGACAGGAACAACAGCACACCTACGGCCCATTTGGAAGCTGTCACAAGATCGTCGTAATTCCTGATCGCATAACGTCCCGCAACGTAAGGCAGCGCCCACTCTCCATAGGCACGGAATGGCAACGCCACCGAAAAACCATCATGCCAGGAGTCGGTCAGAATATGAGAACAGCACAGCAGTGCAATACATAGATCAAGCACCGTGAGAGGCGAAATGATGCGACCTCGCGGATGAAAGGCGAACGCCAGCATTGTGACAACTGCCGTCGCTGAGCGTACGTTGAACGGCACGCCATAAACGGTCAGTTTCAGCCACACCGGAAACGCAAGACTCAGCAGCAGCGCCGGGGCAAGAGCTTCAACCGGACCTCGTCGCAGATACAAAACGATCCAGACGATGAGTATCACGCCCAGACAAATGCCCCATCCGGTGGTTCCAGGAAACATGGTTATGTTTTCCTTTCGCTGATGAAACTAGCTATGGTCAATTACTGGCTCCCGAATTTATCCTCGAATCCATCGCGATGCCAGGCTCGAGTTCCGAGGAGCGGAACGCTTGATTCCTGAGGCCCCCAAAGAACAAATGGCAGAACTCGGGTCACCAATGATGAGCGATTCAGCACCACGCCATTTGTTTGTCCAACGGAGACACGACCGAAAGAAACTCGTCCCCAAGTCTAAACCCTAACGGTGGCGAAACCCTAACGGCTCTGAACAGGCACAAGACTCTGCAGTTCGTTATCAAATATCTTCAGAACGTTTTCACGATGATAGATGGCTGCTCGGGCTTTTGCATTGGCGCTGAATTCTGCAAGCGTTGATGGCGAACGCAACATCTGCAGGCTTTCAGACAATGCCTCCGGGGAACCAGGAGACACCACCACTCCAAAACGACCTTCAATCACTTCATTAGCCAGCGGGCTGGTACGATCGCAGACCGCAATGACGGGCGTCGCAGTCGCCAGCGCCGGCAGAAGTTTTGACGGAAGAAAGTTGGCGCCAATGCCCGGGCGTTGAGTAATCAGGCAGGCTGTGGAAGTCAGCAGCTTTGAAACATAAGCCCGCTCGTCCAGCACCGAACCGAGCGTGATCCCTCGTTGCGAACCCAGCATTTGCATCAGGCGATCTTTCTCCGCACCGCCACCGCAAATCTCAATATCCCATCCGGAATCCACTCCGGAAGAATCTGCAAACTGTCTTAGAAAATCAGGCAGTCCCTGTTTAACTCCCAAATTACCGGAATAAAACAACGTGGAAGCAACGCGCGTCGGCGGAGATTGGTTTTGCGCGTTGATTTCGTCCTGCAAGCTTTTATGAATCCAGTTTGGAACCATTAAGGTCCTGCGATCTGCACCAATCTCCTGACGAAGTTTGGTCAGCATCAGCGGGCTGATTGTTGTAATCGTTGCCGCCGAACGCAACGCCCACCGCTGAACACCTCGGAGAAAGCCGGCCGCCCCCGGCACTCGCAGGATCCCCAATTCCAGCGCAGCTTCCACTGCAAAATCCTGAACGATGATCAGCCGAGGAACGTTCCTGAAGTTATGCTGAAATCTCTGAACCAGACACTGCGATAGCATGGGCAGGGCCGTGATGACTACGTCAGGACGCCAGCCCGGAAACTTCCCAAAGCGAAACAGAGCCATAAAGAAGCTCAGGTCCGAACGCATCCTCCCGGCCCCGGTCGGCTTCTCCGGCACGAACATGGCAACTCGCCTGACAGGAATACCGCCAACCACGTCATCGCGGAACGAAACGCCTTTATCTTCATCCCTCAAACGCCACGCCGGGTAGTACGAGAATGTTGTCGTGACGCGCACATCATGTCCGACATCTCGAAGGTAATAGGCCAGGTCAGTATACAGCGAAGCACCGGCCAGCTCGTCGGGTGAAAACAGGTTACTGATCAGGTGAATTCGCATGGCGCCACTATCGGTCGAACGGAATAACGAGACTGTCCCTCAGCAACTGCAACTGACGACCCCAGTCAGCAATGCCAGGAAAACAAGACGTGGGTGAAGACCCCGGGTCAGTCCGCATCCCGTTTGAACCAAACACGTCTTATAAAACCTTGTACAGTTTCCAAACCCTTCCTGGCAGGGATAATTGACCGCCTGCTTTCAGTTCGATGTCCGAAGATTCGACTCCGAGATCAACAGAATAGCAGATCATTGAATGCCACTGGCTTCCTGAACACACCCTCTATCCAACCACGTCTGTTGAAAACTTCACCGCCACTGCTGCAGCGACCTGCTCACGTCGAAAGAAGTTGCTCTCATACCTTGAATCGAAGGCCCACTGGAATTCCAAGGAACGCCTCGGAGAAGTTTCAGATCGCTGACACCCAGCCCGTGGCGATGAAGACCCACTCGGGAAAGTCAGAATTCGCGCAGGGCAAGTTGACGAATCTTCACGAACGCTGCTGATCTCAAGCCTTTTCGAGCGACTGAACGCCACTCAAATCACCAAATGAAGCCGTCATCCCGTCATGCTCATCATCAGCGTGTGGGAAGAAATGTTCCACTTGACCAACACGCAGTCGTTGAACTTCCTTCACTCCCCAGTAACCGACAAACAGCCAGAGACAACGGGCATGTTCAAGCATTAAATTTACCTGAACGACAAGTAAAGTGAAGAAGCCCACACTGGAAACCACCCACAGAAACGGGCTGGACACCGAAGCTCGAAGATTCCTGCCTGCTCTGACAGCGCTGTAGAGAATGGCAGAGATGAGTCCGCAGCCAATAATTCCATACCTCAACACGCATTCATAAAAGATGTTGTGAGGATAGTCGAAATCGTATCCCTTTAAACCAGTCATAATCCATTCGTTAATCGATCGATAGTAGAACAATCGTCGTTCATGTCGCTCAACAATCGATATGTCAACTGCACCGCGAGAAATAAACTCAAAGCGAACCAACATGAAGTCCATCTGATCTCTGGCATAATCATTGGTCATAACGACGGCGACAAGGATCATTATGACCGTCACAAACAGCAGGCTGTAGCGTAATCCATCCTCAAAAGATCGAAGCCTGATGATGACCCCGGCCGCAATGATCACCAGAGAAAAAACGGCCGATCCGCGAGAGCCTGTTGACAGAATCGCCAGCACACACACACAGTAGGCAACAAGGTGCATCACACGAAAAATCAGACGCTTTTCGGTGAAGAGAAATGCGGCCGAAACGCACCCCATAATACCGAATGTGTATCCTACACCCACAGGGGTCAGCATTTCAGAGTCGCCGACAAATCGCACTCCCGCTGCCCCCCCTGCAGACCGCAGCCAGATTCCCCCGATCAAACAGGTAAAGCCAGCAGTCAGCACGTGAGCAATGCCGGGGAACGGCTGATAGTCATCCTGCGATTCGTAACCGTACACAATGCCCGCAGCACAGAGTGCATAGCAAATGTAGCGGTGCATCATCATCCTGAACTCAAGAGGATCCTCGAGGTTCATCAGATTCAGAAGTTCGATCGCCCCCACGAGTGAGAGAAATATTGCGACGGAACGCCAATGAAAACCGGACATCATGAGTTTGAAGATCGCAGGCACGAGAATCAGCGCCAAGCCGATCATCAGGCACCTTGATGAAACCTCCGGGTCATAGAGTGGCTTGATCGCATATGACGATGCCGCCATCACGATTCCAAACACGACCGCACCCGCAGATTTACTACCATCCGGATGATCAACCATGTTTTTACCTCAGGTCATAAAATCAGCAATAGTTAACTTATCTTCGGAAGATGCCTGCTAACTCTTTTCCTTTTTCCGTGCCCCGCTTGGCAAACCAGTCGGAAAGCTGATACTCAAAATTTCCCTGTCGCCCCACGAAATCGATTCCAAAATCAGCCAGCCGCTGCTTTTCGAGTTCCACGCCGGGCAATTTTCCACGCCGAAATACCGGGTAAGCGTCACGGGAAATGTAGGAATCGAGAAATCGCGGAGTCGCAGGACAAATACCAAACTTTGTCGCGCCTGTTTCAAACTCCAGCTTCAATCTCTCAATGTTTTCCGTCGTCAAATCGTCTGTCGCAATCTCGACCGTAAAATAATCGTCGCCGTTTTCTGCCGGACCATAGAATCGCGAAAACACGGTGATTCGCTTCCATGAGGCCTCAAGAGAAAAGTTGAACAGGATTGACGCATCCTTATGAATCGTGCCGCGGTAGAACAGAGAAATCAGGCTTCGAGTTTCAACATTGCTTCCGGGTTTTTCCCCAATGAGCTCGAGCATTTTGGGAATAGGAATTGTGGACACGATCCGGTCGTAGATCTTTTCCCGGTCTGTTTGAACTACAAACTTCTCTCCCTCGCGACGAATGCTCTTCAACTGACTGTTGAGAACGACATTGACCCCATTGGACCGAAGATCCTGCAGAATCATGTCGTAAATGGCGACCAATCCTTCCGGCGGCCTCACTAACCACTGTTTTTTTTCCGGAGCACTTGCACGACGGCCGGGCAGTAATTTCTTCAATTTAGTCCGCAGCATGTTACGGAGCGATAGTTTTGAGAGATAAATCATGCGTTCTTTTGCAAACTTGGCGTCAATGTCATCACCGGAAACATCGTGAAGACGTTTGATGTAGTGAGCCAGTCCGCTCCGCTGAAAAAGCGTATTGCCCATGTAGTACCGAGCATAATCCGACGCCGATTTGTTTCGATCGCATCGGAATTTTGATGTCAACAAATCGACCCCGGCCAAAGCGGTGACAAACAGACCGTTGTCGTCGATAAACCTCCGAAGGGTAAATTCATAAGGGCCCATTTTTCCGGAGGGGGACACCGACGTGGGCGCATAGCGGATGGGAACAAACAGGGGTTGAATCTGCGGAAACGCCGTCAACAATCCATGGCTGGAAAAGTAGAGAAACGTTCCAATGTCGAAATGCAGACCTTCACATTCCACGGAATGCTGCAAGCCCCCGATCCGAGAGTTCTTCTCCAGAAGGTCCACATCGAGACCCTCAATTCCGGCAAGTGATTTGGCAACCGCCAATCCAGCCGGCCCGCCACCCAGAACTGCTACTGATTTGCGATCCAAAACTCAAGCTCCCGATACTTGTCCAAGAAAGGCGAGGCCAACTCTCAACTCCGCGTCAACTGTCCGGGAGTACTTAACACTGCATCCATGGTACCAGCCGCAAAGAGCATCGGACAGCCTACTTTTTCACACTGCAGACATGCACCGAATCACCGATTTCCCGGCTTTGCCTTTGAGCGTATCAGCTGCAAAACGGGATAAAGATTGAAGTAGGTGTGAGTCCAGACACCGGACGACTTCTTTGCGATCAACAGGAACGCAATATTGCTGACAATCTGAACACCCGCAGTAACGACGGCTAAACCGTAGGCACCATACTGTCTCGCAACAAGCAGCCCCCCAACTACATTGACGACGGCGGATGCAATATTCACAACAAGAACGAGATTATGTCCACCGGCCAGCAACAGCACCGTAGCACAAGGTCCGGTCCATGCATAAAAGAGCCCACCGAGAGACAGCACAGCCAGCATGGGGCCAGCGCTCTGGTAGAATTCTCCAAACAGCAATCCCAGAATCGGCCCTGGCATGATCATGAATACAAGCGAGACAAGGACTGTGGGAATTGCCGCCACGGTAGGCCGCTGTCCTGAGAACTCGCTGCAGCTCCTCATGCTGTTGACGTGCATGGAGTTCCGGGATCAATGCTGAAACGGACTGACTTGCCAGAAATAATGGCGTCACAACGAGTGTCGTCAACAACCTCGCGGTTGCATACAGCGACACCTCATCAGCGTTGCAAAATGCCGCCGCAATCAGCAGTTGAGACTGAGACAGGCAGAACTGAAGTACGTCGGTGGCGGCAATTGAGAGCGAAACAAGCAACATTCCAGTTGTCGAAACAATCGAATGCCCCGAAACAACTTCCATGTTGACGGATGACTTCGAATAACTTGCTGCAAACCGTGACAGACTGACGAGTGCGGGTGGAAGCAGGATGGCCATCGCAAGAACATAGCAGGCCACTGTCGAATAAAGCGTAGGTGTTGATCGAAGTGTGAATCCAAGGAAAACAAGAATGCAATATTCAGAACCGGACCGGTTCCATAGGCAGCCAGCATCGCAGGAACTCGAACTTCCTGAAACGCTCGATGAGATTCCACTGCGACGTGCAGCATCGCCACAGACATAACTCCAAGTGCCACGAGGCCCGTCAACGAGTCGTCAAGACCGAGGCTCTTCATGAACGGTGCAAGGGCGAAAAGATCAGCGATCCGACGACCACCGAACTCACTGTCGCCAGGATAAGGCCCAGTCTGATGGCCCTGAAGCCTTCATTTCGCTGACCAACGGCAAATGATCGCCCAGCCAGCTTCAGAATGGTTCGATCAGCGCCAAAACGGGCAATAATGCCGCCGCCATTGATCACATTGAGTGCCACAACAAAACCACCAAAGGCGGCTGGCGAGAGCAAATGCGATACGGCAACGTTTGTAACGAGTCCCAGCAAAGTCCCAACGACTCGCCAGAAGACGATCCAGATCCCGCTTTGTCGAAGACGACTGTTCAAATTGCGCTGGGCCGCCTGAGCATTATCAAGTCGGCCGGACTCTTCCACAACCGGGCCGTCCGGCGCGCCGTCTGCTGATGGCAATGTTCCTGGCTTCGCTGCGTTCACTTTTAAAGATCTCCCGAGTTCCGAGGCACGACCCATTCCGAGCAATCAGGTCCGCGTGAAACCTCGAAACCTCGCCTGTCCCAATCACAGGCGTGTGCACTGTCTTCGTCTATCGAGCAGTGCCGTCCTCGGGAAAGTGCGATCACCGCGTCGAACAGATGCGCCAACCCATGTTGACGCGTCTGATATCCAGCAGGATTTGCCGATGGGAGTCCGCTGGAGCCTAATAGCTGCCTTCACGAAACAAGACGGTTCGAATCGTTCGCAGCAGGATAAAGTAGTCGAGCCACAGCGACCAGTTTCGCACATAGTAGCAATCCAGCCTCACTCGATCTTCGTAGCTGGTATTGTTACGCCCGGACACCTGCCAGAGACCAGTCAATCCCGGACGAACTCGCAGATAGAGCGGAAAATGATCATGAAACTTTTCGACTTCGATGTCCGTATAGATCGGGCGAGGACCAACAAGACTCATCTCTCCAATCAGCACGTTCAGCAGCTGCGGGAGCTCATCCAGACTTGTGCGTCGCAGGAAGCTGCCAATCCCCGGAATGACTCTCGGGTCGTCCTTAAGCTTCAAATCGCGTTTCCACTCCGCCATCGCCTCTGGATTCGATTCCAGATATTCCTGCAGCCTCGCCTCTGCATCAACCATCATAGTCCTGATCTTGAAGGCTCCGAACCGAGCCCCATTCCTGCCGATACGACCGTGATGGCGAAAGAAAATCGGACCCGGAGACTTCACTTTAATCCAGGCCGCAATCACGACCATCAACGGAGAACAGACTAACAGGATCGCCGCTGACAAAACCACGTCCGAAATTCTCTTTACTGCCTTCTGAACAGGACACAACAAACGATCTCTGATGTGAACCCCGGTCAACCCGGCCGCATCAAAGGACTCCACCCAAAGTGAAGGCGTCTGCATGTTTGTCGAGAGCACAACCAGATTGGGAATCAAACTCCCCTGCCAAAGTATCTCCTGAATCGCTGCTTCGCTCTTGTCAGAAACAGCAGCAATCACCCAGTGGCAACGCTTACGGCGACAAATCTCCACGAGGTCGGATGTGTTCCCCAGAAACTCGATGGGCACCGCTTCGTCAGAGATCCAGTAGTCACCGGGATTGTCATCGACCATTCCCACGGGCTTCAAACCACGCTGAGGCATTCTGTCCAGAAAACCATAAACGAGTTTTCCCTGTCTTCCATTCCCGACAATGATGACCTTCTCCCCCCACCAACGACAGCGAGCACAGGCTCGGCGAGCGGCAAAACGCAAACAGGGGCCGGCGATCAGGATCAATGGGTACGCAAGAAAAATCGTGACGATCTCGTTGGTGGTGACATCCCCGACCAGGCCATTCAGCGCGATCAGAACCAAAAACGAACCGGTGATTGAAGAGACCTGATTCCTCAGTTCACAAACCGGATTGATCCCGGAAGCAGGGAAAAGCCCGAGGAAACTTCCCAACATGAAATGACAGAGGCACAACGCCGTCAGATTGTTCCATAAACCCGGATAAAAAATCGGAGAGCCAAGGAGCCCGTTTGCCGCCAATGTCCCCAACATATAGCAGAGGACAAGTGCCAGCATATCACCGAAGACCAGTGGCAGAGACGTCAGAAAAACCTGACGATATCTCAGAAAGCCAGCTGCCTGAAAACGCCCCGACACCTCAGTGCCGGCATCCACTCTCCGATTCGGAGTTTTTCCGGGGACCACTGTTTTCAGCGTTGAAATCGCCTGTGTGCAGATCAGCGGTTGTATCAAATGAGACGGACTACTCACTGAATTACTCCTAACGTCTTTAACCAGCTGTCGGGACTCATTCGTCAAAATGAGCCGCGGCAGGACGCACGAGGATATACCTGCATCGAGACCAAAGGAAAGGAATTCCCACCACCCTTGGGGACCAAGGAAGAAGTTTCAGATGTTGAAACAACCGGAGATCAAACACCACAAAGAAGAGATTCCTCTTCTGAAGGTGAGAATTCTTGACCGGATATGCTCATCTGTTCAGAGGTGCACGTTCCGAAAGCCCCGAAATGTCACTTCGGCTTTCCGGTGGGGTAAAAACGGTTCTGCCGAACGCCAACCTTGTGGGACAGGTCAACATTCGCATGAAGCCCTCGCATAACCTGCCCAGACTCCACATTCACCCATGTAACGGCATCAGGAACTGCACATAGGACAGTAGTGGGCCAAAGATGTCAAGCCAACCAAAGTGAGTATGGGATAAATAGGAGGATTTGCAATTTTGCAGCACATGGAAACTCCACGTTGACTCTTCTCGCTATGCGGAAGACGACGAAGCAAAAGCTGACAACACCGTTGGATTGACTGATATAGCAAGCCAATGCCTCCCGATGACTAGGGGCGGTTGTTCATAGAGAAACAGGAGTCTCTCCCATGTGGAACAAGGTTGTTCAACGAGGATCATGGCGTTCGTTCGCTCTATTCCTCAGTCTTTCCGGTTGCACCGCCCTCTCTGACTGTAAGTACGAGTTGGGCCAGAAGATTCGAACGGGCCAGGCATGGCATGAGTTCGATGGCTGCAATGAGCGATGCTTCACCGGTGATTACCGTGATGGCTGGAAACAAGGCTATTACGATGTACTCACGGGCGGAGACGGTCGGCCGCCAGTGGTGCCTCCAAAGAAATACTGAAACCTCCGGTATTCACGGAGCATGACCCTTCACGCCAGGACGACTGGTACACTGGCTATCAGGATGGGGCGGCGTGTGCCAAGGCTCAACCTGATTTCCACTATGTGCCAACGTTCATGGCCCCTTCCATGCACTCGGCCCATTATGGTCATGAGGTCGTGGAAGTGATGTCAACCAGCGAGCAGACGCTGCCTCAGACCGGTTTGCAACCGATGCCGGACGCTACCAGCGACGGAACGACGGCGCCCCAGACCATTGAAGCGGCGCCGGGCACAAATCTTCCCGGGAAGTCCTCGACCGATCCCGAAGCAGCACCACCGGCTCCAGAGCCGAAGGCTGAGGACTACGAGAAAGACCCTGAACCGAAAACGACAAGTTCGGAAACCACCGAGACCTCGGCAACTCAGAAACTTGTCTCAGGATACCGGCACCAGTCGAACTCGTATCTTGATCAACTCGTCAGAAATGCTTCACACAGCACTGAAGACGGAACAACGATCTCCGAGTAGGCAGCAGAGCAGTTGAGGCAGGGCTTTCGCAATCCCTTGCCATGGCGTATCGCATCGCGTAATGCGCTGCTTCCGGGGTGTCAGGAACGGCACCGCGATAGGTCCATCAGGATAGTACAGCACGGATATCAAGGACGAAAAACATGAAAGACAAGTCACTAGCTGCCAGATTGCTGTCCCGAATGATGGGCGGAGTTCTGACCCTTGGAATGGCGTCATCAATTGGTTGCCATGCGATAACGGACGTCCATGAGTCAGTTCCGGCGAGTCGCCTGCCAAGACACCTGGCTGCCGAGCCTCGCGAAGGGCGACAGGTGTTCCCGTTCACCGCACTTGGACAGGAAAAACCTGTATCGCACATCATCGGTGCCGGCGACCAGTTGAGCGTTTATGTCTTTGGAGTACTCCCACCGGGAACCGAAGACACGCCGATCCTTCAGAGAACGCAACCCATCAATCAGCGATACTATCCTCCCCACGGAAGCGTAGTCGGGGCCACCGCTGGTCTGCCGGTCCTGGTCGATCAGGACGGTTCGGTTGAACTGCCTCTCGTCGGTAAAGTCCAGCTGGGGGGCCTGACCCTGCCGGAAGCAACAACGGCGGTCAAGAATGCATATCGCGACCGGCAAATCACAAAGGAAGACTCAGAGAGAGTCATCGTTTCACTTGTGACTGCTCGAGTTCATCGAATTGTTGTGTTGCGTGAAGATACTCCGAGCACGCCTGTGCAGCTCGTGCAGCCGGGACAAGTGGACCACATCCACAGGGGATCGGCAGATGTCGTGGACCTGCCTGTTTATGAAAATGACGTGCTGCACGCTCTGTCAGTGACCGGCGGTCTGCCAGGCACAGATGCTGCGAGAGAAATCTGGGTCTTCAAGCGCGGAGGTCTCGGAGATCCGATGGCCATTACGCCAGAAGAACTCCAGGCACGAGCAGCGTCTTACAGCGAAAGTGATGAGACGCGAGGTCAGGTGGTGAGAATTCCATTGACCGGCTGTCCCGGTGAACCTGTCTCATTCAGTGCCAAGGACATTGTCGTTGAGGACGGCGACGTGGTCTTCGTCCCACGACGAGAAGAATACTTCTACGTGGGCGGGCTTGTGGCAGGTGCCAAGATTCCACTTCCGCGTGATCAGGACATCGATGTTATCGAAGCCCTTTCGTTGGCCAATGGATCAGTCGGTGGTCCTCTGGGGCAGTCAGGTCAGGTTCTTGCCTCTGCTACGCCGGGTCACATGGTGCGGCCTACTCGGGTCATCATCCTGAGAGAATTGCCGGATGGCCGACAGTTGCCAATTCGAGTCGACCTTGCTCGAGCCATGGAAGATCAGAAAGAACGAATCCTGATTCAGCCGAACGACGTGGTCATGCTTCAATTCAAACCTCACCAGGCTGTCTTCAACGGTGTGCTGAATGCTCTGAACTTCAGCGTACTGTTTAACCCAAACAACTAGTAACGGCTGATACCTAAAAAAGAAACGCGATGCAGGGAAACCTGCATCGCGTTATTCTTTTTTATCAGAGCAAGTAGACCCTACTCTGCATTTCGTGACGAAAGAAGAGTCTTCCCGGTCGGTTCTCCGCCCTTGCCATTCTTGTCGGAATAGTAGTAGCCGTAGTAGCCCCTGCGTTCAAATTCATGGCCACTGCCATAGGTATTGACAACGCAGCCCAGCATCTTCGCATTCGCGGACCGCAGAGTTTCGACCGTGTCAATAACCTGCTGACGAGTATCGCTGGAGGATCGCACCACCAACAACATCCCATCCGACTTCTGTGCTACGATGACTGGGTCGGATACAGCCAGTACCGGCCCAACATCGATGATGACAAGTTGAAATTTGGCCTTGAGAGCCACAAGCAACTCGTCGAACACAGAATTCTGCAGCAGCTCCGACGGATCAGCTGCCCCGGTGCCCGATGTCATCAACGTGAGATTCTGGACTCCAGATGGAACGAGGACATCTTCCAGCTTGCACTTGCCCTTGAGAACATCCGACAGTCCGCGTTCATCCGGTACATTGAATCTCTTGTGGAAAGTCGGGCGCCGCATGTCACCCTCGATCATGATCACCGACATGTTCAGCTTTGCAAATGAAGCCGCAATGTTGGCCAGAATTGTTGTCTTTCCGTCGCCCGGCAGGGGACTTGTGGCAGAAATCACACGAAGGTTTCCGGCACGAATATCGCCCAACAACAACGTACGCAGAATTCGGAACGACTCGCCTTCCGGAGAATTGTCTGCAACGATTGGAAAGGCACCATCGGTCTTGAAGCCACCCACTCGGGTCAGAATTGGAAGTCCGATTGCGCTGTCGATTTCGGAGGACGTTCGGAATCGGGTATCGAGCTGATCAATCAGAAGCGACACGAACAACCCGGCCACCAGACCAATCATGACTCCGCCGACGCCACAGAGTGGAAGGCTCGGCCAGATTTCTTCGCCCTTACGCGGAGACTCAAGAAGTTCATGAATGTATCCGTGCATGCCCGAGGCAATATCAAGACCTCGTAACTGCTCAACCAGCCCGTCAAACAAGGTCTGGGTTCGGTCAACTCGAGACTTGATCATGCCTTCCTTAAGCTCGTACTCAACAAGCTGTCTGGCAAGTTTTTCAGCGTCGTTCATCTTAGTGGTCAGCTCAATGCGAGTTTCTGCGATCTCGTTCGCATCTTTTTCGAGGAACGAGATATAGGCGGACAACAGCCCGCGTGGCGTGAGCTCAACTTCCTCAAGATTCGGCTTCAGCCCGGCTTCACGTTCGGCAAGTTTCTCTGAGATGTAGTTAATCTGATCTTCGAGCTTCTTGACGTCCGGATGTTTCAGTCCAAGATCTGCCTTCATTTTTCGCAGATCCGTTTCCATCACAATGAGTTCGCTGGTCAGACGAGCCTGTTCTGCACGATCCGCCTGTCCGGAGAGGAAATCCGTCCCTCGGGCAGCATTCGACTGCATGCCGGCAAAAATTCCCAGTCGTGTCAGACTCTCTGTGTCAATGATGCCCAGATCTTCAATCATGATCTGAGCTTCCTCACCTTTCTGGTCCAGCACGGCCTGTGCCTTGTCCAGGCGTGAACGAATCGCCGACTCTCGAATGTCCAGCTCCAATAACTCGTCGTGAAGCTTTCGATAGCCTTCAACGTACATGTTTCCACTGTTTTCCCCCTGATAAAGCACAGGGGCATTCTGGCGTGCGTTGATGAATTCCTGCTGAACCTCAGAAAGCTCCGTCTCAAGACTATCACGAGCTTCCTTCACCAGAGAATTTGCTTCCGTCATCGCCTTTGAGAGCTGCTCGTTGAGAAACAGCTGGTACTCAACGACAATTCCCTCAAGAACCAGTCGCGTATCCTCAGCATCGGTGTGTTCAAATCGAATCGCCAGACTGCGAGCGTCCTTTGCGGTGCCTTCTCCGCCACGGCTCAATTTCAGGTGATCAATCACGTAATCCGCAGCATCGTTATCTGAGCCCGCTATCTGTCCAGAATCGATGGCAGTTCAGTCAGGTTGTGGCGTTTCAACGCCCCTTCGACAATACGTCGGCTGCGAACAACTTCCATGTGGTTAGCGAGGACATCCTCGTCAACCATGTTCTCGCCCTGACTGGCGCCTGAAGCCAGACTTGGGTCTCGCTGACTCACCAGCACCTTCGCACTGGATTCATACCAGACTCGAGCCTTTGACCAATACAGAGACGCCAACGCCAATCCGAGACTCATCGACCCCAGAATAACCCACCTCTGACGAATCAGAATGTCGGAAATTCGGAGCGACGGTTGCGTCTGCGCCGAGTCGGCAAAGACAACCTGACTGACTCGCTTTTCGCCCGATTGCGGAGATGACTTTGACGAACCCTTCATCGCTTACTTTCTGGCCGAATCCATCGGACACTTTGGCCGGCTGATCTTCCTGAGTTTTTGACTGAAATCGCCTCAAAAAACGGGAAACCCACTGCCTGGAACGCCGGACTCCAGGGATGCACGAGACTGGTCACGCACAATCAACGGTTCTCGCTGAGGTGTTAATCTGCCGGTTTGCGTCCTCGAACACAACGCCGGACCTGCGCGCTAGTGTGCTGTTTTTAGCAATTTATTGCTATACCATTCGCCGAATATCCAAGCGCTACGCAGGCTTGAGACGTTGCTGAAGCAAATTGGTAACGTGCGGCTTATGAATCCCAATGCCGATTTGGGATTTCTGCGGAAAATGGGGCATATGGGGCCGGATTACGGTGCGAGAATGAAGGAAAGTGCCTTGTGAGGGTCCCGTGAAGCCCTAGAATTCCGGGAGATTTCACGTCCAAATTGCGGAACCGCGCTTCACTAAGTACTGGCCCAGCCATCGCTTCTATGGAAGCATTGGACAGCGCATTCTCAGTTGAGCTCATGGCACTTGGTCGAGGCTGCCTTGCGAGTTCAGAAGTCTTAATAAACGTAGTTAACACCTGTCACATTGCCGTTGTCGTTCGCTTCGGCATCTCTACTCGGAGCTATTCTCAATGAAAGCCATTGCTGTTCGCCCTGGTACGCCCAACAGTGTTCATCTCGCGGAACTCGCGAAACCAGCGGTGACCGACGTGCCAAACGGGACTGGTGTGCTGGTTCGAGTTCTGAAGGTGGGCGTCGACGCGACTGACAGAGAGATCAACGATGCACTCTACGGCAATGCTCCCGCAGGGTACAACTTCCTGGTAATTGGTCACGAATGCTTTGGCATCGTGGAAGAAGTTGGCCCAAATGTGAAAAAGGTCAAGGCTGGTGACTACGTTACCTGCACGGTACGTCGACCAGGCAGTTCGATCTACGATCAGATCGGGCGATCTGACATCACCAGCGAAGAACAGTACTATGAGCGTGGTATCAACCTTCGCCATGGTTATCTGACAGAATACTTCGTCGACGACCAAGAGTTTGTGGTCAGAATGCCTGTGGGGCTCAAGCACCTGCATGTGCTCGCCGAGCCCATGAGTTGTGCAGCAAAAGCTGTAGAGCAGGCGTTTCTGGCTCAACGACGATTGCAAGTCTGGCAGCCCAAACGAGCATGGGTCACAGGGGCAGGCCAGATTGGACTCCTGTCAACACTCGTTCTGCGACTGCGTGGCCTTGAAGTGTTTACATTGGCTCGCGGGAAAAAGCCTAATCTGAAAGCCGAAATTGCTGAAGGACTCGGAGCGACATACATCAGCACCGGCGATCAGACTTTACCGGAGATTGCTGCAAAATATGGCAAACCGGATCTCATTATCGAAGCGACCGGAAATAGTGCCATCGCCTTCGAAGCCATGCAGGTCCTCGGTCATAACGGCTGCATTGTTTGGACCAGCATTACTGGTGGTCAACGAAAAGTCGAAGTTCCGGGCGACCATATTAATCTGAATTGGGTTCTGGGTAACAAGATGCTGGTAGGTTCTGTGAATGCGAACTTCCGGCACTTTGAATCGGGAATCGCGGACCTCGCCCTCGGTGAAGTGACCTATCCCGGTGTCATTCAGAAGATTCTGACAACTCCGGTCAAAGGTCTCGACAACTACAAGGAGATGATGCGCCTTCTCGTGGAAGACCGAGATGCCCTGAAGGTTTATGTCGAGGTTGCTGAGGGCTAAGACTATTGCCCCCGGAGAGTCCATTCCGCGTGATTCTGCGGTTCGAGTCCTGTGATCTCTGTGACGTCGGCCGTTTTCTGTATCGAAGTTCACCCACGCTGGCGCCGACGGAGTTTCCGCAAGGTCTCGTTGCGCTCTGGTGGGCCCCAAAATTATGAATCTCAAGTTTGGGTCAATGTAGAATCGAACGCGCGGCACTATCCGGAGGCGGCGGGACAAGAAACGTCTCCTGAAGCCGATCACTGCAAAGTGATGCGATGTTTCTCAGATCCCAGGGGCCGCACACCCCACTGGCGTGGACTCAGTGAGCGGAAGGGCGCTAGCCACCGGTGATTGTCGAAAAAAGATTGCTGGAAAACACCGGCGGCCAGCGCCGTGCCCCGAACAGAAGAATCCTTAAGACCATGCCGTTGAGCAGAACACCCGGTGACTTATCACAAAAAGTCTCGATCGGGGGCTGAGTGACAGAAGTCCGTTTTTTGCTCGGCTGTTCTGCCCTTCCGATCATCAGGCTGGATCGAGGCAGAGAGCCCCAAAAACATGCAAATCCGCAGCATCGTTCTGCCGACGCGGTCAGTTCGTAATTGATTTCGCAGGGGAACCCTGCGAAACTTCTGAGGTGAGTCCAGGTTGCCACAGTAGTCTCACCGTGAGTATTGACGATGCCAGCAATTTCAATTCCTTGCCCTGCATGTGGCGCTTCTCTGAAGCTCCCGGACACAAGCCTGATCGGCAAGACAGCGAAATGTCCCAAATGTAAGCATCGATTCGTGCTGTCCCTTCCGGAAGCCGATGAGGTTCCTCTGGCACTCGCGGATGTGCCCGTCCTTCCTCTTGCTCCGAAGATGGGGACAAGTGCTCGCTGGGTTCCGGATGATGCACCCGCCTTATCCAGCGGCACCTTCGCCCGTTCCTGTGTTCCCACAGTTACCTCATCCTTCGGACGTCAGTGCCTTCCCAGTGCCGGCCGCAGCAAAAGCGAACGACGAAATTGTGATCCCCGACTTTCTCTCAGCGCCGACAGCGGCATCGGGCGGAAAGTCGACAACGGAAATCAATGTCGCGGCACCAATGACTGGTCGCTCTTCAGTGGCTTCTCCATTGGCGAAGGGAAAACCGGCGGCAAAAAATCGGCGACGCGGAAATCGCGCCGGAATCATCGCGATGGTGATCACTGCCGTTGTTGTTGCGGCGGGTGGATTCGGCGTCTATGTCATGAACCAGCAGAAGGCTCAGCAGGCCAGGAAGGCTCCTGTCGCTAATCCGGGATGGGAAGCGAAAAAGGTTGAGTTGGCGGCTTCAAACGAAAGCGCGGAGGCTTTGAGCCCGACTTCGGGCAAGCCGATTCCTTTGGATTACCTGCCGTTCACTCCCCACTTAATCTGCCATTTGCGTCCCGCCGAGCTATGGAAAAAGTCGGATAGAACCACAGTAGAATTTCAGGCGACCCTGTTTGATCTCGGCACATGGCTCCGTGAGCAAATCCGGAATCGGACGCATTTTGAGCCGGAAGATATTGAAGAACTGACAATAGCGGTCAACTTCGGGCCACGTATGTCGGTTCCTGATGTGGCGGTTGTCGTTCGCCTGAAAGAAGCTCAGACCAAGCCTAATTTTCTGAAGCAGTTTAAGGGCAAACGCAATGCGGATGCGAAAGCCGAGATTTATGAAACAACTGACTACAGTTTTATGCTGATTGATGATCGCACCTTTGCTGCAGCGCCCGTTGGATTGACACAGGACCTTGAGCTCTCACGCAACGATGCCGCGCTGGCTTCTCCTGATATGGATCCACTGCTGCAGGCTTCGGATCGCGAACGACACGCGTCGCTGATCTTTGATCTCAAGATTCTGGATTCCCATCGTGAAGACATTTTCATGGCTCAGATGCAGAAGGTTGTTGACAAGTTCGTCGTCTGGATGGGCAATGAAATCGAAACCGTTTCCTGGAGTATGCACCTCGAACCCAATTTCTATATGGAAACACTGCTTCACAATTCGTCCGACAGTTCTGTTATGAAGGTTCAGCGACATGCTCAGTTACAGTTCAGCAATCTTGCAGAAGAGATGCTGGCTGGCGTGAAAAAAATGAAGCCGGCCACGGTCGGATCTCGCCAGATGATCGGACGTTTTCCTGCGATGCTTCAGGCTCTCGACGTCGGCACAACAGCTCATGTCGCTCCTTCATTTGCAAGGCTGGTGACCGTCCTGCCAAAACAAGCTTCGGTGAATCTTGCGGCCGGGGCATTGCTGACCTGGAATCAGTCGTTGCTAACCAATTTTGATGAAGAGAAAGTTGTCGCGAAAGGCGAAACCACTGCAATACCGGACAAACTGGTTGATCGCCTGAAGATGAAGGTGTTGATTGACTTCCGCCGTACACCACTTCAGGAAGCATTTGGTTACATCGGTGAATCGATCAAGACCGAAGTCACCATCGACGGCGATGCATTGAAGGGAGCTGGATTCACTCAGAACATGCCGCAGACATTTGACCTGGGGACCGTGACTGCTCAGGCGGCTTTGCATGAGATTCTGCTGAAGTACGCCAAGGAACGAGATCCGCTCGTTTTGATCGTGGATGAAAAAGCCAAGAAATTGATTCTCAGCACAAAGGTTAAGGCTGAGGCAGATGGCTTGACGCCGTTCGATACGGCTCCCAAACAATAGTCATCCTGTCGGTGCCAGCGCAAACTGAGGTGAGAAGCGTGTGACAAAACCATGAATGATTCTTGTCTGCCATTCGAACTCGTCGGAAGAAGCGATCGTGAGGATCGCTGCATGTTGGTTTTGTGAGTGCTTCGATCAGGATTCGAGTCAGCCGAGGGAAACGGAACCAACGATGAAATCGAGTCGACGTGTATCGCACCTCATTGTGCTGGCGAAACTGGTGGCTGTTGTTTCAGGCGTTAGCTGGCTGGCTCTGTCCTCCACGGCAGACGCTCAGATTTTTCGTTTTCCGGGAGTAGGCACACCCGCTGAGTCGGAAGACAAAGGGTTGAACCTGCGCAGAGACCGGCGAGTTGAGTCAAAACTGGGACAGCTTTCGGCAGCTGCCAGCAAGAAGAACACGACTGATGTTCTGGAACATCTTGAGTCACTTCGAGCGGCTGACCCAATGCTGGTTGTTCTCGAATCCTCCGATGTGTATGTCCCATTGCATCGCGCTCTTACGCGTCAGCTACAGGACTTAACACCTGAGATTCGCAAAGCGATTGAGAGTGCAGATCCGGGAGCCGAAGTCGCTCTGAAAAGGGCCATTGAAACTGAGTCCGCTGTTGGACTGGCAATCTTTCTCCAGCGATTTGCCGGCACCAGGGCTGCAGAGAAAGCTCATTTGATCCTGGCAAAAATCCATGCGGATCGAGGCCACAATCTGGCAGCCCGGTATTGGCTGGCTCCGTTACTCACAGCTAACGCCGATCCTGAACTCAAAGCCGCTGCAGAAAAGTTCAATGCTCAGCTTGATCCATCGCGGGATACCGCAATGGTTGAGCCAAAGAAAGACAACGAACAAAATTCTGCGGCAGAAGCCGATTCAGATACTGAAAACCCACCCGCTGTTGACGGGCCGACGGAGAAGCTGTCGGCCGTCTCTGAAGAGGCGAGTAACAAGACAACCGACGTGGTGGCAGAGCCGGCGGCGAAGAATCAGGAGGACTCTCAGTCAGAGCCCAATGCTGTCTCCGTTGCGACCGAGAATGCCGCGAGCACGGCGGAGCGATATATACAGGAACGGCACTGGTACAAGTCTTTGCCAATTTCCGCCACAGCGCGCACGCGGTCTCAGCAGCTGTTGCGTGAATCATCACAGCTCAAGGCTATCCCCTGGTCAGCGTGGAAGCCGGAACTGGATGATGAATTCGTTTATGTTCGTTCTCCGGGATTAATCTCCGCCTTTCATCTGAGCTCAGGACAACACATCTGGACGAGAACGTTGACTCAGGAACAATCCTCCGTCCGGACTGCGGAACCGGAGTTTCCCGGCGGTCGCTTTATACTGGATCGGGACACTCTGGGCGAAGCAATGAACAGTCCGGAGATCCTTCAGTTGCATCGCGATGAGAGAGTTGGGCGGATGACGTCGGATCCTGAGCGTCTCTATCTGGTGTCTCAACTGAGCACAAGCTATGGGCCCAGTTTGTCCCGGGGCATGATGCGAGTTCGTGGCGTCGCCGATCAGTTTTCCGCCGGACTCTGGGAACTTATTGCAATCGACAAAAAGACAGGGCGTCGACTTTGGACAATGGGAGGAACGCCGGTTGAAGAGAAATTTGGCAACGAATTGGCCCTGGCCTGGTTAGCGGGTCCGCCGACTGTAGATCGAGGAAACTTGCATCAGGTGATTGAGCGTGACTCTGTCGTCGAGCTGATCTGTCTGGAGGCGTCGACGGGGCGAGTTCGTTGGCAAGTCCCTTTGGCCTATCCGGAAAACGGCATCGGGCTGGACCCGGGGCGACAACTGCTGTCAGCTCAGACAACCGCAAGGGCTGGTCTTGTCTATACAACTTCGACAACGGGCTGGCTGTTTGCCATCGACACACTGACACGGTCAACGCTCTGGGCTCGAAAGCTTTTGACGAACCAGTCAGAGAGCGACAAGGACAGGATGCTTCGAAATGCCGGAATGTTTGTTCCCAACCTGGCTCCTCTGGGGAAAGCATGGCTCTCTCAGCCTCCAATTCTCGTGGGAGACTATTTGCTGGTTCCGACGGCGGAGTCGGAACGGCTGATGTTTGTCGATGTCAAAAGCGGAAAGACGCGTTCCACTTCGGTGTCCGCTGCAGGTTCCACGATCGTTCTGCATTGTGATGAGGAAAGGCTTGTCGTCGCGTCACCTGAATCAATCGTCAGCTATTCTCTGCCGAAACTCAAAAAGCTGTGGACCCTGAAGCTCACGCAAGCACCGACTTTGCCCGTTGGGCCCGGCGTTCTTCAGGGAAACAACCTGTACGTGCCGCTTGCCGATGGTTCTGCGGCAGTGGTCTCAATGACCGACGGCACGTTGAAGCAGACGCTCAAACGATTCCGACCAGCATGGAGCAGCGGAGGCCTGTATGCAACTAAGGGAGGAATTCTGAGTCATGCTCCCGACCATCTGACTCTTCTGTCACTTGAGCCGGCAGCGGGGCACGATGAAACGGATCCTCTTCAGCATGCGATTTTTTTGTTTGAATCCGGGGAATTCAAGGACGCATCGTTGGCGGCCGCGAAAATCCCCGTCACGGCCTTGCGCCGAGATATCCTGAGGCGGTTGAGATTTCGAATCGCTGTTGCAATGTTAAAAGCCGATGAGACCAACGCATCAAATAGTACTGCCGCAGAACTCATCGGGAAGGAAGCCGCACAGCTGGAAGAGATTGCTGGAATGGCTCAAACCGCTCAGGAAAAGGCTTTGACGAATTTTCTGCGTCTGGATTTCCTGTTGAGAACAGCGCCGGGAAATGTTGTCCCTTCGCTGATTGATACTTTGACTCTCGATGATTCCGTTCTCACGGTGGACATCCCGGTTACATCGAACATCTCAGAACTGCTGAAAGATGCATCGGGAAGCGAACCGCTTTCACGAAACCCACTGCGGCCAGGCAAAGATCAGCGATTTGTAACATTTCGCGCTTGGGTCCTGAAACAGTTACGAGAACGTCTTGCCATGGCGGATGAGAAAGAACGAAATTCGATCATCCTCGGACTGGCAGCGATTCCGGACGCCACAATTCTTGAAATGCATTCGAAGCATCTGATTCAGGAATCTCTGCGTCGCGTCGAAGCACATTTGCAGGAAGGGAAGTGCAGTGAAGTCGTCCTGCAGTTGCTCATCTCTGCAGCCGACGCACAGCTTGATCGAGGCTCGGAACCAGACCAACAGAAACAGCAGCTCTCCGCACGGATCGCCACGAACTTTGAAAAGGCTCGTGAGTTACTGCTGAGCAAAGTCGAGTCCAATACGGTCTATCATGAGCTTCTTGGACGGATCGTGGCGACCAGTCAATATGAACTACAGCATGAACAACCAGGGATAAAATTGGCGCCTCCGGAAGATATCACCAGGACCATCGTGGAGCGTCTGGCAACAACTCCGGAGCTTCCATTCACGACGTTGCCTGTCAGCAACTCGGGCCGCATTATGGGGCGTCTGTCGGGAAAGTCGGAAATCAGCCCGTACTCGGCGTCCGATTCCGTGTTGTCAGCATTCCGGTGGACGGCGCGGACAGTCCCAAGTTCGATTCAGGCGAAATCTCTGCGTGATCCGTTGCATTCCGTATGGGGATTGAGTCAGTCTTTGCCGGAGACACCTAATGAGAACGGGGGCCATGAACTCTATCGATTTGGCACTATCATGCTCCTTGCGGACAACGAGGGACTCTCTGCATTTTCAATCGCGGAGCAACGTTGGCTATGGCGGAAAACGGTCGCCAATGGGTTTGCAGGGCGTCGAGCGGCCTTGAGGGAGCAGGCTTTTTCGCCGATCGAAGGCGGGATTCGACTCGCAATGATGAGTCTGAATGGTCTTGGTCTCAGCATCTGCGGCGGTAGTTCTCGCTGGGTTTGCCTCAAAACAGATGACACGATTGAAGTGGTGGATCTCTACAGCGGCAATCGGCTCTGGGGGATGCCAACGGAAAATTCCTATGGGGCGATATTCGCCTTCCGGTCTGGAATTCTCCGCAATACAGGATTTCAGAATTCGAAGATGCTCAATCCTATTGACGGAACAGAAGACGTATCGGTCCCCTCAAATATTGAGTCTCTTTCAACATTGGAGATCATGAGAGAAACACGTGATTCCGTGCTGGCGCTGAAGCGAAGCCGAACGACATCTCTCGAGTGGATTGCCGTGAAATCAGGAATGACTCTGCGATCGATCGAGTTGCCTCAAAAGTCCTTTGCATTTTTGTCCGACAGCGAAACCCTTGCACTGTTATCAGATACCGGTGATCTGAAAGTCATCAACCTGATAAACGGTGATCAGCAGGACTTCATAAAGACGCGCGAGAATGTAGGCAACGCGTTGCCGGCTGATCCTGCAAAACTGGGCTTTCATACCGACATGCTGAACTACTACCTCTACGAGGCAGATGAAAATGGACTGGGACAATTTGCGTTTCAGACATCGCGCGTGATTCCTGTGAAGACGGCCGTGGCTGCCTTCAGTCGAAGCACAGGGAAGCTCGCGTGGATTCGCCCCTTAAAAGGGTCCGGAAGTCTCTACCTTGATGGACCGGAGGAAGCCGTTGTTCTTGCTGAGGCGTCTGAGAATGTGGCGGCAAATGCTGGCGCTCGGCGAATGCTGAATATTCCGGGGCTCGGGATTCAGATAGGGCAGGTCTACATTCTGCACGGTCTTTCGCGCAGCACAGGACTCTCTCGCTTCAGTTACAAAGTCTCGGCGCAGCGTCCATTTCCCGAGATTCGACTCACAAAAACGACCGCAAATCAACTGGATCTGGAAGCGTTCGGGAATCGTGTCAGATTCATCTCTGCTTCGGTCGCAGCATCTCCTTAAAATAACCTGGGATCAACCTCACATTTTTGTCGGGTTGTGCGGAAATGTTTTACGCTGCCGCACGAACTTTGACCTGGCATTTGTGATTCTGGTCAGGAAAGCTACAAAGGGAGCCTGTGATGCTCACCAATCCACTGGTTTGTTCTGGAACTCGTATCTATGGCCAAAGGTAAAGTCAGCGGCAACATTTATCGCGATCATGAAATCAAGGAAGATCATTCCTTTACTCAGGGGTTCGGCGCCGGTCCCGGAGTTCAAAAGCGATACTCGGTAAAGATCGGCGGTAAGACAAAAAAGGGCACACTTGAACAAGTGAAGGCTGATATTGACTATTTCCTCGACAAGAAGAAGACCGAGGAAAAAGCGGAGTAATCAACGAGCATTGGTGGGCCCGGTGTATCGCTTCAGCGTCAGTCCGAAAATGCTTCAAGCAGAATCGGCTGGCTCAGAGGAACCGTTGTGGCGTTTTCGGAGCAGTCTTCGCGGAGGCGGCCAGTAATGGCGATGGCGGTCTCCACTCCGAAGCCGCAAGTTCGTCGGATCGGGGGGGACGCCGCAAAACCAAGGCGTTTCGATGACAGGAATTCCCGGTTCTTCAGGCTTCGCGGTTGAAGATTGACTTTTCTTTGAGGAATCCGGGCAGAAAACATTCCTCCGTTGCTGACGGACTGCTGTCATCATAAAATCCTGCCGCTGTTTGTGCGCGGGGCGAACGAGCACTGATGTGCTCAAAATTCGTACGGCCGCATTTCGAATCGCTGTCTGACAAGAATTTCTCATGAAACACGTTCTTTCCGCATTGGTCATGAATCAACCGGGCGTCCTGGCGCATATTTCCGGGATGCTGGCTTCCCGAGCTTACAACATTGACAGCCTTGCCGTGGGTGCCACGGAAAATCCGGAACTCTCACGCATCACGTTCGTCGTGAATGAAGATGAAAAGAAGCTGGATCAGGTTCGTAAGCAGCTGGAAAAGATTGTGACCGTTGTTCGCGTTCAGGATTTCTCTGGCGCGGATTATGTCGAGCGTGATCTGATGCTGATGAAGGTCAGTACAGAGAATGGACGACGCGGGGAAATTCGTGAGCTCGTGGATATCTTCCGCGGCCGCATCGTCGACGTTGGCGCGAGCCACGTCATGATCGAAATCTCTGGTCGTGAGAGTAAGATCGACGCCTTTATCGATCGCATGCGAGAGTTTGGAATTCTGGAGATGGTCCGAACCGGAAGCGCATTGCCATGATGCGAGATCGGACGATCACTGAAGAGTCCGGGACAGACGCAAACTGCGACGCGGCTTCAGCAGCTAAGTCCTGAGTGAGTTCTCCTTCGCACGCGACAGAGTGATCTGTTTCTGCGTAGCCTGATGGGTGAGAATTCGGGGCGTCTTGATGGCAGGCATCCGAATTCTCGCGAATCCGTCTACTCCCCACTCGGCCCTCGAAGAGTATAGATACCTCGGTTCTGGATGGCGCTGGTTCTGGTTTAGCCGGGCCTCACCTGCCTTGCTTATTATTTCTGTTGCCCATTGGGTGTTCAGCCTGCGGGCGGCAATGTTCTTTTGAATCATTCATGGGATAGATGTCGTTCATGGTCCAGATCAATGCAAACTACCTGAAGCTGAAAGCTGGCTACCTTTTCCCTGAGATCGGTCGCCGTGTGACCGCGTTTTCGCAGGCGAATCCGCAGGCGAAAATCATCCGCCTTGGAATTGGCGACGTTACCGAACCTCTGCCGTCATCCATTACAAAAGCCATGCACGCTGCTGTTGATGACATGGCCAGCCGCGATTCCTTCAAGGGCTATGGTCCGGAGCAGGGGTACGCCTTTCTTCGCGAACCAATCGCGCAGCACGACTTTCAGGCTCGCGGAGTTGATATCACAGCGGACGAGATCTTTATCTCGGACGGCTCCAAATGCGACACCGGGAACATTCTGGATATCATTGGCGACGGTAACAGGATTGCGATCACCGATCCGGTCTATCCCGTTTATGTCGACACGAATGTCATGGCCGGAAATACCGGCGCGGCCGATGCGTCAGGTCGTTTCGAAGGGCTCGTCTATCTGCCAGGCAATGAGGCAAACAATTTCGTTCCGGAACTGCCGTCCGAGAAAGTTGATCTGATTTATCTGTGCTACCCTAACAATCCCACGGGCACTGTGGCAACTCGTGAAACTCTGAAGAAGTGGGTTGATTACGCTCGTGCCAATAATTCACTGATTCTCTTCGACGCTGCCTACGAGGCATTCATTTCAGATCCCACCATCCCGCACAGTATCTTCGAAATCGAAGGGGCGAAGGATGTGGCAATTGAGTTTCGCAGCTTCAGCAAGAGCATTGGTTTCACTGGTGTTCGCTGTGCACTGACCGTGGTCCCAAAACAGTTGATGGGCACGACGCCAACCGGAGAAAAGGTTTCTCTGCATCAGCTTTGGAATCGTCGTCAGTCAACCAAGTTCAACGGCGCATCCTACGTCGTTCAGAAAGGCGCGGCAGCGGCTTACACGGACGAAGGCAAAACGCAGATGCGTGGCCTGATTGACTTCTACATGACCAACGCTCGCCTGCTGCGTGAAGGTCTAACGAAGGTCGGAATTCGCGTCTTTGGTGGCGTCAATGCTCCGTATGTCTGGTTAAAGACACCCAACAATCTGGGCAGCTGGGAATTCTTCGACATGCTGCTGAATCAGGCGCATGTTGTGGGAACACCGGGCAGCGGTTTTGGGGCAGCAGGCGAAGGTTACTTCCGCCTGAGCGCATTCAATAGCCGCCAGAACGTTGAAGAGGCTCTGGAACGAATTCACAAGGTACTGAAGTAGATGTCTGAAATGATCTCGATTTTCCTGACGAGATCATTTGAATCTCTGTGAGTTTCGTCATCATCCGGCATCACGTCCTCCGCTGCCCCCTCACAGCGCGAGGAGTGATTGGGGGGGGTGAATGATGGTGTTCTGTAACCGTGTTATTCTTCAACACCAGAGGCCATCACAGGTCGAATCGCTCGTTACAACCCGATCAGGAAAATGCGATGACACATTCCGCTGAACGAACGGTTTACATTTCGGGGCGAATGGTTCCGGAATCTAACGCGACGATCTCGATCTTCGACAGCGCGGTACTGCTTGGGGATTGTATCACCGAGTCCACTCGGACCTTTCGCCACCAACCGTTTCGTCTCGATGATCATATCAGTCGACTGTACAAGTCGCTGAAGGTCAGTCGAGTCAATCCAGGAATGACGCCCGAAGAGATGACGCGAGCCACCCTGGAAGTTCTGGAGGCCAATCGATGTCATCTGGGGCCGAGTGATGACTGCTGGATCGTGCATAACATCTCCCGCGGCTTGATGAAGCCCGGACCCAGTCCGGCGCAAACGAATCCTGCGACAGTCATGATTTTTACCAGTCCCATGGATCTGCGCGGCTGGGTGCGTTACTACACGGAAGGCTGCCATGCGGTAACGTCCTTCAGTCGAGCAATCCCGGCTCAGTCTTTGGACGCTCGCATCAAGAACCGCAGTCGATTGTTCTACACGATGGCCGACACGGAAGCTCGACTGGTTGATCCGGATGCCCAGGTCATCATTCTCGACGTGGACGGCAACGTTTCCGAGAATAAGGGTGGCAATATCTTTCTGGTCGCGGACGGCGTCCTGAAGACTCCATCCACGGAAAACTGCCTTGCCGGAATCAGCCGTCAGACCGTCATCGAACTGGCTGGGACACTGGGTATCCCCGTTCAGGAAACACGTTTGCAAATCTACGATTTCTATACGGCCGACGAAGTGTTTTTCACCAGCACTCCGTACTGCATTATGCCGGCGACAAAGTGTAATGGGCTCGTCGTGGGCAACGGATCTGTTGGGCCGATGACGCAGCGATTATTGGCCGCATGGAGCGATCTTGTCGGCATGGATATTGTCGAACAGGCTCAGCAGCAAATTCGTTAAGTGGAGTCGATGAGCGGAAAACTTCACGGTGCAGCGTATGTCGTAACGAGGCGTTAAGCACCTATAGGATGGGCATTCCTGCCCGTCGAAACCCCGTCGGACAAGAATGTCCAACCTACATGTTGACGCTCCAGAATCACGGCAGACTTGTTCACCGACCAACGCAATAGACTTTGCTCAAGACAAAACTCATGGACCCCAATCCTCTGAAGGCAGTCCCATGACAGAACCAACGATTCAGAATCTGTTTGACCTCTCCGGTCGAGTCGCTTTGATCACGGGTGGATCAGGATTTCTCGGGAACTCGTTGTCGCGAGCGTTGGCAGAAGCCGGTGCCAGTGTTGTGGTCGCCAGCCGCGAATTAAGCCGCGCTCAGCACGTTGTGGATGGATTACCAGTGGTGGGTAATGCAACACATTACGCCGTGGTGCTGGACCAGATGGATGAAGCGTCGTTGAACAGTGGCTTCGATGCGGCTGTCGCTGCAGCGGGTCAAATCGACATTCTGATCAACAACGGTCAACAAGGGCATCCTGTTGATCTGACCAATATTACCGGAGAACAATTCAATCGTGATCTGCAGAATGCCACGGGTTATTTCTTGCTGGCACGTCGACTGCGAGATCATGTCGTGGGACGATCTGCTACGGGATCAATCGTCATGATTGGTTCCATGTATGGCGTGGTCGGATCTTATCCAGATGCCTACGAAAACATCTGCGTTGCCAGCCCGGTACAGTATCACACACTGAAGGGCGGCATTGTGCATATGACTCGACATCTGGCCGTGTACTGGGCCAGAGATGGCGTACGAGTTAACTGCCTCAGCCCCGGACCGTTTCCCTCAGAGAAAGCTCCGGCGGCGATGGTTGAACGGCTCAAAACCAAAAGCCCGATGAAGCGCATGGGTTTGCCGCACGAACTAAAAGGCCCTCTGCTGATGTTAGTCAGCGACGCGGGCAGCTACGTCAACGGCCAGAATCTGCTCGTCGACGGCGGCTGGACCGCGTGGTAACTCGGTGATTTTCGATTGGCGACTGACGATTACCACTCATCCAACTGATCTGCGTCAATCGTTGGACAATCATCGTTGGCATTCATGCGATCAATCGCGGCGTCGTCTTTGAAACCGGAGCCTGTGACCAGGCAAACGATTGTCGACTCGGGATCAATCTCTCCAGCCGCCGCCGCCTGAAGCACACCGGCCAGCGAAGCCACGCCAGCAGGTTCTGAGAAGACTCCTTCTTCGCGAGCCAAACGTTTTTGCAATGCCCAGACATATGCGTCAGCGACCAGATGCCCGGTACCACCGGTCGCACGGCATTCGGACACCGCGATATCTCCGTCGATCACACTAGCCACCTGCAGACCACTGATCTTCGTAGTACACGACACCGACTGAGCTTTGGGGAGGCCGTGTCGAAGTGGACCGGCCACTGTGTTGTTGCCGGCAGGTTGAACACAATGCACGGCTGCTGATTTGTCAAGAACGCCGTCGGCGACTAATCGCTGAAATCCGCGAGCCGTCGCGATACAGAGCCCACCACTTCCGGCCGGACAGAAGACATGGTCAATCTTCGACGAAGATTGTTCAGCCAGTTCAAAGCTGATCGATTGCACGCCCGACATTCCGGCCGGGCTATAAACAAACGCGCTGATTTGGAGAGCATTCCCGGGACGTTGTCCAATGGCCAGCAAGCGGCTGAGAACCTGCTCAGTCATATCGGGATCGGTCCCAAAGCGTCGCACTCGTGCAATCTTCGCTCCGTAGGCCAGCATCTGCTTCAACTTCCCCATCGGCGCACCTTCGACGATGGCAATACGGCAATCAATCCCCGCAGCCGCGCAGTAAGCGGCCAGTGACGCACCCGTGTTACCACTTGAGGTTGCGATACAACGAGTCTGCCCGTTGGCCACCATGTGCGAAATCGCGGAAGCGGCAAATCGATCTTTGTAAGATCCTGAGGGATTGCAGCATTCCAGCTTGAAGAACAGATTCTTCAGGCCTGCCTCTGGCCCAATCCTGCGAGATCTCACGAGAGGCGTATTGCCTTCACCCAGCGTCACCTGAGCTGACACCGGAATCGCATCGAACTTCTGACTCCATCTCCAAATACTCAATTGATCATCTCCTCTTCGGAAGTTCAGAACGTTCCGTATGATCACGACGGAATTACGACATCGACAGCACAACTGCCATTCGGTGTACTCGCGTTCGTTGCGATACACTGGTTACACATCAAGCCCTGTCGCATTCTGAAATGCTGCGATGTCGCACCATGAACCTGCTGCTGACGTCACTTTCAACCAGAACTATTACTTCGAGCTTTCGGGCTTGAAGTCACCGGCCTGTACGATAAACAATCGCTTCGGATCAATATGTTTCTTCAAAGCCGCGTTAACATCCTCAACCGTCAACTTGCTGATCTTGTCTTCGAAGTCAGCCACAAACTTCATGTCGCGACCGATGAACGCATACGCTTCAAGCATCTGCACGATCGCTCGATCTTCCGTTCGTTGCACCTGCTGTTCCTGAAGATAGCCAGTCCTGGCGGCTTCAAGCTCCTCCGCCGTGATTCCCTTCTCGAGCAGTTTCGCAAGTTCTTCCTGAATCGCGACATGCACTTTCGGTGCGTTGTCTGGATTGGAGATCGCAAACAGGAAAAACGTGGTACGCTCATCAACGGCCGACGGCTGGAGGCTGGACTGGACAGAATAAGACAGTCCCTCTTTTTGCCGCAGGCGATCCCCGAGTCGTGAGGAAAGACCGCTGCTCCCCAATACAAAGTTTCCGATCGACAACGCTGCGTAGTCCGGATGGTCGTCTCGCATCGGAATCGTCATCGCCGCGATGTAAGCAGCATTTGGCTTGTCCGGAGTGACGATCTGCTCACGATCGCCCTGCTCGTTATTCACGGAAACTCGCCCCAGTCGCTCAAACTTCGCGTCGGAAGTCCAGTTCTTCGTAAACTCGTCAACAGCAGGCAGCAGCTGTTCAGAATCGAAGTCACCCACGATCGTCAGTTCACCCACAGCGGAGGACAACAGACGAGAATAGACGTCCTTGATCTGATCAACCGTCACGGCTTTGACTCGTGCCGCTTCTTCTTCCATCGTAGGAACATAACGAGGATCATCTGACGGATACGGAGCCATCTTGCGGCTGACACTTGTCATTGCCAGAGAGATCGGATCAGACATCTGCTGATTGATTTGAGCAATCTGTTCTTCGCGGATGATCTCAAGCTCTTCTTTTGGAAAGAGTGGATGTCTCAGGATCTCTTTCACGATGTCCAGAACCTTGCCCACATTTTCGCGGCTGGTCTGCACAGAAACGGACAGACCGCCGGGAGTTCCGGAGACACGCAACTGAGCACGATAATTATTGAGCTCATCCGTGATCTGCTGACGAGTCATATTCTCAGAGCCACGATTCAGCATTTGTGGCATCAGCTCGGCCGCCACGGCAAGCCCCTTCAAAGCCTCCGCATTACCATAACGGAAATTAAGACGCAGATTGACGATCGATCCACGAGTTTTCTTCGGGAGCAACGTCACCTTGATTCCCGAAGACAGAGCCGATCGAGCAAGTCTCTTTTCAATCGCCAGCGGATTCACATCGAATTCTTCGCCCTGAGCCACGTCCGAGCGTCCCTTGTAGTCGCCAATCATCTCGGCCAGATCCGGAGTCGTCGGGATTGTGGCTCGCTGAGCTTCCTTCGTCGGCTCATAGATGCCTGCAGTTCTGTTGTTGCGAACGAGATAGGTCGCTGCAACACGCGTCACATCTTCAGCCATTACCTTTTCAAGACGATCGCGATTGAGGAAGAACAGTCGCCAGTCACCCTGAGCTGCCCAGTCGCTGAGTTCAATTGCCACGCGTTGAGAATCAGCCACCGTGAGTTCAC
>JAXMBU010000074.1:0-31490 GCA_046349735.1 Planctomycetaceae bacterium
GAAGTCGCTGGCGGTGACTCGCTCCTAACGGTCTCAACAGCGCGAAATGAACGAGTATTTCATTACCTCGGGGTGTCGGTCCAAAGGTTCGATTAAGAGATTTGCAGGCCGCTCAACCTGTAGAACCACCGGTGCTTCTTGTTGAGGTTCATATACCGTCAACTCGACTACGGAACACTACAGGTTCGCAGCATAGGTTGCTGCGAACCTGTTTTTCTTTGGCAATCAACGAGTTGTTGCTCAGTCGCACTCGGCTCCAAGGGTTCAAACTTTTTGCGAACTCGATACTATGACACGAGCCTCGGGCCGCAGGTCGTTGGGAAGATATATGTTGCGGAGTTCAAATCCCGCTGTCTGTTTAGGTGTCGCGAGATGATTCCGCTCGTTGGGTTCGCCAATTGCCGCCGAACCGTCTCGGTAACGGGCGTGTCAGGTGGGTAGAGTGGAGCAGAACATTGTCGAACTGGAAACGCTGGCCCGATGCCCCGTTGAATGAGATGTTTGCCGAGATCGAGCATCCTGATCGCATCGTCTACCCCGACCTCAACGATGGCTCGCCCCTCGTCCTCGCGTGCGATCACTCCGGTGAACACGCTCCGCCCGAATTCCGCGTCTTGTCCTTTCTCGTCACCACCTACAAGGCGGTCGCCGAATGGGAACCTCTGCGGATCGCTGTGCGGAAAAAACACCTCGCCGACGGGCGGCGGATGTCCTTCAAAGCACTGAACGATGCGCTGCGGATCAATGCCTTTCCGGGCTTCCTTGATGTGGCAGGTCAGTTGAAGGGGGTTCTGGTTTGCGTCGGCGTGGAAAAGGGCTTCGCTCTTCCCACGGACGAGCTTCCGCCGCGGCAGCACGACTGGACGGTCGACACGCTCAACAAGTTGGTCGAAGTCTGTGTCTTCGGAGGTGTGATGGTCGACGGCCTTCGCAGCAACGGCCAGCCAGTTCATTGGATTACCGACGACGACTCGACGGTCTCGACGGAGAAGGCCAAGGCTGACGCCGTCAACCTTATGGGCGGCCTCTTTCACAAGTACCCTAGCGAGTACCTAGAAGTCGGGGTGGGCGTCGCGAGCCAGTTCGACGACGACCTTCGCGCAGAGGATCTCGTCGCCATTCCGGATCTTGCGGCCGGGGCCTACTCGGAAACGCTCTCCAAGATGGGCAAGGCGAACATTCCGACATCAGGCAAAGGCCCGATGGGCGCTATAATATTCGAGCAGATCAAGTCGAGCTTGATCAACACGTGGCGGTCCGAAGTCGACAAGCCACTGAAGCACATGAATGCCGTTATCCGGCCCGCTGGTGCTGGGCAGATGCGAGTGTCGTTCGGTGCTCCCTTCTCCCGGATGCTACGACCTGGCGAATCCCGCGGAAGGCGCTCCCACGCTCAACTCGAAGTGGCGGAGATCACTCGAAGCCGACCTGAAGGCACGCGGCATCGATCCGAACGAGGTGCTGAAGTCTATGGGTATCGAAGTCTAACGACTCGTCCCTGATCTAAGGAATGCTCTGGTATAGCATCTGACGCACCCCCGCTCCCGAGTCCTGAGTCCCGACGATAAAAAGTTCAACAGCCGTCTTGTCGCCCCGACTTGAATCACATAAAGCTCGCCCTCATAAATTGAGGCTAGCTGTTTTTGATTGGCAGTCAACGACCCGCGTGTTCGTCGTAATCCGGGGCGCGGCGGTCGCAGGCTCACATCCTGTCACTCTGATTTTTACTTTACCCGAGATGCCCCGTTAGACGACTGTTAACAGGAGTTGATCTTCTCTGCCAGCCAATTGCCGCTATAGCAGGAAGATGCTCCGGCGTGTCGGCCTGAAACAGGCCGACAGTTCGACTTTACAACGCGGTTGCGGCGTCCATCGAATCCCGAAACACACTCCATACCCAGAGAGTAGCACTGGGCTTCGAGTGATGCTTTGCAGGATTTTTCTTATGCGGATGTGGAACTAGTCGCGATCGTAAATGCCGAAATGGACGCGATGGAGACGCTGCAATTGAAGAGAATGTCTGTAGGATGCCCAAGACGCCCTAATGCTGCAATAGAGTTCTCACCTGACGCCTTGGAATGAACGAGTCCAGCGATCATCAAGTCGTCTCTAAGTTTTTTTTGCTCCGGTACTACTGGGTTTTCCATGAAGATTGCCTTCCTCAGCTATGCTCATGCAAATGACAAGCTTCGCGACTCAAAAATTCTCTCACTGATCGCCAAAGTTGAAGGAGAGATCCGCGAACGCTTAGGCTCAGACGCTTTCTCCATTTTTGTTGATCGGAACGATATTCGTTACGCTCAAGAATGGCAGCGTCGTATCGATTCAGGGCTGATGGAGGCTGCAGTCTTGATCCCAGTCATCAGCCCGCACTATTTGAATAGTCTTGCGTGCCAACAGGAATACAACCTGTTTGCGGCAAAAGAAAAAGAATTCTTGATTGGCCACTACGGAGACCGATCAGATCGACTGATCCTGCCACTGCATTTACTACCAGCATCTTCGGATCAACAGCAGCATCCGATTTGGCTAGACGTGAAGCAGATTCAATGGTGCGCGGAAATCGATGAACTGACTCGACCGTATGCACGGAAAAACTCGAAGGACGTTGATCATTTTGTCCGAAAAATCGCCGCTAGATTGCTTGAGTTGTACGCACTCACTCGAAACCTCGGATTGACTCAAGGCACGGCCAAGAAACCGGCAGCACTTCATACCACAAAAGAGTTGGTTGCGAATCTCAGAGAATTCAGCCGTCCGCTGACAGAATGGCCCAGCACACTTCCGAATGATGTTTGGTTAGCCCGTGAACAGCTCTCTGACTTGAGGCAGCGTATCTCATCACAACGGTCGACAACACTGTTCCTTGTGGGGCCTCCGGGTAGCGGAAAGTCCTCTATACTTGCGCATCTTTCTTCGGACCTAACGAAAGAGGGTGTCACTGTTCTTGGCATAAAGGCAGATCAACTTCCCAAGCAACTTAATTCTCTCGAAGATCTTTCAAGGTTGATCTTTACTGGTGAAGATGAAAGGACGCGAAACCTCGTCGAGGAGCTACGTTTGCTGGCTGTCCATCAAGCGGTTGTAATCTTGATCGACCAACTCGATGCGCTCGCAAACCTCGCGGATCTGGAATCTGCACGACTGAATGTCATCCTCGAGTTGATTGGCCAGCTTCGGGATCGTGGAGCCATCCATATCGTTGCGTCAATGCGAACCTACGAACTAAGTACGGACCAACGTCTGAGAGGCTTGCTCGAAGAGCATGATGCTGAACCTGACACCATCGAGCTAAACTTACTGGCACTGACTCAGGTTCAGCAAACGCTCACGGCAATTGGCGTTACCTTTGAGCATTGGCCGTCCGACATTCTAGAGTTCCTGCGAGTGCCCTACCACTTGAACGTGTTCCTTCAGCATCTGGAACTGTTCTTGCCAACTGATCGGGGCCGAATTCCTGACGCCACACTGTTTTCTTCAATCCAATCTATGCACGCTGCGAAGTTCAATTTTACGATTGGACGATCTGCGCATTCGGGATCTCTTGAGGAGGCTGTCTCAGCCCTTGTAGAACGTGTCGAGAGAACAGAGTCGCTGTGGCAAGCACGAGAAGACTTTCAAACAGAACTTTTGTCCCACCTCCACGAACTGGAGAGCCTTGGGTGGGTGCGATTTCAAGACGATCAAGTAGGTTTTGCTCACCAGACTCAATATGAGTTTCTGTTGGGACGACGTTTTGTTGCGGATCCAAAGGCGTTCGTTCAATATGTTGGTGAGCGAAAAACGGGCCTGTTTGTTAGGCCGACCGTATGGCATACGCTTGCACTGCTCCGGTCCGTTGCTCAGGCAAACTACGCTGTTGCCATGTCACAGTTGCTGGCGGGAAGCCTCCCACGGCATCTGCGCCGACTGCTCATGGAGTTTCTTTCCGAAGTCAATCAACCGACACCGAGTGAGATTAGTTGGGTCTCGGCATATCTTCGAAAGGCCGACACTTGCATCACCATGTGCTGGCTCCTGCGGGGGAAATCGGAGTGGTTCAATTCAATTCCCGACGATACCTATGAACATCTTATGCATCACGGCGGAGAGGGGGCCTCGTGGGCCGTCACAAGACTGCTTGAATCTTCGTGGTCTGCTGACACAAATCGAGTGACGCAACTGGTGCAGCAACACTGGGCGTTTAAAGTTGAATTCGCAACGCATGTATGGTGGGTTGTGGCATCGGCCCCGCATTTTTCCGATGAGCTCATAACGTGGTTACATTTCTGTGTAGACATTTCGGCAGAAGATAATCATTGGTTCTTGCACAAATCAATCGAGTGCCTCAATGAGCAGAACCCTGAGGCGTCGTACCGGCTTATAGCAAAGATTCTCGATAGACGACTCGATCTTGCTATCGACGACAGCTGCCGAGCGATGCTCAGCAGTATAGCTGGACAGAACTTGACGAACCAACGACACGGACTGCTAAGACACGAAGCGTGAAAGATTTGCCGATAAGGAAATGCAGCAGGGTGAATGGCACGACATCACACAGTTTGCCGCCAAGGATCCAAAGAGTTTCGTGATGTTGATTTGGCCGTGGTTTCGGAGACTTGTTGAGAATCTGAGTGCTCGACATCCAAGTAGACTCCTGCGGTACAGGTCCGAATCCTCAGCGACGATGTGGTTGAGTGACTCCGAGTTTCGTGGATCACAAATCGTGACAGCGTTATTGGAATCTATTAGATCATGGGCAAAGTCGGCTAAGGCTGAATTCCTTCAGTTCGTATTGGCAAACTGGCACATGGATTCGATGACGGCACACCAGCTTTTTTGTCGGACATTGAGTTCTGTCGCGGAAAACGTTCCTGCCTTTATCCTTGCATATTTCCAAAACGACGGGAGGCGGCTTCAGGTTGGGAAGTATCATCGCGAAGACAGCACCCAGCTGATTACTGAAATCATGCCGTGGTGGAGTGAAGAGCAGATTGTCAGCTTCCAGCGACTCATTCTGAGTTGGCACATGTATTCCGATGAGGGCGAACCAGGCTACATAGAAGAATACCGAGGTAGAATCCTTCAACTCGTTCCTGAGATCTACCGGTTACACGAGTCTACGGAACTCATTCGAAGAAATCAGCAGGCACTTGAAGAGGAAATTCGGCGTGAACAGGAATCGGCCGATCTCCGAGTTCGTGAGGTCCAGTCGCCTGTTACTTCAGAAGCAATGGCAAAGTTGTCAGACAATGAGTTAGTCGCGCAAATCTTTCGCGCTTTACCAATATCGGACCAAATTGACTCTGCTCGCCATTTTGAGATCACTGCGTCAGTGTTGTCGCGGGCTTTTGGAGAGTTTGCTGTTTCGAATCGTCAGCGTGTATTGAACATACTCTCAAGGCTGGATCGAAATCGCCACGAATCGCTTGCTGGTGCGGCGATTCGCGAAATTGCCGATACGGGCGGTCCCAGCGAGGAACTGATCGAAACAGTCCGATCGATTCACCTGCTTGGTTTTGTCGGACAATCGTTTCGTGATGATGCTGGCTACGCGCTGCGAAAACTGGCAATCACAAACAATGGTCTTCCGGATGATATCTGTGAGCTGCTGACCGACTGGCTGCTGATAGATTCGAGTGAACGCTTCAAAACGGAGCCTTCGGCATGCGATCAGATACTCGAACAGCCGACTGGAGATCCTGAATCAATTCTTTGGCGACATCCTGGCGGATTCATCACGTTTCCTAACGAGTGGTTCTGGATCGGTGAAGCAGTTAAGCTAGGCTACAGCCTGCGTCGAAACGATTCAGAGTCAGTGGGTGCCCAGAAATGGTTTCATATATTCACAACGGCCATCTCGATCGCATTCCCGCTAAACGTCTGGGAGGCATGGCTGTATGAAGTGTCCAGATTTTGTCCAAACCGAGATTTAGCGGGTCAGCTTGTTGCTCGCCTATGTCTGGAGCGTGAGGAGATCCTGTTTACCGATTCGGCGATTCTGGCTTTGTCGTGTTTTGGAAAATGCATCGAGGCGACCCACCGAGAGAAGCTCTTGAACCGACTTCTCAATTCGGAGCACACGCGAATGAAGCAGGGAGCTGGCGAGTTAGCCGTGGTCTTTCATCTATTCTTCCACGATGAGTATGCATCCAGAGTCATTGAATCCATTTTGACTGGACCAATCACTCAGGTCTGATAACGAACATGTTCGACTTGGCATTGGCTTTGCGGCAGCGAACCTCTGCTCTGATCGAAAGACTCGTAATGAAGCCATCAAGCTCTTCACGCGTCTGCTCCCAACAGAATCAGAATGGATTAACGACGCGATCATGCATGCATTTCATCGGAGCGACCCACTTGTCGATGATGCGTCTACCCGGCAACTGCTGGAAGCGATCGCTACGGGTATTCGATTCCGCCGAGTTCGTGATTCATATCCGCTCGTGAAGAAGCTCACAAAATATGTGATTCTTAATCCGCTGTTAACGTACCGAGTGATGCGACGAATTGTGGATGGCTACATGGAACTTCGCCAGAGTGGAGCCCAATTCCATGTTGGCCACTTTGATGATGATCTGGTGAATATTGTGCTGACTCTTCATCGGCAAAACGACTTGGGGCTTCGCAGCGACTCACTGACCCTGTTTGAGGACCTTATGGATTTGGAAGTTGGAGGAGCATTTGAAAAGCTTCGAGAGCTGGATTTACGGCCGAAGCGATGATTCTCAGAGCGGTCTCGTGCGAGCAATTGGGCAGTCATTAACTCGAACGCAGTACGTAAAGTTCGTTGGACTGAAGACTGTGTTGTCAATGTCTCTCAAGTCTCGCACTCCGAGTAAAGTTGTGAGAGGTTACTTCCCACTCCACTCCATTCGCATCGCTTGAAGGCACTCCGGGGTGTCGGACCGGAGTAGCGAAGCAAACTCCGGTTCCTCACTCCGGTCGTGACCACCGGAGCGTCGAACGATGGGGACGCAAGAGGGCTCGGCGAGTTGTTGATACGGTAGAAAGTTGGCTCGTGTGTTTGCTGCGGCCGGGCGTTTTTGCGGGAGGGCCTGGACGAGGCAACTGCGCCGCATGCTTCAGGTGGGATTGCTGGGGCTGGCCTCGAATTTTAGTTCGAATGCGGAGTATCGCAGAGTTGGGCCCGAGGCGTCTTCCCAGCCGTAGGGGTAGCTGCCGATGTGCCAGAGTCGGATCGACGTGTCGGCCATGATCCTAAAGCCAGCCTGGCGAGCTCTCTCGCAGAATGCAAAGTCTTCGCCGAGATACCAGGAGTTGCCTTTGTATTCTCGAATCAGTGGCTGGAACCAGGGAACTATGGCTTCACCGAAACCGAGGTTGCAGGTGGGCAAGTTTAGTTTGTGCTGAATGTCCAGATACACCTCTCGCCGGACATGCAGAAACCCGGTCGCGGCGTACATCAGTTCAATCAGGCCCCCCTTCTTACCAAACTGAATTCCCTTGGTATCATCGAGAAACTTGCAGGCCAATTCGCGTTTCGCCTTCTTCGCGTAGATTCCCGCCACGATCGGCAACTGACGATTGCGAAGCTTCTCGACATCGTCCGGATTGAAGCCGACGTCCGAATCGATCCAGAGAGTTTCTGCAAACCCATCTCGCACGGCATTGCTGGCGATGGTGTTTCGAGCCACATCGATCTGTGAAAAACCTCGAATCCGCCGAACTTCGTAGCCTCGGGATTCGAGGACTCGCAATGAGTCTTCGCAGGGAGCAGCAATGGCTTCACCACACGGAACCAGGACGACACAGGCTTTGGGATCGGAGATGCTCATATTGATCGTCGCAACGCCTTCTGCCAATCATCGTCCAGGTCAACAACACGAACCAGCCCGTCAACATCGGCAGGTGTGCCTTTGTGAAAGCACAGCAGGTTAGCTTCCGGCTGAATGGACTCAAAGACGTTCTGCGTGTTGCCAAAGAAATTGGCTGGATTGAAGTAATTGCGGATATGCCACCATGCCACATAGTTCAGAGACTGCAACATCTCCAGCAGTGGGCGAGAACGCTCGATCGTATTGTTCTCGACAAACAGCACGGGGCGGAACCGTTCAATTGTCACGGCGGCTCCGGTGAGTACATCGACTTCCATACCTTCGACGTCCACCTTGATCAGATTGCAGCGAGTCAACTTTAGGTTATCGATCCTGACGATCTTCACCATCGCTCCGGAAGCATGGCCAGAAATCGCCAACGCCGCAAAGTTGAACTCCTGCCGAGGATCAAGCACCGGTACTGGAATCCTCCCCGCTTCACTCCCAACTCCGACTTCATGGGCGACTACATTGCAAATCCCGTTCAGAGCCAGATTCGCACACAGGTTTTGAAACACCAACCGTTGCGGTTCGAAAGCAACGACACAGCCGCTGTCCCCAACCATCCGCGAAAATGGCACCGCATGAGTCCCAATATTAGCCCCCACATCCAGAACCACATCGCGGGGCTTTATGACCTGAGCCAGCAGTTCAACCTCCGCCTCACACCATTCACCGTACAACTCCAATGATCTACCAACAAACGTGTCGTTCCGATTGAACAGAAACGTGCCATGACGACATTTCTTCGTTGTCACGTGATCTGACATTTTCGAAGTTCACGGTTATTCAATCGGGCTGGATTCGATGATTCTGTCACGAGAGATCGAATAGACAAAGAACCGATGTGTTGACCGGCCATTCAATAGAACTGGTACCCAAGTTCCCTCAAGGCGTTGCCTGTCACGAACTGCTGCTTCGTAATTGCTGCTCCTTGGTTTTGGAAGCTAAACACGCCTTCCACTGCCGACCGTATCTTGACTAGGCGAGAAATCAATCGAAACCAACATAAGGCGTCGAACCCCAAGCCCTGCCAATCGATCGTGTCGAACCACTCTCCCGAGACTGCTACGTGCCGTTCCTGATCAATAATCACCTTACCCGTGGAAACCCGCAAACTTCAACATGGCCTCGATAAATTTTCGAGATATCCAAGAAAACTCGACATCTACATCAGGGGAACTCGTGGTATGGCCCAGTTTCATTTTGTGGTTTGATTAAAAGCGTCGTGCGGCTTGCTGCCAGTAACCGTGACTTCACGAATAATCGACTCTGAGGAACATTCGAGTTTGACGGCACGAAAATCTCTTGAAAATAGCACGCGATCCAGCTTGATGTTGTACTTCAGCATCGCGGGCGTATATCGAGCGGCACGAGATGAACGTTACGTTGCGTAGAACGAGCGGCGACCAGGGCTGGGTTTACAGAAAGTATCGAATTCTGCGTGTTCAACCAGTGCACTGCTGAATCACCCGCTCAGTAGGTGTTCTAGTAAACTCAAGTTTCGCTGCGGCAGTAATCCATGTCGCTCAGAACCTATAGTACCGGTTGAATCGGCGTCCCAAATCCTTCGGAATCGGATTGTAGATTATGACAGAATTCACTTCAGGGCGAGATGTCGGGAGGATTGAAGATTGCGTCCCGGCAGTGATGTCGAACCCATACCCATTGAGACTTATAAAGTCTTGCGGCGCGTTGGTAAATCGTGTCCATTCGAGACTATCAAGAACTCGGTTTGGTCCGAGTTGAAATGCAGCAACTTTGCTGGCTACACGACCCTCCAATACCGTCCCAAAGAACGGACGCATCAGTGGCGGGTTATTCACGACGGCCCCAAAGCGGCTCTCACCGAGCCCATCGGCCAAAACGTCAAAATCATTGACCAGTTCGTCGCGAGCTTCGGCGGCAAAGCGACCAAGCAATCGCTCCTGCGTGGCGAGCGTTCGAGCTTGTTGGGCCTGGGCTCGGTACATCGCTCGCGTGGTTGTGCGAGGCGCAGTAAGTTCGCCACCAAAATTAGAAGCTCTGATCGCACTTTGGTTCTCGGCGGCGTTTCGGGCAATTCTCGCTGCTATACACGTGTTGTGCGCCAGCACACCGTCATCGCCCACGAAGTAGACATGTTCTTCATGGACTTCGAGGTTGTAGACTTCGGCGGGTGGGCCTGGTCGAGGGAGCTTCTGGGCGAGGGAACAATGGGGCCATCCATACTTAGTTGACTTCGGGAGTTTGGCGGGTATTCTGCCGCTCGTCAAGTCCGCGGTCTTTTGATGATCCGGGAAGGTCAGGAGGGAAGAGCCATGGCACGCATGAACCGTCGTGAAATGTTGTCCGAAGGTGAGATTCAGGTTGTGCATTGCGTCAATCGGTGCGTCAGGCGAGGTTTTCTCTGCGGGGTCGATGAGCTGACGGGAAAGAACTACGAGCATCGGCGGCAATGGATGCGGAGCCGGCTGGAGTTCCTCGCGGGGATCTTCGGAGTCGATGTGCTCGGCTTTTCGGTCATGTCGAATCACCTGCATGTGATTCTGAGGAGTCGGCCCGATGTGGTGAAGACATGGTCGGACGAAGAAGTCGCTCTTCGTTGGTGGAACTTGTTTCCTCAGCGTCGAAACAAGGATGGTTCCCCGGCGGAGCCAGTTGACACGGATCTCAACTCCCTGATGGCCGATGTGAAAACTCTAGCCGAGTTGAGGGCTCGTCTGTCCAGTATTTCGTGGTTCATGCGTTGCACGTCGGAGGTGATCGCTCGCATGGCGAATGCTGAAGATGAATGCACCGGCCGATTTTGGGAGGGTCGCTTCAAGGCCAGCGTGCTTCCGGATGAGTCTGCGATTGCCGCATGTATGGCGTATGTGGACTTAAATCCGGTTCGAGCGGGACTTGCTGCAAATCCTGAGAACAGCGACTTCACGAGTGCTCAGGATCGCATTTTGGACCTGAAGTCGGCAGAAGAGGTTTCAACGCCGGATGCCAAGGACGCCCGTATCGAACACGGCCAGAAAGCCGGCTGGCTGACTCCTGTGGAATTGGAACCGAAGCGGCAGAAGGTGCGCGAAAAGTGCTCGAGTCGCAGGGCTTCAAACAAAGGCTGTCTGTTCATGACGCTGGCAGAATACCTGCAGTTGCTCGACTGGACCGGCCGCCAGATGAAGCCTGGTAAACGCGGAGCGATCCCGAAGAACACTCCGTCGATTCTGGACCGCCTGAATCTATCTGTCGAGCTTTGGCTGCATGCCATCGAGCAATTCGGTAAACGCCGCGCTGCAAATCGAATCACGCCAGCCTCAAGGTTCAACGCTACGGCGAGTCCCGCTCTTCAGCCCATGGCAGTTCAGTAGCATCAGAGAAAAACGTTGTGAATCTGCCTGGACCAGTTCGATTGACTGTCGTTCAATTTTGGATGGCCCCGCTTCCTCCTGATGGCCCCGCTTCCTCCCAGATGGCCCCGCTTCCTCCGGATGGCCCCGCTTCCTCCGATGACTGCCCTGAAATCGCTGGGGAATTAGCGTAAGTACCAATGAAAAAAGGACTTGCGAAAAATCGCAAGTCCTTCAATCTGGAGGCGGGGGGCTTCCTGATGTCTTCCAGAAAACGCTGTTTTTGCTGCATTTTTTGACGTCGCGATTCCTAATTGGACCTCCCGTTGGCCACTTTTGGACCTTCAAATTGGACCTGTTTGCCCCGTCCCGTCGAGTCGAATCGCGTTTGCATCGTCTGAAGTATAACAGCGGGTCGAACCACGTTCAGATCGACCCATTGCGAATGCACCTCATCCTGAGAGTTGGGCGAGTAACCGACTAGGGAAAATGTTGTTTCCGAAATGCGACCTCTGCATTCGGCAGCTCTAATTTCTGTAAGGGTGCACCACTTTGAATGCTCATTGCGCGACGCGTGTCTAAAGAATACGAATTGACATCGCTTGAATACAAGAGGGACCTAAAGGTACCATAGCCCCTTTAGTGCGTTGAGGGCCATTTGGCCCATTTTTTAGGCGAGGATGCTTGCGATGGCTAAGAAAGAGCAGACGACCGAAGGGGATCACGTAACTCTGAAAATCAAGTTCACTTCAGAGGAGCACAAAAAGCTCCGAATGGCTGCTGCGGAACTTGAGATAACAATTGCGGAGTTTATGCGATCCGCTGTTCTCGGAGCTGCCCAGAAAGCAGTGCACGAATTTTTCCAGCGCGAACTTGCCCCTAAACGTAGAGGTAAATCAAACCAAGCAGATGAGTGATTGATATGTCTATTCGCCCAGACGTTATTTCTTCCCCGAGGTTGAATTATGATTCCGTCGCCTTTCTGAGGTTTATCTCGAAGCCTGACGAGGTTCGCTTTGTTTTTGTCAAGTATTCAAAGCCAGTTACTTGTCCGGGAAGGCACGGCTACTACGAATCATCACACTTTGAACAGCTTGTTCAGGACATTAAGCCAGACGATGGAGAAGCGCTGGGCATCTACTATGCGCTCAACCCTGTGAACATCGGCTGCCATGGTCGTGCAAGGAACGGACTATGTGATGCATCGGCAACTTCGTCATGCAAAAAATCCGACGTGCTTCAGCGGCGGCTGATGATGATAGATGTCGACCCAGTTCGCGAGGCAGATTGTTCAGCATCGGATGCTGAGAAACGCCACGCGCATGCAGTTGCCTTAAGCGTCCGCCGCGATCTGCTGGAGGCAGGATGGCCGAGACCAGTGGTTGTAGACTCAGGTAATGGCTACCACCTGCTCTTCAGAATAGACATGCCAGTCGATGATGGCGGACTTGTTCGAGATTGCCTGAGGGCATTAGCGGCCAAGTACGATACAGACAAAGCGAAAATTGATACCAAGGTCCACGATGCTGTTCGCCTTGCGAAGCTGCCGGGGACCATGGCTTGCAAAGGGCAGGTATCCTCGGAACGCCCTCACCGCCGATCCGGTTGTTTCAATCTTCCAAGCAAATTCGAAGCGGTTTCTTGGGAGCAACTCCGCGAGTTGGCAGGGGTTCGACAAGTTGAACCACCACAGCCTCGCACAATATCTTCCAGCCCATATACGCCCCCTGCTGATAACTTGATTTCACGCGCACGAGCTTATCTGGCCAAAATGTCTCCGGCAATTTCAGGAGAAAACGGCCGAAATCAGTTCCTCAATGCGTGCTGCAGGATGGTAGACGACTTCGCGTTGTCTCGCGAACAAGCCATGCCTTTGTTGCTTGAGTTTAATCTGCGTTGCAAACCGCCATTCAGCTCGCATGAAATTGACGACAAACTTGATTCAGCACTGGAGAAGATTGCAGCTCGTGGCGGTCCATCCCGATCTGCCCTGGGGCAGTTAAGGTCAGAGCCAACTTGTGATCGGCCGCAATTTGTTGGCTACGTGCCGGACTTTGGGCTCGTCGCTGATTTTTATATCCGATTCAGAGTTGATGAACCTCAGGCATTTGGCGTGCCCGTTTTCTATTTCGCGCTTTGGAATCAGTTGAACGCACTTCCAATGATCCCAGATCTACTGCTTCGACAGTTGATCTGGGGGGCAAACTTTGACAGAAACTGGAAGGCCCGACTTCCGAAAAGGAAAAAACTCTTGGGAACGCTGAAGCCGGTCGTGAACAACAGAACTTGTAGCGCCGACAACTGTATGCTGCATGGTACTGGGGTTAGTCATCTTCATTATGTGAGGTACTTGAAGGATTTCCCAGTGCTCAAATTATTTCGGCCCAAAAATGACGTCAATCACACCGAGGGGAATCGTTTTGCACTCTACGCTAATGAGTTCAAGGATCTCCGCGAGAAGATGCAGCGCAATGGGTCCCTATTTAATGTGTACTGGCCCGCTTTTGTGCTTGGTGGCTCCCCAAAGGTCGGCTGGACTTGGTCCCAGCAGTTACTCGTGGCCGGGATGGTACGTGAGCTTACGCGCACAAAAGCCAGCCCGGGAGAAGGGATCAAGGGTGAGATAATCAGACATGGAATGGTAGCGGCCAGCAACATGACATTGCGGCGTCTTGTGCTGAGTCTGAATCCACATCATGAGTATGTCGTATTTGCAGGAAATGGCAGGCGAAAAGGACGCGGTTATCGAATCATGGGCCGAACCGATAAAGGTTGGCTGTCTCGCACAGGACGGATTCTGCCAAAAAGTGATCCCTCTGGAGACAGTAACAATGCTCGAAGAGATTGCATGAGGCCGTTCCTGACAGACCTTGACTCTCTCTGTCAAGAACTCAGCTTAATCCCTGTTGGCTTACTAAACGGCATCTGGAAAGACATTGGCCAACTGATGGACTGCCTTCGCACTGGTCGGGGCCAAGACTGGCTGGAGGCATGCACCTTGCGAATTTTCGCCCCAGCTGATTGGAGGCAAAGTTGGCGTCAGCACTTCAGCGACAAACTAGGGTTCGCATGGATTCCAGAGTTTGCAGAGGATTGCAGAGTCAGTCATCGGTTAAACGCCCTGTCTGGTCTGGGTTCGTACATGCCATTAAAAAATTCATTGAAGAACATAAAATTGACCCAGAAGAAACTTTCGGAACAGATTACCAATGTAACAGGCCGTAAGTGCTCTGTGCGACGCGTAGAACGTAATCTCAGCTTGGCAAGAAAGGCCCCACAAGTAGATTTGTTCGTGATGTTGAAGCGGTGCAGTCATGGCTGCTGGTGATTGGTTGCGCACTCCTCCGGGGAGCAGAAACGACTAACAATAATTGAAATCGCTCGGTTACTTGGGCGGGATGCATGATCAAGTCTGAGTCTGAGAGACTTCGGCGTTCCCTTGAGTAACTTGAGGTGTTGCGTGAGACAAGGTGCTACGAACTCAGCCCCCACCGACACCGCCGTCACATAGCTGCCGGTCCTCCGACAGCCAGAGTCAAAAAAAAGTGTGTTGGCCGACACTGAAGTCGCAAAAGCGAGGGCGTCCGACACTCGAACTCACTTCTGATCAAAGCAAACGTGTGTTCTACCCAATCCACCGCTGCTTTCATCGTGCCCAACGAACGGTTACTTAAGTTAACGGAGTTTACGTTGAACTGCTGGGGCAGCCGTGCGGCCTTTGATCTACAACCCAGGGGGGGGGATTGCGCCAGATCTTCAAACTTCGCGAACCTCATTAATCGTCAGAGTCGCGGAACGTCAGATGTAACCAAAACTCGCACCGCGTTAGACTGAGGCAAACGATGTCGACAACGCAATATCACCACTGTCGGGCAAGCTTTCAAAGAGTGTGATCGTAAGCTGTTGCACCGTGTTTGTTGCCGACACCTGAAGGCCTTCATTTACCTCGACTCGCAGCTTTTACAAGGGCGACTTTGGCTGCACTGTCTTTGAAATGTAACTGATGCAACTCTTCGACTTCGCTCTTCAGCTCGCGAAATCTGGTCTTCAACTCTGGCGGCAAATGCTTTTGGCCGGGATCGACCAAAGCAGCCAGCCATCCGTGCCATGAGCGGAGTCCACGGTCGACGAAGACCAGCATCTCCTCTTCGTTGTCTGGCAGTTTGTGTTTACGACCTCCCCGGTGCAGTTTACCGGCCGAAGCAAGAACGCGTTGGTGCAGTCTGTGTGCCGACCAGTCATTCCTGAGTGCTTCGTTGGCGAGAGTCAACCGGTGCTTCTGATCTTTAATCTTTAGCAGGCTCAGCACGTGCGTGATGTTGAGTGCCCTTGAGTTTTTGTCAAAGCGACCGAGGAGCTTCTCTATACAGTCTGTCATAAACCCTTTCTCCTCCATAGCGAGAACGCGATATCGCTTGGCCAGTGCAGGTGTAATGTGAAGTTCTTTGCAGCGTCTGGGTCCGGTTCGGAAGTGCGATATCCCACATTCTCCGATAACCTGTTGCCCGATCCTGTGTGCCTCACCGGAATCTTTTCTTTCGCTTGACGAATTTCTGCAGCCAGACACCTTGCCTGATGAAGACGGCTGTTGCTTGTTCGGTTGTCCTTTGGCCATAGTCAGCAATTCTGGTTGCGAGAGTCTCTACTTTTCGATGAAAGGCTTAGGGCGATGCCTGCTGGCAGAGTTTGGTCACGTCTTCAGGAAAACGCAAAAGTCCGGGCGGAGATTGCAGACAGAATCTGCCTGAGGTACTGAGAGACCTTCCGCCACAAGGCATGATTCAAGATTTGGTTTGACCAGCAATTCTTGTGACCTCTGTTCAGTGAGAGTCGACTGCAGTGGTCACAAGCAAGCCGTGAGTTGGGCTCGGTTGATCAATTCCTGGTGAAGGTGCAAGCACAGTCAAACGCGTTGGTTGCTCGGAGACGGATCAGCCGCGTTGTCGTGAAGATGTGCTGAAACCTTAGGGGACTTGTCCGCATGCAGAGATCGCAAAATGACTGAAGAGGAGCGTAATCGGGGCGCAGCGACAGGTTGCCACGGAGCTCTAAAGTGGACCTGAGGGCATGCTCAAATGCCGTTTCCCGAGAAAAAGACGACGCTTGAGCCTCGGGAGGAGAGCTCAAGACGCACCCAAAGCAGGATCTGGCGATGTTTCCGCACCTGTAAATTGGGCTGCTGCTCTCCATGCACTTGGCGGTTTGTCAAAACGCTGCAGGGGGCTTAGGACGCAAATTGACTGAGGATCCGAGGGATTGACCGTTATGGCCCGCAGAAATCACTGGGAAACCGTTCTGTGCGACCCCAGAAGGGGGCCTACCGAGACAATCGGTCCGCAGCAACGGCCGTCAAAGCCCCGGAGTGTGTGAAGTGAACGTTCGTTCCGTTTTCTGTGGCAGAATCGCCCCACGCGCGATTCCGCAACTGTGCGCCGCAGATGGCGTGTCGCGACGTATTCCGACGCCTGAAGCAGCCTCGCCAGCCCAAGAACAAGGTATGTCATTGAGTTGATTCGGACGGAAGCGGAGGAACTGTTTTCGATCACCGTCTCAGATCATGCTCACGTCGGTCCGCAGATGCAATGTAGTCACCGATGTTGAAAGACAAAGATGGCACTCTCGCTGTAGGTGAGCAAACTGATGATGCAACTGAGCTTCCTTCTACGTTTCCAAACCTCCCCTGATGACAGGACAGTGATCACGTCTTGAAGCGGATGATCGCTCGAACACAACAGGCTCGCGTAGAACAGCGGCGAAGTGAAATGGTGAGTGATGCATCAAGACGGTTGACTCTTTCAATGTCCAATGTAACGGCAGAGCGTTCCCTCAGCAGATGTTGAATAGTGCCGCGTCTGAGGTAATACATCAGCACGACAGCGCTCACAGTCACTGACTGACGGTCGTACAGAACAGTACGATCAAGACATAAACGAGACTTCTGGTTATGGTCTCTTTGACCCTCCAAACAAGAAAGTGCTTTCTTAAAAAGTTCAGCGAACGGCACAGTTTTTCGGCAAGGAATTTGGTTGAGCCATCGCTCTGCGGCAACCTCATGCAGATATGAACAACTGCGAAGATGCCGCTTGAGAAACGCCAACCTGACTGCGGCAGAGACACGTCGACACCTGATGCGATCATTAGACCCGCGAAACGAAATCTGGCAGATTGCGGCACTGCTGGGCTGACGCGAACACGGTGCTTTGATGATGGAGATACTGGTGGTGACTGAAGACAACGAATGGCAACTGGTTTCCCTCGACCAACTCAAAGTGACGACCGGAAAGCGAGAGGTACAGCAAACCGCCTCCGGCTTTCTGTCCCTCAACACGGCGAAGACAAGAGCCCAGTTGACGACAGGTCATCAACGACATGTGTTGCTACAGTTTCGATATCGCGGACAAACCCCGGATCCTGAACCCAATCAGTCCGGCAAGGTTGTCGAGCAGATTGGTGTGAAGCTGCGGACCCTGAATACCTGCAATGTTGTCTACGTGATGTGGCGAATCACACAGCCGGAGGGAATCGTGGTTAAACTCAAACGCAATCCGGGGCAGAGTCATCACATGGAATGTGGTGCGAACGGCTACATCTCGATCGCTCCTTCGTCACAGGTGCCACTGACAGTGACAGCCACGGATCGGCGAACGCACAGGTTGACCGTGTTAATGGAGGACCTTGACGGCGTGGTGCAGATCGCTGTTCAGGTTGACGGAGAGATTGTCTGGACTGGAGAGGTGGCTCAACGTTTGCTGGAATGCATTGATGGTCCGGCGGGGTTTCGTACCGACAACGGCAGCTTCATCTTCAAGATGTTCATTAAGCCATAAAGACGAAAGGTTCTGAAGGCTGAAGAATTCAGAACAGGGGATAGTCATGTGGAATGAGCGGTATCGTGGAGAAACATTTGCCTACGGCACGGAGCCGAACTCGTTTCTCGTGGAGCATGCCGGGCTGTTCAATGGTCCGGTGCTCCGCCTTGCAGAAGGCGAAGGCCGTAACGCGGTGTATCTGGCTTCACTGGGTCTGGACGTGTTAGGCGTCGACGCCTCTGATGTGGGGCTGGGTAAAGCCCACAGGCTTGCGGAAGCAAAAGGTGTATCGATCAGAACAGATGTGGTCGACCTCGCGACATATGTACCGCCAGCAAACAGTTTCGGCTCAGTTGTCTCTATCTCTGCACACCTGCCGACGATGGTGCGTCGGCGATTGTACCCGTTGATCGAGCAGTGCCTGAAGCCGGGAGGCATCATTCTGCTCGAAGCGTACGCAAAGTCGCAGTTATCGCGGAACACTGGCGGGCCGAAAGATCCGGACATGTTGCTGACAGTCGAAGATCTTCGCGAGGAGTTCTCTAACTGCGAGCCTCTGCTGTGTCAGGGAGTCGAACGAGAAGTTGTGGAGGGCGAGTATCACACAGGCTTGGCGTCTGTTGTGCAGTTCATCGGAAGGAAGACCTGACGACACATGGGTATGTTTCCGTTTATCCCGTTGCAACATCGTATTGTCGCAGAGACGTTAGCAGAATCGGGCGAGTCCTTTGACGCAGGGGAATTCTGACGCGACCATACCGTTGTTAACCGGCAAAGCGGAGCCGAGAGAAACGCAGACGCCTGTTGAGTCGGCGAACAAAGCACGAAGTAAGAATTCTCGCGGGATCTGGCACCACTGTTTGACTCAACGGAAGGCGGAGATGACGGCGAACAATGGGATCAACAAGACCTCCGAGGAGAACCTGCCAACACCGGACGAGCTTCCATACCAAACCACGTCCGACTGGATTTTGTGTATGACTGCCAGCGAGGCTGATGCTCGAAGTGCCGAGTGATGTACCGCCAATGCCCGGACTGGCAATGAGCCTGTTCTTCCGCAGAGACATGCACCGTCGCGTTGGGGAAGTCAGCCAGTCCGCCGGCATGATCGGGGTCTCCGTGCGTCAGCATGATGTGGCGAACATCGTCTGCAAGGAAACCAAGTTGCTCAATTCGCCGCACGGCGGTGTCGTCTTCATGAAACTGAAAAGCGGCCATGTCAATCAGTTGCTGGCCCAGTCGTTCTACCGGACTTTGAACATCCAGCAGGCCAATCCCTGTATCAACAAGAGCCAGTCTGGAGTTGTCCTCCAGAAGTAAGCAGTGGCAGACTACTGTTGGAAAGTTCGGGACCAGCAGCGTTCCACAATTGATGTGATGAATTTTCGTCATAGTGACCTTTGCCGCGATTGAAAGATTCTGTTGTCAGGAATTGAGTGAATGCCTGACAAAAATGGGTGGAGACGGCAGGAGCGATATGCGTGGAATCGCAGACTGAGCAGCAGGATCAGCAGTCAGTCTCGGTAGCCGATTCTCCTGTCGAGGCATCGTTACCAACGAAGGCTTCTGAATCGGCCGAAAGAGTATTCTCGGAACTGCTGCCCGTCTGAGGTGGACGTTGCACTTTCCAACGATCATGACGAACTTTCCGCCCTGAAGCCACAATGGAAGCCCCTTCGTAACTTGACGTTTTTTCCTTGGTGGGAGTTCCGAAAAATAAGCTGGCTCACCGGGAGTGACATTCGACATTATCTAATACCCTGCAATCATTTGATCTGGGAGCCACCAATGCCCTGAGTTTCCGACACACGAACGAAACACCGTACACACTCTTCCATGGTAGCTCGGTGCAGTTCCAGTACCCTCGGGATTCCGCCGAATTCGTCACGCTGGTAACCGCCTGCCAGGTTCCAGACGACGGGGATTTGACGATTTCGACAAAGCTCGAAGATCAACCGGTCCCGCTGTCTCATGTCGGTGTCAAACATTCCAGCTTCACCTGGCCCCAGCGGATCATCCACATGTACGTCCGCGCCGGCCTGATAAAAGACGATTCGTCGAGTCGCTTCCGTCTCGTTCAGAAACTGCTCCATGAAATTGCGAATCCTGCGTTCGAATCGATCCCACTGAAAAACGCCAGAGTGGTCGCGACCATAGGTCCAGTGATAAATCTGGTCATCGAGACTTTTGCGTGTCAGGATATTTTGCGTGCCGTCTCCATAGTGAGCATCACAGTCAATAATCCCCACGCTCCATTGGCGAGTCAGCATTCTCCACGTCGCGGCCATCAGCCCATTGAATGTGCAGTAACCTCGACCATAATCAAAGCCTGCATGATGAAATCCACTCGTTGGCGAACACGCGACCTGTCCATTCGCAACAGCTTCCTCTGCTGCGGCTATGAATGAACCAACCGTCAGCAGGCATGACCGAGATACGCCAAGATTCGTATTCCCGTGCCCGTTCGCGATTTCTCCAGACAGCACGCCTTCCACATAGTCAAGAGAATGAACGTGACTCAGGTCACTCACTGTGGCTGCGTCAAAGGTTTTCAGCTCTACTGGCAACCCCGATGCCAGCCAATCCGCGACAACATGTTCCGGCTTCGAAGCGGACGGAGAGTATCCCCGTGAATCAACTGACATTTCTGGCCTGAAGTAAACGGGGATCGAGTTCATGGCATTCCTTGATTTGTGAACACATCGTGAAACGGCCGCAGAAACCGCCGTTCTGGTGACCAATCCGTTATTGCAAAGACGATATCGCTGAAAGCCCCGTCAAAGGGGCCTTCCAAAGCCGACCGGAAATCAAGAGCCGTACGCCGTGGGTCGTTCTCGAAGGCTCCACATCCCCATGCGCCAAGGATCAATGAGGAATGACCGAAGTACCTTGCGGCATTGAGAACTCTCAGTATTCGTGTCTGCAACAGATCTCCGGATCGAGGTTGTCCTACGTCCGGAGCATAGGGTGCCGCACAAGTCAGAAAGCTGAGTTTCCAGGGAGGTGAGATCATCGTCCCGTCGTCCTCACGAAAGACGGGGACTGATGGCGAATAGATGCACCAATCCGTCGATTCTGGTTCACTGCGTTTCCTGTGCGCCGAATACATCTTGTCGCCTTCCAGCGTGACATACAGAGCACTGGATCGACACAGGTTTTCCTCCTGAGCGCGGGCACCTGTCCGAAATCCGCCGCCGGGACTAATACCGTTCGCAAAATTCAACGCCACGGGGCTCAGTCCGCTTTGAGCAAGTCGCTTCGCCGCCACAAGTGTTGATTCATTGCTGATCTGGACTCGAGTTTGAGCATATCGAGGCTCCGCCGAATCAGGGATTGCCTGTTCAGGTGGCAAGCTCACCGTTCCCTTTCGCGCGAACGCAACGTCCGCTGAGATATCGACCCGCTGGCCTTGCTCGTCGATATAGAAGCCATCGTGGGAAATCTGCACGGCCGATTTGCCAAGCTGCCGAGCCATTTCACGGCTGATATCCAGCGATTCGCGAGCCGAAGTCGCGAGCTCAACGGAGTCCAGGGTTGGAAGAACGCAAAGATTTCCCGTCATAATTGAGTCTTCGAGTGGAGTTTAAAATGGTTAAAACGGACGAATCAAATCGCACTATCCCAAAGTCACTCTTCAACACTGTGATGGATCGATCGCGCCGGAAGCGGACACGTCTGATCGCTTATCGGCTGAATGTGGACTGAGTGAGGGATAGTTGTCTAACAGCTCTTTACACATTGCTGCGTAAAGCTTGTCCCATTCCGCCTCGGCAAGATCATGGGCTCTGCATCCGTGTTCAACAGAGATCACAAAGCCCGTCCGATGTTCAACGGGAATGTTCAGTTCCTTCTCTCGTTTCATTCTACGAACTGTCGACGAAAGTCGGCTGGCATGCGTGAACGGAATGAGTGGAAGCTCCTGACTTACCATCTGCAGGAGCTCAGAAACGTTGTCCATTGGACGGCCTCTATGGCAAATGATTATGCAGTTTCACCAGTTCTCTGTAGATTTCTTCAGGCTGCCGGGACTTGCCAGCGTTCGGCTACAGCATTTCTTTGCGCTCTTCCTCGGTGAAGTTGTTGTCTACCGCTTCGCCGTCGCTCACAGCTTTCCGCATGCGAGACATCTTCCTGGCAGTTGCCACATAGGCCTCCCCCACGTTAGCTACGGCGAAGTTCGCGATGCCGGACCGTGCAATCCCGAGTCTTCCGCCTTCAGCGAAAGCATCCTGGTTAGCGGCTAAGAAAGTGAACTGCCAGTTGTAGACGGACTGCTGATGTTCAATCATCTGGCGGATCTTGTCGCCGGAGAACTCCTTGCTGGAGTTCTCCGCACCGTCGGTCACGATCACGAACACAACCAAGCCGGGCCGCAGAGCTTCCTCCATTGCCGACAGCCGAGCTCCAGTTTCGTTGATCGCTCTACCCACAGCGTCCAGCAATGCCGTTGACCCACGAGGCACCAGTTTGAAGGGCGGTGTGCTGCTCATAGGCACACCTTTGTGGACGAACTCATACTCGGTGTCAAACTGCACGAGTGTCAGCAGTGCTTCACCGGGCTCAGATTTCTGTAAGCCAATAAACGTGTTGATGCCACCTTCGGCATCGGTTCGAATGGACGACATCGAGCCACTGCGGTCGATCACCATGGTAATGTCCGTCAAATCTGTTCGCATGATTCAGTCTCCTGGATGTTTGAAGAAGCAAAACACAGACCAGCTTTCATTGCACACAGCAGCCGTGGGAATGCGCTCAGTCGCGGCTCACGTTGTCGCAGATTGGCAAAGAGCAGACCCTCTAACGCAGAAAGCGTTCGTTCGGATCAAGGTTTTTCGAATGTCTCAGGAAGAATCAGGTTCTTTGACGAGCCGCCAGCTCCCAACATTCAGAGAGTTTGACAGACATTTGGTGACCCGCTGGTGAAGAGTTTGTTGCCTCCTTCGGCGAGTGGAGCCGTTTATCTGCTGACGATGGCAAGAACGATAAGTTACGGGCGAAAGCAGACTACAAGCCCCCGAGGCTGCAAACCAGGTCACTTCAATCATCTGCATTGTTGAGCTGAGTCTGCACGACTGTGCCAGCAAGTGGGAAGTGGATCAGGGCCGCACGAATCGTCAGTCCCATTCCCTGAAGTATCTCCGAATACGCTGTCAGCTGTCCTTCGAACTCCGCGGCCTTCTGAGCACAGTGTGCTCGGCGAATGGGCGCACTCTTGTGATCCACGACAACGATCTCCGTCGCGTTCAACTGTAGAATCAGGTCCACGGTTCCAACCCAGGTTCCACCGTCTAATCGAGGACCCCTGACAGGGACTTCAACATGCCAGACAGCGTCCGGATAACTGGCTTTGACCCAGTCACAGAAACGCTCCCTGCAGAGACGAGGACAGAGGCGGGGATGACTCGGATACGCAATGTGTCTGAAGACACCTTTCCGCGACCGTCAGTCTGTGCGACTTCCCAGTCGCAGTCAGTGAGGTAACGCTGCAAGATACGAGTGGACGGCATGACCGATTGCCGAGTGATTCTGCTCGTCATTTCCGCTCGGAAAAAATGCCGCTCCCGGCAGGTCCTGCTTATGGAAAGTCATCCTCGATTTCGCCACTACAGCTTGGCTGGGAGATTGAAACCGCGGGATCACAGACGATCCTGCATCCACGGCATTGCAGGCAATCCATGCAGACTTTTCGGGAGCTGGCTGTTTCAGCCCATCGATCATTTCCGCATCAAGATGGCGAAGCACATAAGTCGTTTCAATTCCCTTTAGTTCATGCTCCCCGGCTTCCAGTTCCGGGTTCAGAATGGAATCCACCAGCGGCAACTGGTTCCAGCCACTGGCATTTGGCAGACCGATGGGCAATCACCAGCTTCTGCCTTGCACGAGTACATCCCACATAAAGCAGGCGCATCCTCTCCTCTCGCTCGCGTTCCGTCTGCTCAAGGCCTTCTGCAGAATTCAACGCGTCAGGTTCCAGCTCACTTCCGCTCTTCAACCCACCAAATGGGCTGTCCAGATTCTCCAAAAAGCCAGATCCACGAACGGAGTATCCGACCTTCGAGTGGATCCTTTTCGGCCAAACAACCACCTGAGACAACGGGCGACCACAGATCAGCGTCTCGATCATGATTCAGACCGCTCAGTACGACAACAGGCCATTCCAGCCCCTTGGATCCGTGATAATTCATTAGCGTCACTGCGTCGTGCCCGGGTGAGGTGAAACGCATGTCACGATTATTGCTGGCAAGGTTCTCCAAGTGGAGAATTAATCTGCCCAGCGTCGGCGCCACACCAATCCCGGCTGCAGCTTCCTCGAATTCGCTCGCATGACGCAGCACCGAATCCAGATTGGGGCATCGACGAGATGGTTCACCCCATGTCTGAATCAATGCAGGCAGCCTCAAGGCTTCCGATCACCCGCTGAACGTTGACCGCGGGGAGGAATTCTCTATGGTCAATTTGTTCAGGTGCTGAAAACGTGTGTCGGATTCCCATGGAGCAGGATACGTCCACCGTCGCGTCATCAACGCCAGAGGTCGCCCCTGCATTCGTGCCCGTTGCTTTCTTTCAGAGCAGACAATCGTTCAAGAATCCACTCAGGAGTAGTCTGCCCGGGATCATTCAGCAGGTGGACGACGGTTGCCGCGGCAAGTGAATCGTTTCTGTCGGCCACAAGGCGACCGCCAACAGCATCGCTCCTTCACGAGTCGAAAAGAGGCCCGGACTCTCCATCAGGTACGGGATCCCCAATTCATCCAGGGCCTGCGACAATGGATCGAGCAGCCTATTGGTACGTTCCAGAACCGCAATGTCGCCATAGCGTATTCCTTCGGCGTGCAATTGCGCAATTCCGCAGGCCAGTGCGATGGCATCCTGATCCTGGTTCTTTGTGTTGAATACCCAGCGTTCGACGCCCCTCGGTTCAGGCGACCGGTGTGGCGTCTGCTGTGCGTCCTTGCCAAAAATCGGGGTGAATAACGTTCCCACGAGCTGTACGAGCCCTCGCTGGCTCCGATGATTCTTGGGGAGATGCGTGCGGGCTGACGCGGGAACACGCCCCCAGATGGAATTGACCAGCTCAGGATCTGTGCCGCGAAAGCCATAAATCGCCTGCTTGGGATCTCCAACCCAGCGGGAGCGCGGTGCAAACTGCTGAAACCGTTGAAAGATTGCCAGCTGCAGAGGGTTTGTATCCTGAAACTCATCGACAAGAATCAGATCAAAGTCTCTGGCAAGGCGCACTGCGAGTTCATCATTCTCCAGAAGATCCAGCAGCAGGACTTCGAGATCCGTAAAGTCCACCAGACCTCGTTCACTCTTGTAAGAGATATACTTTTCATTCAACGAAAGAACTTGCTCAGTCAACAGACGCGAAAACTCTCGAACGGCCTGATGCAGATGTGGATTCTGCTGCACCGTCGCGGCATGCAGCCTGAGTGGCTCAAGCATCGCATGCGCTCCTGATCGCTTTCCCGCTTTAAGACTGCGAGCGGTCAAGTAGTGGCCCCATACCACCGATTCGCCACGTCTCAGGCGACGCAGCTTAAGCCGAGCGGTTGTCGTCGCGTCGGTCACGTCCGATTCCCTTGCTTCAAGCTGCCGGAGAGCGTCGGCCGCCAGATCATACAGAAGCTCTGCAGGCGGAGTTTCCGAAAGGACTCCGTTTGGTGCCAACAGTTCGCAGACGCGATCGGCACTCGCCGCCATGTGCTGTCGAAATGTGTCGCCGGAGATCCTGTTTCCCCGGGTGGCGGACAGGAGTGCCAGAAGCTTTTGAGAAAGATCTGCAACTTCCAGCGAGGCTGCGGCATCCGCCATTGGCTGCCAGGATTCAAATGGCACGGCCCCCAGAAGGTCTCGCAGGGCGGCATCGCTGGACTGTTCGGTCAGAACTTCCAGACGTGGCGATAAACCCAGATCGAGTGCGTATCGGCTCAGTAGCTGATGCGCGACTCCATGCACGGTGCCAATGGCCGCTAGCTCCAGGCGATCTGCATGTTTCAGTGCGACAGCGTGGTCGTCGTTTTGCAGAAGACGCGACTGTATGCGACTCTTCAGCTCTGCTGCCGCTTTCTTGGTAAACGTCGTGGCCAGAAGCCGCGCAGGATCAAGTCCTGACTTAACCGCGTCTGCCACAGTCTCGCAAAGGTTGGTCGTTTTACCCGATCCGGCTCCAGCCCGTACAATCTCGATTGTTGTCATTATTTTAACTCCTGAAGTCCGCAGATTTGCTGGTATTCACAGTAGCGACAAACCTCGTGCGAGATAGTTGGTTTCAGTTTCGCATCTAGCACGAGCTCCGCTCCAGGAGGCCACTCAATGGGTTCCAGCAGAGGCCGGGCAGGAACATGGCACTCGCCGGTCAGCCAGCCGTCACAGTTTTCGATGGCCTCAGCAAACTTGTTCCAGACTTCCTGAATGCTGCAGGCATCAATGACAACGCGGTGATGGTCACCATGCACCGAGCTTCCGGACGGCGTAAACATTTGGGCGTCGGACAGCACCAGGTAGGCCACAGCTGGAAACGTATTCGTGGTTAATGATCTTCCATAGGCATATGTCGCCAACTGCACCGCTTTTCCTTGCCTGATCAAATCGTGATACTTCGAGCGGCCGCCGTACTTGAAATCAATGATGGCTTCACTCCCATGGATATGCTCTGCGACACAATCGATCGAGCCGATCAGCGTTTTCCCGAAGGCTTCTCCGGATAGTGGCACTTCAATTCCCTTAATGCGGTATTGCCCGGCTATCAGGATCCCAGCCAGGATCCGGGTTGCACCAGCCAGCTCTCTTCGAAGCTTTTGCCGTTCGAGGTACTTATCAGGCTGAGCCAGCGGGGCGGCATCCAGGGAGACTCGACTATCGAAGACATCAAGAACTCTGGTAACCGCATCTTCCACAGTCGTCAGTTCATCCGCCTCGTTGAAAACACGTTCAAAGACGCTGTGGCAGAATGTTCCCTTCAGCCGAAACTCTTCAGGGAGCCGAGCGATGGGGCTGGAACGAATCCTGGCCTGATATTTGAGAACCCATTTCAAGGGACACGCTAAGCGGTCCTGAAGCTCTGCGGCCGAAACCTCGGTTCTTTCTTTCATCAGCTCCTGAGGAATCATCCAGTGAGCTCGACGAGGCTGTGGTGGCTCGATCTCAGACTGCTTAATATCACAGGCAAATGGAAAGAGTCTATCCATCGTTCCCGTTTGAATCAGATCTTCAAGGACATTCGGATTCTCTTTTTCTTCCTGAGGCCACAGTTCACGGATAGCCAGCCATATCGGATGCCACCTGCGTTCCAGATCCTCCGGCAACGCGACGACAAGACAGGCATCCTGAATGCGAAGGAATCCATCCATTTCAGCAGAACGCAGCGCTGACAGAACACTGTTGCCATCGTCCAGTTGCACAGTTCCTGTCTGCAGCTGACGGATCTGATCGGTTGACCAGCGGCATTTCCGCACATCGCCAGTCGACAACCCCAGCCAGATCAGGTGCCTGTACGAATGCGTGATTTCGGCCAAAGACTTCGCATAGGTCGGACCGTTACAGGCTTCCACAAAACCAGACATCTCGGCGCCTGCGGACAGGGCTTCCTGGATGAGCCGTGACAACTGAGGTACTGATACAGATGCGCCCTGACACTCGGACAAATCCCCCAGCAGCGAGGCCTGCCCGGCGGCAATCAGCAGAGCCTGAATCAATCGCGGATTCGGGTCCTCGCTTTTGCCTTCCAGAGCCGCACGACCGGCCGCCCATTTAGAAACGAGGTCACATCGTGAACGGATCAGTGCCGCAGGAATCAATTCCCCAGCCAGACAGCGATTGCAGAACAACCAGGCTTCCAGCCGTTCGCGCAGTTTTCCTTCCGGGTCATTTTCGTTGGAACAAAGTTCAGTCATTGCGTCATCCCAGGCACCACTGCCCAGTCCTGGCTCCTGCGCCAAAGCTTCAGCCAGTCGAGTGGCAGCTCGCCGTGGAATCGGCGACACTGGCAATGACAAAAAGTCCAGCAATGACTGAGGGTTCACCGGTTCTCGACACAACATCAGAGACAGAGGAAGCACCTGCAGCACCGGATGAGAAGTTGAGGACGTCGTGACGCCCATGGTGGGAAGGCCCAGCCGATTCAGGCAGGCATCCAGTCGCATCGCAACGGAGGGGTTTTCGCACACAACAACTGTCTCCGCGAGAATCTCGGGATCTCGTGCCAGGACCGCGGCCACGAACTCGACAGCCGCCGTCTGGCTTAAGGTCTGCACGTGCCGAAAACTTGGGTCTGGCGTCAGCGATTTCCTGCTGCCATCACGCAAGGCTTTCTGGGCCGAATGCAGAGCCGTATCAGGCCGAGCTGCTGGCGGATAGATTGGGGCATCTGTGATGGAAAGTCGCGACAGCACGCGTTGCCACATCGTGGGCCATTTCTCCAGGGGATCAACCAAAGTACACACATGATCTGGCAACCTCTGGCCTGCATCCAGCGACTCCAGAATCCGCTTCAACCGGTCGGCGATGCCAGGAAAAACGAAGGAACCATTCTTTGTCGCTTTTGCCAGATCCCGCACCACGACGGGAAAGGTATCGGAATCCTCTTCCGTCCAGCCAGAGAGCAGGAGTTCATCGCGCCGAGCCAATAACTCTGAGGCCGTCGCCCAGCGGTCTGTTGTGAAACTGCGAGAGACGAATGATTGATCAAGTGCATCCAGAGCCGTCGCAAATTCTGTGACACGACTTGCAACGTGACAGTTCGCGACGGGTAGTCCCAACTGAACTTCAAGCCACCGCAATAATGTTTCCGGCCCACCCTGCATCGCATTGATTTGGGACACTGCTTCTGCAGGCCGAAACGACCCAGGAGTCAGTCGAATTAGCAGTTGAGCCTTAAACATCTGCGATTCCCTCTCTTGGCACGTCACGCGGTGTGGGGCCAAATCAACGAATATAAAACGCGAAACACAAAGCATTCAACGTGCCGGTCGTCGCTTGCCAGTATGTCTGGAGGTTCTGCCAGACAATTCATAGTGGATGACGGCAAGTCTCGGCATTTGGTCAATCATGAAATGTTGAGCGAGGCAACATTATCATCCTGGAAAATGACAAGACGTTGGGCGACAGTTGATCCGCTCATTTGCATTTGTCGCCACTTTGGAGATCACTGCATTGCAGCACCTTGCACGAGTCGAAGAGGCAGCAACAAACTGAAGCAAGGACTGTACTGCACCGACCATAGTGTTGTCTCTCGGTGAAAATACACACGGCGGCGACGGTATGGGCCGTGGCAGCAAATCACCGGGCATTTGACGATGCGAATTTATCTGAAGGTTGTGATACGCCTTCGAATAGGTCAGCATTCGCAACTAATGAGTTTTTAATACTCAATTCTTGCAGCGGCCAGATTTCTGAACGAACGATGCAGATCATTCTCGATCTCGTGGAGTAGTCGATCGACTTCGCGCCGTAGGTCATTCAGTCCCTTAACGGTCGCTCCGGATGGCCCGAAGATTCTTCGAGTACCATTGGGAACAAGAAGAAGTTCGCGATAGACGTTGTCGTTTGCGATCGCGTCCAGATAAAGCTTGCATCGCTGCACCAGACGCAAGTCTTGGCCACGAAGAACAGTCAATGCGTTGTTGTCCATGTTGAATGCAATGGCTGCAATATCGTAGCTCGAGATTTCAGGCGTCTTGTCGGCATCGTATCGAAGCGATTTGAGCAGTCGAATTGCTTTTCGCAATCCACCATTGGTCAAACCGTCCTTTTCTGCGATTCGTTCGTTATGCAGGAAAGGCAGATTTCTGATCGTTGAGCGAGTCTTGCAATCAAGGACGTCAACCCCACGAAATACAGTTCGCCCAGTTTGTTCGTATCTCTGAGTGTTTCGCCAATTCGATGAGACGACATCGATCTTCCGGCGAAGCGAACCTCCAGAGATTGATACGGACTTCGAGCCGTACGTCGAGATCAGCCTCTGAGAGCGAGTCTGAAGCACTGTGGTCATTCGCGACGTAAGTTCAGAAGATCGTCGACCGTATCCCAGTAGGGACGCGAAACTGGGCCTGTTGCATCCACCGTCACAAACTTGCAGGTCAGTGTGAGCAGATCGATGTCGCTGTGTGCTCGAATATGGGTGTCACTTGTGACAGATCCCTGATAGGCGAATTCACAGACCAGCTCCGCCTTTTCCAACTGGTTCTTCACGCGATCGCCCTCGCGGTAGGTGTTGTTTGTGTACTGTTTATCGATCGGCTGCATGGCCCCAATCGCATACTTGACTGCGGTTCCTTCGTTGCGCAATCGATCGGAATCATAGGCTTCATTGAGAGTCAAGGTTCGTTCGAGGGTATCGACACGACGAGCTCGCATTTGGTTGAGGGCCTTCGTAAAGCCGCTTGATGAGAAATGAGGTCCCTGATTCACTACACTGACTCCTTTCGAGTCGAAACATTCTTCTTCAACTGCATCCGGCCGAACGTCAGCCGCTGCTGGTCATTAAAGTAAACTCCGGTCGCATCTGAACACGTCTCTGAAAAAACCAGTTCACAAGTGCCTCGATGATTTCTTAACGCTGGTTGATCTGGTTCAGGCTCGTTCGAGTATGTGTAAAGCAGCCTGAAACCAACGCCCTCTTCACGAGATAGACTTGCAGGTCCGCTGATTGAACGAGATTGACTGGTCTTAAGCACCACGGCGATCCTGGACCATGTTTGCACAATCGTTATCTGACCTGACCATTCCGACGCAGTTGAACCATCTGGGTTAAGCCGTTGCCCAACAACGTCCCACGTTCCGTTCAAATCGCAGAAGCCGAGGAATTTGAGCACTGGCCACCTGTGCCATACCTTCCGATCGAACAGCCAAAAGATGCCTGCAAACAGTGAAGCTGTTCCAGCACTGATGGTGACTCCGGCCCATCCCGAGAGCGATGTCAGAAGTGGCATCACAGAAAACGCCAGTGCCGCCAGCCAGTAGATCTGACGTTCACGAGCGTGCCCTCGAACGGAATAATCATTCATCCTTAGAATCCTCATCGATTAACCAAAGTGTGCTGCAGCCGAAACAGAGCTCAACGGCTTGTTATTCGGGTTTTGGGGGCGTTCGCCCACTTGAGCGGCTACCATTCGGCAGATAACCCACGTCCGCCATGGAACCGCCTGTCCGACTCACCGGCAGATCTCCTTGTGTCGCCAGTCTGTGCCATTTGGATGGGGAGTCGATGTCTGCACGCACCGCATTCACCCCAGAATTCGGCGTCATCCTGCGTCAGAACGCGGCCGCACTCGCAATGACATTCTTTAGCAGTAAATTCACAAGAGATCAGTCTCATCCAAAACCTCACAAAAGTTGATTGCTGTTGAGTTGTCCCAGACAACGTTCTGAGGCGAAAAACTCAAATCAATTTAGTGAAAGACGGCCCTGCAATTGATGGCTGCGGAGACCGCCTCTCATCCCAGACTCAGTGGCTGAGTATTGTACAATTAAACTTCTAAACACCGCCCAGAGCCTTGAGCGTGAATAGCGTCGCTCAAGGCTCGCAATGCTGTAGAAGGTCA
>JAXMBU010000075.1:0-30731 GCA_046349735.1 Planctomycetaceae bacterium
AGCGTGTATGTTCCAGCTTTGTTGACGACGGTAACAAGACTATTGCCGGAGGTCGTTAGCGTCGCTGAGCCACCAGCGGGAACTGTCGCTGCGATCCAGGTAACTTCCGGCTGAGTTTGTAAAGGCTGGTTGAACTGGTCGATCACAATCGCCGACAATCTTGGCAGACTTGTAGTAACCGAAAGAACGGCTCCGGAATTCAATGTTTTATTTGATCCATCGAGCAATCCGACTCGAGTTGGTACTTGTGTGACCGACAACTGCAGCATCAGCGTCGAGACGACGGTTTTGCCGGACAGAATCGTGACCCTGGCCACGTAGTCCCCGGCTCGAGTGAACGTCAGCGTGTTGTCCTTTGCCTGATTGGTTGAATTCTTCGAATACGAGATCGCCCCGCCGCTCGGAGCCTGCGTCGTTGTCCAGGCATAGGTCAGCGCAACACTGGTGTTTGATGTCACGCCCTGAATCGACAGACTGGCCGAAGTTCCTGCAACTGTAAAAGCGTCTGCTGCATCAGGTGAATTCGTTGCAGTCGAGCTCTTCGACAAAATCACAGGACTGCCGGTCGCAAGATTGGATACGATCGGAAGTGAACCACTCGTGACGCTGATTGTCGACAACAGAAGCCGGGCTTCCAGTTGCTCGGGTGAGACGACACTTTGCCGACGATCGTGATTCCTGCGACGCTCATTGAGACGAAAGTCAAAAGTCACGGCAACGGCTCCAGGCGAGAAGGAAAGCATCGTCCATCGCCACTCGTGTATGAATGAACGCAGTGGTCTGACAAGACCCTAACGCTCATGCGGAGTGAGACACAACGTGCGATTCAACTCGAAAAACCTAGGCCAGTGTTTTGCCCCGAGCAACCTGTTGTTTGCAACGAAATCGCTGAAAGATCATGCTGGTAGGGCATTCCATGACACACGTTTTGATGCCACAACGATGGCCTGATGTCGCTTCGCAACACGACTGTTGCGAAGCGCGAACACTGTCACGGGTAATTGCCCGTTCAGAGGCAGAATGGCATCATCGAAGAACCGAAGCTTCTGCGTTCGGAAATCGCCGCGAACGAGCATTGAGACTCAAACGCCATCTCAATCAGCAATTCGCAAACGCTATGCCTTATCACTTGCCGCATCATGACTGGCGATTGCGGCCTTAGACAGGTTCATCACAACAGCCCCCAGAGCGACGCTGACGGAACTCAACGCGACATAGATAAACCATGGGAATCGCTCGGTAAATGCAATGGGTGGAGCCACGTAAGCTGTGTTGGGTTCAGCGGCTCCCAGAACAGCTCGCACTGGTGTTGAGGGTAATGCTTCGGGAAGGTTGCGTGCGAAGTCGTAGTTCGGACTTTCCGCATCCGGATTACCGAATCGCAATACCAGAGGAAACTGAGATGCCTCGGGACGCTGCAGAACAATTTGCCGCGCTGGTGCACTGCCTTTGACGGATGTCAGAGTCAGGGGCTTATTTCGATAATCGGCCACGATCAAACGCAAGCGGCGTGTTCGAACTTCACTAAACGTCACAGTGAAAGCTTTCGGCTCATCCCCGTTCTGACGCTGCCATGTGGACGTTTCGTTGAACAGGACAGGGTAAAACTCCCGCTGGCCAATCAGGTTTACCGTTTCCGCTTCCAGACTAACGTCTCTGACAAACTCCTGATCCTTGATTGATACCACCAGTCGATCAACGGGAATCTCAGCCCCAAAGTCCAGGATCCAGCGAGACCCCGGCGAGCCATATTGCCGAGTTGGCTCGCGAGAACCAATCTCGGCGTCCGTTGTGACCAAAACCGCCGGGATAGAAATCTCGCGCGATACCTGCACAGAGTCGATCTTGAATTCATCTTTTCCGGACTCTGATGTCATCAGTTGCAGATCCGGAGTCACCTGGACTCGAAGAAATCGATGTCGACTTTCTCGATATCGAAATTCCTTCTGGATGTAAGACTTGCCGTCTGCCGTCAGATTAATCAAATGCCCCCTGGCAAGCTTCTTCCAGTCCATGCCATCGTCGCTGCCTTCAATCACAACCGACCGACGAAATTCTTCGCCTGAGGTTTCGATCACAACCTGATTATGAGTTGGTTCGTCTGCGGAAAACTCAAGCGTGACTTCGTGAATGCCGTCCTCTGGTTCCGACCGGTTGAACTCTGACGCCGACTGATACTCCATGACATCTCTTGCCGCCAGAGTTCTGACAGCGTACGGAACCGAGCTGCCATCAACGGCAATGAGCCGCAAATCGGAAAGGTCTTGTCTGGAGTGACGAAACACATCTGCAGGAACAAACACATCCAGCAAGTTTGACGCAGCAGGGGCTTCTTCCGCTGGCAAAGACAGTGACGTCTGATACTGCCAATCTTCGGAATTCTCCGGCGAAAGTTCGGCGTTTGCAGTCTCATCGGATGGCATAGTTTCCGCCTCTGCAACGACAGAAGCGGTATCGACCTCTGACGGCAGAGTATCGTCCTGAGCCCAACATGGGCTCACTACCGACAACAACGCGAGAGATGCAGCAAACATTGTCAGAAACAATTTGGATTTCATGATCGTCAACTTTTTCGGATTGATTCGACTATTGTTTGAAACGCTGATATCCACGTGCCACAAGCCCCAGGACCACGGCCAGAATAAAGAAGGCTACGATGCGATAGATTTGCTGAACGTTGGCCATGTCGACAATAAACAGCTTCAGCACAGTGACGCCAAACAGCCCCATAGCGAACCAACGCAGGCGAGAACGATTGAATCGGAATCCCAGCAACAACAAAGCCGTCGCAAACAAGATCCAGAAAACCGTCAGAGCCAACTGAGCTCGCCATCGCCAGAGTTCCACATCGCCGCTGATAAACGATCGCGAGACGAAATAACCGTGACACTCAAGTGAAAGCACCAACCAAACCAGCGTAATTCCGCATACGCCTGTGATGCCGATCCCCCAATGCTCGTTGTGAGACAGCCTCGGCAAATATCGATCGGCCTTCAAGACTGCGGCGAGGAGCAATACACCAACAGCCAGCGACGGCAGGGCTTCTCGATTCAACACCGGAATGAATGGGTCGCGGATATAAAACGGCAGATCGAAACCAACGACACGAACCACAGCAAGTGTCGCAAGTGCCGCAGCCATGCCTCGAAGAATTGTCGAAGAGATTCGCAGCCCGAACAGCCAGAGTGCCATTGCCATCATCGTCCAGCCGAGGGAAATCCAGCGAGCATCTGCCTGGACAGGAATCGCCCACGCGATGAACCCGATCGCGACAGCCAGCGACGTCATCATCAGGCGAGAATCTTTCGGTCGCCAGGCCATGATGAAACGGGCCACAACGGCATAGACTGTCGCAAAGAGAAGAGCCGCTGTTCCGATCCACAAACTCCACGATTCCAGCGTCAGTGCGCGAAACGCCACAAAGCCTGTGACCGCGTTAATCACGAATCGAGCCAGCTCTTCAAGGTTGGCCGATCGCTTCGAACGTCGAGCGATGATCAGACTGTGAATCAGATAGACTGCAAACAGAGACAACTGAAAGCCCAAAGCCCACGCAAATTTTTCGGGATGATAGTTCCCCTGATACCATCCGAAGTAAATCAGCTGCGTCCCCGAAAACGCGACTGACGCGACTGCGCGCCAGCGTTGAACAGCGGTTGCAGCGACGACACCTATATTCAGCGTCAACAGGTACAGGAACAGAGACGAATAAGAATCGTGATCAGTCTGCATCAGCAACGGCGTCATCAAGCCACCGACGACCGCAATCATCCCGATCAACGACGAACGACAGAACACCGCAGCCAGCATTGATTCCATGACCAGAATCGCCAGAAACATCCCGGCATGCTGCTGAGGCAACAACTGATAGAACCCAAAAGCGGAATAAGTCGCCAGGTAAATAACCACGATGCCCGTCGACATCAACATGAATGAAAACCGCCGCCAGCCTCTCATCAGATACCGACAGCCAGAAATCACCAGACCAGCACCGAATAACTCCCCGATGGCGACTCGCCCAATTGGACCAATCCAGTTATTCTGATACGCATAACGCAGAAAGAACGTCGCGGAGAACAGAAACAGAATCGCCGCCACCCAACCGAACGCCTTTTGCCCGATGAAGGTTTCCCAGCCAACCGGAGCATTCGATTCCTCGGCAGCGGAAGCAAGATTTTTTGACAGCGATGGTACTGGATGAGTATCTCGCGAAGCAGATGGCGTTGACTCCTTCGAATTCGGAACGGGCAATTCTGAAACTGCAGTCGTCGCGATCAAAACTGGGGTGTCCAGAGCCGACTCCATGACGGTTGGAGCTGCAACTGAGGACTCCGCCGAGGTGGGGACAACTGACGACAGTTGCCGTTTGCTCCCGTCCAACCGGGCCTGCGGCAGCGTGACTCGACCGTTCGCAACATCGCGGAGATAAGACTCAATACGATCCAGACGGCTGGTCACTTCCTTCAGCTTGCGAGTCTTCACGAACGCGATGATGGACATCACAATCGCAGCCACCGGCAGGATCAACACCGCGCCGGCGATGAGCATAATGATCAGAAGTTCTTCAAACCTCATTGTGTACCGCCCATTCCTGGACTCATCATTTGTGATTTACGTTGAAGCAGCAGCAACTTTCCCTGACCAAAACACGTGATCCACGGCTGAGAACAAATCGTGGAGTTCAGTCAGAGGTATTCAACAAATCCCGTGCCAGCAGGTCAAAATTGACGCGACCGCATTACCACACCTTTTCGCCGGTACTTTAGCGGCTTGCCTGCAGTTCAAACACTGCAACCAACCCGCAGTCCGGACACTGCATATCGAGGCCGTGGACATCACTTTACTCATACGTTGTAAACAACTTATTGAAATGGTTGCACAAAACGGGCTTGCGTTTACCGCCCAGCCGAAAGCGCCTGCCGTCATTGCGGCCAGCGTCTCCGGCTGGGCTGTAAGCGACTAAGTCCTTTAGGTTCTGCGAACAGATTCGGGAAGTTCTGGCCGGTGAATTCGTTCCCCTCTGCCGGTCCCGAACAGCTCAGAGAATGGCAATACCGTTCCAGGAGCCGGCTCTTCGGGAACGGCAGTCTTCGTGATCCAGGCGAGCAGTTCCGAAATTCCAAAGCCAGTCTGTGCAGAAATGTTGACCCTGCCCGTAATGGCCTCAACGTAGTCCAAAGTCGATGCGAACAGCGGAACGCCAGTTTTCTCAAAATTGCCCAGAATGTCGCATTTATTTCGCACAATACAGACCGGCACGCGGACTTCCTTCAGCCGATCGATCAGAGTTGCCTCGAATCCCTCTCTGGTTGCCTCAACAACCAGGCAGACCATATCGCACTCATGCAAGAGAGCCTGGGACTGAACAATTCCTAATTGCTCCGGCAACGAATCAGCGCCGGCTCGGATTCCTGCGGTGTCGATGAATTGAAACATCCAGCCTCGAATGACCACGTCCACTTCGACCAGGTCTCGAGTCGTCCCAGGGGTCTCTGAAACAATCGACCGCTGCAGTCCGGCGATAGCGTTGATCAACGATGACTTGCCGACGTTGGGCTCTCCCACAATGGCGACTCGCCACGGCCGCGTCAGATGATCGGCAACAACCCGCCAACGTTCCAAATGCTCCAAAGCCGTCCGTCGTCGGTCTTCTGATTCACTCTCCAATTCCTCAGCAAATCTGAACAGTCGTCCGTCCTGCTGAGCGAGCACCAGTCCAGCCGCTTTGCGAGTCCTGCATTGTAGCAATGCGGCGTTTGTCACCGTTGCGATTCTCTGCTCCAGCGATTCTCCGAATGTTTCAGAGGTCGCTTTGAAATGTAATCCCGCGCTCTCCAGATCTTTACAGATTCGGCTTACAGCAACAGATCCTCCGTGGCAATGAATCTCCCACCGCTCATCCGAGGTTTTCACCACGACAACGTCTTCACCGTTCCAGCTTCCGAACAGAATTCTCCCGGCTGGCGCATTCGCAGGGCCACAGGCTGATCCGACTTGAAACTCCCGCATGACGAAAGAGAGGTCTGCGTCAACCCCTAACTGAACTTCAATCACCGCCACAGCGCCGGGACCAGATGGTGTTAAAATCCGGAAGGTGGGTAGAGGCGTTTGTTCAGGAGACTCAGGAAACAATCGATGGCACTTTCAGTCGGAGAGATACAACACAGACACGTGTTCAGCAGCGGTCAGTTTCTTTCGGCAGAATTGTGCAGGTCATTGATAGCTTTCGCAAACGTCAGATCCGGATCAATCGCTATCAAAAGGCGGGTTTTCTGTAAGTCGATGAATTTTGAGCCTAAAGATCCAGCACGGCTTTTTTCAGAGTTCCAGTTTGGCTCCAGCCGCTCTTGTCGCAATGCCGATGTTTCGACTACGACAAGGTCTGTCGTGCGCACGTTCACCGCGCGCATCTTCAGACGCCGATCGTGACTGATGCATTTCGGCAGAACCTGCCGTTATGAGATTCCTTTCTTTGCTCAACCCGTCACCCCGACCAGGGAAGGTCATGAGCCGACCGCAGGACAACGCGACAACGAGGTCACTTCCCGCCCGATTCCTCGGCTGGACAGTGGCAACAGTCTCCGCGCGTCCGCGTTTGATGCTGTGGCTGGTTCTTCTGGTTGCGTGTGCCAGCGTCGGCCTCACGGTAACGCAGCTTCAGCTTCGCACGAGCCGCAGTGATCTCATGGATCCAGCTCAGAAGCATGCTAAAACCTGGAAGCAATACGCCGACACTTTCGGCGCCGAATCGGATCTGCTGATTACGGTTCAGACTCCTGGCCCAAACGGCAAGCTGATCCAATCTGTCATTGACGATCTGGGACAGCGTCTTAAACGTGAGCCCGAACACTTTGGCAACGTGCTGTCACGAGTCGACCTGACGGCGATGCGAGAAAAGGCATTGCTATTTCTGTCTCCTCGCGAAGCTCAGAAGACGGCTCAGTTGATTGGCCAATATGACACCGTTGTCCAGAATCAGAACTGGAATTACGTTCGTGCCGAGATGCTCGCGAATACTCTTCGCAACAAGATCGCTCGCGGACAACAGGACGGTGTGGTTTCCGATGAAACCTACCGCGCCGTAGAGCGATTCGCCGAGAGCCTTTCCGGGTACATGAACAATGCATTGGAAACGGGAAAAGTCGAGAGGACAGCGTTCCGTTCTCCGTTGCCCGATCTGATGCAGGTGGCCGCAGATCAAAAGCTGACCGATTCCAAAACGGCCTACATGCTGAACCCTGAGAACACTGTCGGGGTGGTACAGGTCACGGCCATTCGGAATTCGAAAGTTCCGACCGAAGATCCCAACGCGGCGGCTATTAACCGCCTTCGTGAACTGGCCTCGGAAGTCGAGAAAGCTCATGAGTCACAGCCGGGAGATGTCTCCATCAGCGTGACTGGCATCCCGGCACTTGAGCATGATGAGATGCACAGTACGTCGGTCGACATGCGGAACGCCGGGATTGTCGCGTTCTTCGTCGTCGGGGGGATGCTGTTTCTGGCCTTCCGAGGAATTCGGCACCCGATGCTGGCACTGATGACTTTGATCGTCGCTTTGTGCTGGACATTCGGCGCCGCAACGCTTGTCGTCAAACACCTGAATATCATTAGTGTCTGCTTCCCGATTTTTCTGATCGGACTGGGAATCGATTTCTCTGTTTCGTTCATCAATAAATATCTGACGCTGCGTCAGGAACTGTATGAACTTCCGGACGCCTTGCGAGAAACCGCCGAGACAACGGGCGGAGGCATCCTGACGTCTGCAATCACGACCGCTCTTGCATTCTCAACAGCAATGCTGACAGGATTTCCAGGCCTCGCAGAACTTGGCGTGATCTCTGCCATGGGCGTCCTGCTGTGTGCGGCGGCAACCTTCATCTTTCTTCCGGCGTTGGTGGCATTGTCTGACGCCGAGTACGACGTTGAATCTTTGCCGCAGCCATTCTCTCCAGCAGCGTTGCGAAGAGTCCTAGTGGCATGGCCAGCGGTGTCCATTGGCTTTGCGGCCGTTCTGCTGGCCTTCTTTGGCTATCAGGCATTTCGTTACTCGGATGGGACGGTTCGTTGCCTCGTCAACTACAATCCGAATCTGATCAAACTGACAGATCCTGCTGCCGAATCCGTGCGGGCGGAGCGAGCTCTGGAAGAATCTGGTTCGGACACCGTGCTCTATGCGGTCTCCGTCGCAGGCACATGGGAAGAAGCCAGCGCGCTGCGTGAAAAATTCCTGAAACTCAACAGCGTGGCTCGAGTCAGTGACATTGCCAGCAAACTGCCGGATCAGCCTGATCAGCAGACAATGGCTCTTCTGCAGAATCTCCAACAACGTGCGAAGAATATTCGACCTGCAGTGCCCAACATTCCTCCTGCCGACCATATGGCGATCGGCAAAGAGGTAGACGCTTTGTACGCAGCCGTTCGGAAATCGTCGAATCCGTCTGCAAAGCGAGCAACCGCAGCACTGGACGAATTCCTGACCGATCTTTCGGAGACTCCTGGTCGCAAATCGATCGCGATCCTGTCGGGTTACAACGACATGATTGCTCGCTGGTTACTACTGGAGTATTCAGAGATTGCATCCGCCGACAACTTTAATCCGGTGGCTCCGCGAGATCTCCCGTCTGAACTCAGTAGCCGCTTTGTTTGGGCTGATCGAAACACTAAAGAACAGCGATGGGTGCTGCGAGTTTACCCAAAAGAAGACATTTGGGACGGAGCGGCGCTGAACACGTTCGTTGAAGAACTGCGAACCGTTGACGCTCAGGTGACCGGAGTTCCAGTGCAGAATCTGGAATCCGCCGGCCGGATGCATCAGACGTATGCCTCCATCGGGCTCTACGCCCTGGCGGTGATCTCATTGGTTCTGCTGTTTAACTATTTGCGACCTGGACAGAAGCTGATGACGATTCTGCCACCGATCGCTGTGGCTGCCTTTATTGGATATACGCTGTTCCAGCGGAACGGAACAATCAACACGAATCTGTTGGTTGTGATTTGTCTGGGGTTGGTCGCATTCATCGCCGCTGTGCTGGACTATCGCAATCTTCGCGACACGCTGCTGACTCTGGTTCCGTCCATGGCTGGTGGTGTGCTCATGCTGGGTGCAATGGCTCTGATGGGCCTGGAACTGAATCCGGTCAACCTGATTGCTTTGCCACTGGTCTTTGCGATCGGCATCGACAACGGGATTTATCTGGTCTCCGACTGCCGCAAACAGATCGCGGCCGGCAAAGATTCCTTCGAACCGTCCGCGGACACGATCAGCAGCATGCTTGTGACCTCGCTGACTTCGATTGTCGGATTCGGAAGTCTGATGATTGCTGCTCATCAGGGCATGTTCAGCATTGGGTTGTTGCTTGCTTTAGGAGTTGCCTCCAGCCTGTTGATTTCGCTGGTTCTTATGCCGCCATTGCTGGTTCTCGTTGCGAAACATCAACCAGCCTCAATGGAGCCTGTGCGAATCATCCGCCGCCCGGAAGGCGAAGCCGAAGCCACGACTGGTAAAGACGCGGCCAAGCAGGCGGCTCCTCAGCAGAAAGCCAAGAAAGCGGCCTAATCGGATCCAGGCTGATGGAGACGCTTTGCGGAATCACGCGATGCGCGCCCGCCGGAGAGCTTCAGTAAACATTTGAAATTTCAAATTTGAAATTTCAAATCACTAAACGGAAGGATGGCTTCAACTGCAATAGATCCTGATCACGCCAACACGCCGTCATGCACATTCCCGGCGATATCAGTCAGCCGGAAATCTCGACCGGCGTATCGATACGTCAACCGCTTGTGGTCCATTCCCAGCAGATGCAGCAACGTGGCGTGAACGTCATGAATGTGCATCGGCTTTTCAATGGCGTAATAGCCGTATTCATCCGTGGCTCCGTAACGAAGGCCGCCTTTCACGCCGCCTCCCGCCATCCACATCGTGAAGCCTTCCGGATTGTGGTCACGGCCATCAGTCGTCCCCTGAGCTGTTGGCGTGCGACCGAATTCGCCGCCCCACATCACCAGAGTATCTGACAATAGTCCTCGACGCTTCAGATCCGTCAACAGTCCGGCGATGGGCTTATCAACTTCCAGCGCGTTCTTGCTGTGGCCAGCTCGCAAATCGCCGTGCTGATCCCATTGAACCTTTGAATCACTATGCGTGACCTGAACGAAGCGAACGCCAGCTTCGCAGAATCGTCGAGCCATCAGGCACTGGCGAGCAAAGTTTTCGGTGATCGACTGATCCAGTCCGTACAGTTTTTGAGTATCCTCAGTCTCCTGAGACAGATCCTGCAAATGAGGCATCTCGGACTGCATACGAAATGCCAGTTCGTACGACTGAATACGTGCATTCAGAGCCGACTCCTGTGGTGACTGAGACAGGTGCTGCTCATTCATCTGCTTCAAAAGATCCAACTGCATGCGTTGAGTCGAGTTGGACCATTTCTTGTTGGCGATGTACTTCACAGCGGCGGCCGTTGCAGGCTGACTGGCGACTCCCAGTGGAATCCCCTGGTTCTCAGCCGGCAGGAATGCAGAGCCCCAGTTGTTCACTCCCCCATGCGCAAGTGTCGGACAGATGGTAACAAACGACGGAAGATTGCGATTCTCGGTTCCCAGTCCGTAACTGACCCACGCTCCCATGCTGGGTCTGACAAACGCATCGCTTCCGGTATGCAGTTTCAGAGCCGCTCCACCGTGAGCCGCGTTGGTACCATGCACGGAATTCAGAAAGCAGATATCGTCGACATGCTGCGCGACGTACGGAAACAATTCACTGACATGAATTCCGCTCTCACCAAATTGTCGGAACCGCCAGGGCGATCCCAACAAATTTCCAGTGGGAGCAAACTGCACTCGAGGCTTATCAAACGGCAGCGGCTTGCCATCATCCTGCTGAAGTCGAGGCTTATAGTCGAAGGTATCAACCTGCGACGGGCCTCCCTTCATAAACATAAAGATGACTCGCTTGGCCCTTGGAGAAAAATGAAAGGGACTCGCAACGGTCTGATCGGCCGCCGCCAATTCCTGCATCATCGAAGCCAGCGCGACGCCGCCAAAACCAACAGCCGTGGATTGCAACAGTTGTCGTCGAGATTGATTGCAGTCAAACATGTTTCCTCCAGGCATCATTCTGGTCTCACCATCGTGGCGTCGAGATGATCAAGGTCCGATGCGACGTCCAAATTCTCGTCAACAAAGTTGCTCAGAAAGGCCGGTGATTAATCCTCAGTTTTCGCATCACCGAACATACAAGAACTCATTCGACATCAACATGGCCTGAGAAACCGCCGTCCATGTTGCCAGCGGGTGAGTTGTCGGATCAACTCCGTCGTTCTGTAACTGGCCTGTCAGTTTTTCTGCCGATGCCAGTAGTTGATCGATTTCTCCTGGTTCTGCAGGTCGGCCAAGGGTTCGCAGGAACAAGATTCGCGAACGTTCCCGAGCATCCTCCGGGTACTCTTTCAACAGTTCACCGGCCAGATGTTCGGCCGCTTGAATCACAAGATCACTGTTCATCAAAAACAGAGCCTGCGAAGCCACCGTTGAAGAAGCCCGATCTCCATTCGGAACGGTGCCATCTGTGCAATCGAACAGCGACATCGCGTCATACAGGTTATTGCGAATCACAGGCAGGTAAACCGACCTGCGTTTCGAATCATACGACGTTCCATCTTTTGATGTGTGATCAAACAGGAACTCTCGATTCTTTACATGCAGCATCGATTGCCCCATTGACTGATCCAACAGACCTGAAACAGCCAGCACTGAATCTCGTACAGACTCCGCTTCCAGTCTCTGAGTCGACCAGCGCCATTGAAGAATGTTGTCCGGATCTTTTTGTGCGGCTGCTTCGTTATGTTCGTGACTGAGCTGCCAGGTTCGCGACATCATAATATTGCGGTGCAGCGTCTTCAGAGACCAGCCACTCTTTACGAAATCACTGGCCAGCCAGTCCAGCAGGGCCTGATTCCCAGGGCGATCACCAAGCTTGCCGAAGTTGTCCGCTGTGGAGACGAGACCACGGCCGAAATGCCACCTCCAGACTCGATTCACGATGACTCGCGCGGTCAGCGGGTTGGCAGGGCTCGTCAACCATTCGGCAAACTCACGGCGACCACTGTGCTCGGCTGGAGCCGCGAAATTCTCCGCCGCCAGCACGACAGGGACGCCGCGATCAACACTTCGTCCGGGCGACAGATGATTGCCACGCATCAGAATCTTCGAATTCGTCACGGTCCCTTCAGCAACGCCCATCGCTGTGGGTAATTCGGGAATCGTCGTTTCCAGTTGCTTCAGACCTTCTCGCAGTGTGGCCAATTCTTTCTTCGCGTCTTCAGGCAACTGGTCTTCTGTAACCTGTTGTGCCGTTCCAGTGCCGGCAGAAACAGCGACGGCCGATTTTGCTTTCTCAAGGTAGTCGGCGATCTCCTTCTTTCTCGCCTCTATTTTTGCCTGATGAGCTTCCAGGTTAGCCTTGTCCGCAGCCGTGGCGATCGAATTCTCGTTCCACTTCGCAATTCGCTTGAGCGACTCCATCGTCTTCGTGCTCTGGAAGATTCCCGCAATCGCGTAGTAATCAGCCTGAGCAATCGGATCAAACTTATGATCGTGGCATCGCGCACATCCGAGAGTCAGCCCCAGCATCGACCGACCGATCGTATCGATCTGTTCGTCCAATATGTCCATCTGCAGCTTGGTCTCATCGCCTTCGGCAAGGACTTTCGGTCCCATCGACAGAAATCCTGTGGCGATCAATCGATCATGGCGCGTCGCTTCATCGGTCTTCTCATCAATCAACAGATCGCCAGCGAGTTGTTCGCGAAGAAACAAATCGTATGGCTTGTCAGCATTCAGCGAATTGATCACATAATTGCGATATCGCCAGGCATTACCGTGCGCAATGTTCTCGTCGAGTCCATTTGAGTCAGCATAGCGGACCACATCCAGCCAATGTCGGCCCCAGCGTTCGCCATACTGCTGACTCGCCAACAGGCGATCCAGGACTTTCGCAAAAGCTTCCGGAGATTCGTCAGCAAGAAATTCCTGAATCTCCTGTGGAGACGGTGGAAGCCCGGTCAGATCAAACGTTGCCCGACGAATCAATGTGGCTTTATCAGTCACGGGGTTCGGCTGAAGACCGTTCTCCGCAAGTCGAGATACAACAAACGCATCAATGGGTGAATAAACCAGTTCTTTATTCGACACTTCGGGCACAGCAGGAATTTGCACCGGTTGAAACGACCAGAACTTGCGAGCTTCCTCAAGATCAAACGGCAGGGCATGCTCATCAACAACGATGGCACCATCGGGATGAATCGCGCCGGCCTGAACCCACTCGACCAGTCGCTTTACATCTTCATCCGGAAGCTTCTCATCCGGAGGCATCTGCAATAACTCGTCCTCCCTGCGAACGGCCGTAATCAGCAGGCTTTGCTCGGGCTTTCCGGGCAACAGCAACGAGCCCGACTTGCCGCCCTTGTTCAGACCGGCCAGCGTATCAAGACGCAGCCCGCCTTCCTGCATGTCCGGCCCGTGACAGGCGATGCAATGTTTTTGCAACAGCGGCGCGATAGAGTCGTTAAACGAAGACGAAACCGGCGTCTCCTGTGCATTGGCAGCAGCAGACAGGCAAAGAGAGGCCGCAAGGATCAGTCCGGATCGAACGGCATATCTGGCAAGTGGCATTGGAGTTCCTCCAAACCCAAAAAAAGGCGGGAACAACAAGGTAGGCGTTGGAACGTCGAATCACAAGCCGGAAGCCAAAGATTGCCTCGGACTATTCCTCTTCGCAAGACCCGGAGGGGAACAGATGTTACAGAAAGCCGCGAGAATCTGACTGTCGACTTGCCTGCAGGCCATCCAGTTGCCACCATGGGCAAATCTCCGCAATTTCCCGCCGTACATTCTCTCCTTGAAGGACCACGCCACGATGCCTTCCGGTTATCATTTTACGCTCGTCGCTTTGGTTGTCACAAGTTTGGTCATCAGCGGCGATATCGCCCAGGCTCAGGTTCGCGATCGAGCCGTCGTCAGCCTCAACTTTGACGATGCTCCCGCTGCCGTGACGACAGCCACCGATACCGGCAAGGCTGGCAAGGCGGCCGATGTCGTTTCGTTCGCGGCCAGCCCAACACGAATTCCCTCAGCCTTCGTCACCGGCGGCGCTGGCTATTCATTGATGATCGACGGGACCAAACAGCAGGTTCTGTCCATCGCGAACAGTGAAGACACAAGTCGCCCGAACGCTGTGACGGTGAGCGGCTTCTTCGCAAGTCTGCACGCACTGAACGATGGCGGAACTTTCGGACTCTTCGCCAAACGGAAAGTCGGTGCCGGGGATCCCACCAACTATGGAATCAACTTCCAGCCAGCAGTCGACAATTTTCAGGTCTACGTGAACGATGCGACTGGTTTCAAAGTTGTGAACTACAGCGTCAAAGGCGCGATCGGGTATCGTCGGCGAGTTCACCTGGCGGTCAGCCTTGATCAGGGTGATGCTCCCGGTGCTGACGCCGATGCTGATGCTGACGATGTTCGCATTCGACTCTTTATCAACGGTGTACCTCTCGCGCCAGCCCGAGCTTCCGGTGGCTTTGTCGAAGGCAACGTGGGGTGGCTGCAGGATGTGATGCTGGCCAAATGTGTGAGCGATACACCGTTGTTGATCGGTTCAAGTTTCGCTAACGGCGAGATGATGAAATTGATTTGTGATGAAGTTCATGTCTTTGCCGAAGCGTTGTCAGACGAAGATGCGAAGGCACTGTTCGCCGAGGTCGCTGGTCCGGCTGCCGCGGAGATCGCCGCTGATCAGGGAAGTACTGTCGACGGAACAAAGCCACTTCCACAGATCGTCCGCGCATCTCCACATTCTGCAGAAATTGGCAAGACGACTCGAATTGTCATCGCGGGCCAGAACCTCGAAAACGCAAAACTCCACACAGACATTAAAGGCTTGACTGTCGCCGCGGCGGAAGGTGGAAATGCAGGACAGGCAGTGATCGACTTAACAGCAGATGCCTCAGTCGTTCCTGGTCGTTACCTGGTTCGCTGTGTGACTCCTGCCGGAGTCAGCAATCCGATTATCATTACTCTCGATCGAATCACAACCCTTGCGGAAGGGACCTTTACCGAAGCCAATCCCGCTGCGACTTTTCCAATTGCCTCCTCCGGCCTGATCTCCGGCGCGGAACAGAAGCGAGTCTGGTTTAAAGGCACAGCCAATCAGAAGATTGTGGCCGAAGTGGAGAGCCGTCGAGTCGGCTCGAAGCTGGATCCAGTGATCGAAATTCGCAGTCAGTCCGGTACACCGCTGGCCATCCAATGGCAGCAGTCAGATCTACGAGGCGACGCGCGAACGGCTGTCGTGTTACCAGCAGACGGCTTGTATTTTGCGGAAGTTCACGACCTGCAGTTCCGCGCTCCGGGTGCAAGCCCGTGGCGTTTGTTGTTGGGTGACCTGCCTCCTTCTTCCCTGGCATTTCCAGCAACGCTGGCCGCCGCGACAACGTCACTGCGGACTGTCGGAGCTGATGCTATCTCTGAAGCGGTTTCTGTAAAGACTGCCGCAGGTCAGGTTGCCGTTGACGCCGGTGCTCCAGTGCTGGCTTTGCCGCCGCTTAAGACGGAAGCAGGAACACTCGTGCTGGAGCCTGTTGATGGAACCTATCCGGCCACAGCCATTGATGCAGCCTTCACAGCCGCTCCGTTTCCAGCACTTCTTGTCAGCGGACGCATCACAGCAGCGAAAGAAATCGATACGGTTCTGCTGACAGTCACACCGGGCCAGACCTTGCATTTTGTGGTGGCGGCCAGAGAACTTGCTTCACCACTGCGACCACATCTGGCGGTCCTGAATGGTGACGCCGTTGTGGCTCAGAACGATGGCGAAACAGGTGCAACAGACCCAACTCTGGATTTCAAAGTTCCGGACGGCGTCACTCAGCTGAAGGTCCAGATCAAGGATCTCAACGGAAAGGGTTCCGCCAATTCCACCTATCGATTACTGGTGTCACGCACGGATCGTCAGGCATTTCAGCTCAGTACTCGTGACGCCGCTTTGCGACTGCCAATAAATGGCTCCGTTCCCTTGCGTTTGTCTGTGGTTCGACAGTCTCGTTCGTTCCGATACACCGGGCCAATTCGGCTTGCCATCAAAGGAATCGCTGGTGTCAGCATCGTGCCGGAATCGATTTCAGCCAGTGATCAGAATCAGCAGGTGCTGGTCATGGTAACTCGTTCTACATCTGGCGATGCCAACGCTCTCGCGGCTGGTCAGTCATTCCTCATCGAAGCTCGTGCAGAAGGAGCTGAACCGGTCTTCACCACAACCGCCGCGATCGAAGTGGACACGCTTCCGTCGGGATCTTTGACTCTGCCGGACACCTCTGTAGTCGCCGGACCTGCTGATTCGGTCCCTGCGACGATGCTGCTTGATTCCGTTCCGCCTGTTCTCTTCCGAGGCATCCCGGCCACGATCTTCGTGCGAGTCATCCCACTGACGGATCAGGTTCCTGCCTATGTTCGCTTCGAGATGATGACGACCGAGATCGCTCGTCACGAAGATCCGAATAAACCTGATTCGCCTCTGAAGCCACAAGTCAGTCTCGATGATTTCCAGTTCGGCCCGACGTCACAGGGCGTGTTTCCGCTGACGGTTCGAGTTCCGGCGGATACACCTTCCAGCAGAATCGACTCGGTCATCTCAGCGGACTTTGTGCCACAACCCCTGGCGGCAGCCAGTGGCTCTCGTTCATGGACTGCACCTTTGGTGCTGGCCGTGGATGACGCCGTGCTGGTCAACGCCCCCGCGGAACCGGCGAAAGGCAAGAAAGCCACGATGGTGAACGTTGCGGGCTCGATTCGTCGCCATCCGTTCTTCACGGAAGCCGTCACTGTGGTGCTGGACGGCCTGCCTCAGGGCTACGCGGCAACTCCAGTCACTGTCGCTGCAGATCAGACAGCCTTCAGCGTGGCGGTCACCGTTCCAGAATCAGCCGCACCTGGCGAAGTTCCGAATCTGTCTGTACGAGTCCAACACGCCAACGGAGCAACCATCAGCAAACCAGCTCCCGTAAAGCTGGTTATCGAATAACAAAGCTCGCCGTACAGCGTTATCCGAACTCAATCCTGGGGTCCGTCACATCAGCCACAGGGCTCCTGGGTTTCGTGAAGGGGCGTTTGAGGAGTTGAGCCGAGAAGGGGACATCTCGCCCGCTGACCATTCGCCAATTCATTGCTGACAAAGCTATCGCCCCAGTTGAATTTTCCGCCGGGCACGAACCGGACGCTAACGCGTTCCGGCTGATAGTGAACGCAATTCTTTTAGCCATGGCGAAGCAGAACGGCAGTCACACTGGTTCCGGATGCACCCACGGTGCACGGTATTCGCGGCGAAGGAGTCGCGTGGCTTCTTCGTCGCCGATGACCGTGTGAGTTTTCTCGTCCCAGTTCAGTGTGCGGCCCAGTTTCAACGCGATGTTGGCAAGGATGCAACTCGCCGTCGAAATGTGGCCTTCTTCGATGTCCGAGACTGGCTTCTCACGACTCTCAATGCACTCCAGAAAATTCAACATGTGACCGCGTACAGCAGACGCCACATGTCGCTCGAGATCTTTTTCGGTCTCATCTTCCGGGTACTTGTCGTACTCAAACAACGCCGAGCCCGTCAGTTTCTCGCCACCATTGCGAGGAGTAAATTCATACTTGTCGACGCTGAGCTTTAAAGTGCCTTTGTCACCGTAAATCGTCGAGCCCCAGGGGTACTGCGGATCGGCTGCGGCTCCCCATGAGCGATGCTGCCAGATTACCGGAAAGTCAGGATGCTGAAACGTCGCTGTCTGAGTATCCGTCGTGTTCGCTGCGGAATTCGTCTGAACCAGAATGCCACCGTTCGAAGAAATCTGACTTGGCCAGCCAAGCTTCAGCATCCAGCGAACCATGTCGTACATATGCACGCACATATCGCCGACGATGCCATTGCTGTACTCCATGAATGCTCGCCAGCTACGTGGATGAGTCAGCTCAGTGAAGGGCCGCATCGGAGCCGGGCCGGTCCAGAGTTCGTAATCCAGGTTCTCCGGAACCGCAATCTCCGGCGGATTCTTCTGAGCTCGCATGTGGTAGTAGCAATAACATTCAACCATGCCGATATCGCCCAACAGTCCGGCATCGACAACACGCTTCTTCGCTTCGATCAGATGCGGCGTACTTCGACGTTGAGTTCCCACCTGAACAACTCGATTGTTCTTTCGAGCGGCCGTGACCATCGACAGCCCTTCGATCACGTCGACACTGATCGGCTTCTGAACCCAGACATCAATCCCCTTGTTCACGCAGTCGATCATCGGCAGAGCATGCCAGTGGTCAGGAGTGTCGACCAGCATAATGTCGAACTCCTGCTCCTTCAGCATCTGCCGATAGTCCTTCCAGGTCCTCGGCTTTTGTCCTGAGGCCTGTCTCCCGGCTACGATCTCGGATGCTTCGGCTACCATCTTGCTGTCGACATCGCAAAGCCCGACAACTTCGACAGGAGCCACCTGAATCAGTCGCAGCAGGTCAACCTTGCCGTACCAGCCAGTCCCGATCAGGCCAACTCGCGGAATCTTCGTGACCGGAGCCGCAAACGCTCCTTGACTTAATGACAGCGCCGAAAGACTTGCGCCGGACTTCAGGAAGGTACGACGGTCCATGTTTTCACCTGCATCAGGAAAGAGACGTGGCGATCCCGGTGGAGGGATCCTGCATGCAAATCATCAGCGAATCTAATCTTCGCCGAGTCCAAACTTTTTGATCGTTCGAGTCGGCCGGTTTCGGCTGCGGAATGCTTCAAAGCCTTCGACTTTGTACTCCGGCAGGACCGTGTTAATTCGTTTCTCGATGTTCGTCAGTTCGCCGCCCTGCTGCAACGTGACAAACGTGATCGCTCGTCCGTTCTCGGCAGACGACAATCGGCCCGTACGTCCAACTCGATGCACATAATCATCGCAGTACTCGGGGATATCAAAGTTGATAATGTGCGAGATCCCGCTGACGTCGATCCCGCGTCCGACAACGTCCGTTGCAATCAACAGGCGAATCTCACCAGCGCGAAGCGACTTGATGACTTTGTCTCGCTTTCGCTGCGGCAGGTCACCATGAATCGCAGCGATACGATCCGATTTCAATCGTTTGGAAAACTTCAGATGCAACGCATCCGCCCCGCGCTTTGTGCGAGTAAACACTATGGCCTGGCTGGGTTTTTCTTTCGCGAGCACTCTCAGCAGCAGGGCTGTCTTGCGATCTTCATCGACCGTAATGTAGTACTGCTCAATCGTATCAACGACGACTCGATCTTCAGACAGATCCACCATCTGCGGATCGGACATAAATTTCTGAGCCAGCTTCTCGACGGGAGGCGGCAGCGTGGCCGACAACAACAGCGTCTGACGTTCTTCAGGACATGACTTCAGGATGCGCTCAATGTCCGGACGAAAACCGATATCCAGCATGCGGTCAGCTTCGTCCAGCACAACCACCATCAGGTTTTTCAATTTCAGGTGCTGACGCCGCAGTAAATCGATCACTCGCCCCGGCGTTCCAATCACCGCCTGAGCTCCGGCTTCCAGATCATCGATCTGCTTTCCAATCGGTCTTCCACCGGTCGCCAATGCAAACTTCAGCTTATCACCACCGGCCAGTTTCTTTGACTCTGCATAAACCTGCTCGCTAAGTTCACGAGTCGGTGCCAGGACAAGAACCTGAACACGGGGCTTGGTCAGGTCAACTCGCTCCAGAGCAGGCAACATGAACGCGGCCGTCTTACCGGTTCCGGTTCGAGCCTGTCCGATGCAGTCGCGTCCCGTCAGTGCGACGGGGATGAAAGCCGATTGAATCGGGCTTGGCTTTTCATAGCCGATTTTTTGTAGTTGCTTCAGGGTCGAGGCTTTCAGCCCCAATTTTTCGAACGTCGTTTCCAACAGGACTTCCAATGTATTTCCAGGATCATGCGCCAATATTCTGCGTCCTGCCGTTTCTTCACATGTGAATTCAACGCACGACAGGCACTTGTGAGGCCGAATGGCGATGCCGCCCCACGTTTTCCAATAAAATTGTGGCCCAACTCTAATGGAGAACGACCGGCCTCGTCAACACGCTGCGGCTCGCATTCAGTATTCCTTCGATTGTACGGAACTCGGAACCACACAATGATACGCAACAGCCCCATATTTGGCGGTCTTGTTCTTTGAGCGCAGTGCATCGAGACCGAATGTTCGCGGGATAACCCGTTTAGAGCATTCCGTTGGTGATGCCAGCGACCAGAACAAGTTGCCATATGTCAACCACCCTGCATGAGCTGCTTTCTATGGCCAGTTTATTTCCCCACGACGAAATCGATGAACTCCGCCGGGAACTTGAGCGGCATAACCGCCTTTACTACGTTGACGCCAAGCCAGAAATCACCGACCGAGAGTATGACGCGTTGATGACGCAACTGGTGGCTCTGGAAAAGGCCAATCCGGAGCTCATGACGGCCGACAGTCCCAGCGTCAAAGTGGGCGGAGAACCCATCGCCGGATTTACTCAGGTCTCCCACCGGATTCCGATGCTGTCGATTGAGAACGCATTCGAAGAACAGGAACTCGTCGACTGGGATGCCGGCCTCCGAAAAGCTCTGGATCGCGACTCACTGGAGTACTCCGTTGAATTCAAAATCGACGGCGTCGCGATCGCACTGATTTGGGAAAACGGAACTCTTGTGCGCGCAGCGACTCGAGGCAATGGAGCGGTCGGCGATGATGTCACGAACAACGCCCGAGTTATCGCTGGAATTCCACTCCGCCTGATGACTGACAAGCCTCCGGCCTCGCTCGAAGTCCGCGGTGAAGTCATCATTTTGAACGAACAGTTCGCTGCGTTTCAGGCGGATCAGGTTCGCGCGGGTGAAGAACCTTTCAAAAATCCTCGCAACGCTGCGGCCGGCGCATTAAAGCTGCTGGATCCAACTTTGACGCGAGAACGCAAACTCCGATTTCTGGCTCACGGTGTCGGCCACGTCGAAGGAATCTCATGGACTTCGTACCACGAGTTTCTGGAGTCGATTCGAAGCCTCGGCATTCCAACAACTCCCAGCGTGTCACGTGCAAACGGATTCGAAGAACTGATGCGAGTCTGCGCGGAAATGATTGCACTCGTTCCGGAGTTGCCGTTCGAGGTCGATGGTCTCGTGATCAAGTTGAATAACCTGGCCGATCGAGAAAAGCTCGGAGCAACTTCAAAGCATCCTCGCTGGGTCCGCGCGTATAAATGGGAACGCTACGAAGCCGAAACGCGAGTCCGTGCGATTACGATTCAGGTTGGAAAGACCGGCGCATTGACTCCCGTGGCAGAACTGGAGCCCGTTGAAATCGCCGGGACCACAGTGTCGCGTGCCAGCCTGCATAATCGGGAAGAGCTGGATCGCCTCGGAATCCGCATTGGCGACCTTGTCGTCGTGGAAAAAGCGGGCAAGATTATTCCTCACGTGATGCGCGTCAATGAGTCTGCCCGAACCGGAAATGAGCAACCATTTGAGTTCCCAAGACTATGCCCGGAATGCAAGTCAGAGGTGCAGCAGGACGAAGGAGGCGTTTACATTCGCTGCCAGAATCCGGCTTGTCCGGCGCAGCTGCGGGAAACTCTGATCTTTTTCGCCTCTCGTCCAGCGATGAATATTGATGGTCTGGGAGAGAAGCTTGTTGAACAATTGCTGGCTGCCAGGCTGGTTGATGGCATTCCGTCGCTGTATCGCCTGAGCGGTCGTCGAGAAGAACTGCTGAAGCTGGATCGTCTCGGAGCAAAATCGATTGATAAGCTCTTGTCCGGACTCGAACTATCGAAGCAACAGCCATTGTGGCGATTGCTGACGGGCATGAACATTCGCCACGTCGGCCAGACAAATGCAAGAACTCTGGAACGCGCCTTCGGAACAATGCAGGAGATCGCCGCTCAAACGGGAGAGTCATTGTCACAGGTCGATGAAATCGGCGAGGTGATTGCCAAATCCGTCGTGCAGTTCTTTCAGTCCGACTATGGAAAAGAACTGATGAAAGAATTGTCAGAGCTTGGCCTGAATATGGGACAAGCTGTTGATCGATCCAGCGATCCCGTCGCCGCAACAGGCGGTAAACTGGCCGGGAAAACTCTGGTCGTCACCGGCACAATGGTCCGTTTGAAACGGGATGAAATCGAACAACTCATTCGCGACCATGGCGGAAAAGCCAGCGGCAGCGTGTCGAAGAAGACAGACTTCGTCGTCGCTGGAGAAGCCGCCGGAAGCAAACTCACAAAGGCTCAGGAACTCGGCGTCAGGGTTCTGACCGAAGATGAGTTTCTGGCGATGCTGCAGAACTGCGATTGAGGAAGAACACTCTGGGAGAGTCTCAAAGAAAACTCAATAGCAGGCGAGTACACACGTATCCCGATCTGTCTCATATGTAGATTATTGGCGGCTCGAAGATGTTTTCGGCGTAAATCTACTTCGATCCCGACTTGTCTCAGTCCGGGATCACCGTCACAAGGCTCATCGTGATCCACTTTCCTTTCAAGCCATCAAAACCATCACCCAACTCTCCGCGTTTTTCGCCTTTAATACTAGTGACGACAAGTTGAGCCCTACTGTTGGCGATCCATTGCGACTGCGGATTGAGAGTCACCTGTGGCGCGGACCTTCAAACACGTTCTGCCCGCCAAGCTGGGACAACGTTAGTTGGCAGCGTCGGTTTGTTGGACCGGAGTAGCGAAGCGAATGGCCGTTCGCATCTCGGTCGTGACCTCCGGAGCTGAGAAAAATCGAAGCGGATTTTGGCTCGGTCGATGTGAAGGTACTGGTTGCAGACCGAAGAATGTCGCACCGTCTACCCTTGTGGATAACGGATACGACGTGTCGCATCCGTTGCGAAAAAGCGGAAATCAAAGATCGTCTTATCTGAAGTGATATCCCCGATGCTCTGTGTCGACACAAATTTTGTCGGATACTCCTATGCGGAGCCTCTGCCAGATCCAATTCCACGATCAACGCCTTCCATGTATTCAGTAGGATCGAAAGGCGCTAGTACACAGCAATTGCGAGGTAGACGTCGCATCGTGTCGTTTCACGATCGCAGGCTCTGCAAAATCGGAATTTGACAGGGCAAAACCAACCGTTTGAAACATAACTTTGGTGTTTGATCCCGCTGACTGATTGACTTGTCTGGGAGTTTGCGCACAATCCACTTCCACTGGTCGGGCCCGGAACCCTGAATTTCTCCGTAGCCCTGAGAGCATGTTTCCTTACTGCTTTCGAATTTTGTCGCCGCTGCTGATCCTTTGGCAGCTCATCCTCCCCTGCAGTGCGCCGTGGTTGCACAACTGCTTCGAGGATGTCTGCGCAGAGGCTTGTGGGCAATCGCTCGGCAAAAAGGGCTCGCAACAGCGCGAGGAAACCGTAAAAGGCAACCATTCCTGCTCGTGTCGTTTTCATCAGGCTGATGAGAAACCCTCAGATCCCTCGGACCAGTCCGCTCCGGCGAAGAAACCTCATGACTGCTCAAGCTGTGCCGTCTGTCAGGCCCTTGCAGCACCGCGAACACTGGCGAGCATGGTTGTTCTTGCTTTCACGGAACAAACAGTTTGCTCGATTGTTAACCCTGACTGTGCAAACCCATTGCTTGGATTTGGTTTGCCGCCCCAATGTCGCGCTCCGCCTGTTTGTGAGCGTGGCTGACTCGTTCAACGTATCGCGTTGATTCTCCGCAGCATGTTTGCGAATGCTGCAGGGCGTCATGTGCCCATCGGTGGAGCGACGGGTTCCGTACGCCCTTCGCTCCACCGACGGGAATGCTGTTTCCTGCTGGAACGGGCACCGCTGTCATCGCGGTGATCTCAACCCGGACTCAGTGCTCGTTGAGCGGCATGCCCAAAATGCCATTGAACTCGGAAAGGGCCTGTTGTCGGCTATGCGTTGGACCAAAGCGACCATCGCATTCGACATGCGTTCGTTAAAAAGTCCGTGGGATCCTGCGATCGGCGATGACGTTCAAACCGCGGCGTGCGCTTTCGAATGATATTCATTGAAACGGTTGATGGCCCTTCGGATGAGGTCTGACCAGCGAATACGCAGGCCAACCTGTTTCACCCTCCTCACGTTCATGAGATCGGGATTTTGTGACCACGAATCGGCGTAAGAAACGACGGCCCTCGGCACTGACAACTGAAGCTCCGGGAGTTGAAATGATCCGCAGTCTGTTGAGGAAACGAAAGCCTCACCGACATGACGTCATCGTCGTCGGTGCTGGAGCAGCAGGTGTCGGAATTGGCGTGGCATTGATGCATGCGGGTGTCGAAGATTTCCTGATCGTCGACCGCCACGATGTGGGGGCGTCTTTTGAGCGATGGCCGAGGGAGATGAAGTTCATCACGCCGTCGTTTCCAACAAATTCCATCGGGATGCTGGATCTGAATTCTGTCGCCATTGGAACTTCTCCGGCGTACAGCCTGAAGGTTGAACATCCCACGGGACCGCAGTTCGCTCATCATCTGAAGGAAGTGGCGGAACACTTCGAACTTCCTGTTCATCCGGGAATCGATGTGCTTTCGGTCGCTCGGGATGACGAAGGGTTCGCAATTCAGACAAACGAAGGCACGCTGCTCGCGAAGCATGTCGTCTGGGCGGCCGGGGAGTTTCAGTATCCTCGACTCGCGGCATTTCCCGGCGCGGAACTTTGTCTGCACAACGCCACGGTCAGTTCCTGGCAGCAGATTCCCGACGGCCCCGTGATCGTGATTGGCGGTTATGAGAGTGGAATCGATGCGGCCATTCATCTGGCGCGTCTGGGCCATGCCGTGACAGTTCTGGATAAGCATTCCCCGTGGGAAAGCGATGCCTCAGATCCCAGTGTTTCGCTTTCCACGTTCACTCACGAACGACTGGCCTTTGTCAAATCAAAATCTGACCTGAATCTTGAGGGAGGTGTCACGGTCCGTAAGGTTGTCCGAAACGGTGACCAATACGAAGTTCATGCAAAGGGCCGGAAGAAGTTCGATTCGCCGCACCCGCCCATTCTGGCGACGGGTTTCGAAGGCAGCGTAAAACTGTTGGCGGATCTGTTCGAAACTCGCGAAGACGGCTATCCGCTGCTCAGCGAACGCGATGAATCAACAATCACACCGGGACTGTTTCTTTGCGGCCCGATGGTTCGTCACGACAACCATGTGTTCTGTTTCATCTACAAGTTTCGTCAACGGTTTGCTGTCGTTGCCAAAGCCATTGCCACACAGCTTGGGCTTGAGGCGGAAGAGCTGGAAAACTATCGCCAATGGGGCATGTACCTTGATGACTTGTCCTGTTGCGGAGAGGAGTGTGTGTGTTGAGCACCGTCTCTTCCGAAAACCCGCAGCGTGCGATTGGTCGGCCAACGATCGTCGTTGTCGGACGCGAAAGCGTCGGCAAGTCGCAGTTGATTTCGTCGCTGACGAGGCTGGCGGCCGGCGAGACCAATTTTCGTGGCTCCACGGTGACCGTCGAACAGTATCGTACCGCTGATGCCATCTACGTGGATACGCCCGGGATTCTCCGACAGTCCGACACAGACACGACTCGGCGCGCTTTGGAGGCATTGCAACAGGGCGATACCGTGCTGCTGGTCGTCCAGGCAACTCAACTGGACGAAGATCTAGCGGAGATGTTTCCGCTGGTTCAGTCACGTCGAGGCGTTGTGGCGGTCACGTTCTGGGACAAAGTGCAATCCGGTGAAGCGGCGATCGAAGCGATCGAAAAGCTTTCGACGGATGCCGGTGTTCCGTTCGTACCGATGAATGCTCGCCAGGTCACAGATGAGATTCGAACGCGGCTCGGAACAGCGCTGAGCGAACCGGGGGTCTTTCGAAAATCGGCTCTCAGCGTTCGAGCCGGCTGGCGAATTGAACCGAAAGCCGGCTGGCTGGAACATCGAGTCATGGGGCCAGTGCTTGCAATTGCCCTGCTTCTGCTGCCAGCTTTGGCAACGATCTTTGGAGCTAATCGGCTGGCGGATGTGCTGAATCCGATCGTGTCCGCCTGGATTAATCCGCTGATCAATTCGGTCAATGCCACTTGGCCCGAGTGGACTCGAGTGTTTCTTACAGCCGAGCAGGGACAATTCGGCTACGGCTTGCTGAATATGGGTCCCTTCCTGCTGATCTGGGCTCTTCCCACTGTTTTGTTATTCGCAATCATTCTTGGCGCGTACAAGGCCAGCGGGCTTGTGGAACGTATTAATGTAGCTCTGCATCCACTGGTGCGCCCCTTGGGACTAAGTGGCCGTGATGTTGTACGAGTTGTCATGGGGTTTGGTTGCAACGTGCCAGCGGTGATCAGCACGCGAGCCTGCTCGGGATGTTCGCGCGGGCCTGCGATTTCCGCGATCGCTTTTGGAGCAGCCTGCAGCTATCAGTTGCCTGCAACTTTGGCCGTCCTGAGCACAGCGGCGGCGGCGACCGGCGGAAGTGCAACGCTGCTGTCGGTCGGTTTCCTGAGTTATTTGCTGGTCACAACGCTGGTCTATCTGCGGCTGACGGCTCCAAAGGTCGCCAGCAGTCCGTTGAATGTCCTGATGAGTTCTCGTCGACCTTTCATGCAATGGCCAACGCACTCTGCTTTGTGGCGTGAAGCATGGGGGACGTTGAAGCAGTTCTTTCTGCAGGCGATGCCAATCTTTGTACTGATCTGTGTGGTTGCCTCTGTCCTGGCAAGGTTGGGCGTGCTGGACTTCTGTTCGAGCGTTCTCGGTCCGGTTGCCACGACCTTCAATCTGCCTCCGGAGTCAGCGCTGCCTGTTGTATTGGCTTCGGTACGGAAGGACGGCATCTTTCTTTTCGCAGCAGAAAACGGGTTGGCGTTCCCTATGAATTCCGTTCAGGTGCTGACGGGCGTGTATCTCGCAGGCGTACTGTTTCCATGCCTCGTGACAGCTCTGACCATCGCCCGCGAAACCAGCTGGAAGTCGACAGGCATTCTGCTGCTTCGACAGGCACTCTTTGCGATTGGCTTCACGTTAATTCTTGCTTGGGGAGGCAAATTGCTCTTGTAGCGACGCGATCGAGGCTGCGGATTTCTCTCCTTCTTTCTTCAAGGCAACGAACATTTCCACTCAAGCCCTCAAACGTATTCGCACCTCGTCGACCACGAACTGCAACGTGACGTCGCGGCGAGTCGCGCGCCGTGTGCGATGTGGATGGTGTCATCCAGAGCCGGTTCGAAAATTTGCCGAGCAGTTGATGAGTCAGCAGCTTTGGTGCTGGGGACGTGATATCAAGTCGCCACAGGGTAATCTGCTGATGCAGTATGGCTTCGAGCGGCATCGAGAACCCGGCAAGGGCAGTTCCGGTTCGACCTGCTATCGGCTGGATGATGGCCCGTTGCATCTAGCTCTGTGGGGCTTTGGACTGTTCTATGGAGAACGCAGTTCCGGCGGCCTCTTTGTCGGACGTTACGACTTTCGACCGCGCTGGGCCAATCTCGAATCGTTGTCCAGCGCGGTGCATTATCCGGATGATCTTCCACCGTTTGGTCGACCTTCCGGCGTTCGTCAGTGGAAAGCCGCTCATCGGCTGTGCCGGAACATGCTCGACTGGATCATCAACTACGAGCACTGGGTGCAACAGGAAGCCGGACTGCCGTTTCGTCAACGCTGTATCAAATCCTGGCTGCATCCGTTTGTCTCTGCGGAAAAAATTCCGGCCGCGTGGAGTCTGCTTCGTAATCGCTGCTGGGATCAACAAATGAATCAATGGTATGTGGCGGTTGACCGCCTTGGAGTTCTGGACAACAAAGGGAAACAATCATGAAAAAACTACCCGTCACGGTGCTATCCGGCTTCCTTGGAGCCGGTAAGACCACATTGCTCAATCATATTCTTTCGAATCGCGAAGGTCTGAAAGTCGCCGTGATTGTCAACGACATGAGCGAGGTCAACATCGACGCTCAACAGGTCGCCGGAGGTCCGGCACAACTGAGCCGAACCGATGAGAAACTTGTCGAGATGTCCAATGGCTGCATCTGCTGCACTCTGCGAGAAGATCTGCTGGAAGAAATCACCAAGCTGGCTCGCGAAGGCCGCTTCGATTATCTGCTGATTGAATCGACAGGAATCTCGGAACCTCTGCCAGTGGCTGAAACGTTCACCTTCGCCGATGAAGATGGCAACTCACTAAGCGACGTCGCTGAACTGGACACCATGGTCACGGTGGTGGATGCCGCCAACTTCATGAAAGACTTTTCGTCGCAGGATGAACTCCGCGATCGAAAAATGGGCATGGACGAAACGGATGATCGAGATCTCTCACTGCTGCTGACAGATCAGATTGAATTCGCCAACGTGATCATTTTGAACAAGACGGATTTGATTTCTGATGGCAATCGAAATCGTTTGCACAGCATTCTGCAGAAAATGAATCCGGAAGCGATCGTGCTGGAGGCCGAACGTGGCGAGTTCCTCTTGCCGCAATTCTGAATACCGGACGTTTTCAGATGGAGTGGGCAGAGTCCTCCGCAGAATGGCTCAGCGTGTCACGTGGTGAAGAGCAAACAGAGACCGCAGAGTACGGCATCTCCAGCTTCGTGTATCGCTCGCGCCGCCCGTTTCATCCCGATCGCTTTCATGAGTTCTGGGTGAACGATGATGCGGCCTCATCGATTCTGCGTTCGAAAGGTTATTTCTGGCTGGCTTCGCGGCATAGTCTCGCCGGGTTCTGGTCGCAGGCTGGCGGTGTGATCAGCGCCGATCCGGGCGGACAATGGTGGGCGGAAACTCCGCGAGACGACTGGCCTCTGGAGGATCCTCAGCAGATCGCCGAAATCGAATCGATCTGGGATGAAAAGGTCGGCGATCGTCGTCAGGAAATCGTCATCATCGGTCAGGATCTGCAGGTCAAGGAAGTCACTCGGGCTCTTGACGCGTGCCTCCTGACGGATACCGAACTGGCGATGGGTCCGGATGCCTGGGAGCAGTTTGAAGATCCGTTTGCGCCGTGGGAAATTGCCGACAGTGAGATGGGTGAAGGCTGTAAGCTGCCCGGCGATGACGACGAGGCGGATCAACGATGAAACTTCTGCCCGTGACCGTGCTGTCCGGATTTCTCGGTGCCGGCAAAACCACGCTGCTGAATCATGTGCTCGCCAATCGCGAGGGCATGAAGGTGGCCGTGATCGTCAACGACATGAGCGAAGTCAACATCGATGCACAATTGATTGCCGGTGGCTCGGCTGCGCTGAGTCGAACCGAGGAAAAACTGATCGAAATGACCAATGGGTGCATCTGCTGTACCTTGCGTGAAGACCTGCTGCGTGAGATCAGCCAGTTGGCTCAGGAAGGGCGCTTTGATTATCTGCTGATTGAATCAACAGGAATCTCCGAACCTGCTCCGGTGGCCGACACGTTCACTTATGCGATCGCCAACAATCAGTCGTTGTCGGATGTCGCCGAACTGGACACGATGGTGACGGTTATTGACTGCATGAACTTCCTGATGGATCTCCGAATCGGCGAAGACCTGCAGGCGCAGGGAACGGCGGCAACGGCGGATGATGTTCGCACTGTGGCCGATCTGCTGATTGACCAGGCAGAGTTTGCAGATGTCATTGTGCTGAACAAGACCGACTTGGTCAGTGCCGATGAAATGGCTCGCGTCGAAGGTTTTCTAGAGCAGCTCAATCCTTACGCACTGAAGATTCGCAGTGAGTTTGGAAAAGTTCCGCTGAAAAAGATCCTGGGAACTCACCGCTTCGATTTCGAACGCGCCAAAACCTGCAAAGGCTGGCAACTGGTGCTGCGTGATGATGGGGCGAGCGAAGTCGAAGAGTATGGAATTCGCAGCTTTGTTTTTCGTTCGAGATTGCCGTTTCATCCGGAGCGATTTTATCGCCGACTGACGGCCGAATGGTCGGGTGTCCTGCGATCAAAGGGCTACTTCTGGCTGGCTTCGCGAGTCGACAAGATTGGCGTCTGGTCGCAGGCCGGGCGAGTTGCTCGGCTGGACGTGGCGGGATTCTGGTGGGCCAGTGTGCCGCGTGAAGAATGGCCGACGACGCCGGGTTTCGCCGAAGCCGTCATGAAGAACTGGGATCCGAATGTCGGAGATTGCCGACAGGAACTGGTCTTTATTGGTATCGAAATGGAAGAGGCGGCTATTCGCCAATCGTTGAACGAGTGCCTGCTGACGGCGGATGAATTTGCCGCCGGGCCATTTGAGTGGTTGAAGTTTCCCGATCAATTTCCACGCTGGGATGTTCAGCGAGCTCCCACCGGATCGCAGGAGGTGAGTGCATGAACGCTGAAATTCAGACACCAGTGAACTTATCGCGTGGATCCATACGAGACGGACTGGTTCGTGCAACGGTCCTGCGTTCAACACTGTTGGGAGAATACGCCTCACTGCTGATGATGGCTCATTCGCTCTTTGGAACAGTCTGGTGGACAGCCGTCGTACCAAAGAACCCGGCCGCGTTGATTATGGTGCTGTCCGGACCCTGGATCGCCTTCCGTGCGGTCGGAGGATTCGCTGGAGAAAAATCAACGGCTGCCGTTTCTGTCCTGATGCTGATCATGACCGGCGTGCTGGCCATCACGGGAGTTTCACGGGTTCCTGAATGGATGACCGGCAGCATCATCGCGCCGATTGTCTCGACGATCATGTTGGCCTTGTTGCTGATCGTTGAATTTCTGGATGGTCGAGCTCGGTCATACGCCGGATTAACGAACCCCGAACGACGCAGA
>JAXMBU010000076.1:0-29277 GCA_046349735.1 Planctomycetaceae bacterium
TTGTAGGAATCCAGCACGCAGAAAATCTCAGCAGGTTTCGAGAAGTGTTTGGAGCGAGTGTTGCTCTGTCAGCATCGACTGGCTCGGAGTCTACTGATTTCGATGAGTCCCGAAAAGCCGTCAGGTGCTTGTGTCTCTGTTGGAGTGCAGTCGCAGATTTCGGTAGGTCCTGCCGGGCAGGACTTCGCGGCTGGCCGCGACCTGCGAGCACATAAACCAAAGTTCCTGGCCGATATCTACACGCCTCTTGCACACCTGGTTCGCCTTTCGGCGAAACTCCTTTCCGGCAGAAAGGACCTACCTAAACAATCGTTCGCGACTACTCCTGTCTGTCGGTTTTCCGGGGTGTAAGACAAGAGTCTAAAGATTCCTCCGGTGATTTCGCGGGCGGCTGATGACACCTTAACAGTTGACGAATGTGTTTAACAGGTCGATAGTTCTGCTCAGAGAACATCATTCTGAAGCCGCTGTGGTCGAAGCCCTGTTTTGAATGATAGAGCTTGGCCTGTCTGTGCTGCAAAAATAGTGTTGGCTTCGTGTCAAAAGAGGTATCCGACTCGTCGATGAATTCACTGCCGTTGTTCCACGTCGATGCTTTTGCTTCTCGACCGTTTACTGGCAACCCGGCTGCGGTTTGCCTTATGGAGGAAGCTCGCGACTCCGCGTGGCTTCAGAATGTGGCCGCGGAGATGAATCTGGCTGATACCGCGTTTCTGCTTCCAATGCGCGATAGTTTGCAACTTCGTTGGTTCACTCCCAAAGTCGAAGTTGATCTTTGCGGGCATGCGACTTTGGCAGCTGCCCATGTTCTTAAGGAGCTGGCTCAGGCCGGTGAGCTTCCCAGTCAGTATTTGCCGTTCTGGAGGAATGGGTGCATTCAGTTTCAGAGTCGAAGCGGAATTCTTTCGGCGGAGTCATCGTCAGACGGAGTAACGCTGGACTTTCCGGCGACCGATGTGCAAGCGGTGGGGATTCCGGATGTGCTGTTAGAGTCTCTGGGTGTCTCTGCGGGCGAGATTCGCTACTGTGGCAGATCGAAGTTTGACATTTTGTTGCACGTGGCCGATGCCGCTGTCTTGCGTCGGATTTGCCCTGACTTCGCAGTTCTGGCAGGATTGTCGACTCGAGGCATTATCGTGACCGCATTAGGAGACCGTTGTAACGACGATGTGGTTTCACGCTTCTTTGCTCCGGCTGCGGGCATCAATGAAGACCCCGTGACCGGGTCTGCTCATTGCGCTCTGGCGCCCTACTGGGTGCCACAATTTGGGCGGTCAACATTGTTTGGTTATCAAGCGTCGGCCAGAGGTGGACTGATCCGGATGGAACTTCGCAATGATCGAGTTCGTTTGACAGGGAAAGCCGTCACGATTTCTCGTGGTGAGCTGTTTGTATGAAAAAACAGGGGCAGTGGATTTGTTTCAAGTCCCCTGCCCCATCAGTTTCCAGTCGAATACTGTGCCTGACAGCAATGAGGCGAAGCCCCGTCTGTTTCAGGATCGGCCGACACAACCTTTGACAACACCCTTCCAGCAGTTCATATCAAACGGCCAGTAAAGCAGTGATCGGGCATACCAGCCAATAGCCTGTCGTGGAGATGAGGACGCCAGAAACCACGCCGAGCATCGCTCAACATTGGCCAGAGCTTTGCGACGAACAGACCATGACACTTGTCGGCCGCGTTCAGTGTCAAGTGCTCGCTGAAGCGCCAATAATCTCAGGCTGCGCATGCGAATATGATTCTTCGAGAACGAACCGGGCCGCCAGCGATACATTGTGACAGGTTCAGGCACAGCAGCGAACCGGCCATCAGCCGCTGCAGCCTTCAGCCAAAGGTCCCAGTCTTCTGCCAGCACAGGTGTTTCGGTAAAGCCCTGAATTTTGTCGAACATCGTACGCTTCATCATTGCGCTGGACATGACAATGAAGTTGTCCATCAGCAGGGCTTCGAACAGATCTCCTTCGGGCATCGCAGACTGATCGCTGCGAAAGTCACTCACGCGCGAGACATCTCCAAAGTTGCGAGCGTTCGTGTAGACGATGTCAGCCGATGTTCTTCGCGCTGCTGCCAGCTGGGATGAGAGTTTATCTGGTTCCCACAGATCATCGTGATCCAGAAATGCGATCCACTCGCCGGTAGAAGCCGCAACGCCATTGTTCCGAGTTCTAGAAAGACCTGCCGCCCCGGAGGTTCTGCTGGTGAATCGCGATGATCCTGCTGCCGTACTGATCGATCAGCGATTTGGTTCCGTCTGTTGAACCATCGTTGACGACGATCACTTCGGTTTCAGTCGCGTTGATCCGTGCCGCGCTTTCGATAAGCGCTGGAAAGATCTTCGACGCCATTAGACGGGGATGATGACTGAGACTTTGGGAGTGGGCATAGTGCTCCTGCTGATTCCTGTCACGGAACTTTTGTGGTTCGAAGGCCGTTCGTGAAAACAGAAGAATCAGTTCGGAACACGCAAAACTCCTGATTCGAGGCATGATATCAGGTTTTGCAGGTTCTGACCACTCCTCGAACACCGCAGAGGAAGCAGAATCCTGTCCTGCCGCATTGCGGTCTTCTAAACTATGCCGCTCTTCCGGAGTGACGGGCCGGAAGTTCCCGACAAATGTGCCGGTAAAACTGAAGAATCAGTGCCAGTTGGACCACTCGTTAGGATCAAAATTGACAGTTGATTTTTGGCAACATTTAAAACAGACCCTCTCCATGAAATCCGCGAATGAACTTCTTCAGCACTACTTTGGGTACTCAGAATTTCGAGGAGCCCAGGCTGAGATCATTGAACACGTAAACGCCGGTCATCACAGTCTGGTGATTATGCCAACGGGAAGCGGCAAATCTCTGTGTTTTCAGATCCCTGCGCTAATGCTGAGTCAGAGAAACTCAGGAGGTCGACCGCCAATCACCCTCGTGCTTTCACCACTGATTGCCCTGATGAAAGATCAGGTGGATGCGCTTCAGGCGAAGGGGATTTCTGCCACCTTTGTGAATTCATCGCTGAGTCGTATGATGAGAGAAGCGCGCGCCGCCGTTGTGCGCGAGGCGAGATCATTGTTTGCTGTACGACGCCTGAACGTTTCCGCAAGGCGGAGTTTCTGGACATCATTGCTCAGCGAGATGTCAAACTTCTGGCCGTCGATGAAGCTCATTGTATCAGCGAGTGGGGCCACGATTTTCGCCCCGACTATACTGCGTGGTCGAGTTTCGGACGATACTCGGAAATCCCTTGACGATGGCACTGACCGCCACTGCTACGCCGGATGTTCAGCAGGATATTGTTCGGCAGCTGGGGCTGAATGTTGCCGACATCCGCATATTTCACGAAGGGATTGACCGTCCCAACCTCGACCTGCGTGTGGAGGAAGTCTGGGAGTGGCGATGAAAAAGAAGAATCCATACAGGCGGTTATTGAACGCTGGCTGACGCCAGAGTCAAAAGGCAGCGGTATTGTTTACTTCACGTTGATTCGAACACTGCTGGAATTCAGTGAGCGACTTCAGGCTGCCGCAGGCGTGGATCATGTCTGCTATCACGGTGATCTGGATCGGCAGTCAGGCGGAATATTCAGGACGATTTTATGAAAGGACGATCTCGCCTTGTCCCGTAACCAACGCCTTTGAATGGGAGTCGACAAGGAAGACATCCGCTTTGTTGTTCATGCGGATATCCCGGGTTCCATGGAATCATACTACCAGGAGATCGGCCGCGCAGGGCGAGATGGTGGCGGCCGTCGGAGTGTACTCTGCTGTACGATCAGCGAGATCTGAATACGCAGATTGAATTCATTCGCTGGACGAATCCTGATGCAGAATTCTGGCGAACGAGTTCATCACCATCTCACGCACAGCACGGAGCAGATTCTCGCGCGTTCGAATTGAATGGCTGCGAGAGCGTTTGTGTGATCGCCAGCGTCATGACCGACGAGTGGAAACAGTGCTGTCTTTGCTGCAGCGCTATGGAGCGATCCCGGACGAAACTGATCTTTCCAACCTCGTCGTGGACGGCGACCTGCCGAAGCCCTGGCTGACGAAGAAGGTCGCAGCCAAACTTGAGATCAGAAAGCTGTACGCGCTCGTGCAGTATGTACAGAGCCGCGGACCGCCGTCAGTTCATTCGGGAATACTTTGGAGTTGCCTGAGTTCGAGTGGCTCGAAATCAGCGTTCTACGACCGTCGCAGACTCCTCGCCAATCAGCGGTTCCGAGATTGACTCCGCTGGCTACTCGCAAACGCAGACGATGATTGCTCTCTCGCAGGCAGGTCGCTCGAATGGAATACACACCCTCTTCATCCGAGCACCGCAGGCAGAGAACGGAACACCATGACACCGTTTTCCGCGATGTGCTGCGATGGGCCTTCGGCGTCAATCAACTGGATGCCCGATGGCAACTCGCAGGACATGCCTACATTCGATGCCTCGCGGCTTCCGACGTTACGGATGTGAACCTCCCACGTCACTTCGTCGCCCTTGGACAGATCTGCTGCCGGACACAATCTTAAGATCCAGAGCAGCCATGCTCCCTCGACAACGGTGTTGTAGTCACACATCGTGACTGCCATGTTCTGAGATCACACCGGCCTGATGGAGCAGTTCAATTTGCCCGGTGGCTCGCAGTGTCAGGCTGAAGTCGCTGGATTCATCCGGCTGCAATGTTCCCACGAACCACTCGATCGAGTGATCTGTCTTTGCTGTATTTGCCACCGCGATTCGCAGAGACAAACTCGAACCCTTCCGAATGCGATACTTGGCTCGAACATTTCAGATGGCACTCCGCCGGCATTTGAAACCGACATCGTGTAGTCACTGGTCCGCCCGGCCAATTGTTCTTCTGGTCCGTTGATCGCAATCTGGAGTTGCGGTTCTGCGACGGTCACACCAGCTGTGGTTTCATCCGTCAAATCGCCTGAAGCAACGGCCCGCACTGCGACATCCTGGACACCGCCCTTCACTGCAGTGAGGCTGAGCTGTTTCTGATGATTCGCCGGCGTTCAGGGTGCCGATATCGATCGACAGAATACGGCAGCCGCTGCGATGTTAAGCCCCTCCGGAATCGCAGCCTGAATCACAACATTGTTGGCCAGTCCGGTTCCCGGGTTAGAAACTTTCACAACATAGCCAGCCTGCTGTCCCACTTCGACAGTTTCAGGTCCGCTGACTTCCACGCTGATCATTGGTTCCTGAACGGAAAACTCTGATGAAGAGAAACCCGTCATTCGCACGAATGCATCCAGACGAACGTCTCCACGCTGACGTGGGATGACCTTTATGGCAACGGTGCGAGTTTCACCGGGCTTCAGCTCGCCGAAAGTCCAGGTCGGTGTTTCCGAACCTTCCATGGCGGGTGGTTTCGCTTCAACAAGTTCAAGCCCGTCTGGAATAATGGCTTCTGTCATGACGCTTCGGACAGACGATTTGCTCGTATTCTGGACGACGAGATCAACGTCACATTCCTGTCCAACGTTAAACTCGCCCCGACGAACCCACTGTACGGTGATTCCCGGTGACTGTGGACCTGAATCTGCCGAAGCAATTCCAGGGGCAGCTGCTGACAACACGTCAGCAGAGCGAGTCGTCGAGACTGTTTTGACCGGGACGGGCTTAGTGGCTGGAGCTTTTGTCGCCGAAGGCTTTGATAAACTGGTTTGTGCCGCAGCCTTTGAAGGGGTCGGTTTGGCAGCCGTGACCGCTTTAGACGAGGCTGGTTCCGACTTCAATAACGCTTCTGCTTTCTCTTCTTCGTCTCCGGCAACGATCTCCTCGCTGAACTCCGCAGGAATCTCAGCAGATTTTTTTGATGCGGAAGACTTCTCGAGGTAGCTCGCGAATGGATTCTCTTCTTCCGCTAGTTCTGGCGATTCAGAGTCGTCTTCGAAGCCGGAGTCAGACTGACTCACCTGAATAATTCGCTTCTCGTCGTGTGACGACGTGTCACCATAAGTCGCCGGCTTCACGTTACTCGATGAAGCTTGTGTCACGGACTTCTTGCCGGGAGTCTCTGAAGGCTTGCCGACTTTAGGCTTACCACCATTCGCGAAGACATCCCATTCAGCGTCAGCATGATTGGACATCGCAGCAGGTTTTGCACTGGTTTTACTGGTCGACGCTGAAGCGGCCGTGCTTCTTGCTTTGTCTGTAGAATCGGTGGCTTTCGTTGGTTTGTGCGAAGCCCCTGTTTTGTTGGCGTTTCCACTCTGGATTCGTTCACGCATGCGCTGACGTGAGACTTCTAACGCCTTGTTGTCCGGAGAGTCTGCTGCAGAGTCTTCTGAGGATGCTTCTTCAGACTTTGGTGAGAAGTACTTGACGTCCGTCTTCGGTGATCTGGAAACGCCTTTCTTGGCTGTTGGACGTGGACTCTGGCGATCCCATTCGGCAAACGGGTCGTGCTGCTGACCGTGGAGCACTGCGGCTCCGAAAACCAGAAGTCCAATTGCACTCAGGACAGACCGTCGAATCGGCATTTGCATTCTCCAGCGACAAAGCTCGCCTACATTCCAGATCGCAAAGAGATGGTCGCACGACACACCGCTCGCTCTTCGGTTAATCGATCAAACCAGACTTTACGCTTGAAGCGATTTGGTAATTTGCAGTGAATTTGCGGGTTGTGCCGATCGCGAAGACGAAAATACTGCCGGAAAAATAATTGAACTGAACGGTTCAGTGTCTATGATATAGAAACTAAACTGAACAGTTTATTTCTGGTGAGTTATGCGAAAAACACTGATCTTTATGTTTTTTTTGGCTGTCGCGATGGCTGGAGCCTTCGCGGCCAATCGTTCGCTGCCTTGCGCGGAGTCGGATAAATCGATCCCCGCATCACCCTTGTCAGACTTTGGTGTTGGGGCGCTGGGCCGAATTGAACCGCAGAGTGAAGTCATCCATGTCAATGCTCCTTCGGTCATGGAGCCTCCAGTCGTCGAGAAGATGCTGGTTCGGTTGGGAGACAAGGTCGATGCAGGTCAGGTCCTTGCGATTCTGGACTCGAACCGACGTGAGCAATCCGACGTTGAACTGGCCAAAGCAAGTGTATTCCTGGCTGAGAAATCGCTGGCTCAGATCAAGGCTGGTGCAAAAGCTGGCGATCTTCGAGCCCAGGAAGAGCTGATCGCCAGAACTCGTGAACGACTGAGATTGGCCGAAAAGCAGCTTGAGCGAGCTCATGAGCTGCGTAAGAGCAAGGCTCTTTCAGAAGATGATCTGGACATTCGAATTTCAGACGTTGAAGTCCTTCGCCGTGAATTAGCTCAATATGAATCAGCGCTGGTCGCTCTCGCCGAAATTCGCAGTGTCGATGTTGAAAAAGCTGAGGCTGAGGTGGCACGATCGAAGGCGGCCTTGTTGAGAGCTGAGGCTGATCTGGAGATTTCTTTGATCCGCAGTCCCCTTGATGGCGAGATTCTCAGGATTCATGCTCGGGTTGGCGAACGCATCGGATCCGAAGGTCTGCTCGATATGGGAGATACTCGGCAGATGGATGTTGTCGCCGAAGTTCACGAATCCGACATTCTGAAAATCCAAACTGAACAGATCGCAACGATCTCGATGAGAAACCTTGAGACAACATTGCGGGGCCGTGTCATTGAAGTGGGACGCCTGATAGGTCGCAAAGATGTCCTTTCCAGTGACCCCGTCGATGATACCGATGCTCGTGTCGTCGAAGTTCGAATTCGTCTCGATGAAGAAGGTGGTCGGCGAGTTTCCGGACTGTCGTGGGCAAAGGTTGAGGTGACGATCGATACTTCGACACCTGAGTCGCTGTCGACCGATATGAGTGACGCCAGTACTGCGGTTGGACGACAGGGGCTGCCACAATGAGTCAGCGGATCCCCCTCTCATGGCTGCAGCTGAAGCATGAAAAGATGAAATTGTGTGCAGCCGTCGCCGGAGTTATGGTCTCGGTCGTACTGATGTGGATGCAGCTGGGCCTCATGAAAGCTCTGTTTGCCAGTGCCGTCGTTTTTCACGGCTCGATGAACGGTGAGCTGGTCATCGCCCACAGTCAGTACGAACACTTGTTGCACAGTAAGGTTTTCTCCAGTCGGTTGTTGTATCGTCTGCGGGGAAGTCCGGATGTCAGCAATGTCTATTCGATTTACCTTGCTCCCGGGGAATGGAAGAATCCCTGGAACGGAGAGATGAGATCAATCCAATGTTATGGAATAGAAACGGACGAAGCGTCGCTCAAACTGCCTGGCATCGAACAACATCTGCAGCAACTTCGGAATACGGACGTGTTCCTGTACGATCGTATGGCTCGACCACGTTTCGGTGATGTCGTAAGTTCTGTCGAAAGACATGAGCCCGTTGAGCTTGAGATTAATCGGCGTCGAATGTCTCTGGCTGGAGTCGTCGATCTGGGGGCTTCGTTTGGTGTTGACGGGAATGTTCTGGTCAGTCATGCCAATTTTCTTCGGCTCTTCCCGAAACGTAAACCCGGAGAAATCGACATTGGTGTGGTAAAGCTGAAGCCGGGGATCTCTGTTGCCTCTGCACAGAAGCAGTTTCAAACGCTGCTGGGGAAGGAAGTTCAGGTTCTGACCGTTGAACAATTCAAAGAACTGGAACTGATCTACTGGCGCTCGGCGACACCGATTGGCATTATCTTCACTGCGGGGACCGTTGTTGGCTTCTTTATTGGTTTTATTGTTGTCTACCAGATTCTCTACACGGACGTCACCAATCATCTGCCTCAGTATGCCACGATGAAAGCCATGGGATTCTCGGATGGATATCTTTATCAACTGGTTCTTGGACAGTCTGTGCAGCTCGCCACAATGGGGTTCATCCCTGGATCCTTGATCGCTGCAATCATGTATGCCGCATTGAGGAAGGTCACACAGTTGCCGTTATATATGGAGCCGACCCGAGGCATCTTTCTGATCTTCGCCACGATTCTGATGTGTACATTTTCAGGAATGCTGGCTGTTCGGAAGTTGCGATCAGCGGATCCCGCAGACGTTTTCTTGACCGGGAAGGTGAAACAGACGATGCAAGCACAGTTCACAGCCCGTGATCACGGGGGCAGGAATCAACTTTTTCTTTGACAGGAAAGCGCGCAAACAGCATATTGTTTGACGTCAACCTTGATATCCAGCCAGGGGAAATCGTCCTGTTGACCGGACCGTCGGGTTCGGGCAAAACAATTTTGTTGACACTGATTGCAGGATTGCGAAAACCTGTGAGAGGGGCGTTTGGATGTGCTGGGGCACGCTGCACAAGGCGACTTGTGAAGGACCTGTTGCAGCTGCGTCGCAAGATTGGTTTCATCTTTCAGGCTCCACAATCTTCTTCCGTATCTGACGGCTCTGCAGAATGTTCAGGTCATGTTTGATCTCCAGCCGGACGTTTCAGTCAAAGAAGGACGGGAGCGGGCCGCTCTTCTTCTGGAACAGGTCGGGTTGGGAGCACGAGTGAATTATCACGTATCCCGGCTATCCGGGGGGCAGAAGCAGCGCGTAGCGATTGCACGAGCTTTGGCAGGACGGCCTGAACTGGTTCTTGCCGACGAGCCCACCGCCGCATTGGACGGCACATCGGGCCGCGAGGTGGTGAACCTGTTGCAAAGCCTTGCCCGAGAACAAAAGCGTCCCATTCTGATGGTGACACACGACGTACGAGTTCTGGATATTGCGGATCGGATTATCGAGATGCAGGATGGCCGCCTGACGGCCAGCTCTCGAGGATCTTCATCTGCGGAACACCACACTGCGAAAGGAGTGCACAATGAGTCTGACATTGCCGCCGTTACCTTCTGAGGAACCCTTAAGTCGGTCGGAACAGAAGAGACGACAGATTCTGGACGCGGGGCGTGAGCTGTTTATGGCTCAGGGCTTTGCGGATACGAGCATGGATCAGGTGACCGCAAAATCGGGCGTTTCGAAGGCGACGGTCTACAATCACTTTCCCTCGAAAGAAAAGCTCTTCGAAGAAGCGGTGAAGACCCGGGCCGAGGAAGTTTTTGCGTCTTTGCCAGAACTGGATGCAGACCACATACATCCTGAGGAAATGTTGACACAGTATTTTCACACGCTGCTGCAGATTCTCCTTTCAGAGGATGGTGCGTGTATGTGTTTTCTGCTGATGTCGGAAGGACGCAGATTTCCGGACAACGCCCGACTGATCTACGAGTCAGGTTTTGGTCGCGGTCTGCGAGAGATGGCCATCTACTTGTCACAACTGGACCAAAGAGGCATTCTTCGTATTCCGGATCCGCACTGGGCGGCCGGTCGGCTTCTCGGGCTTGTGATGCCACCCCTGCCGATGATGTGCGCGGGGTTTCAGCCACTGGAGATACCACCCGCAGAAGACGTGCGCAAAGCCATTCGACTGTTCCTGAGAGGAATGGATGCTGCGGCGTAAATGTCGAGAGCCTTTTGCGGGCGTTTTAAATCTCAAAGTCGTTTCAAAAACGTACACCAGTGAGGTGATAACCTGGCTCTGACGAGTCTGCATCCCAGGAGAAAGCCGCCGTCCTGTCCGATCACCCACCGCACAACGCCATTGATGCGATGTTCTTCTTCCTCGGTCCACCATACAAACTGAGCATCACATTCGACCGGGACGGCTGCGGCGACCTGCATGCACATGCCATCTCTGGAATAGTTGATTACGACAGCGGGTTGAGACTTTGGGACGCCATCAATCCACAGCATCTTGCCATGGATTCGGCACGCATATCGAATGCTTTCTCGTTCGCAGCCCGGCAGCTTGACCGCAATCTCGTTTGGAATCGGCTCCTGCAGTGCAATGCCGGCTTCTGTGCCAGTGCCCTCGGGATTTGCCCAATGAACAATCCCGGGAATTGCAATTTCCGGCCCGCGTGCAGAAGAGCTGACGATAAACGTTAAATGCTGTCCAACGGCCAGAGGTGATTGGGATAAGACATGAACATCAGTGGCCACGGCGCCAAGAATGGTCACCGTCTGTTGCCTGAGTCCGATGCTGATGATGCCGACAGGCTTTGGGGCTATGTGTCGGAGAACACTGGAACCGCCCAATCGAAAACGGCGATCAGTTCGAGTGTGTGGAGCGTCGATCATACCTCAGGCCCTTCAGGATTCTGTTGACAAAATGCAACATCCTGAGTCTCGAAGCGACGCTGGCAGTTCTTGCTTTCAATTCTTTCGAGCGGACCTGAATTCCTGAGACTCGCCGCACGGCAATAACGACCGTGCAGCGCTACTGACTTTCCAGCAGTTTTAGTAATTCCAGTTGACGCCAACGCTGAATGTATTCTGGTATAGGTTACCCCGCTCTGTCTGGATCGTCGGGAAGACATTGAGCAGAGGGCTTGACTGATACAGAATCGACTCATTTGGATCAGCGACTTCTCCGACCCAAAGCCACGTCCAGCCCAGATTCAGATTGGCCTCTTCCAGTATGTGCATGTCCTTGAGAACGGGAACAGCACCAAAGATCGGCAACTGGACGTTTAACCCCTGTTCAAACAATGGCGACAGGTGGACGGTTGAGTTCCGATCGGTAAAGGCGTTCTGGGATTGGCCATTAGTCGTGTTTGTATCAAACATCTGCGTCTCAAGGTTATTTCCTGTTTGAGGGTCTGGTGTTACCTGAACCCCCATAAAGTTTCCGATGTTATCTCCGCTCAGGCGAATCTTCTCTTCGTTGAACATGGCTGCGACACGAGAAGTTCCCGAGAACTTCACGCCTTTCCCCCTGCCCAGTTCATATTGATATCCAAACTCGGGGCCGGCGAGATTGCTCGTGACCTGACTGCTGATAAACGACTTGACGATCAGGTGGGTCGAATTAGTTCCTGTCAGATCCACGAAGTTCGTTGTTCCACCTTCTCCGGGCGTATCGGGAATGATGGAAGTATTGTTGCCAGTGCCCCCGGTTCTGCCATCGCCAACCGGAAAGACCTTGGCATTGTCGGGAGCATCACCGTCTGCCGGACCATAAGCCAGCAACGTTGATTCTCCATAAAAGTTGAATGACTCTTCGACGCGATAGTATCGGCCGCCAAAAATAGGTCGGACGAGCAGATTGTCCCGGTCAATTGTCGGAGCGAACGCCCAGTCAATGGTTCCGCCAAAGGCATTTAGCTGTTGTTTCAGGATGTACTGCAGGTCGTATGGAACAGTGGATCCGTTAAGTCCGTTCGTTGGGGGACTCGGATCGCCGGACAGAATTGGGATGCCGTAGAGATTCAGCACCGTTCGGTCGAGCACGTCGAAGGTCGTGCCATATATACCATAGTCATCAACATCTGTTCTGTCGAAAACCACGCCTGGGGCAAGAATATCATTCTGGACGATATCGTAATCGGTTCGACCACCTGCATTGAACGGTGCATTGCCTGGACGACCATTCGCGGCCTGCATGTTGAGGGCCGTCAACGTATCCATTCGATGCGCCAATACGTTTGCTCGTGCGTCAAACGTTGCGGTGTTTGATCCGCTGAACTGGCCGCTCAAGATCAGTCCGGAGCCATCGGCATTATCAAATCCGCCCGTGAATCTCATCCCATCATTGTGTAGATCAGGAATCAAGGAAGCGGACGCTGCATCAAAGTAGTTGTAGAACTCCAACCCTGGCACGATTCCGTTGCTCGCGGGGTCGTTCTGCTGAAGGTAGGTTTGCACCCCTTCAGCCCCGACAATCCCTTCCATCTTGCGAGTGCGGGTTCGGATGTATTCAACTCCGAATTTCCAATTACGAGGACGGTTGAACGGTCCGAAGCCGTTGTTGGAATTGTTGAACCACAATCCGTCAGAAATATAGGTCTGATCGAACAGGTTCTGGTACGGCGACTGCGACGGATACGGGCTGTATCCACTCGGGTACGCCCCCTGCGGCATCGGCTGCTGTGGACCGGGAGGGCCATACTGTGCCTGAGCGTTGCGCCCGGCTGCCAGCATGAGTATGAAGGGCACGAACGCCTTGAGTGAGTGCCGAATCCGCATTGATCCATCCTTGGAGAAGCTGCAGTAAATCACTGCCTTCGCTGATGTTCTCCCGATTCCTGATGTTTAGCTACTGCGCGGTGGCACCGACAGAATCTGCGCATCAGGACGGTCATAACGGAAGTATCGGTCCGGCAATTTGTGAAACTGTAGGGTTTGTTCCGGATGTGCCGGGTTTTCGCTTTATGCCTGCTGTGACGCCTCCTGCGCCTCTTGTTCTCCGTTTGCCTGATCCAGTGTCAGATCGGAAAAATCTGCCGCTCCCGGACCGTTCAAAGCCGGTAAACCTTGTATGGGGCTTCACAGGGATTGCCGCGAGCCACGTAGAGTTCCCCGGTTTCCACGGACATAATTACCGAAAAGACCGTCTTCCAATAGCCGTGACCGGGATCCTCGTTTGCGTGGCGACAAATCGACCGAGGGAACCCCGAGTGATCCTGCAACGCGGTTTGCAGGTGTTCGATGTTCAGGCAGGAAACGCCGGTCTGCAGCAGATGGCTCATTCGCTCGAGTCGAGGTCGGGACTGAATCAACTCCGGAAACTGACTATTGATGGAGGCGAGATTCGGATGCAGACAATGGTTTGTATGGAGCAAAACCTCTTCGGCTGATGGTCTTAGCACATTCACGGCATCAATGGTGACTTCAAGGTTTGCCGGTCCCTCGGGAGTACTCAGCATGATATTGGCAGGAATCGCTCGGATCGCGTCGGAGATCACCGTGACTGCATAATCCAGAGATCGTCCCTCAAAAACACGACGCAATGTAAAGTAGTGAGGAACACCGACTGCGCGCGATGGAGCGGGGAGTGAGTTAAGGCAGGCTGCCATTCCGGCTTCACTCATGCCGATGTATGCGATCAGTCCAGCCTGCGTCACTGTCATAAAAGCTGGCTTGCCACTTGGCCTTCGTGTCAGCACAACCGTAAATGGATCCAGAGCGGGATCATTGTCCCAGTTTTGGCCGATCAGCGAAATCTGCTGCTGTTCTTTCCTGAGTGAGAAAGAGGTGCAGCCACTGTCCAGGTCTGCTGTGAGCTGATTTCTGATCTGCAGGAACATCAGGTCTTCAAACGATAATCCTGAGCTTTGAGCAGCTCCCGAAAGTTCATCCAGCAGATCAGGAGCCCAGTCCCGCACGAATTGAGTACTCCGGTGGATCACATTCAAAATGGTCTCGCGTCGCAGCTTCAGAGTTTGAGCGATTCGATCCCATGAGGTCGCCACGAATCCCTGCAACTCTTCCTTCAGGTAACTTCCACCTGTTGACCAATTTCAAAGCTGCTGCCGCTAAACTTCAACGTGTCGATAGCGATGAATTACCGAGCATGTTCCTGCTCGGCCGGGATGCTCATCAGGATCACGGGGCGAGTGACTCGTCCAGGCGTTCCTCATGATTGCTGAACCGAATGCGAGCGGCAGGTGAGATTCGGCTGACCGCAGAGATTGTGAGAGATTTTCGTCGGCAATGCCTGCCGCGGAGCCGGTTCAGGGTTCAGACAGAATTCAGGTCATGAGCGATCAGTACGGTGGCAGAAGTCGCCGGAATCCATGAAGCAGAACGGTGGGGACAAAGACAACGTTCCGAAGCAGCAATTTTGTGATAACCCGCTCCTGGATGACCGTTTGCTGAGATTTCCCCGGTGGTTCAGCAAGGGCACGTCCCAGTTCTTCGAGCCATTTCATGGAGCGAGGCCAGTCGACGAATCTTTGACGAAGTTTCAAAGGGATTCCATCAATGCCGATGCGGCATCCTACGATTCCTCCAGTGATTGCGGCCGTGGTGTCAGCATCTCCGCCGCAGCGAATCACCGATTGGACGGCTCGTTCCCAATCTTCCGGATGACTCAGCCATGCATGGATTGAGATGGGAACTGTTTGATTGACAAAGCCGCTTACGAATCCGCCAGCTCCGATCGACGCCGCGAACGAGGCCGTCGTTTCGTGACGATCTACGGATGCAGCTGCCGCTCTGATCAATTCCATCAATGACTCCGCATTGCCTGAAAAATCGAAGTCCAGCTTCTGCAGAAACTGGAACAGTGCGTCGGCGGTCGGAAGTTCTGCCCATGTGGAAATCCTGGCGGCAGCGGCAACAATTAAGGCGCCTGCTTCAGCGCGAGGATCCGTGTGGGTGATTCGAGTGGAACAGTGCACAAGCTGCTGCAGTTTGGAGGGATCGTCCACGGCTGCTCCAATAATCGCTGCTCGCATTGCAGGCCCGTTGCCAGCGGAGAACACACCGCTGCGGTGAGAAGGAACGCCAAAGACCAGCCTCAGGCAAGCTCGGAGAGTAGCGAGTCCCGTGCCCGCGGGTGCTCCCAACAACCACCAGCGCAGTCGGTTTGCGAATGACGCTTCAAACTGCCGAACATCAAAGGCGGATTCAAGGAGTGATTCGGCTACCATACAGGAGTGTTCGGTGTCGTCAGACATCATTCCGCGACCAAACAGGAAGCGAAATCGATTCGGTGCTCCAAGCATTCGCGACGCACGAGCAGCGGTCATACCTTCGTAGGGCAACCCCAGAGCGTCTCCGATTGCCGTTCCGATCAGGCAGCCTGACGTTTGCCCTGCCTTGCCTGCCGTTTGCCTTGCCTTGATTGTATGGTTTGCTGTCATGATTCGTTGCCAGGCGTACCCCTGTCGCTCTGTCGTCAACGATTCCTTGATTCTGAGGAGGTGATGCTTGAACCTGGCAGATTACACTGAGGATTCGCTTTCATGCACCCATGAAAGACGGCCGTCCTCCCCAGGTTTGCTGACGTTCTGTTCTCACTGACTCATCAGGACCTTTACGCAGGCAGAAATTGTCTGACAGATTCGCAAATCGACTGAATGACTCAACGTTCCTGCGCGTGTCGTGATTTGCGGATGATGGACGTGTGGATCACGGCGATTGAGGTTTTATTTCAGGATTCTGGAGCAAGCGAGCTTTTCGGTGTAGACTCTGTTTCAACCAGCGATCCGTGTGATAGGCAAGAGACAACTATTCTCGGGCAATTCAGCGAGTAAAAACGATGGAAAACAATGCATCAGACCTGACAGCGGCAGAAGATCTGGCACAACAGTTTGCGTTGACGGAAGACGGCTTACTAAAAGTCTATAGCGCCGGCGAAGTGACGGTTCTGGGATTTGCCGGCAGCGATGTTCCCTCGGAATTCAATGCGGCTCATTATCGTGCGGCCATTTCAGATCTTGTGAAAGCTCATCAATCCACGATCGTTGCATTTGATCTGACTGGTGTTCGACTGGTGCCCAGTGGCATGTTGGGACTGCTTGTGTCGCTGACTCGCATCGAAGGCCTGCCGCTCAGGGTTCAGGTCTTCAATCCCAGCAAGGACGTTCGGGAAGTCTTGTCCATCACCAAGCTGAATCGCATGATTGAAGTTCATGAGATCGACGTGACGGAGAAGTAAGGAGCCAACTGTGAAAATGAATTCAGAGCATGTGGAGTCGATCGACGGTGTCAGAATTCACATGTTCGATATTCGACCGGGCGGAGGCGATACGTTGCTGATGCTTCATGGTGTGGGGCGGGCGGGTCGGACTTTTTCGTCATATGCCGCACTGTTTCCGCATCGGTTCAGTGTCCGGACGATGGACTTTCGAGGGCACGGACAATCGGGGCGAGCAGGCGACCGCTATCGCGTTGTTGACTATGTGGAAGACGCCATTGCTGCGGCTGATGCTATCGGCAAGCCATTCGTAGTCTATGGTCACTCCCTTGGTGCATTGGTCAGCATGGCTTTGGCTGCACGCCGACCACAGCTGGTTTCTGCTGTTGTGCTTGAGGATCCTCCTTCGCCCGGCTTTTGGCACCAGTTACAGACGACCAACTACTACCCAACGTTTCAGGCGATGCATCGATGGGCTGGCCGCAGAGATTTGTCGGTCGCAGCCGTTTCGGCAGGATTTGGTAATGAGCCACTGAAGACATTCTCTGACGGGCGGATATTGAGAATCTCCGATGTCCGTGACGGTGTCTCTTTGAGATTCACGGCCCGTAGCCTTCAGGATCTCGATCCCGCAGTGATGGAAGCCATTCTTGAGGGACGTTGGCCCGAAGAACTCGACATTGAAGCGTGTTTGCGGGACATTAAGTGTCCTGTGCTGTTTCTGCGTGGTGATGTTGCAAAAGGCGGTATGCTGCCAGAGCCTGATGCGGCTCACCTCCTGAAACAGGTTCAGGACGGAATCTGTCTCGACTTTCCAACGGCTGGGCATTTACTGCACTGGCAGGTTCGAGCTGAAGCGTCGATGCAGGTTAGCGCATTTCTTGAGTCATTGTCCTGAGTCGCTTCGACGATTCTCTTTGGAAGACCTGCTGACATGACTCGTCGTCTGCTGATTGGAACGGATGAAGCTGGCTATGGTCCCAATCTCGGGCCACTGACCGTAACTGCAACTGCCTGGGAAATTCCGGCAGACGTTGCCCCCGCTTCGCTATGGGACGAGTTCAGCGATATCGTGACAAACGCGCCGACTCGTGGTGATCAGAGACTTTTTGTCGCGGATTCCAAAGCGGTTTATTCGTCCGGTGATGGGCTCGAAGATCTTGAGGTCGCGGTTCTCGCATTTCTGCGCACGTTGAATTGTCCGGTTTCAACCATCGACCAGTTGTGCCAAGCCATCTCTGCAGAAAACTTTTTGAAGTTGTATCAGGAGGAGGCATGGAATCGGACGCCAGGTCGCGCGTTGCCGTGCGATGCCAGTGAAGATCACATTCTTGAATGGCAGCAGACATTGGATGGAGCGATGGCGCAGAAACAGATCCGTCTGCTTGCGATTCGCAGTCGCGTTATATTTCCGAAGGAGTTCAATCAGCGGGTTGCTGAGTCCGACTCCAAAGGCGTAGTGCTTTCGAATGCCACAATGGGTCTTGTGCGTGAACTGGTGGATCGATTCGGTGTGGATGATCCTCCCGTGTTTGTGGTTTGCGATAAACACGGCGGTCGGAATCGATACGATGAGTTGATCGCTTCTCACTTTGATGATCAGTTTGTTTTCCGGATGGAAGAGGGACGCGAGAGATCTCGATATCGTATGGGGCGGCTTGAGTTCTGCTTTCGGACGCGAGCCGAAGAATTGCTGCCGGTGGCTCTGTCTTCCATGGTCTCGAAATACCTTCGCGAAGTGCTGATGCACCAGTTCAATGAATTCTGGGCGACACACGTGCCGGGCCTGAAGCCGACTCAGGGATATCCCGTAGATGCAAAGCGTTTTCGGGAAGAGATTTCTGCTGCTGCCCAATCGCTCAAAGTGGACGATTTCCAGCTCTGGCGTAGCCGCTGAGAATCCGCAGTCCGAACGGCCATCGCAGTCGTTACAACCGGAACGATATGCAGACCTGGTGATGAAATGCCCGGATCGCGGCATTGTTGGAAAAAAACATCGGGATTTGGCTCCAACAGCTGTGGATGATCCCGCAATCGTTTTGCTCCCATTCCCCCAGGGAGGTCCCATGAAAGATCCCATCTCCGAAGGACTATTTTCTCTCACTGTTGGCCTGCGTCCCTACGTAGTGGCGCGGGTGCAATGTGTTTACCGCGATGCAGATCTGGCGGGTGAAGTCCTGACATGGGATGCCCAGGCGCTGATGGTCTTTATGTGGGATCGATGGAACGACTTGTTTCGCAACGAGCTTTCGTTCGTGGAGCGTAGTTTAATCAGTGAGCTGCGTGATTTCCGCAATCGCTGGGCGCATCAGGACTATCTTGAAGAATCAGACGTTTACCGTGTTCTCGACGATATCGAGCGACTCCTCAAGGCCGTTAACAGTGCCGAGAGTGTTGTGGTGCGAGCGTTAAGAATGGAGTGTCTGAATCGCCTGTGGATGAAAGAACTGGGTGATGACGCCCGACATCGAAGAGTCCGCCTGATCTGGCCCTATCTCCTTTGCGGTGCCAGTTCTTTCTCGATAACCTGTGCTGTGACGTATTTCATCAGCGCTCCATGGTCCTGGGTTCTCAGCGGCCTTGTGTTTCTTGGGCTGATGCGAATTGCCTTTTTGCAGGCAACACGAGAGTCTCGGCGCGGTCCTGGTCCGCATGAGTGTTCTCATTGCGGTCGAATTATTTATACGGTCGAATGTCCGTATTGCTACCCGCAGCAACAGGAACGCAGTTTCAGCGATTCAGAAAGTGTGGTCTTCAGGTCTGGTGGAAATTCAAGCGGTTTTCGCATCGCAAAAGAGACCCAGTCGGTTCGCAGATCTGTAACATCAGACAGCGCGAACATGGTCAAGGGGATCGCTGATAGCGGCAGTGCTGAAGTCAACCAGAACTGACAGCATTGCTGACTCGCCTGATTCAGCGGAGCGATGACGCAGCCTTGCAATCACGAAGTCGTCGCTCAATCACCAACTGCGCTGCATTTTGGACAGTCATGTGGGCGTCATCTGCGCAGAACGTTCAGGCGGTTTCCGCGCGACGTGCTTCAGACAGGCTGCTGTCGCTGTCGATTTCTGAGGAAAGGTCCTCAGCGAAGATTGCCAGATCCGCAGCAGCTTCGAGGGCAATCCACTTGCAGAAGACAGCCGCGGCAATGGCAGAGGTGGTCCAGAAGAGCCGAAGAAAGTTCTTCCTTCGGCTCAGCCGGCCAGCGCAGAAGCAAGGCGTTAAGCACCTGACGACATTCATCAGGTGCTTTGGATGAGATGAGATTGTCTGGGATTTTATTCATAGTTATTCACCCAGAATCTGTCGCAGCCGTTCCAGGGCTCTCTGTTTACGTCGCGTCACAGCTTGCGGCGAAAGCTTCAACTGTGTTGCGATTTCTGATCCATCGTAACCTGATCTGAGCATTTCGATCACCAACCGTTCATCCGAAGGAAGTGATTCAATCTGTTGTTTCAGGTCCAGAACCAACCCGTGATCCGGAACACACTCCGCCGGTTCGTATTCCATCTGCACTTCTGCAGCGGAACCTCGTTGGCTTCGTTTTCGCAGTTTCCCGAAAGCTCGCTCAGCCGCTCGGCCGACCGCCTGTCGAAGAACCTGTTCCTGTGTTAACGGAGTCACTTCCGGAGTATCACACTCCGGCTGCGAATCATTTAAATCTATCCACGCGTCCTGAAACAGATCTTCAACATCATGAGTGTTGGTGAGATGTCTGTTTCGCTGATAGTGATAACGAATAAGACTCCGCATTCGCGCGTCGTCAAAATGGTGAGACATGCATCGGCTCCATGGTGAAAAATGGGAGCCGGGATTTGCCCCGATTGAATGTGATTGAGTGGCCACAAAATCAGATGGCCAGTTCAGTCGACATTTTCTCAGGGCTCATTCGCGGCCCCGAAGAGAACGTAAGATCGGGTGACTGTGTCTCCACAGTCGCCAGCGATGGTCCTCTCGGGGCAATGCTGTATCTCAATCTCTCCAGCAGATCTGCCGGAGCATCCACTTCCAACAACGGGACATCGGCGTCTCGCCCATAGACTGGTGGTCCTCGAGGATTCGCAACATATTTCAGTTCTCGAGGAATGCTTGTCGATTGTGGAACACTCGACGAGTCATGCTCATACAAAGCAATGCAAATTGCACCGTTCAGCCCACTGGCGTGACGATGCTGTTCACGGTATTTTCTAATCTGAGCCTGAGTATTCCAGGCTCCTCGCATGTCTCTTGATGAACTGACTGCATTCGAAAATACAGGAACAGCATCGGGGACAGGCTCCTGGTGGTGAATGCCGTTCCCGGCACTGGTCCCCACAGGCGAATCTAATTCGGAGGAATTTCTGAGTAGCCAGGACAGCCACTCGACATTCTCAGCCGAAGGCTTCTGAGAGATGACTTCTGCGTCCGAATCAGTGATCAGTTCTGCAGCAACTCTGGCAAAGAATTCGGAGGCCACTGCATCGCTGACGAGGCCTGTCGACGGAAGTCTTCCGAGACGAAGCCAACTGAGTCCGCGGCGAACCAACTTCGCCAGCCCACTCTGCGAACCTGTTATCGTGATCGAATTTGGGACCGATTCAGTCTCGTGCTTCAGTTCTGCAGTTGCAGCAGAGATCTCCTGCTGCTGCCGAATCGCCATGCCTGAATCTGACTGTGGCCATACCAGCGTCTGCTGAAGTCTGATGACGCCCAATCTCACCAGAATCGATGTGTCCAGCGTCAACTCAGAAACGGAAAAGACCTGGTCGATCAGCGTCGAATCATCAGAAGTTGAGTTTGCAGTGGCCTGTAAACCTGCCTCCTGAACAAGTGAATCCGGGAGCGATTCCAGAGAATCGGATCCAGCTCGAGGCGCGGAAACTGTGGAAGAAAGCTCAGCCCCATGATCAGTATCGAGTTGACCTGGGATTGACAATCCCGGCACGCTGGGGATTCGTTCTCGACTGGCTAGCGATGTGGCCGGAAACAGGATCTGTACAGGACGAGTTGGTTGAACCCGCTGCAGAACCTCTATTGCGTTCTGGTAAAGAATCTGAGCTGTGAATTCAACACCGGAAGATTCATAAATAGTGTCAGCCAGGCCCGAGACCCGGATCTGCAGATTTGTGCTGGAGACGGTCTCAACGGTGACTTCCTGAGGTCCATCGCTGTACTCAATGAGAAAGCTGAGGTTGAGTTGCTCACCGGCTGTTGAGAAGATTGGATCAGTCAGCCCGGCATCGATCATATCTGGAGCGGCCACTTCAATACCGTTGCTGACGGAACTGCTGCTCAGTACGGCATCATTGACCTGCGCTCGGCTGGTACTCGCTTTGCCTGAGATCTGCACTGTTTCGCCCGGAATCGACATTTCAGGGATCAGGTTCGACGGTGACAGACTCTTCGAGAGCTGATCACGAACCATCTGCACGACATGGCCACCGGGCAGCAAATCAAGCTGAACTGGATCGTCTGGGAGGAAAACATCCTGCTGGTGGACTGCGACCTGGCCTTGCTCTACGGAGCCATCACCAACGAAAGTCCCCTCGAACGCAATGAGCGGAGCCGTGTACTCAACGGGGGATATTGCACTCAGAACCTGACGGGCTTCCAGACTTTCCGGGCGATCCAAAGCCTTCGCACTGCTGTTTCGACGCGTACGGGATCCCTGTCCAATCATCTGCTTCAGTGCGTGAAGCAGCGGAGTCGAACGAAGACCAGTCTGGCCTTCCCGCTCATGCCGCAACATCTTAAGTAAACGACTCAGATCCACACGCCAGCTCCCTGCGACCAACGGACGCAGTCAAGAACAGGCTCAGAAGCGTTCAGACAAGATTTTTCGAATTTCACGCTGATTGTTGCCAATCAGCCAAAGACGATTGTCCAAACGGAAACCGGTAAAAATGGGTTCTTTGTAGGCTTCTGCAGCGCTCCAACCCTGACGGGGGACAATCCCGCCGCCGAATTCCGCCAGCTTCTGAGAAAATCGACCATACAACCAGATCATTTTGCCCCAAAGTCGGGCCAACACTCAAAATCCTGCTCAAATCTCCTTCAACCGTACAATATCGCGGGGCTTCCGGCCGGCTGTTGTCAGGCTGACACGGCATTCGGCCGCCTGAACGAATTGCCACAATTCCGTAGAACCCGCACAGTCAGAAGCAAATCATCGTGTGGTACTCCGGTCAACCCATCCCCACCAACATCATCACAGGCTTCCTGGGAACCGGGAAGACGACGGCTATTCTTGAGTTGCTGAAGCAACGCCCAGCCGGTGAGCGATGGTCTGTCTTTGTCAACGAATACGGAATGGTGTCGATAGATGATGTCCTGATGGACGGGCAATCTCAGGATGTACAAATTCAGGAACTGGCGGGCGGATGTTTTTGCTGCACGACCTCTGCGATGATGGACACGGTCCTCATGCAGTTTATCCGTCGAACTAAACCCGATCGCCTGTTGATCGAACCCAGCGGTGCCGGTCATCCTGCTCGAGTGATCGACGCGCTTCGCGGAGAAAGATTTCAACAAGCTCTGGATCTGCGAGCAACCATCTGCCTGGTTGATCCCAAAGACTACGAGAATCCTCGTGTCACTAACAGTGAAGGATTTCACGATCAGATTCAGATGTCTGATGTTGTGGCCATCAACTGGACGGACAAGCGTGAGCGGTCTCAGATTGATCGATGTCTCAAATGGATTGAACAGTTTGATCCACCGAAGTTGTTGATCGCGGAAACGCAACACGGACATTTAAAGCCCGAGTGGCTGGACCTCGCGGGCACTGTTGTTCGGCGTCCCCTGTTTCCACATGCTCATCCGATTGAGCATCATCATACCGCGGCACCCGACGCATCGGTGGTTTCATTAGAGTCGCGCCCTGCCGAAGACCTTGTTGTTCTGAAGTCTCCAATACAGCCGGGCCACCCGATGCGTCTGGAGAATGAAGGAGGTGGCCAGCGAGCATGCGGCTGGATTTTTCCGCCCGGCGAATGTTTTGATCGAGAGCAACTGTTCGACTATCTCGCCGCGCTCAATCCGGTTCAGCGTGTGAAAGGGATTTTTCATTGTGACGATGACTGGTGGATGATCAATCGCAGTGGCTCGACCATCACTGTCCGAGAATCCGCTTACCGTCGAGACAGTCGTTGTGAAATCATCACGAATGAGGCAACGCCGATCTGGACTGATGTCGAAAATGCGATGTTGCAGTTCCGCTCGTAGTGTTGGCTTCCGCCAACATTCTTTTGAAATCTGAAATCTCAAATTGCGACCGCAGTCGGCACTAATGCTATTCGGCCTTTAATAACTCGGAACACATGCGATGGCCACCTTTCCCCTTCCGGCTGATCTGAATGCTGACACGGCTCTGACTGAGATCTACGCGTCTATTTGGGACCTGCTGGGATCGTCGGCCGCCGGGACTGCTCCCGACTGGCGATTACCGGTCCTGGCCACGCTGACTGATCACGGTTGCGAACAACGCACGGTGGTTCTGCGAGTTGTGGATCGAGATCATGGCGCTTTGTTGTTCCACACGGATGTCCGATCGAGCAAAGTTGAGCAGATTCGAAAAGATAACCGAGTCTCACTGTTGTTCTATGACCATGAGCGATCGGTGCAGTTGAAGATTCGTGGAGTCGCTTCGATTCATCAAACCCGACCGGTTTGCTCAATCACTTTGGGAAGCTGGCACACCAGCGAGCCTGAAAATGTACAGTGCGCGCCTGTCCCCAGGCAAGCGTCGACTCCTTCAACCACAACATGACGGAATCGTTGTTGGGACGTCTTCCGGAGCGAAACGAGATTGAAGCCGGCCAGAGATGGAGCTATTGCCATTCGAGTTCTCGTGCAATCCGCCGAATGGCTTCGCTTATCCCAGTCCGGCCATCTCCGGGCAGCGAGTTTTCAGCTTTTCAAGGACGGCTGGAGATCGCGGGCTGGAGTTGCCAGTGACAGTTGTACATAGACACGAAGGATGTTCGAGCTGGCGAATCAGTTAGACGTGTATTGTTTCTGTATTCGGTGGCTTGCTTCCGAGCTGTACGCGTCAAGGCATAAGCGAGGGTGTAAGAGCTACAAGAGTTTGCCGCGCAGAATCCAGTCGCTGTCTGACGAGACATAATTGCAGCTCTGCGACTGGTGCCGCTCAAAGTAGTTCAACTCGCAAGGACCCATCTCACAGGGACTGATTTCCCGTGATGCTGCCATCTGAACGATGACCAAGGGCTGCCCAGACCTGACGGTCGATAGAATAAGAAATACCGCGCGTCGATCCGTCGCAGAGCGCCATAAAAAATATTCCAGAGTGAGCGCTACCAAACGCGATTGTGTTGGTGGTGTTCCGCCGATCCTGAAGCGGCGAAGTTCCTGTGACACGATTGATATCGTTGTTCCAGCCTGCGAATGCGTTTTCATTGTCAGCACCGTCCAAGCCGGTTGTGTAGTCAACGGGGTTGAGGTACTTTTCGCCGAGCATGAGTGTATTAGACGTACCGTCGGTAATATCTCGCAACTTTACTTCCGACCGCAGATATGAAACCCCTGTAAGATTGGCATTATCCCAGTAGAAGCTGGGAGACAATCCTTGAGCACGGGTCGAAGGTCCGGCAGGAATACCATTGTTGTCCTGATTGCGTAGCCCGTCACCGCAATTTGCCGCGTAGTCAGAACGTGAAACAAACTCTGAATAGCCACCTTCACGAAAAACGACGCTCGGAACACAAGGATAGGCCATGGCACTGCGACGGCTGGGACAGTGAAGGACCGGCAACGGAATTTGGGACTGCTTGATTAGGTTTGCTGGACTACCCCCAAGGTTCCATAGGTGCATCTGTTCCATAAATGGCAGGCAGTTATACGTCCAGCCGGCAGGTTGGGTTTTTCCATACCCGAGCTCCGGGATCCCAATCCAGCGATAGCCCCATCCACCCGACGGAAAATAGCCGGTTGTGGATTCGTGATTCATCCATGCGAGAGCCATTTGCTTTATGTTATTCATGCACTGAGTCTGTCGGGCAGCCTCCCGAGCCATCTGCACAGCGGGCAGCAGCAGCGCCACGATAATCCCAATGATCGCAATGGTGACCAGTAGCTCAATAAGCGTGAACCCAGTGCGGTTGTCAGGTCGGGGCGGTATTCTCGTTAATCGAGCAAAGCGGGATGTTCTTTTCATGGCCGTTCTTCTGTTTGCTATTGGACTGGTTCGAAACTACTTGTTCTACCCGTCAGCGGTCAATCTTCTCTCAGGGGTTTTTCAGTTTTTTGCGGTTCCATTCGTCGTATGCCTGCCCCAAAACAGAAGAACCGGAGTTTTGTTCTGGAAATCCTGAGAGATATCGAACCGTTGAGGGGTAATTGAAACAGCTGTGACCGCTGTCAAAGTCACATGATTAAAGATCGATCGCGGTAAAACGCTTCAGAAGAGTCCAAAGAGAACGGCTAACCAATCAAATCGCGTCATTGACGCCGGAGAAAAATCATGAAGTTAACTTCTTCAGGAATTGCCATCGCCGCACGAATCCAATCCGCATATCGGAGAATATCTTCCCCTCGTCCTCGTCGCCGCAACCCAAAAGGACTCGGAAGTGAGCCACTCGAGTCGAGAGAGCTGATGAGTGCCACATCCTCCAATGCTCTCAGTCGTGTTGGCCAGCAGATCCAGAATCAAAGTCAGGCTGACGCGAACCGAGCTAGCCGGTCCGTAGGGGGGGCTGCAGCTCCAAGTCGCGTTGGCATCGTGGAGAATACGTCTGGCAGCTCGAATCGGCCTAATGTTGGCTCCGAGGCCCTGAGTCCCATTGGTCAGCAAAGTTTCGACTCTAATGATCAGATCTTCGAGGCTGCAGACTTTGGCTATATCTTTGGAGCAGAGACTAATCGCGGAGCGATCGACAAATCCACAGATGTTGATATGTTCAAGATCAATGTGGTCGCCGGGGAACAGCTAACGTTCGACGTCGATTCAACGAACGCATTCGACTCTGTTATTCGGTTGTTCGATTCTCAAGGTAAGCAGATCGCCATTAATGACGACGGTGCGGCACCGGGCGAATCGACATCACTTCAGTCATTTATCGACTATACTTTTGCTACGGGCGGAACGTTCTACGTCGGTGTTTCAGGGTACGGCAATAGTCAGTACAACGCCGCGACTGGCCATGGTGACGCTGGCGGTCGCACCGGAAACTTCACACTACGTATCAGTGAAGCAGCTGTAGCCGAGTCTCCCGTCACTCACTTTGACACCGAATCAAATAATTCTCGGCCTACCGCCAACAACATTGGCGTGTTTACAGCGGGCTATCATAGCCGGACATTCTATGGTAGCACCGGATCAGGATCGGACACCCAGGACTGGACACGCTTTCGAATCGACGGAACGACCAACGGCACGATTCAACTGAGCGGGATCTATCAGGATCTCGATATTGCTCTCTATGACTCAACCGGCACACGTATTGCTTCCTCTGTAAACGGAGATTTGCGAACCGACACGATTAGCCTCAGCAATATGCGAGCAGGGACCTACTATATTCAAGTATTCCCCGGCGTGCGTGGTGCTCGCAGCGCCTACGCGCTCCGATTCGGCTTCCGTGTTTCCTGACAGGAAATGCTCAAAACAACGTTGCCAGTCCTGCGAGTACGAAAACCCCAGGACGTCGCCGGACAGCACCCTCCACGCCAACCACGATGGACTTCGTTCCGGAGTCAACGGGCATGACTTCTGCCATTTGTATAAACGACTTCTTCTTGAATACCATTATTTAGGCGTCAGTTTACATGAGACACTCCTCTCGAAGCCATTTTTTGACTGCTGCAATCATCTTGCTTTCGAGCAATACTACCTTCTCTACTGTCTACTGCGGAGAAAGCGGAGTCATCAGCACATCTGAACTAACGACTAGACAACCTCTTGTTGGCGACTGGATACAAGTCCAGGAAAACAAGACAGACCGGTTGATCTTTAATCAAGATGGCACCGGTTCACAGATTCTGGGTGCGGGGCGCTATGTTCGATTTCGCTGGACAACGACTGGAGCCCAGCAGGGCACCATCCTCATGTCATCGCGCATGTTCTATGTGAACTATCAATTGGTCTCGCTCCCACCCGCCATCAGACGACCGTTTTCACTACGCAACAGTAATCATTCGCTAACACTCAACCGTATCGCCTATAGTCGAAACCGGTGAAAGAACTGGCGCAAGGTATATCAAAAGTCAGCGAACTCAATTTTCCGATTTTATGAATTAATCTTGATTTGGGCGATTAAGGCACATTGAAATTGCAGCCGCCACTCGCCGTGTGGGAACGATCTCCTGACGCTCTGCCAGTATGAGTGGTGGATGTTCAACGACAAAAATGAAAGCTCTGAAATGAAGATGCGAACCCGTGCTTTACGTGAACTGCTAGCCCAACTGCAAAGTGTGTTTTCCTGCAACCGGCGAAATGCCGCCCGTCGTAGGAAGAAGCCCACAGTTTCGGAGTCATTAGAGTCGAGGCAGTTTCTGTCGGCCAGCCACGACTTGATTGGACTTACCGCATTGCGGCAGGATCCAGCATTTGCAGGCATTGATGGATCAGGCGTGTCCGTCGTCGTGATCGACAGCGGGCTTGATACATCCCACCCTGACATCGCAGACAACTACCTTACCGGACTGGATATTGTCACGGGCGTTACAACTCCCACTAATATCGATTCACACGGAACTCACGTTGCTGGAATTGTAGGTTCAACGAACTCAGAGATCGGTGTAGCGACTGGTGTTAACCTGATCGCAATACAGGCAGGTATTCTTGATGGCACGGGAAGAGTCGGTTACACCAATTTTGCAATCGAAGAATCCCTCCGGTGGGTACTAGAGCACCGGGAACAATACAACATTGTGGCCGTCAACATGTCCCTGGGAGGCGGACTTTACGCATCACCCGACGATGCCGCTACAGACCCCATACTGGATGAAATCTCGGCTCTCGAGTCGCAGGGTGTCGCCGTTGTGTCGTCTGCTGGCAATGACTTTGGTGACCTCGTTATCAACAATGAAGATCCTACTTTGACAGGAGCACCGGGCGTTCTCAGCACCTTCAATGTCGGGGCGGTTTATGATGAGATTGAACAGTTCACCGATGCGGAGGGAAATACGCGTCCTTTGCCGTATTGGGCTCGTGCTGCAACCGGGTACGATGTAGCGTTAGGCCAACTCGGAGTAGTGTACACTGAAACAATGGGACCAGATAGAATCGCGGAGTTCACTCAGAGAGGGCGACCGTCCGATTCCGCCACTCTATTTGCACCAGGAAAACGTATTAACAGCACGGTCCCCGGCGGCTATGAGGAATATGACGGGACCAGTATGGCGGCGCCAGCCGTTTCTGGAGCTGTCGCGCTGGTTCAGGAGGCAGCACTGGAATTTGGTGGACGATTGTTGTCGGTTCCAGAACTGCAATCGATCATCTTGACCAGTGCAGATACTATTCATGATGGAGACGACGAGGATGTCAAGGTAATCCGAGGGATTGACGCGGATTTTGACTTTTCAGATCGATCGGCAGCCTCGCAATATGCGGGAACAGGTAACACCTATAAGCGATTGAATGTCTACAATGCCGTAAAGTCTGTTCGTGCGTTCTTCCCTCCCCGACAGGATGCCGACGGAGTCTTGACAACTTCCGTCAATGGGCCGCTGCTCAAGCCTGCTAACAGTGGAGCGTTGAGCCCGATAGGGCGAATTATCGAAAAGGAATATGGTTCGACGGTTATCGCCGGAGAGATCGGCCGAGATAGCTTTACGCGATTTGACGATCGGCGTGCGACTGAACAGTGGGACGTAACGGCGAAAGACGTCGACGTATACCGATTTGTGGTCAGCAGTCATGCCACATTGACCGTGCAGACGCAGTCAGATTCGCTGGCTCCTCATGACTTTGATACGTTCCTCCGGCTTTACAACGCTCAAGGGGCCATCGT
>JAXMBU010000077.1:0-27911 GCA_046349735.1 Planctomycetaceae bacterium
TCTGCAGCACGTTTTTGATCCATTCTTCACGACTCGAGAGACAGGGCAGGGGACCGGTCTGGGATTAAGCATCACTCACCGGATCATCGAAGATCACGGGGGAACGGTGACCCCAATGAGCGATGGAATAGGCCATGGCAGCACATTCCAGATCCGACTTCCGCGTCGCCAATTACAAAAATCTGCCGCATGAGTTGTGACTAAACGTCCGCGGGTCGCGAGAGTTTGCAGCTTTCACGACCGATTCTCCAGGTGCTCAGGTGTTGGGAGCAAAATGATCGGGGAAAATGATCTGAGCAGAGAACTCCCGGCAGAAACGGTCTGATTAGGGGGTACTTCAGCAAAACAATTCAGGTTCCCGCTGTTCGGACACGAAACAGGCTGGAACCGGATGATTTCCGTGGCTTATACTCGCAGACACATTGAATCATTTTTTCCAATGAGGCGGAGAGAGAGAAATGGCGGGCAATTCCCGGGGGGTAGTCATGGGGTCAATGGGAGTCGCAGGACTGATGGGCCTCGCGGCGATCCTGGACTTGGCGCTCGGGTTTCCATTTGGCGGTCAGATGGTGCTGGATATCATGTTTATCCTGGCGGCTGGCCTGGTTGTCTATATGGGAATCGACTGCATGAAGGACATGCGGTAGATCGACTATTCTGCTTCCGGGACAGGGAGGTCCGACTGTGGCAAGTTTGCTGCATCAGCAGCTCAAGCAGCATTATGTTTCCGACTCTGATCGACATGAAGTTACGGTGGGAGCATTTCGTATTGATGCTGTGGACCGCCGAGGTCGCCTGATCGAGATTCAGTGTGCGTCCTTGTCCGCAATCAGAGACAAGATTCGCACGCTTGTTGAAGATCATCAGGTTATCGTCGTTAAGCCTTTGGCGGCTCGCAAGAAGATAGTCACTCTGCAACGCACGGGCGGTGATGTCGTCAGTGCTCGCTACAGTCCGATTCGCCAGTCACTGCCACACTTGTTTCTGGAACTGGTCCATTTCGGAATCTTCCCGCATCCACGACTGCAGCTGGATGTGCTTCTGACTGAACAGGAAGAAATCCGAGTACCGCCCACAGCGAGGAGTTCGTGGCGAAAGAAATACAGCGTTGACGAACGCACCCTGATCACCGTCCACCAACACCTCAAGCTGAAAACGGCTGCGGACCTGTGGAAAGCACTGGACCTGAATGTTCCCGGGGAGTTCACAACGTCGGATCTGGTCCAGACTAACTCGATGCCTCGCTGGCTGGCACAAAAAGCGGCGTGGTGCTTTCGCCGCATGGAGTTTATTGAACCTTTGGGAAAGCAGGGGAACACGGTCGTTTATCGGCTCAGAAAACCGGTCAGGCAGCGTAAACAAAAAGCCGCATAAGATTTATTTCAGCTTGAGCACTAACTCCTGTGAATCGAGCGTAATCCAGTTCAAGCAGCAAACACTCAATTAGGTGGCTGCAATTCGTTGACTCCCTTCTTCAGATCGAAGCAGACAGTCATTCTGCCACCATGGCGACAAACAGTACCGGATTCAAGGTTCTTCAGACTGGAAACTTCTTTCAGGACTTTTGCCTCGCCACCATAGTGAATTTGAAGTTGACGTTGCGTGGAGGGCATCTGCACAGTTAAAGCCGGACATGCATACGGAGCTTTGAACACCAGATTGTCTGCCTGCCGACTAATCCCAGTGAGTTCTTTCGCCGCCCAGTATCTCGAAATCTCACTCAGCTTCATCCAGAGAAGATGATCGTATCGCTGATTGAGTCTATGGACGACTTCCTTGAAGACGTTGAAACCGTACTCTTCACCATTAAAGTAAATGCCGGGCCAATGGCAGACAAGGATCGCGGGCTCACCCTTGTCGATTACCTGGGGTAAACGACCGGCTTGCAGATCAGCCGTGATGAATTGATCGACCGAACCTTTTTCGAGCCCGTCCCAACCACCGAACCAGTCTCCGGTACAGCCGATTATTGAGACGACGCATTTCGGATCAGCCGTTTCCAGTCCCGACGCTCGCTGGACCAATGGAGCCACGCATTGCTCGTCCGTGTAGAGATCGCGAAAATAGTGTGGGATCTCTGTATTAAAAACTTCTCGACAGGAATTCATCGTCGCCTGACTCAGAGCAGGGCGCGCACGATTACCGAAGCCGCCGGGAGTTGTCACACCTTCACAGGTCAGACCAGCGTTTTTCAGAATCTGCAATGCATAGGTCAGATAGTCTGTCAGTTCATCGGACGACTTGTTGACGCTCCAGTCCCAGTTCTCCATGAATCGGGCTGATCGATCCGAATAGGGATGGCCAGTTTTCGTGTCGATCACGAAAGTGTGCGTCACCATTTCCGGATGAATGTCCCAATTGGGAACCATGAGATCCCGGACAAGGTTCAGGCTGTTATCAAGATCAGTTCGAGACCATCCGGGCAGCCGCTGATCTACTCTTCCCACACAGGCGGGATAAGGCACGATACTGTATTTCCCCTTGACGTTTCGCTCACCACACCAGTCTCCAAACTTGCGGACGAAATCGTCAGGGATCTCTCGGGGAAGCTTCCGCCAGTCCTGAAGATATCGATCCGGAAAGACCTCCGCGAACTGCGGAACAGCGAAATGGGCAAGGTTCACGAGGCAGGTGGAGTCATCAACAATAAAACTCACGGGCACTCGGGCACGTGGATTGATGATCCGAACACCATCCGGCGGCGGGGCAGGGCGGTCGCCAGCAGGAGGCAGTTCACGTGTTTGAATCACGGACGACAGGCAGGTGCCAAACGCGGAGGGATACGGGGCTCCTGCCGCCGCAATACCTGCGATGCTCCGCGAGAGAAACGAGCGTCTGGTCGAAGACGTTGTCAATGCGATCACTCCATGATGCGTAAAAACACAGATTCGGAAGGATCTGAGGAAGCTTTGCACGGCAGGTTAAGCCATCATAGCCAGACCGGGACGAAATCTGGTCTGCCTAATCAGGTTTCTGAGCGGCGTGGCTGATTGCATTTTTGAGCAGACTCTGGTTAGTATGCCAGCGGATCGCTCGCATTTCAGGCAATCCTGAGCAAATTGCACGCACTTGGGTCTCTAATAGTCGTTGCGTTTGGGGTCAGCGGGTGATCGACAATTCTTTTCACTTAAGTCACCGTGGAGATTTTCGTAATGGCGGAACCAAACGTCGACCAATCCTCAGGAGCAGGCCAGAAAATGGTCTTCTGGGGGTGTTTCATTGCCCTTGTTACAACATCGTTTGCTTTCATCAGCCGCATTACGTTGTGTACCGTCCGATTCGGAACAGAGTTTAATCTCGACCAGGTGAAGATCGGTGAGCTGATCGGTGCCGGGATCTGGCCATTCGCGATCTCTATCATTCTGTTCAGTCTTGTGATCGACCGAATCGGCTACAAAGTCGCCATGCTGTTTTCTTTTGTCTGCTTCGCGACCTATCTGGCCTTAGCCTGTCTGGCATATTCCAAGGTGCAGGGAGTCGAAGGCGAAGCGTTGATTGCGGGACAAAAAGCAGGATATGACCTGCTATATCTTGCCAGCATTATTCTGGCATTGGGTAATGGGACGGTTGAGGCCTTTATCAATCCCGTCGTCGCTACCATGTTCAACAAAGAAAAGACCAAGTGGCTCAATATTTTGCACGCTGGATGGCCTGGCGGTCTTGTGTTCTGCGGACTGGCAACAATCTATCTTGAAGAAACGCTGAAGACCGGTGACTGGCGAGTTGTTGTCGGTTTGGTTGGTGTCCCTGCTGTCGTTTACCTCCTGATGCTGCTGGGAGCGAAATTCCCCAAGAGTGAACAGGAATCTGCGGGAGTCTCTTACCGCGAAATGCTGGGTGAATTCGGTGCATTCGGAGCCCTGGTTGGTTTCGGGCTGATCTTTATGCAGCTGGGTGAAGTGTTCGGCTGGAAAGAAGGTTCTTCAAAGTATATCGCTCCTGTGCTGACAGCTGTACTGGCAATTGGTTTTGGGGCTTATACAAAGAGCCTTGGCCGGGCAATTCTGGCGTTCCTAATCATCATCATGATGCCATTGGCGACAACTGAAATTGGCACCGACTCATGGATCAGCGGATTGATGGAGAAGCCGATGGAAGCAGCAGGACGTAATCCTGTCTGGGTTCTGGTCTATACGTCAGCAATCATGATGGTTCTGCGGTTCTTCGCGGGCCCAATCGTACACAGCCTGTCTCCGATCGGCTTGTTGATCACCAGCTCCGTGCTTGCCATTGCCGGACTCTTTGCCTTGTCCAAGTGCGGAAATGCTGAGTTGCCCATGATTTTTGCGGCAGCCACTCTTTATGGCTTCGGAAAGACGTTCTTCTGGCCAACCATGCTGGGCGTGACTGCAGAGCAGTGCCCCAAGGGTGGTGCTCTGACCCTGAATGCAATTTCCGGAATTGGTATGATTGCGGTTGGTGTGTTGGGAACACCATTCATCGGTTACGTACAGGCTCAAACAGCCAGCACCGTATTGGCTGAAAAATCTGCAGAAGTTGCCAAAACGGTAATCTCTGACAAAGAATTCATGGGCATTGCATATCAGGCAATTGACCCTGACAAAGAAAAGGCCGTCACTGACGAAGCGGGTTTGGCCGCTTTGTCCGACGCCAAAAAGAGCGGCAGCTTTGAAGCGTTGGGGAAGATGGTAATGTTTCCGGCATTCATGCTGGCCTGTTATGTGGCCTTGTTCCTCTACTTCAAGTCGAAGGGCGGCTACAAAGCGCAGTCACTGTCAGGACACTAACTTGAAAATGTATTGCTGGTCATGACCAAAGTTTAACCTTAATTACTGAGGAGCTCGGCATTCCATGCCGGGCTCCTCTCTTTTTGCCTGCTAGTCTGGCGGAATGCGTATTGGTGCGCTTTGAGTATCGATGCTGCATAAGCCCTTACAGAGACGAAATCGGCTATTATGAATCTGGATGAATGCTTTCCCGCAGAAGATTGTTCTTTTTGCCGGCCCGGTGGCTTTCGGAAATATGGAGTGGACTCTTTCGAAAAACCTAAATTCACCGATCATCCGATGGCAGGCCGAAAGTCTGGCAGAACCGACGGAAAACCAGACTCAATGGGTTTGATGTAGAAATCTGCCGGAACTTTTGACCAACCGAATTCCGAACGAGGGATTAGATTTCTTCTGACAGCGGCTACTCCTCATGGAGTCGCCATTGCTCTCTCGCGAAAGGTTGGATTCATGCGTCTGATTGTTTGTGTTGCCACTCTGGCAGTAATTGGCCTCTCAACAGCAGCAACAGCCGGCGAAAATGCCGTTCATGTGCTGCCAGCATCAACAGCAAATGCTTCGGTGCCTGTCGTCAACGTTTCTCAGTCAAGCAGCATTTTCCAGCCTGTTCGCCGAAGCCAGGGTGGATTCTTCAGTCGAGTCATGGAATTGGAACGTCGCAAAAATGCATGGTTGCGACGAACCTTTCTCCAGTAGGCCACGGACAGAAAACGGGAACGTGTTCGGTCTATGAACTTCCGGAGGTTCATGGCCTGTTACGTTGCTGTTTACCGTTCCCGGCTCGGTGTCGGCCCTTTAGACCGACCGAATTCATTTTTGCGTTGGCTGTTTCCCTCGTTACGCTTCCTATTGTGTGGTACGAGGGCCGGAGATTCAAAACTCCTGAATAACCCACATTAGGGGAATGCAGACTCAAGGGTCTGGTAAGAGACTGCGATTGGTGCTGTCTCCAAACCAGAGTCCCCTCCGTCATACAGGGTTTGATTGAACGCGACCGACTGAATTGTCAGTTGGTCGCGTTTTTTGTTTTGCGCTAATTCAGCGGATTCTGAGTCCGCTCCCAACAGGAAAACATTGCCTACTTCGGCAGTTGGGCCAAATTGCAAAGAGGATGTCAGATCCCTTCAAAATATCAAATGCTGGTTTAGGTTCCCCTCCTCCACTCCATCACATCGTATAGCCCGATGGTGGGACCTTCAGAACCTCTACAACCCGCGCCAGGCTATTTCCGGTTTTCCCGTAGTGTCCAATTTTGGCACGAACACCAGGGAAGCCCGAAGAACCCTCACTCCGATAGCCCAAGCAGAGAGAGTTCGATTCGGATTATCGAACAGCCTGCTTCAAAACACTGCCACCGGCAGTACTTGCATTTTGCATCACGGACGAACTTCAACCATGCCCATTCCAAGCAGCCATCGCGGTCGAAAAAGATTCCTGCTCCTTCCCGTATGCTGTCTCATTGGACTCGCATCTGCCGCACAGGCCCAGCACAGTATGCCTGTCCCAACTTGTCCCGGCCGTGGTCTGGTAACTCCCGGTAACGAAGGAATGTGGTATCTTGACGGCTGCTATGGTTGCCAGCTCGATGGGTCAACATCCTCGGGCGATGACTCATCGAGTCCCAGGCTTCTTCCCGAATTTCTGCATGAGTACCGCGGAATCACAGCAGAATATGTCTACACAGGCGAAGTATTCTCACTCGCTCACGGTGGAGTCAACACCTCAAGCGCCACGAAGTACAGGGGAAATCTCGACCTCGTGCTAAATGCTGACACGACCGCGATGGATTTGTGGGAGGGGGGGCGCTTCTTCGCATATGGAAACACGTATCACGGTCGTTCACTGACCACAGATTATTTCGGTGACGCTCAGTTCTTCAGCAACATTGACAGTACTCCGAGAGATGCAAATGAGTTCCTGCTTATGGAGTATTGGTACGAACATTCATTTGCAGATGGAGATATTCTGGTAAAGGTCGGCAAACAGGATTCCAATGCAGACTTTGCATATTCAGAACTTGGAGGAGACTTTATAAATTCGTCCTTCGGCTTCTCGCCGACAATTCTCCTTCCCTCATGGCCAAACCCCGCGATGGGGATCTCAACGTTTCTCAACCTCACCGATCTCCTGCACTACAAACTTGGTGTTTATGACGGATCGCCATCACTGGGCGCGTTTACTGGAGGTCGATCTGGATTCGACTCTCTGGGTTCCGGGGGAGTGATCACGATGCAGGAGGTCTCATTAACGCCTCAGTTTGGCAGTCAAGGAGAGTTGCCGGGGACCTATAAAGCAGGAAGCTGGATTCACAGCCATGAGTTCGACAACCTTGAGACAGGTGTCGGAACCGTCAATGGGAACCATGGTTATTGGTTCAATATCGATCAAATGCTGTGGATTGAACCAGAAAGTGGAGAAGAGCCGCAGGGATTGGGATTCTTTGCGCAATACGGGTGGTCACCATCTGACCGAAATGCCGTCGATCGATACCATGGCATTGGCATTACGTATCGGGGACTGGTTCCACACCGTGATATTGACTTGGTTGGCGTTGGACTTGCGTCAGCTCATTTTTCTGCCGCTGGTACCAATCGTGAAGAGGCTGTAGAAGTTTTCTACAAAACACAGATTGCAGATTGGTTCAGCATCCAGCCGGAGATGATCTACATCGCAAATCCGAGCGGAGTTACCAACGATGCTCTCATCGTAGGGTTGCGTTCAGAGATCGTGTTTTGAACACGTGAGTCAGAGGCAAGCCGCAGTACCAGAGGGCAGTCAAGCGAATGCTTCGCCTGACCCACAAAACGGCATGTGCGCATGAGAAGAGCCGTCGCGAAACCCGCACTTCGCGACGGCTCAGACCCCGAAACTGCTTGACTACAGTGACGATATCAAATTGTGTTCAGCACAAACTGCCTGATCAGACCGCACCTGAATCAGGCAGCTGACCCGCTGGCTTAACCCCAGCGAGTCGGCCTTCGCTCAGTTTGACATCATTCCGTAGCAGTTCCGATGATGAGTTCCTCTTCTTCTTCCTGAATGATGATTCGAGGTGTAACCATCAGCATGACGCTCTCAGTTTCACGTCCAACACCACTATTCTTGAAGAGTCGACTGATGTATGGAATCTTGTTGAGGATCGGCACACCAGCCATGTTGCGACCTTCTTTCAAACGCTTGATACCGCCGAGGAGGACGGTACCACCATCAGGTACGCTCACTACCGTGGAGACGGTCAAGTTTGAGTAAACCGGAAGCTGCAAAGTACCAACAGTGCCACCACCTTGCTGACCCTGCTGACCCTGCTGACCCTGCTGACCACCTCCAAAGCCACCGCCACCACCGCCACCAACGCCACCACCAATCCCGCCGAAGCCGAACTGGCCACCACCACCACCACCGCCACCAAAACCGCCCTGGCCACCACCGCCAAAGCCGCCTTGACCGCCGCCAAAGCCGCCAGCAGCAGCTCCGCCACCCGCACTGGTAAAGGTCTGGATGTCGATCACCTGTTGAAAGATTGGCAGGATTGACAGTCGAACATAGCGACGGTCTGATGAGACAACACCATTGACTGTCAGGGACACGCCATCATTGATCTGCCCGATAATAGGCTGGAAACCGACACCGCCCTGACCAACGACCGGCACTTGTCCCTGAACATAACTTCGCGAAACGTTATCCGATACTGTGGCGTTCTGGCCGTTATACATCGTAACTTTAGGAGCAGTCATGATGTTCGATCGAGAATCCCCCTGGGCTGCCTGGATGAAAAAGAAGGCTTCGATATCGCTAAGGATTGCCATACCGACCTGGATACCAGCATTCGGCTGGAATCCACCAAAGTCAGGTACACCAATTTCAAACGATCCCTGGCGGAACTGAATGTCGTAATCCTGTGAGAACTGGCCGGGGGACTGTAGCCCGACCACTTGTCCATTAAAGTCATCCCGAGGTGAGTTGACTCGATTCACACGGTCAAACAAACTGGTGCTGCCACCCTGCTGAGCTTGTTGTCCCTGCTGGCCCTGCTGACCGCCACCACCTCCACCTTGCTGCGTATTTCCGCGAAGATCCTGTCCCTGCTGCTGACCACCGCCACCTCCACCAGCGGCCTGACCTCCAGGAAAGGTGAGCTGACGAGAACCAAAGGCAGGCACCCCAGCCGGGTCGCCGAGATTGTCCTGAACATTGAAGTCGAAGTCGACGCCGATACGTTCGAAGAAGTTATCCGACACACTGATAAATCGCACTTCGACGGTTACCTGCAAGTCCTGCAGCTTTCGCAGTTGTTTCAGCAAATCAGTGACCTGCTCATGTGTGGCCGCCGTTTGGCGGATCACAAGGCTCAAAGTGTTCTCATCAGTTGCAATCGTTCCACTGCCGCCATCAACATCCCACGTCCCGGGCTCAATGGTAGTCGTCAGGAGATCCACCAACCCGGAAAAGTCAGCGTGATTATCCGAGTAGTCAACCGTTGCGCCGGAATTGGTTCGTCCATTTCCGCTGATGTTGACTGCCAGATCATCGTTCACCTGATACAGACCGGCCGCTGGATTTGGCATCGCCCCCTGAACACCGCCGGGCGTACCACCGACTCCGTTGGCCAGTTTATTTGCCACGGGAACAACGAGATCCGCGACATTGTAAGTCAATGTCACCAGTTTCGTTTCCTGCTCCAGTCGATTTGAAATCATCAGAGTCTCGTTCTCGATTGTATAAACGAGGCCACCCGCCTGATCGAGAAGCAGGTTTAGTGCACTTCGCAGAGTAATACCGTCTACATCAATGCTGACAGGCTGATCTGCAGTGAGTCCCTCGGTTTCTATCGCACGTGTCTGCATCGCAATGTTGATGCCATGGACTGTTGCGATATGTCGGATGACTTCGGTCAAAGCAACGTCATGGAAGTGAAGGGAGACTTTTTCACCAAGGCTCTTCTCAATCTGCAATTCACTTTCAGTTCGCTCACGACTGTCTGCACGCCCATATTTCTCGCGACGCTTCGACAACTCTCCCCACGACTTCGCATCCGGCATGGAAAAATCACCACCGGGGGGCATGATCGAGGCGAGTTCCACGTCATTCAACTGCTGGGTAAAGCTGTCAGCCTTACGTTCACGAACATCATTATTGAATGCAACCTGACGCTGAATCTTGGCCTTCTCCACCATGATCGTGGCCTGAGGCAGATCCGGGTTCAGATCCTTGGCCTTCTTGGCCAGCAGTTCTGCTTCTGCATAGCGATGTTCTTTCATCAGTTCGTTGTATTGATCAACAAGCTCTGCAAACTCCTGCTCGATCCGAATTTTGGATTCTGTCTCACGTTTGATCGCTTCCATCACATTGCGATTTTTATTCTGCTGGGCAATGTTTGGGCCCTGTTGATCCATGTACTCGCGGATCGTTTCCTGACTACGACGAACATAACCACCAAGAGTATCCAGCGATTCTTTATTCAATGGGGCCGCTTCAACAGTAGCAAGCGTATTGTCCAGAATCTGCAGAGCCTCTTCCGGATTATCTTTCTTCAGCTTCTCTGCTCGGAAGACGCTGTTCATTACTTCTGTACGCAAACGCTCATAGCGAACGTCAGACTCTTCCGTTGCTGCTGTCAGTGGATCCTTTTCATTCATTGGGTTCATTGGCAGTTCTTCGTCAACAGAGACCGCCTCACCTTCCTGCCCAGATGCCAATTGAACATCTGAGGTCGCTGCCAGATCCTGCATGAAGTCCTGCAACTGGCGACGTTCTTTGCTGCCAAGGTCGCCGGCATTCTTTGATGCTTCTGAGAAAGCCGCCTTGGCAGCTGCTCGATTGCCACTTCGCAGAGCAGCGATGCCTCTGCGGTACGCCTGAGAGGCAGACTCGCCTTCAGGTGCCAGAACCGGAAAATCAAACTCCCCTTCTTCATTTGAAGCAAGTGAGGCTGATGCACGTCCGCCCGGTGTTACATCGACGGGATTTCCTGACGCCAATACATTCCGGTCACTCTTCTGTGAACTGTTCCGGGCCATCAACTGAGCTTCTTCCAGAACTGTCTCAGGACGATCTTCCAACAGTCCGAAAGGAGCATCATGCTGCTGGGCCTGAATAGCAAGTTGCTGAGCTTTCTGATGATCGCCGTTGTTCAGAGCTGAACGAGCATCCGCGACAAGCCTGTGGGCCTCTGATTCCGTAGCTGTTTCATTCGCGGCAACATTGTCTGTGCGTTGCGACTTCTGAGATTTACCCTGACCGCGAAGAGCCAGTTCAATGTCATTCAATACAAGTTCCGGACGGTCATCCAGAACGTTGTATGCGACGTTCAGCTCGGACGCCTGATCGGCTTTCTCACGAGCAACGCTCAGCTTCCCGTGAACCAGAGCTTCGCGAGCTTCGTGCAAGAGTTTGCGAGCCATCACGGCATCCTCAGACGCATCACTGTCTGCGGATGCAAATGTTGAGTGAACCGCATCACCTGTTCCCTGGAGACGCCTAATATCGCGTGAGACCAGCGTCGGATTATCCTCAAACATTCCGTAAGCCACATCGAACTCAGCCGCCTGGTCTGCAAATTTCTGTGCATCCGCCAGGTTTCCCGCGTCCATCGCTGTACGCGCCTGATTCAGCAACGCTTTGGCCTGTTCATATTCCTTGTCCGCATTCCCGGAACGGACGGTCGCCTTTTCTGCAGGCTTGTTCCCACCCGCTACAAAAGTTGCCGTCTTCGTCTTCTTGTCAAGGTCTGCAATGACATGCTCTGGACGATCATCCCACAAGCCCCACGGAGCCTGCAGCTGTCGAGCCTGAACAGCACGCGAACGTGCGGTTGCCAGATCTCCCTTCGACATGGCGAATCGGGCTTCCTTAACCAGTCGCTGAGCCTGCTTCTTTTTCAGCAGGTCATTGCTGGCCATTGGAGCCTCTTCTTCAGCGTCGGCAAGTTCCTCGAAAGGATTTACCTCTTCCGAATCAACAGGAGCAGAATCATCGGCCTCTGCCATCTCTGAAGATTCACTCTCTTCGCCGAAGTCAAATTCAACACCTTGTTTCGCCACAGGTTGAGCGAGTGAATTAAGAAACTCGTCCGGAGTCTCCTCGCCCTCACTCCACTCTACAGACAGCGAGGCTGCTGTTTCAGCAAGTCGGCGTGCTTCGGCAGTTTTGCCTTGCTTTGCCTTCTGCCGAGCGTCCTGAAGAAATCGTCTGGCAGCAGCGTTGTAGTTGCCAGCAGGTTTTCCGGAGTCAGTTTGAGCTGACAACGTTCGTGACGGATCGCCGCCGCTGAACAAATACAGCGACACGGCCATCACCGAAGCGCATGTGATGAGTCCGATGGCCTTTTGCAATTTAGGATCCTCCTTCAGGAATGCTCGACAGAGCGACCAGGCTCTGACGGCGATCGTCCATGATCTCCGAACCAGTCGATTCTGATCCGGACCATGATTCAAATTAGGTAACTCGATCCGAGCCCGGAATCCGTTTCCGGGGACTCGTGATGTAATCAGATCTGAGCTGTCTTGATTCTCCGGACATTCACTGTCAACCAGCGCAACACACGGACAATCGTCGCGGGGTGATAACTGTTGCGATCCGGAACGGTCAATACGGCGGCAGCGTCATTCCGAAGTCATTTTTTGCGATTTCTGGTGATGACTCATCAATTCGGCATAGCTTGCCGATCACGTGAATGCCATGGCACTGGAGGCCGAATCAGGGATCGGATATCAGCGATTTTCGCTGACAAGTGTGAGCCAGGACGGTCGCCCTCCATCACCCCGAAGGAGGTTTAGAACCGTTTTGCCACTCGAATGCAGACCGATCGCAACAGCACAAATATCGACACCTGTCCAAATGAAGAATTCTCTGACTCTGCAGTTGACACAATGTGACATGCCCCGCCAAACAGTCAAAAGGCTGCATCCATAGCTCGGAGAGAGCATGCCGTGTAGTTCAAACGCATGGTCGACGTTTCCCGATTGACCCACACAATCTGCATATCCACCAGTCACTTCGCAGACTTCCATGCATTCCAGCTAATCACATATCAAGTCGATCCAGTAATCATCGATCGACCATTTCTGGATTGAACAGGCGTCCTGCTGGAATTGTCATCAGTTAAAGTACAGGCGGAAAGACACGGCATGAGTACAACGATTGCCAGAAAAACAGAGAGCATTCAGGATGCAATCCGGGCGGTTATAAGCTCGGATGACTGCGAACTTCCGGTGCTGCCTGAAGTGGCCGCACAACTATTGAAGCTTACCAGCGATGTGGACTGTGAAGTTGCAGATATTGTGGCTTTGATTAAGCGCGACCAGTCCCTCACGAGTCATCTGCTGAGAATCGCCAATTCTGTTCGTTACTCCACAGGAGTGACCGTATCATCTATTCAGCAGGCTGTTGCCAGACTCGGATTGTTGTGTGTCCGAGAGATCGTGGTGCTGATTTCCTGCCAGTGCAAGATTTTTGACGTACCTGACTTCGAAAAACATGTGCGTCAGTCATTCCGAAAATCACTCGCAACTGCAGCATTTGCTCAGGAAATCGCTCGCGTTCGCCGCATGAATGTGGAGGAGGCATTTCTTTCGGGCCTGCTTCATGATGTGGGACGCCCAATTCTCTTTCAGGCGCTCGCAAATCGTCGACGTCGTTTTGGGCTGGCAGCATCGGATGAGGAGATCTGTTCTGCAGCAGAATTGCACAGGATCTCACTCGCTGCAAAACTCATTATTACCTGGGATCTCTCCTCCCGCGTGGCCGAAGCAGTACGGTTTCAACTGTCGCCGCAGGATGCTCCCGGATGCTCACTTCAGGCCGCGACAATTAATTTCGCCGCATGCCTTGCAGATAACGCATTAGCCCCAGGGACTATTTCCGAGCCTCTGGATCAGCACCCAATGCTGACGGTGCTGAGTATTTACCCCGAACAGTTTCAGAGCATTCTGCGGAACCAGGACGAAATCCTGGAATGGGTTGACTCAACAACATGATTGCTGAATGTCCAACATTCGACGTGCTCGTCATTGGAAGCGGACCAGCGGGTCAAAACGCCGCACTGGAAGCGTCAGAGCATGGGGCACGGGTGCTGATGATTGAGCAGGAGCCACAAGTTGGCGGTGCCTGCGTGCAATTCGGGACGATCCCAAGTAAAACCCTGCGCGAAACGGCCCTTACGCTAGCGGCCTTTCAACGACGCAGCGGCGACGTTTATCAAATTACTCGGAGTGCAGAACTCAGCGTTGCAGGCCTGATGAAACGACTCAATGAAGTTGTTCACGCCCATCAGGAGACGACAAGAAAGTGTCTGCAGCAGGCTGGAATTGAAAGAGCCTATGGACGGGCAAGACTTCTGTCGCCAAATGAGATTGAGATTACGCGTGTCTCAGGTGAAAATGCCACCGTCTACGGCAACACCATTATCATCGCCACGGGATCGCGTCCTCGAAATCCCACCAATATCCGAGTAGATCACGAGAACATTCTCGACAGCGACTCAATACTTTCGATGAGCTATTTGCCCAGATCGATCGTAATCTTTGGTGGTGGTGTTATAGCCTGCGAATATGCCTCTACCTTCTCGGCCCTCGGGGTTCAGGTCACGATGATCGATAAGGCCAGTCGCCCACTCGGATTTATTGACGCAGAGCTTGTAGAGTTCTTCCTCCGACAACTACGTCTGAATGGTGGCGAATTTGTCGGCAACTGTGAATTAACGTCTGTAAAGTGGGACGGTGTCAGTTCCGTAAAAACAATGCTGGCTGATGGCCGCACATTTAACTCCGACAAGGCCTTTGTGGCACTTGGGCGAGTGGCAAATATCGATTCACTCGGGTTACAAAACGCCGGACTTCAGGCTTCAGACAGGGGGCTTCTGACGGTCAACGAGTTTTGCCAGACAGCGGTTCCGAACATTTACGCCGTCGGTGACACCATCGGGCCTCCGGCGTTGGCCTCAGCCTCAATGGACCAGGGACGCAGAGCCGCGATTCACGCACTGACAGAAGTGAGAAGTCAGGCGAGTCTGTCACTGCCGACGGGTATCTACACGATCCCTGAAATCGCTACGGTCGGAATGACGGAGTGTGAAGCGACGGAGAAGTTCGGTGCTCCCGGAATCGCCAGGGTCAATTTCGAACAGGTAGCGAGAGCACATATTTCGGCTAATCCAATCGGAATGTTGAAGATGATAACATGCGCGGCAGGCCGTCGTTTGCTAGGCATTCAGATCGTCGGCGACAGTGCCACCGAGCTTGTTCATATCGGTCAGATGGCAATGATTGCCAACATGGAGGTAGATACGTTCATTCAAACTACATTTAACTTCCCGACAATGGCCGAAGCCTATCGCCTGGCGGCGCTGGAGATCGTCCATACGCGGGAGAACGCATCAATCGAAGGGCAACATCGGCGAAAACTCTCGCATCCTTTCATGTCAACATCCCTTAGCAGCAACTCCTGTTCATAAAATACGCCGCTCTCCTCCGGATTCGTTGAGCCACCCCGTTGCAGCAGAAAGCGATCAGGAATCAAAGGATGAATCGGCGTAGAACTTCTGCCACGCCAGTTGCACAGATTTCCTTCACAAGAGACGCTATTGTTCGGTAATCCCTCCCTGTCTCTGCAAGTATAAGCGTCCGAGCCGATACAACCGATTCGATATCAGGATCGAATCAACACCTGATGAGAAAATTCCACGTAAACCCTTTAAAGGCGTTCAATAGTTCAGACAGGCGTGACGTAACTTCAAGCCTCAAGCATGGTGGATGCAATCAGAAGGCTTTTCGGGGCAGACTTCAAGAGTTGCAGAGTAACCTGATTCCTTTTTCGAGTCGTAGATTATGTTCGAGCGCATCACTAACTTCTTTCGGCCTGAGGATGCTCAGAAGAAAGCATCAGTTGCACTCGCACGACTATTGTCACAGTATGAAATGGATGGAATTGCGTATCGAAACGAGATCACTCAAAGTCGACGACGCAGCGAATCAAAACAACTGGCATTAGGCTGCTGGATTATCCCATTTGAAGTTGATCGTCCACAGATTCTGGACTTTACCGCAGTAGCCCCAGCAGTGACCTATGACATGCGACGAGCGGGTGTAGGGATACTGACTCATAATGCACTTGGGCTGAAGAACTTCGTCATCGCTCTGCCTGATAAAGAGGGTGTTTGGCGCTTCTTTGAATGTGAAAAGTGTCACAACTCCAGAATTCCAGGCGGTTGGAATCTCTCCGGTCTTCGCTTACTGAGACTGATTGAACTGGAGTATCGCGAGGTTCAGGTCTTTCGTGACTGCATTCACGAAGACGTGAACGTCCCGGTCGCGGCTGGCTGGAACGGTTGATACGACGGCTCGTCGATACTCTGCTGCCGGGGTTCCTGTGAGCATCACCAGAAACACAAATTGTGTACGCCATGCCCGCTGACATCGGGCTCTAAGCTGCTACAGATTCTTTCGCAGCCGGGAAATCCCACACCAGTTTTATTCCGGCTCAATCGCGAACATTGCATCGTTCGCAGACGCGTTCTGGAATGATTTTTCCCATCTCGCAGCCGGAGTCTGACGATGCAAAGCTCTCGATATCAGCCACAACACAACATTTCCGCAGAATCGAGCATCCGTTGCGTGACTCGGGACCGCCGGTCTGTCATTTTGTGGGAGTTCGCCATCTTTTCCACACGCAGCTTACTCGACTAGCCTATGCGATGGCCAATACGCAATCAGATTCTTGTGCCTCGCCCTTCTGCACTGGCGATCATGATCATCTCGTTCAGTGCATCGTGGACTGCGGCACAACGAGCAGAACGAGAGTCATCTCACGCTCTCACCAACAGAACGTTGAGTGAATCTCGATTTCCCGTGCAAAGCTCTGTACTTGAGCAGATGAAGGGGTTATCCGGTGCAGATTTCATAGCGACGGATGCCCGAGGTAGGCTGACGGCTCCCCGACACTTCCAGAAGTTCAGCGGCGATTCTTGACACCGCGAACGACCGTACTACATCTTTGCCGACTCAGTGAGTTTCACCCCGTTTCCGTGGCCAACGAAACCTGGCTGATCGGTGGTGTTCAGGCCCGCCGCTCGCCTGGAGCTCAAGGAACTACTGGTGCTTATTCCGGAACATGAATGGCAGGCCATTCGGAATGAGGTCATACTTCCGCCGCTCCCTGATCGGAGGATTGACTTTCTGGCAATGGTTGGACTTTCTTTATATGATAGCGGCCAAGCTGGGAACTCGGCTCGATCGTATGCAACGACATGTCGGAAAGCTATCCGCAATGGAGTTCGAGAATTTGTTGCCCGTCTCCGGCAACGATGAACTCACCAGCCTCGCTCTTTCAATCAATCGAATGGCTGTCGAACTTCAACGAGCGACTCAGATCATTCGTCTGTCCGAGCGCACAACTTTGATTACTCAGGTGGCCGGCGGATTGGCTCATCAGCTCAGAAACTCGATCACCGGTGCCCGCATGGCGATACAACTTCACATGAGGCGATCCCCGAACACCGATATCGAAAGCCTGCTGGTTGCCAATCGTCAGCTGAGTCTCACAGAAAATCAGATCCGTGGTTTGCTGAGCCTGACCCGGGATGTTCAACAGACCCCTGTTCCGGGGCGAATCGATCAGATCCTTATTTCAATTCGCGATCTGCTTGAACCCCAGTTTCGCCATTCTTCAACTCATTTGGACATAAAGTTTCCTGAAGAACAAACTCAGAATTCATTGTCCGTTGCTGATGCCGAACAGGTACAATCGGCGTTGCTGAATTTGATACAGAATGCTCTCGAAGCCTGCCGCCCGGACGGTCAGGTTCGTGTTGTGGTCGCGCTGACAGAAGATCATATTCTCGTAGATGTTCTTGATAACGGCCGCGGAATTTCCGACGATGTCAAAGGGCGAATCTTTGAACCGTTTGTGACAGGAAAGCCTGAAGGCGTGGGCCTCGGTTTGACGTTGGCCGCGCAGGTGGCGGAGTCGGCAGACGGTAAATTGTCTTTCGAACGCCTGCATCAATGGACTCGATTTTGCTTTCAGATACGTCGCATAGGTGGATTCCCTGAAGCGGGCTGAACATGTCACATGTCCTAATTGTTGATGATGAACCGTCTATCTGCTGGGCGCTTCGAGAATGCCTGTCAGATGAAGGCTTTTCAGTAGATGTCGCCGGTACGGCAGAACAGGCTTTCAGCCTCGCGGATCAGCGTGCTCCGGACGTTATCGTAATGGACGTACGATTACCGGGCATGGACGGGATGAAAGCCATGAGACAACTGCGAGATAAATCAACTGCTGTTCCCATCATCATTATGACCGCCTTCGGAAGCCTAAAGACTGCGGTTGAGGCCATTGATGGTGGTGCGTTCGATTATCTGACAAAACCGATGGATCTGGACAAAGCCGTTGCCGTTGTCCGTCAGGCAGTCACGACAACATCGAAAGCGGGACCAACGGTTGCCGAAATCGACGACGCACTGATCGTCGGTAGTTCTCCGAAGATGCAGGAAGTCTTCCGTCGCATCGCTCTTGTCGCAGAACGCGACGTGCCAGTGCTGATTACGGGGGAAAGCGGAACAGGAAAAGATCTTGTTGCCCGCGCGATCCATCAGCATAGTCGTCGCAAAGGAAGTTTCGTTCCAATCTGCATTCCCGCACTCAGTGAAAGCGTCATTGAAAGCGAACTCTTCGGCCATTCTCGCGCTGCCTTTACGGGAGCCGATAAAGAGCGAAGCGGGCTTCTGGAACTTGCGAACGGAGGTACGTCATTTATTGATGAAATCGGTGACGTCTCGCTGAATCTTCAGGCAAAACTTCTGCGGGTCCTTGAGACTGGAGAACTTCGGCCCGTAGGCAGCAACGATTGTCGAATGGCATCGTTCCGACTTATTGCAGCGACTCACAGATCTTTGGAGCAAAGAGTTTCCTCGGGGGAATTCCGAGGCGACCTCTTCTTTCGCCTGAATGTCTTTCGCATCGAAGTCCCTCGACTTCGAGACCGACTCGATGATCTCCCTGCACTCGTACAGAGGTTTTTGATGAATTGCCCTCACGGAGGACGTGTTTTGCGGATGTCTGACGAGGCTCTTGATGAACTACGGAAACGTCCCTGGCATGGTAACGTCAGGGAACTTCGTAACGTGGTGGAGTCAGCCAGCGTTGTCTGCCGAGGAGACACAATTTTACCGCACCATCTCTCTGATCCAACGCCCCTGCTGACACTGCAGACGGCGAATCGTTCTGCGGATCCAATGGCTCGTCTCAGTTCTGCGATTCACGAGTGGTCATCTGCTCAACTCAGCATCCCGTCCGCGACCGTTGATGATCTTTACGATCGTTTCCTGAAGGCCGCTGAACCTGCACTTCTCGGGACTGCACTTGAGCATGCCGGCGGACAACGTGGGGAGGCGGCCAGGATACTTGGCATCCACCGCGAAACGCTCCGGGACAAGCTCAGGCGATTCGAAGGCGACTCGAAATAGCAGGCCAGAATTGTTTTCAGGCAAACTTCGAAGTCCCAAACAATACACGGCCCGACGACATATGACTTCGTGATCGAGTATCGTCAGGCTGAGCGTCAAGTCAGGGGACTGCTTCCAAGGCAAGGAGACATCGTGCAACGCTGGCCACAGAAATCATCATTTTCTCATGTATCTGAATTGGTCCGCACAAAACTTGGTGGCCCGTTACGATGGAAATTCGGTGCACCAACTCGCACGGGATCGGCACTATCGACCTCCGCGCCCGCTGAAGCACCGGATTCCGAGCAACGTCTCAACATCAGATCCTGAGGAAGACAGGAAGGATCGTCCCTGTTTCTGCCAGAGCCGCCAGAGTCATATAATCAGACGCATCGCCAACCAGGATGCCGCCCAGCAACCGCTTTCCATCCATCGTGAACAATAGTTTTCGGTAGACACCCGCAAAAGCATCTTCCCGACAGGACTGCAACATTCTGTGGTTCCGGATCCCATTGGCCGAAGCACGCCACGTCAACTCCGATGAGACTTGCTCGCCGATAAATCACCATAGTCAAACGGACGACTGTCTCCACAGAAGTTTGCCGCGACTGTTTCTGCCATCGCACAACCTGGAGCCGCAATTCCAAACTCCGGTTCCTGCATGCAAGCCGCACTCCCGATGGCAAAGATTCTCGGGTCAACGGCTTGCAGCCGACGTTGACCATGATCCCGCCGTGCTCACTGACATCAATACCGGCCTGCCTCGCAAGGTCATCTCGTGAACAAATACCATCCGATATGATCAGCATCTCACAATCAATGCTTGAGCCATCGTCGAACATTACCCCCTGAACGTGGCTCTCTCCAAGTACCTCCGTCATTGTCTTCGACAAATGGACACTGACTCCGATATCACGAATTCTTCGAAGTAGTACATGTGCACCGGCGCGATCAAGATAGGCCGACATCAACTGGCTGCGAGTTTGAACAATGTGAGTTTGTAATCCAAGTTCAAATACAGCACCAGCGATCTCCATCGCCGACAAGCCACCTCCCAACAGCGGTGCCGCAGTTACGAAACTTTCGCGCAGATGTAACGTGATATGTTCAAGGTCATCAGCAGTTCGATAAACGAAAACATCTCTTTGCTTCGTATTCCGTGTACTGATGGCACACAGGGATAGGCGCCCATGGCAAGAATCAAGTGATCGTACTCAATACTCACGCCCTTCATTGATCGTACAACATGACGCTCTCGATCGATATGAATCGCTCGATCCGCGAGATGGAGCGTTATACCAACAGCTTCGTACCAATCTCGCCGCGCCAAAAGCAGCTTTTCGGCATCTCGTTGAGCCGTGAAACTGAAGAGCCCGGCTCTGTCGTAAGCTGAGCGAGCTTCCTCACAAAACACAACGAGTTTGTAGCGACGCCGCTCATCAAACGCGATCAACTGCTCACAAAACCGCAGACCGACCATTCCGCTGCCAATCACGACAATGGTTTGCTGTTCTGCGGAACTCATCAGCCGATTACCCTTCAGAGAAGTCCAGCAGGCCGTTCATCGGCCTCATTCAGAAAATATTCGTCGCGGTAAACCAAAATCCTGATTTGTGGCAAGGACTCGTTCAGCAGCAGTCAAACAGCAAGTGCCGGATCCGAAAACTTCAAAACTAATGTGATCAATCCACTCTCAGCCGTGTTTCACCATGGGCATAGCGCGGTACGCAACGCATAATCCATGCAAAAATTATTTGCCTTCAGAACTCTGGGTTGCGTAGCGATCTGATACTCCGGAATTCCGAAGATCGAAATCGATCCGATCTTTTGGAGTCCGAATGAGGATCGACGACATGAGCCCGATTCAGATCCCGCCCACCACCAACGGAGAGGGAACTCAGTAATGTCAATAGAAACAAGTTTTGATGGACCTGCCAACATTTTCGCATGACAACTCCCGCCCCTAAAAAATCAGGATCGCTTCATCTGCAAACAACAGGCTTTCTGCAGCTAATACTCCCGCCCTGACAATCCACTGCCAACCTCGCACTCACTCACGTCTCTTTGGCTGCTTCGTGTCCAGCCAAACCAGGATTCGGACATTCAACAATGTGATCACCCACCCTGCACGTTCAGGGCAAAACGCATACCGGTGTCCTTTTTTCTTTCCTGGTGGTGCATTTCCATTGCGGTTTCTCTGCCATTCAGCCGGACAGCTAGGCGTAAATCCTCCACGGGGCTGAATCCCTTGAATTCAATGACTACTCAGACGCCAGAAGGCTGCTATTGGCCTCGGCAGAGTTGCCTGAACGATTTGCAATTGTTGAGATGGGAACCATCTAATTGAAAAGGCCGGAATCTGACACCGATATAGGGTTCCGAATCATCAAAACTTCTGCTCCAAGTTGATTCCGGGATTCTGACCAACTCAGATGAATGATCGGAGAGGCGCTGCAACCAACGAAAAAATGCCAACGTGGACTACACTCGACACTTCAGCCCGTCACAGATCTCATGTTTTCGATGGCACCAAGTTTGACGCAACCAAAGGCATCGATAGAATTTTTCGAGGAAGTCTTTGGCATCATATCATGATCAGTACGGGATGTAGCTCAGCTTGGCTAGAGCGCTACGTTCGGGACGTAGAGGTCGCAGGTTCAAATCCTGTCATCCCGATTTGGTGCCCGTTGCGTCCCCTTCTGGATGTCGAATCGAGGCACAACTTTTGACCCGAGACATCACTGTTGAATCCGCATCAGTAACACACTTCACTACACTGCTCGCCTACTGACAATTACAGCACAGTCGCAGTTTTTCTCGAACTCTGATTTTGGGGGTCGTACGCGCAAGGTTGAATCAGGGCTGTGAAGTTGCTGGCGAATCGTGCAGAGTGGATGGATCTGCGGAGTCGACAAGGCGAGGTTCGATAAAGAAAGACCGGAATCAAAAATCGCAGAAACTGCCACCCACCAGGCCGATTACTGGTATGTACCATATTGATCTCGACGTTTGCCGGAACCGGCCCTTGAAGCTTACTGACTTGAACATGGAGTGAATGGTACAAAGCTGTTGGTGATTTACGCCCATCATTCGTTTGAAGGCGGAAATTGATGCGTCTCTGACCTTAACGACATACCGCATCGCTCTGATTCTGTGACTCTGCGAAAGCCGTGGTATTCCTTTTGAACCGAATGGTTTACATACACGCGAGTGGCACAACGCCTCAGAAAGTTCTTCCATGGTGAGTCATGGCGTTAAACGAAGACCCATCTGCTGTCTCATCGGAACTCTCTTCAGTCAGTTTTGCCTCAGCCTGCTGTTGGACTACAGATTATCAGCAGCCGATGAAATCCTTTCTAATACGGATCTATTGGCAGTTGATCGACCGTTAGATCAGATCATGGTCGAGGGCTTGAATGTGTTCTGTATGCGAGAGTTAGCGGAATCCCCTCGACTGCGATCAGAACGCTGGAGGAACGATCTGAGCAGCCCGGGCGCATTGGAGAAAAGTCTGACTGATCATCGAAGTCGTTTCCAGCAGCTGATCGGAGCTGTGGATGTTCGTCTGACGTTGAATCCTTCTGAAACTCATGATTTTGAACTGATCACAACGCTGCAACATTCTTCGATCCTTGCGAAGAACGATTTTGTGACGGTGCATCGAGTCCGATGGTCGGTTCTTGAAGGAGTCTCTGCCGAGGGATTACTCCTTGTTCCTCAGACAATACGTGCCGCCGTCGTTGCATTGCCCGACGCTGACTGGACTCCGGAGATGTTCTGTGGGCTGCTGGATGAACTCCCCCAGACTGCTCTGGTTGTCCGCCGCCTTGCCGAAGCGGGTTGCATGGTGGCGGTTCCCATGTTGCTGAGTCGGAGTGATGAATTCTCTGGACATACAGACATCGGCTGGACGAATCAGCCGCATCGTGAATTTATCTACCGGCAGGCATTTGAAGTCGGACGACATGTGATTGGCTATGAAGTTCAGAAGGTCCTTGCCGCAGTCGATCTACTGGAACGACACCTGAAATCCGTTCCAGCGAATCTGGATAATTCCGCCCCGAAGATTGGTGATGCCGGGATTGGCGTTTTGGGGTTTGGCGAGGGAGGGCTCCTGGCCCTTTACACCGCCGCATTAGATCCACGAATTACGGCATGTTGGGTGAGCGGCTATTTTCAACAACGTGAATCGATCTGGCAGGAACCAATCTATCGCAATGTCTGGGGCCTGCTGACTGAATTCGGCGACGCAGAACTGGCCGGCATGATTGCTCCGCGAAGACTGATCATCGAATCGTGCACATCCGTTAACATGTCGGCATCGTCGGAAAAGCAGGAGGGCCGTAAGGCTGTTGCAGCGCCCGGCACGATAACAACCAGTTCACTCAATTCGGTTCGAACAGAACTCGATCGAGCCAACGCTTTTTACCTGCTCTATGGCAAACCGGAAGAACTGATTTCTGTCGTCAGTGGTGAGAATGGAGATGGCCCGTCGGGGACGGAGAAGGCTTCACTCGCCTTTGCGCAGAAGCTTGGTGTCCTCAAACAACTCGCGCCACAGGCAAGTCCCTGGGCTACAAATTCATTACGGGACAAGGATCAGACGACTGATGCGCAGCATGAGAAGACACGTGAGAAACGGCAGTTCGATGAGTTACAGACTCATGTTCAGAATCCTGTTGCTTCAAAGTCACCAGTACGTGACGCTCGCTGGCGTTTGAATCCTGCTGCGATCGACGAGTGGAACAGTCAACTTCCGGCGATGCGTGAATGGGTTCATAAGGAACTGATTGGTCAGTTGCCGTACCGCTGCGGCTGCCGCCGAGGCCGCATTCCAGGAAGAGTTCTCCAGAACGAAGATTATGTCGGATATGAGATCATGCTGGACGTCTGACGACGTGATCGCCGCTGGGATTCTGTTGATGCCAAACCACATTAAGGCCGGTGAGAAACGACCTGTTGTTGTTTGCCCAGCATGGGCTGGAAGGAACGCCGATGGACACCATTTCCCGTGAGGCAGAACACTATCGCTACTACAAATCGTTCCGGCGAGGAATTGGTGAAGCAGGGCTACATCGCCTGGCCGCTCCACAGAATCCTTATCGGGGTGTAAGGCGCAAGTTTCGACAACTGCAACGGATGTCGAACTTTGCCAACGTTCGCTATTCAGTTACATCATTGCTCAACATGAGCAACACTGGACTGGCTGGCCACGTTACCTCAAGTCGATTCCACTCGGATCGCATTTTACGGATTGTCCTATGGCGGCAAGACGGCCATGCGAGTTCCGCCTCTCGTCGAAAAGTACGCTTGTCAATTTGCTCCGGCGACTTCACTGATTGGCCACGCACGATGGCCTCAAACAATGAGAAGTTCAGCTATCTGTTTACTTCAGAGTACGAAGTCTTCGAATGGAACCTGGCGCATGTGGCCAGCTATGCAGAACTCGCCATGCTGATGACACCACGACCGTTCATGGTCGAAGAGGGGCATCGTGACAGCGGGCAACCGAGTGAATGGGTGGCCGGAGAATTTGGCAAGGTCCGCCGCCATTACGATCAATTAGGGTTGGGTGACCGAGCCGTTCTGGAGTTCTTCGACGGGCCACACACGATTCACGGGAAGGGCACTTTCGAATTCCTTCGCCGCCACCTGAATCCGGCGCAGCAGCTATGATGGCCGTGCCAAATCTCTCATTGGAATGTTCAAAAAAGAGCAACGTCTTCATGCGGTGTTGTCCAGAGTTCGAGCCCGTTCATCTGGTAACCAAGCTCCTGAAGTCGCTGAGTCCCGATTGACCGAAACAGCAAGTCACCGTTGCCCAACAGACGTTCAGCGCCTGGATCATCAATCGCGATTCGTGATCTGCGAGCATCAGGACTCGCAAGGCCACCTGTCGGCAACATCGCGCGAATCGCCGGTGTAATGACTGTCGCACGCGGCTGTTGTGTTGCCAGAATGAGATGAATTCCGGCGGCTCGTCCTCGGGCAGAGATCCGTCGGAGTTGCTTCTCGATGGCCTGCCGCTCCGTTCGGTCACTCGATTCGAGCAAATCCGCATATTCATCACAAATGCAGACGATACGTGGCATCGGTGTCCTGTACGCGCACAAAGTCGGACATTGACTGGACTTGATTCGCAGCGAACAATGCATATCTTTCCTCCATCAGCCCGATTAACTGCAGCAGAATCTCGCTCACCTCGAGTTCGCCATCGGGCACAAGAATCGGCTGACGAAGGAACGCAGAGGCCCCGGCGAACGTGAACGCGTTCTGCTTGGGATCGATCAATAACAGTTGCAACGTCTCGGGAGTATTCGTCGCCATCAGCGACGCAACAGTGGTGCGCAGCCATTGACTCTTACCGCTGCCCGATGTTCCCACGACCAGCATATGAGGACTCTCCGACGCTGCCAGATCACACCAGACCAGCGTACGATTCAGGTCCAGTCCCACGGGAACTTGTGAGCATCCAAAGATCGGATCGACGGGCGGCAACAAAGTGCGGAGATCGTCAAACGTCACTGATTCGGGAGTCGGACTGGGTAGATCGATGGCGATCGCTCCGTCAATGACCGACATCACAGGCTCGGCTGGAAGTCCGAGATGAAGATGCAGCTCCGGAGCTCCGGAGAGGACTTTCTTCTGCTTGATTCCACCGTCGGGAAAAACGGAGAACCTTACAAAACAAGGACCACAAACCGGAGGCTTCGATTCCCGGCAGGGAACGCCAAACCTGCGAAGAATTCGCAAGATACGGTCGCGAGTTTCCGTCAGCCACTCAGACGAAGGCGCTGTCGAAGCGGGAATTGTTACGCTGGGTTCGCGGGGTATTGCGATCGATGAAATTGTCCTGTCGGCCGAAATAGGCGCGAGTCCATCAACTGCCGGTGCCGCACTTTCTGCGGCTGACCACGTCAATGTCTCGGCAGAAATCTCACCCATCGAGTCGATACGACCAATCGTCTTGCCAGTTGTTTTGACAACGCCCGCATATTTGATCGACGAATTCTCACACGCTGAGGCCATTTCCGGCATCACACCGGCCAGACATCCGATCAGATCCATCAGACGTGATTGAGCTTCCGCAATCTGCGCACTCTGAAACAGCGTCTCGCGGCGTTCTGGAAGAAAACTGACGACCGCCAGCGCGGAGGATGACTTTACCGGATTCGTGCCATTGATCATCAGATGGTACAGGCACACCTGAGCAAGATCGATCACGGGCGATGTCTGTCCGATCTTCCATTCAAGGACGCACCAGGCACTGTTCTTCGGAGACCGAAGGACCGCGTCGGTCTGACCGATGAGCGCAACCGGTTCCGACCAGTTTGACTGCTGCAGGTCCAGCACCACTGGTCGTTCGACCCAGAACCAGTCACTTTGACTTGCACTGATTGTTCCGCCTTCAGTGATCTGCCACCATAATTCCGCAAGCCAGCTCACGACATTCTGCACAGCCGTCCAGAGCCCCATCACCTGCTCACCATGATCGCGCAGGGCGGCAGAATGGCTGGTCAGCAACGGGCCCAGAAGTTCATCATAGGTTCGCTCCAGAAGCAGATTCTTCCGTCCGTCGATATCCGGTTCTTGATCTCGCAGCACCGTCTCAAGATTGCTCGCGGAATCATCGCGCAGCAGTTCCCCAACGACACGATGGAAGATCGTTCCCAACAACGCGGTCGAAGGAGTCCCTGTGCCGTCTGAAAATCGGCCGTTTGCTCGCTGTAAAGCCTGTCTCACTTCGGAAACCGTCAGCGTAATCGTCATCGGTCATCTCAGCAAAAAAAGGAAATGCATGAACACACAGCAGGGACCCAAAGGACGAGAAAACCAGAGGCAGAAAGGTTTTTACGGCGATGACTCATTCAGCGCAGAACTTGTCGTACGAGCGCTGAAAATCACAGGAACACCCCCGTCAAGTACGCGAAACAAGTCGGCCCGCTGAGAGGCCGCTGTCAGTAAGTCCGGAGTCGAACGGTTGAGCAATCCGGCGGCTTCGTCAGCGCGGCAAACTCGGCGATCATTGAGCAATTCCTGCAACCGCTCGATCACAGAAGACGTATCCATCCCGGCTCCACCTGCTGGTGTTGACAGGGTTTCAGCCAGTTCAGAAAGAGCAGGGGGCAGATGTCCGCGAAGCCATTCAATCACCGTATCGGCCGATAAGTCTGTTCCGTCGAACGAAAGATCGCCGGACTTGGCATCGGCCAGCAGTTCCTTCAGTGCATCCAGAGCTGCGATTGCGGCCGGGGCCACGCGCAGATAGACAGCGTCATTGATCTCCAGCTCTTTCAGGTATTTCTGAGTCGCCACCGCGTTTCGACTGATCGGCGTGCGTTCATCCTTTAGAAGGACAAGCTTCTGAATTCCGAGCGAATTCGGAAACTGCTGCGACAGTCTCCTCAACTGAGCAGACATACGAATCGATGAATCATCACAAACCTTGATGCCCACCTTACCTTCGCCATCAGGTGAAGTGATTACAAAGTCCAACACATCATCGTGTCGCGGATCACCTTCGACGTTCCATTCGGGGCGGGTTAGTTTCATCAGAAGGGAAACGCTGTCACGGAGAATACTCACAGATCTCTGAGGAGAGTTATTAAGTTCCGCAGTTTCCAGTCGGCGTTCCCATTCGCGACTGATCGGATCTGATGCAGTCTCTGTTCTGACGGGTTCGGAACGATCCATCAATTCATCGAACCGCCTTGCCGCCTGA
>JAXMBU010000078.1:0-27794 GCA_046349735.1 Planctomycetaceae bacterium
CTCGACTGGTACTTCCGAGCGATCGATGACACGATCACGGATTTGTTTGCTGGGGAGATTGTTGAAACGCTTTAATCTTTCTTGCCCCACTGCGGTGTTGGACAAATCAAACTCCGGAATCACGATCGTGATTCATTCGCAGAGCACCTGCCTGCGAATGTTCAGTACAGGACTGATGACTAAGGTCACGATAATGCGGCGCGTACTGCTCCTTCGCCGATCGAATTTGCTCAGTCAGTGATTCACATTGGCTGAGCGGTTCCTGCTGTTGAACCACGAACCTGCTGGCGAGATTCATAGCCCGCTGATCGGGGGCGCTGCGACAAGTTGTTGAGTAAGTTCACGGGGCAGTCCGGGTTTCAATCGCAATTGTCCGACATCAAACAACGTGTGCAGAATGGTCGAAATCAGATTTGGTATGCGAACGGGAACTGAGGCCGCCTCGCCAGCGTCGCGAGTGGACTGCCCGACGACTTGTCCCATCTGCAGCTCGCCCCCTGTAATCAGGAGTGGTGCCAGCCCGCCCCAGTGATCTCTACCTCCGCGATCGTTGATTCGGGGCGTTCGACCCATTTCCCCGCACGCGACGAGCATAATCCGATCATTCAGGCCACGTTGGTAAAGATCCTCGATAAACGCTGACAAAGCGTGGTCGAGCGGTCCGCCCATATATCGCATGCCTTCTTCAACCCCGGCATTGTTCGCATCGGCATGCATATCCCAGACAAAATTTGTCGTCACAGTGACAAAGCCGCAACCAGCCTCGCACAGACGGCGAGCCAGCAACAGAAGCTTGCCCAGACTCTGAACATTGTCAACATAATTCTTATGATTGTTCCAGCGTCGGTTAATGTCATCAGGACGCAAAAGCGATGCGGTATCATAACGCGCGATCGTTTGCGGGTCTTCTTTCGACAAATCAAATGCGTCCGCCACTCCTCCAACAATTGTGTCGAAGGCCTGTTGCTGAATTCGATCAAGCCCGGTGAGTATTCCCGACTGGTCCATCGAGCGTCGAATGAGATCCAGTTTCTTCAGTAAATGTTGCCGATCATTCAGGCGATTTCGATCAAACTGAAGCTTCATGTTTTCCTGAGCTTCGCCCTGAGCCCCGGGGACGAAAGGTCGATAGCCACTTCCCAAAACTCCGGCGGATGTAAAGTGCTAAAACCGCGTGTGCCGTTTGGCACTTTCGAAGCGACCGCTTTCGGGAACAATGCAACATTCGTCGGAATCCCGCTCCCCGGTCGGTTTGTTCCGGCGACTCGCGCAAACAGGGAGCCCAGATTAGCCTTCAGAGTGTCTCGGGAAACAATGGGTTTGATGTCGTGATTTCCATCGCCCGTGACAAAAGAACGCACTACCGAAAACTTGTCGGCCAGCGCGGCGAGTTTCGGAAGGGTTCCACCGAATGTGATTCCCGGAATCTTCGTCTGGACTTCCCCTGTCGCGCTTTGGATGCCGACCGGAGCTGTCATCTTTGGGTCAAACGTTTCTGTCTGACTGGGGCCACCGTGCAGAAACAGAAAGATCACCGACTTGTCCCTGAGCACTGACGATCCATTGTCTGCAAGAGCTTTCTCGTGCAACAGATCTGTCAAATGCAATCCACCCAACCCCAAAGCCCCGGCCTGCAGGAATTCTCGACGTCGTGAACGAGCATCTCGGTCCCAGAAACTGAGCATGGCAACAGACTCGCTATGGCGTGGCGGGATTGATCAAGGGCAGGTGGCCTTAGTTTGACAACCTGTCCCCGTCCGGGAAAGCAAACTTCCCTACATTTGCCCGCGATGACTGCGATGAACGTCGCCTCGACCTCACATTACGACTTCAACGATGGAGCTTGATTCAGAATGAGATCGAGCCGGCACTAATGGTTTGAGCAACTTCCGCATCCGCCACCGCCAGAAGCCTGAACAACTCCTTCGGCCGATACAGGTTGCACATGCACAATCCCTAAACCCGCCGCTGCCGCGAGTAGTGCCATGCGGGTCGTCTCGGCCCCGCGATCGTTCAGGACGTAGAGAATCAGCCGGCTATCCAGAGTCATCTCCAGATCGATCAATTCCAGCTGCAACTTCCATTTTGCACAGCGTTCAATCCATCCCGGAAACGCGGCTTCCATCATTTGTTCATTCTTCGCTGAAGTTGCCAGATCGACGTCCGTAGCGACACGAACCACTTCGCCAGTCATACCGTCCGGCGTTTCCGGCTTGAGGTTCCGGGTTGCCTGCAGCACCTCGGCAATTTCTTCTCCACGATCTGTACTGACAACAATCTGAGTGCCTCGATCGACTGTCGGGCCGAATCCCGAGAACCGTGCCACCTGAGGAACTCGACCATAACGCGCCAGCGCGGTGTAATCGGCAGGACGAATCTCGAGTTCGGGCACGCCTTCGCAGGAGGTTTGTTCGGAAGGAGCAATCATATGAGTTCCACAGATCTTTGATTTTTTTGTTTCACGACCAACCACCGGAGATTTAGTCCGGGGAGCTTATCACTAATCCGAACGTCGTGCAGGCTTCCGCCAGCATTTCTTCAACTCGTAGCTCCGGCCTCAGTATACACAGGCATTCCAAAAAACTATTTGTAATTCGTTCACCGCATCAAGGGACGTCCGAGTCAACGCTTGCAGGAAGGCTCGCATCATTGTTTTTCTTTCACAATCTTCCGGAACGCTCATCTCTCAGAATCACGTTACTCGTCGAATTGCCGTGAATTTTCGCACCTGTTCGGTCAGAGCGATCTCGGTCGGCAGACGCTCCATTGAGCTCGCTCCGTAGAAGCCGTTGATGGCCGGAACGGCGTTCATCATAAACGCAGCATCTTCGGGCATCGCAATCGGGCCACCGTGGCAGAGCACGATCACGTCCTTGTTCACTTCGCGAGCCGCCTGCGTCATCTCTGCGATGCGAGGCACGCACTGTTCGAGAGTCAGGGCGGTTGATGCTCCGATCGTGCCGCTGGTCGTCAGTCCCATGTGAGCCACGATGATGTCAGCTCCCGCTTTTGTCAAAGCTGCCGCCTGATCATTGTCGAAGGCATACGGAGTTGTCAGCAGATCCAATTCGCGAGCAGCGGCAATGAGGTCCACTTCCAGTTGAAAGCCCATCCCGGTTTCTTCCAGGTTCGCTCGAAACACACCATCGATCAGCCCGACTGTGGGGAAGTTCTGAATGCCGGCAAAGCCCAACTCTTTCAGATCCTTCAGAAAATGGTCTCGCAGCATAAAGGGGTCCGTCCCGCAGACACCGGCCAGCACTGGCGTTGATTTGACAGCTGTGAGCACTTCGCGGGCCATCTCGCGAACGATCTGATTGGCGTTTCCATACGGCATGAGACCAGCGGACGTCCACGTCCGCCATGCGATAGCGACCCGAGTTGTAGATGACGATCAGATCAATCCCGCCCGCTTCTTCGCATTTGGCGCTGATCCCGGTGCCTGCTCCACCACCGATAATGGGAATTCCCGCAGCGATTTTTTTTCTAAGTCGATCCAGAATCTGAGAGCGAGTCTCCGCCATGGTGGTTTCTCCGAGGACCTTTGCGCAATTGTTCAGGCTGGCCTGATCGAAATGTTGTTTGTTCATTGGTGTCGACTTTAGTCGGGATTGGCCTTCAGATTGTGGGCGGAATGCTGGCTGACACCAGCTCTGCGGCCAAAATGCCCGCAATCCAACCGCCCGCAGCCGCGAACGATGGGAAGTTCGCCGCCTCTCCGCAACTCAGGAGTGAACAAAACTTGGGGTTTCAGATCTTCACGATCAAAACGACGCTAAAGTTCCACCCAATGATTTGTGACGAACCGTCCTTCGGGACGTGACGTCCAGCCAATTCACGCCACCGTAGCTCAGTTGGTAGAGCGACGCTTTCGTAAAGCGTAGGTCGAAGGTTCAAGTCCTTTCGGCGGCTTTTGATTTGAGGCAAAAAAAACAGGGAAATCAGAGACATCTGGTTTCCCTGTTTTCGTTGCCGACTTCCTCATTCACCTTTTGAGCTGAATGCTTCAAAACGCGCCGCCGCTTCTCGCTCATCGTGTCTTCGGCGATTGCGCTGTCGCAGATACTCAAGGTCGTTTCGAAGCACGAATGGATCATGAATTGCCGGAGCACACGGGCCAAGGCAACATTTGCGGACATAATACCGAAAACTCTCTGGATATCATGAACGCTGGCAAGTTTTTCCGAGCCACCTCTCTGTCATCGACTTTGACTTTTGCTGCTCTGCAACTTCATGGAGCGGTTTGCTGCCGCCCGGTTGTCAGCATTGATACAACCACCAGCGTCAAAAAGCCAAGAGGAATCGTCAGGATCCCCGGCTGACTGAACGGCACGATCGCGGCCGCAGCGTCCAGACCGTAGACTTTGGAGTAGGCTTCACCGCTTAGCAAAATCCAGGTCATGGATGACACCATTCCGACCACGATGGCGGCCACGATGCCCTGCTTCGTGACCTTGGGCCAGAAGAGAATCATCACCAGTGAAGGCAAGTTCGCTGACGCCGCGACACTGAATGCCCAACCAACCAGAAATGTTGGATTCATCTTCTGAAACAGGATGCCCAAAGCAATCGCAATTGCTCCCACAAGGACAGAAGACATCTTTGCGATACGAACCTTCTCCGTATCCGTCATCTGAATTCCAAACGCACTGCCCAGCAAGTCATGAGTCACCGCGCCGGCAGCCGCGAGGATCAAACCGCTGACGGTGCCCAGAACGGTGGTGAACGCAATCGCGGAAATCGCAGCAAAGAGCCAGGTGTTCATGCCCTTGGCGAGCAATGGAGCGGCCATGTTCTCTTCGCTGACATCAAGCGTTCCACTCGTCATGGCTCCGAGCCCAAGATACAGCGTCAATACGTAGAACAGCCCGATGCTGGTGATGCCTACAATGGTGCTTTTGCGAGCACTGCTGGCATCCTTCACGGTGTAGTAACGGATCAGGATATGTGGCAATGACGCCGTACCACAGAACAGAGCCAGCATCAGCGACAGGAAATTCACCTTGTCGAAAAGCTTCTCACTGCGGATCCCCTTGAACGTTGGGTGTTCACCCGGTCGCAGAACCTCGGCCCCCGTCGTGACCTTCGGATAGTAGACAGTGGTCTCAGTCTTGTCCGAGTGCACCACTTTTTCATTTCGCCACAGCACAACTTTGCTCTGCTGCAGAGTTCTGAAGAAGTCGATTGTCGACAATGGACCGGTTTCCGTTTTGCCATCAGGCAGTTCGACAACATGGCCAACCGCATACAACTCCGGCTCGCCCTTCTTCCTGCCCTTCTTTAGACCATTAACAAAAATCGTCCCGTCCGCCGCTTTTGATAACGTCTGCACTTCGTTCAGTTCGAGATTCGGACCTTCCTTTTCAGCCAGCTCCTTCATCATCCAAACTGTAATCAACTGTGTGTCTCGGTTCTGCAGGCGGACGTACCTCTTGTCGAACTTCTCCCAGCCGTTATCGGCCGGCAGAACATCAACGTTCTCAAGGCTACCAACCTTGCCGTCACCATTCGTCAGATCATCCGAGGTAATGCGGAACGTCTGGAACTCATGCCCATCGTTTCCTCCCTTTTCGACCTTAAATCCACGCTGCAAAATCATCCACGTCAGAATTGCGCTGAAGACAACCAGCAACGCGCCTTTCAGGAACTGCACCCACGTCGTCGAAACCATGCCGGCCGTCACCACGATGAGAATGACGACCCCGCCGACCATCACAACTCCCACCCATTGCGGAAATCCAAGCAACGGCGTGACTAAAGCACCGGCACCGACCATTTGAGGAATCAAATAGAATACGCTGACGACGAGCGTGCTGATCCCTGCGGCCAGCTTGATACCTTTGGAATTGAACTGCGAATCCAGTGCATCCGCAAACGTAAATCGCCCCAGTCGCTTCATCGGTTCGGCAACCACGAACAAGGCGACAATCCAGCCCGCCAGATATCCAATCGAATAGAGAAATCCGTCGTAACCGTAGAACGCAATCATCCCGCAGATGCCGAGAAACGACGCTGCCGAGAGATAGTCTCCTGCAAAGGCAATCCCGTTCACAAACCACGGAATCTGTCCGTGTGCCGCGAAATAGCCCTCTGAAGATTTCGCCTTACCGCCCAGCCAGAAGCTGAGTCCCAACGTGAAGCCCACGAAAGCGAGAAAGATTGTAACCGCCAGAATTGAGGATTCGTAAATCACGCTTTCGGCTCCTGTTGATTTGAGCCTGAACTGTTGCCTGAGGCGTCTCCGCAAAGAACTCCGTACACCGCCGACAAGACAACGGCCCCAATGATCAGCCCGAAGCCGTACAGCACGGCCAGGTTGAGCCCGGCAATGGGTGTGCGTTCCATGCTGGCGGGATCGAATGCGTTGATAAAGACGAACCCGCCATAAAACAGCAGGTATACGGCGAATAAAATCAGGCCGTTTCGGGAGTTGCGTGAATTCATGGTCACCTCAAAGAAGAATCAGGAGGAGGCAGGATACAGTTCGCATCGCCCCTGTAAAGCAAGGGCTTGTTGTGGGCCATCGATTCCAAAGACAGACCGCCGCGGAAAACGCCCTCTCCACTACGAACTCAAAATGACCTCACGACTTCGGGGCTCTTGCCCTATCGGTTCCTCGCCTCGTTTCTGAGCCACCACGCCTCTTGAGGCGTTGACAGAGCACCAGGGGCGTTTGCAGTTCATGCGGATTCAGCGATGCGTTCTCACCAGACCCACGTAGACGCCTCTTATTTCGACCTGACCAGCCGGCCATGTCGTAGCCGTCATCTGGTCGTTAGCCGGAGTCAATACGATCACGTCTTTCGTACGACGGAAGCGTTTCAGCGTGGCTTCACCGCCATTCACGATCGCAACAACCGTGTCACCGTTATTTGCTGTGTTGCCATGGCGAATGATGGCGAGATCGCCGTCGTTGATGCCATCGAGAATCATCGAATGGCCTTTGACGCGTAAAAGAAAATGTTGATGAGGATCGAACAGTCGAGTCAGTTCAAATGTCTCGATGTCCTCAACCGCCTCGATCGGCATACCAGCGGCAATGTCCCCTAACACTCGAAAAGGAACCGACTGGTGTCCTGCTTCTCCCAATAACAAATCGGCATCAACGCCCAATATCTCCGCAAGACGAAGCAGTGATTCCCTTCCGATCTGGTCTTTGCCATTTTCGATCTTTGACAAATGGCTGAAATGTATCCCCACCTGCCCTGCCAGTGCGCGGAGCGAAATTCCCCGGGCAGTCCGGGCGTCGCGAATCAAGCGTCCCACATGCGTCTTCATTTGGTGACCTGTATTGAAGAAGAGATTCCGCGAGACAACCGTTTCTCTAACGGCGGCAGTTCGCCACGTCGAATCACCATCGAATCGGGCGCTTCGATTGACAGAGTGCAACTTCCTTCGGTCGCCTGAGCCACATAGATGCGAATCTCTTCGTTGATCACAATCAGCTCGCCTTTTCGCCGTCTTAGCACCAACATGGCTGTCCCCCAAACTCTTCGTCTCATCTCACAAATCGCATGTTGGGTTTTTACCCAACATCGAGATGGTACCACAGAAACTCGGTTCGCCAAGTCCAGGGCATTGATTTTTTCACCGCCTGAATCAGCTGTGCGATCTGCGCAAAACCGAGTGTAGGTCTCAAAACGACCAATCATCGTGAATTGACCGTGTTGCTGGCGTTTCAGAAGTCCGAGGTTACTCCGAACGCCAGGAACCCCTGCCAAAACATCCGGGAGTCGTCTGGCTTGCGAGAATTCGGACGCGTAGCTGAGCTCTCACGAGCCCAGCTACGGTTCTGTTAGCCGTTCCTGGAGCCAAAAGGAATCTGTTGCGAGTCGGCCCAGGGACTCTGACAAATCAACCTGAGGCCATGCCAAAGAATTTAGGCGCCACTTTGGTGAGCGATCCGGTGTAAACCGGCATGCAAGAACTCATACAGGTCGGAAGGAGCTCAACCGCTCGTCCTCGAAACTTCACCAGCGGCGGTGTTCATCACCTTCAAGGCTTCTCTTGCCCAACACTTCTTTGCCCGAGCCATTCAGGATCAATTGAAAGGAGACGCATTCGACCAGACGTCTCGAACTTCAAACACAATTCAAAACGCCAGTTCAAGTACGAGCAAAGGTCCGTGAATGCTTCTTGCCACGAACAACTTGAACCCAAAGTTCGGTCGAGACTTCAGGACTTACTGAAAACTTCGCTGGTGTCGAGCGTATAATCGTCGTGAAAGACTTTGCTGAACTCGTAGACGCCAAGGAAATCATCCAGTTGGTCGTCGTCAGTCTTTCGCATTTCTCCGGCTTCGATCAATTGAAACACGATCTTGCCGAAATCGTCTGTGCTGTGAATCCCCCAGGTCTTGAAGACGACGATCGACATCATCCCAAAGTGCTGTAATCCCAGCCGTCTAATCCCATCCAGCAGCTCTGGTCCGCTGATATGCCCGGTCGCTTCTGTTGACCGATCCCGTCCCAGTTGTTCCTGCGTAAACCGCAATGCGGAAAACACGAACTTGTAGGCCATAGGATGGTAGGTCCGAGGAGTGGCATGGTTTCTGACAGAGGTCATTGCTGAAACGGTCCGGGGACTTTGTGGCGAAAAAGCATCAGGATAGTATGGTGGTGTTGCGATTCTACAGCAAGCCACCGGTCGAATGAAGGCCCGATTACGGATTTTCGTCGTCGTCAGATTCTGAGCGAGCCGACTTACTGCCTCGGGAAACGACGGTGACAATGTCGGCCGAATCGGTCATGACACGCCGCCCATCCTCGTAAACGACAACCAGGCGTTTTGCCAACAATTCATGTTGCAGAACGCGAGCAGTGCCGTTTTTCGTGATGACCGTGGCACCGATCGGAGGCAGCTCCTTACGGTGTTCCTCGTACGTATCGTACTCGTACCGAAGGCAGCATTTGAGTCGTCCGCAACGCCCGGAAATCTTGTTCGGGTCGAGCGTTGCTTTCTGCAATTTTGCCATCTTCATCGAGACAGGAGGCATTTCCTGCAGGTGCGTATTGCAGCATACTGGTTTGCCACAATCACCATAATCAGCCAGCAATCTCGCTTCGTCGCGGATCCCAATCTGTCGCATCTCAATGCGCGTGTTGAACTCGCGAGCCATCGATTTCACAAGATCGCGAAAATCGACGCGATTCTCGGACAGATAATAAATGATGACTCGTTCGCCACCAAAGATCTGTTCGATGTCGATCACCTGCATTTGCATGGATCGCTCTTTGATCATCGATGTGGCCAGATCAAAGAATTTCTTCTCGCGGGCGGAATTCTCTCCGCGCGAACGTCGGTCTTCATCAGAGACGGCTCGCAGGATTCTGCCCCCGGGGCCTTTGTTGTTCCCAAGGTACGAAGCCGTCTGACTTGTCGCCGGACACAACACCACACCCCACTCAATGCCACGCTCTGATCGAACAACGACTTCATCATTGCGAGCAAACGACGTCTGGCGGCGCGCCTCGAAGTCGCCCAGCAGCCTCATCGTTCCATAGCGAACGACATATCGCGAAACGTCCTGTTCAGAAACCGCAACTTCCGACATCGCTGACCTCAAGATTCCCCAGTGCCCAACTTGTGCAGGCAGGACTATAGAGAACTCCGCGCGATTGTGGAAATCGGATTGAGGCTACTGATAAATCACGACCAAAAAGACCAGAGACTCCGCTTTGGCCAGATTGCGGATCTCATGAGGCACATCGGCCCGATAACTGGCTGAATCCCCTTTATTCAATTCTGTGACCTCCGAGTCCGAAGTGACCTGGATTTTTCCCTTCTGCACTGTCAGGAACTCCCGAGTCCCCTCGAAATGCGGCGCAGAACGCAGAACGCCATCCGGAGTCAGCAGTACCTCATAGAACTCCACATCTTTCTCAAGATGCAGAGGTGACAGAGTGCGAATGGAGCAATTCCCGTCAGCTCGAAAAATATGCTGACGATCCTCCGCGCGGATCACTTCGATGTTGCGAACCGTCACCACCTGTTCCAGGAGCTCTGCCACCGACATTCCCAACGCGTTCGCGATCTTGACCGTAACAGCCAGCGTCGGATTTGCCTGCTCGCGTTCAATCTGGCTCAGCATGGAACGACTGACGCCGGAAGCTTGCGACAAGACGTCCAGTGACCAACCCAGCTTCTGGCGCAGTTCATGAATGCGACGACAGACATGGCGGCTGACATCTTCGGCTGTCGGATTGTCGCTGGATGCGGAAGCGAGCTTCTTTTTCATGGTTCCAGATTTCCTCAAAGAGGCAGCAGGCAGGGCGTTGACCAGAGCTTTGTCCGTGAGCGGGATGGCGCTAGCCGCCGGTGTCCACCGTTGTTTAATGCTTACCTGAACATTCACCGGTGGCTAGCGCCATTCCGCTCACGAATTCAACGAATCATGAACCAAAAATCGAAGTCGCCGGCGACTTACCATTAAACGAGAACCCCAATCCCTCGGTCAGAGTCTAACACAATTTCCACGATAGTGGAAATATGTCTTGCAAAACGGATTCGCGTCGTCTAGTATACTGCACACACCATCCACTATATTCAATCCACTGAGAGGATTCCGAAATGAAGGCTCTGGTTAAGCGACACTCTGAAAAAGGGCTTTGGCTGGAAGATGTGCCGGAGCCAACGGTCGGAGTTAACGACGTCCTGATCAAGGTGGATCGTACGGGAATCTGCGGGACCGATGTGCACATTTACGAATGGGACGCGTGGGCTCGCAAGACGATTCCCGTCCCGATGACGGTTGGGCATGAATTCGTGGGTGAAATCGTGGCGGTCGGCTCGAATGTTGTCGACTTTCATCCGGGCGAAGTTGTCAGTGGCGAAGGTCACGTTGTTTGTGGACGTTGTCGAAACTGCCTGGCCGGTCGTCGTCATCTTTGCCCGAAGACACAGGGCATTGGCGTGAATCGTCCGGGGGCCTTCGCCGAATACATTGCACTGCCAATGACCAACGTCTGGCATCATCACGACAGTATCGATCGCGACATTGCCTCAATCTTTGATCCGTTTGGCAACGCCGTCCATACGGCATTGGCTTTCCCGGTGCTGGGCGAAGATGTGCTGATTACCGGAGCTGGCCCCATCGGTCTCATGGCGGCCGCTGTTGTTCGTCATGCTGGAGCTCGCTTCGTGGTGGTCACCGACGTGAACCCATGGCGTCTGGAATTGGCAAAGAAGATGGGTGCAACACGCGTTGTCGATGTGCGTCACGAGAAGCTGGAAGACGTTCAACGAGAAATGGGGATGGTGGAAGGCTTTGACGTGGGGCTTGAAATGTCCGGCAACCCCGCTGCATTTCGCAGCATGTTGACCAACATGGCGCACGGTGGAAAAATTGCGATGCTGGGAATTCCCTCCGAGGACATTTCCATCGACTGGAATATCGTTGTCTTCAACATGCTGACAATTCATGGCATCTATGGTCGTGAGATGTACGAAACCTGGTACAAAATGACCGTGATGCTGCAGAGTGGACTGGATATCAGCCCCGTGATCACTCATCGTCTGCATTACACGGAATTCGAGAAGGGCTTCGAAGCCATGAAGTCCGGCCAGTCCGGAAAGGTCATTCTGAAGTGGTCGTGATGGCCAATCCACGGTACTGACATTTTTGAATGTCACCTGACTGCTGACGCGGTTACGCTTTAGCAGTCGCTGCATCCGTCCTGCGTCTCCTTGTCTCCTCGTCTCCTCGTCTCCCTGCCTTGAATTCTCTTCATGTCGACAGCGACCGCTGCAAAATCTCGCCGACTGACGATGGTCATCACCGAACTGGATGTCGGTGGGGCGGAAAAGGCGTTCGTTCGTATTGCGATCGGGCTGAAGAATCTCGGCTGGCAGGTACGAGTTGTCAGCCTGCGAAACGCAGGGCCGCTTGCATCACTGCTGGAAGCTGAGGCGATCGAGGTCACGGCATTAGACGTCGGCGGTTTGATGGACATTCGAGCGATCCTTCGACTGCGTCGGGAGCTTCTGAGGAATCAGGCCGATGTGGTGCTGACCTTTCTGTATCAAGCCAATCTTATGGGCCGCCTTGCCGGGCGCCTGGCCGGCGTTCGCTGGATCGTTTGCGGTGTTCGAGTTGCCGACCGCCGACTTGTCGTTACGCTTCCAGAGCGAATCACGAAGGGCCTCGTGGATCGCTACGTGGCAGTCAGTCAATCGGTCGGTGAACTGCATCGACAACTCTGTCACATCGATGCCGCGCGAATGGAGGCGATTCCGAATGGAGTTGACATCGACGCAATCGATGCGGCAGTCCCGGCGATTCGCAGCGAAATGGGTTGCGCACCGGACGATCGCATTGTGCTGTGCGTTGGTCGGCTGTCTGCTCAGAAGGCCCCTCTCGATGCGCTCGAAGCCTTTCGAGCGATGCGGGAACAGTTTCCTGCACTCAAAGCGAACGCCAAACTCCTTTATATCGGGGAGGGCGAACTGCGTGCTGACTTGCAACGGCGAGTGGATGAACTTGGTCTGCAAAGCTCGGTGCAACTTCCGGGCTGGCGTCCCGATGCGTGGCGACTGATGAAGTCTGCAAATGCACTGCTGCTGGCGTCGCACTGGAAGGATTACCCAACGTGATCCTGAAGCACAGGCTACCAGATTACCGGTTGTGACCACGGCTGTTGATGGAAGTCGTGAACTGATTCAGGATCAGTTCAACGGACGGCTGTCCCCCGTGGCAACACGAACGCCATGGCGAACGCCGCGCGGGGCTCCTCCTGAACAATGCAAATTCGCCTCGAAGGACAGCGCATATCGGCACCAGTGACCGAACACTACCGCTGGGACGTATGCATCGAGCAGTTTGATCGCGTCCTGAGATCGCTCGAATAGGATGGGCATTCTTGCCCGTCTTGATTCCGTCCGATAAGAATGTCCAGCCCAATTTTTCGATTGGACAATGAACGACCGCATACCGCTCACTTCTATCGCCTTTCGACATCCTCGCTCAATTGCCGTCGGGGCGTCTCAATCAATACAACCCGCAGAATCTTCGCTTTACTCCGAAATCTCCGGACTTGCCCACCCGTACGGCAAAAAGGAGGACAGTTCTCAGCAGGACCTTCGATAGCTGCCCGGCATGAGTTGAATTCTTTCAACACCTGATGCCCGTATCCATCCTGGACGTACCCCAATCCGGTCAAGAGACTGACATGAAACTTGAGAAACTGCCACTGTGGAAGCGTATGGCCGTTGGCTATGTTGTCGTTGGTATTCTGGTGTTGATCTGCGGGGCAGCAGGCGGAGGCGGAATTTACTCACTGGGACGGTTGCTGACCAGACTCTCTGGTCCGGCGTGGAGCACTGCTGACGGGGCGATGAATGCCATCAGCATCCAGGGGACAGATTATTTCCAACTGCGAGATCATTCACAACGTCGATGTCGAACGCAATAAAAAACGAATGGCGGAGTATCAGGACCGCGCCCAGGAACAGCTGAAACGTGTCGAAGATGCAGATGTACTCAACTCGGAACAACTTCGACACTGCATGATTCGCTGAAAGTCTATGAGACTTCAATGGCAGAACTGCAGAGTGCTCATCACGCTTTCGAAGCAGCAAAAGTCGACTTCAAAACTCAGGCCGAACTCTTTATCTCTGTCAGCGAAGTTCTGGAAGCTCTGGGCGATGCGCAGGTTGACGAGATTGAATCCGATCCGGAAAAACCGATCACCTGGAACGGTGGACTGCAACTCAAATGGGCTGCCGCCGACGGTGGCATGGAGTCCAGCATTGGCTTTCTGACACAACTGTTCTTCCTTGAACAATTGACTGCTGGCCAGGATCCGGAACGCTGCCGCAAAGAGATCGACGATTCCCGAGCGTTCCATACCGATGCCATGAATGAAATGCTGGCGACCGGAACGTTTGATCGCAATTTCTCCGCTGATCAGCTCGAAGGGAAGTTCGACGGACAACGCATGTCTGACGTCTGTCGCGCCGAGTTTGCCAAGGTCACGACTTTGATGGAACAATACATCTCCAGCTATCTGACTTTGCAGGAAACCAAAAAGAAGTATGACGCAGCCGCAGCGATTGCCGTTGCAGAAATAGAAAAAGTGGAAGGGCTTGCCGACAGCTATGTTGATGAAATCACGGCCTCAGTCGGTTGGGCAAAACTGATTTCAGCATTGGCCATCCTGATTCCACTGATTGCAACCGTCATCGTCGGATTCTACGTCGGTATGAAGGGCAGCAAAGCCGTCGCAGCACCAATTGAAGCGGCGATTGAAGTACTTCGCTCCACAACCAATACGTCCGCCACCGCGATCACCAGAACTCACGTATTCCATCAGCGGCATCGCCAGCAGCACGGAGCGAGCCGCTGCGATTGTCTCGCGGAGCCTCTGATGTGGCTGATCGAGGCGCAACAGTATAACAAGTCTCGACCACGCTGCCGACCAGATCAATGGCGTCGTTGCTCTGATCGAAAGCATCGCTGGCAAAACCAACCTGCTGGCTCTGAATGCGACGATCGAAGCGGCTCGAGCTAACGGCGAGTCCGGCAAAGGATTCGTGGTGGCCAGCGAAGTCAAAGCCCTCGCCCGCGAGACCAGCGACGCTACCCGTGAAATTCGTTCTCGCCTCGACGAAATGCGAACAGCGACCGATGCCACCGTGAATGACATCAGTCAGATCTTCCATGTCATCCGCGAAGTGGACGCAGTGAATCGAAATCGCGCGGCCGCCGAGGAGCAAGTCTGGCCACCGGCGACATCTCTCGCTGTGTTCAGGAAACGTCAAGGTGCTGCTGACACCGTCACCAGCATCGTCACTGGAACAGTGTGCGGCATGTGTTTGTCGAAAGATGCGTGTTCTCACAACTCGAATCGTCAGTGAGGGATAAGAGCGGCCACGCTTTCAACAACAATTCCTCACTGACGCGTCGCGGGTTACGATGAAATCACAACTCTGCCTCGCGGAGTGTTGACACATTTGGCCGCGCTCACTTCATCCCGGTGGCCGTCAGAGCAGTCTCCGCAAGAAGCAGGTCCTGCTCAATTAGTCGCAGACTGAAGACCTGGTCGACAGGATCAAGGACTGGACCGGGACTGATGACTGACGCAAATCCAGGTGCCTGCGGCTTCACGCAACGCACATCTCTCATCACCATCGGAGTTCTCGTGCCATCGAATTCCGTCAGAGTGATAGTGACCGTTCGAGTCTTGAGAGAAATGTTTGTGGCGACACATGAGAACGTGATATTCCGCAACAGGGCCTGAACTGCCGTCGGCGTAGCCGCTGATGTCAGGTTGATGACGAAATTCCCGGTCTGTGAGAACATCCCGATCAATACACCACCGTATCGAATCTGGCTGCCGCTGACACCAATCTGTCCAGCCGCATTGCCGACATGTCGGATTCCTACGCGATCTGTCGACTGGGCATTTGCCGAGATAAAGATCGTGAGTGCTCCCCCGGAGAAATTGACCGAGTCTACATCCGTCAATGTGGCACCCGATGCAACCAGAACCGGGGCAGTCCCTTCCGTGTAGGTCACAATTCCAGAACCACCGGCAAGAGTCGCAACATCGTTGACCGCTGTCAGCCGGAGCAGCTTCGTAACAGTGAGACTGGTGCCACCATCTCCATCCGTAAGGCTGGCTTTGATGGAGCGATCTGCCACAGTGGGATTGTTCGACGAACTGCTGAAGGTGATGCTGCGAAGCAGTTCCTGAACGGCCCTTGCTGTCGCATGAGAATTCAGGGCAACGACGAGTTTGGTAGTCCCGCTATAGGTCCCGATGACCAGACCTCCATACTGTACCAAGGCCCCTGCGACGCTGATCTTCCCAGCAACATTTCCGGCGTTCCGAATGCCAAGTCGATCTGTAGTCTGAGCATTCACAGCCACTTCCACGGTGAGCTTCCCGCCCGAGAAATCAGACGAATCCCAGTCAGAGATTGTGGCGTCCGTATCCAGAACTATGGGCGGATCATTCTCTTGGTATCGAACAGCCGTTTCGAAAGCAGAAATAATCGGTGCGTCGTTAATCGCTCTGACCTGCACGGACTTGGTGACCGATTGACTGGTCCCGCCGTCTCCGTCAGTCAATGTCACTCTGACCTTGCGAGTCAGAGCGGACGGATTTCGCGTAACGCTTGAGAATGTCAAATTGCGGAGCAAGGCCTGAACAGCCGCAGGTGTTGCGGTGCTGTGGAAATTGACGATGAGTTGATTGAGTCCCGAAGACAGACCAATCACGACGCCACCATAACGGATCGTGTTTCCACTGACTCCGATCTGACCGGTTGCATCGCCCACGTGTCGAATGCCAATCCGATCAGTCCATTGGGAGTTTTCCGCCAAATTAACGGTTAGGCGGCCCCCCGAGAAGTCCGACGAATCCAGATCAAGGACTGTGGCATTCAGATCCAACAGAACCGGAGCGGTATTCTCCGTGTAACTGATCGTTGTATCAAACGCTCCGATCACCGGCGCGTCGTTCAAGGCAACAACCTGGACGGATTTCGTTGCCTGGTGGGCAATAGTGCCATTCGCGGCCTGCAAGGAAATCTTCAGGGTTCTGTTGAGCGTCGAGGGGTTCTCCGAGACACTGGAGAACGTGATGTTCCGCAGCAGAGCCTGCACGGCTGCAGGAGTCGCCCCGGAGTTGAAACTCACGACCAGCGTCGTCGTGCCACTAAATGACCCGATCACCACACCGCTGTATTTTATCGTCGTGCCGCTGAGTCCAATCTGGCCAGTCGCATTCCCCACATGGCGGATCCCGACTCGATCGCTCGATTCCGAGTTCGTCGTAATCGTGACGGTTAGTTTTCCACCGCCAAAGTTCGTTAAGTGACCGGCGGTCAATACTGCTTTTGAATCCAGGACAATAGCACTGGAGTTCTCTCTGTAAAACGTTGGTGGCGCGACAACAGGAGTTTCGGCCGCCGCCCTGAGTCGTATTTCTTTTGCCAACACCTGGCTTCTGGTGCCATCGAATTCCGTCAGAGTGATAGTGACCGTTCGAGTCTTGAGAGAAATGTTTGCGGTGGCGCACGAGAACGTGATGTTCCGCAGCAAAGCCTGAACTGCCGTCGGAGTGGCCGCAGATGTCAGGTTGATGACGAAGTTCCCGGTCTGCGAAAACATCCCGATCAAGACACCGCCGTATCGAATCTGGCTGCCGCTGACACCAATCTGGCCGGCAGCATTGCCGACATGTCGGATTCCTACGCGATCTGTCGACTGGGCATTTGCCGAGATAAAGATCGTGAGTGCTCCCCCGGAGAAATTGACCGAGTCCACATCCGTCAATGTGGCACCCGATGCGACCAGAACCGGAGTTGTCCCTTCGGTGTAGGTCACCGTTCCGGAACCAGCGGCAATCGTCGCAGCATCATTGACCGGGGTGAGCCGGAGCAGCTTCGTCGCAGTGCGGCTGGTGCCGCCATCTCCATCGGTGAGGCTGGCTTTGATATAGCGATCCGCAACATTGGGATTATCTGACGTACTGCTAAAGGTAATGCTGCGAAGAAGTGCCTGTACGGCACTCATTGTCGCGCTGGAATTCAGGGTGACCACAAGTTTGGTCGTCCCGGAGTATGTCCCAATGACAACACCGCCATAGCGAACTGTCGTTCCTGACAAGCTGATTTGTCCGGCTGCATTGCCAGCGTTCAGAATGCCGAGGCGATCCGTGGCCTGAGCGTTCACGGCTACTTCCACGGCCAGCTTCCCGCCAGAGAAATCAGACGAATCCCAGTCAGTGATTGTGGCGTCCGTATCCAGAACTACTGGCGGATCATTCTCTCGATAGCGAACGGCCGTTTCAAAAGCAGAGATCATCGGCGCATCATTAATCGCTTTGACCTGCACGGACTTGGTGACCGATTGACTGGTCCCGCCGTCTCCGTCATTCAGTGTCACTCGGACCTTGCGAGTTAGAGCAGAAGGATTTCGCGTAACGCTTGAGAATGTCAGATTGCGGAGCAAGGCCTGAACAGCCGCAGGAGTTGCGGTGCTGTGGAAGTTGACGATGAGCTGATTGAGTCCCGAAGACAGACCAATCAGGACTCCACCGTAACGGATCGTATTTCCACTGACCCCGATCTGGCCCGCAGCATCGCCCACATGTCGGATGCTGATACGATCAGTCCATTGGAGGTTTTCGGTCACAGTCACGGTTAAGCGGCCACCCGAGAAGTTAGCCGAATCCAGATCAATGACCGTCGCATTCTGATCCAGCAGAACCGGAGCGGTGTTTTCCGTGTAATTGATCGTTGTATCAAACGCTCCGATCACCGGAGCATCGTTCACAGCAGCAACTTTCACTGTCGTTGTGATCGTATCACTGATCGCACCATCTCTGTCGGTCAACGCTATCGAGACCGTACGATCAAGTGTTGACGGAGTGTCAGACACCGTTGCAAACGTGACATTTCGCAGCAAGGCCTGGACCGCGGCAGGCGAGGCTGCAGTGTTGAGCGTGATCGTCAGCCGAGTCGTCCCCGTAAACGTCCCAATCGCAACGCCGCCATATTTCACCGTTGTTCCGCTAACCCCAATCTGGCCTGCCGCATTGCCAACATGCCTGATACCCAGGCGATCGGTTGACTCTGCATTGCCGGAAATCACGACGGTCAACCGGCCGCCACTGAACCCTGTAAAGATCGGTCCTTGCTTGACGACCGCCGCCGGAGCAACAAGTGCCGCGGCACCGTTCTCTCGATAGCTGACCACGGGCCCCACATTGGAAATTTCCGGCCCAAGAATGCGAACACCGAAGTTGAGATTGGAAAGCATTTTTCCGCCTTCCGCCGTCACGGCATGCACGCCTAAAGTCACTGCCGCAAGAACACCAGTTTCCGGTGCGTTGTTGTCCGTTCCCTGCGTCTGAGTTGCATAGAGGGTTCGTACCAACGATCGATCGGTCGCCGAAAACGCTGTCAGTTCACCACCGTAATACCCATCCATAATGTCCAGGCCCGGCGATGTATCAGAATGTCCAATACCGAGAGCGTGGCCGATCTCATGCGCTAACGACCGTGTAGAAGTCGAAAGTCCCACTGACATCTCCGCCTCCTCGAACGTTGTCCCATGTCTCTGAGGAATCCAGCCACGCGACTCCAGATTCAATAATTCGCTGTCCGCCGACTTCGGAGAAATGTGCCGCGCCAAGAGCAAAGGACACCTCGCGGAGAACTTGTGCTCCCCAAAGCAGACAGATTTCCCACGCCAATATTGATGATATCCGCCAACGGCGCGGAGCTGTTGCGTACGAAGTTGAGGATTCCCCCGAAGCCACTTTCCAGGCCCCCATCGCCTGCGTCGCGAGTGTAATCTGTGCCTGGTGATCAGATTGGTCGTGGCGTTCAGAGAACGGAAGTCGTAGAACACGTCGATAACACTGGGCGTCGAAGGTCCTGATCCCGCCAGTTGTAACCTGCATTGGTGCCATTAAAGAATCCGTCCGATTCGCTGGAACTGTGGTCGGTCGCTGTCTCGCCATAAATCGCCTGCACAAGAGATCGGTCATTGTCCGAGAGCGACGTCCGTTCACTGTTGTATCGAATGGCGTTTACTGGCAGGCCGCCGCAGCCACAATGGCTTTGGAACAGAAAGACTTCAGAGCCACCCGCGGTCACTGTTGTGTCTGCACCATTCGGTGAAGCTCCGGTCTGCTTTACGCCGAGAGCATGGCCAATTTCCTGAGACACGATCGTATAATAATCGTACGTTCCGATCGGATTGCCATTTCCATAGACGAGATCCCAGGACTCCGCCTGATCCATCCACACGACACCCGTGGAAATTGTCAGCTGGCCGTTGACGTTCGCATAGGTCCCGCCTCCAAGCCCCATAGTCTTCTTTGTGCCGCTCGAGTATCCCAGTGCCGAAAGATCGCCCGTACCGATGTTAATGATCTGCGACGCTGGAGCCGTCGTGTTACGAATAAAGTTCAGATGACCACCGGCCGCATTCGCCCAACCCTGCAAGGCCTGCTCAGCCAGTGCAATTTGTGTAGCGGTAATCTGATTGGCGACTCCATTGAGAGACCGGAAATCGTAGTAAATGTCGGTGACGTCCGGAGTTGCAATGTTCTGGTCCTGCCACGCATATTCCGTCGTCTGACCTGAATTCTCCGCTGCCGTTTCCTCATCGCGAAAGACATCATGAGCGATCGTGATTTGGCTTGTGGCCGGCGAAGTCGTCGCAGGAGAACCTCCGGGAATGTCTGAGTCCAGCCGGACTTCAGAACCTGTGCAATCACATACTCACCCGGAGCAAGGCGATCGAAGATGTACTCACCCCATGAGTTCGTGATTGTCGATCGCTCACCCGGATCCAGGGATCCATTGCGATTTGCGTCAATGAAAACAGTCCAGCCGGGCAACGCCGCTTCGCCGGCGTCACGAGTCTTGTTCCTGTTAACGTCGTTGAAGTTGAAGCCTCGCAACATTCCCGTCGGCGCCGGTTGCACCAATCGAGACCAGTTGGCCGTCACATTGCCGAAGCCCGAATTTCCCGCCAGATCCAGCACTCCAGTTGTAGCGATGGTGAGTTCATAAGCACCATCCGGAGTCACCAGGCCAGACAAGCCGGAGATTCGCAGAGTTGTCGGGCTGGTCTGTGTGAAAACGACATTGGCTGGCAGCAAATCGATGCCGCCATTTCGAGTCAGTTTCAGATTGCTGCGTCGCAGACTGGACGCAATAAACGGCTCGGTGAAGACAACGTCAATTGTGTTCGGGGCCGCTGCTGTTGCAGTCGCAGGGATTCCCACAAAGCGATCAACGGTGGGCAGAGACTGATCAATAAACAGATTCAGGAAACCGTCCGTGCTGTTGCCCGCAGTGTCTGTCACGCGAACTCGCACACGATGATTACCGGCTACGGCAAAGCTCAGGGTCTTTGAGAATGACGTTCCCGAGACCGTCGCTCGTCCAAGTTCCTGTAGAGTCGTCTCATCAAACAGTTCGACAATCACACCGGCCTGATTGATTTTGCCGCTGAGTGTTCCCGTCAGAACATTCACAACAAGGTCACCGGCGGTTCCCGTATCCGGACTAAAGATCAGATTCGTCGCTGCGTTCGGTGCTGCGGTATCCATGACCCATTGATGAGTGAGCGTCCCGGTTCCGGCATTCCCGGCGATGTCCTTGACCTTGTTGCTGGCCAGTGAGAGGACATAAGTGCCATCTGACGCCGTCAACGCAGAGAACCCGGATACTCGATAGACCGTGGAAGTCAGCCGACTCAATGTAAGGCTGCTTGAATCCACAGCCGTTCCATTGCGAGTCAAACGCAGGTCGTCAATGGTGAATGTTGACTCATCCAACGCCTCGCTGAACGTGATGTCGGCAGAATCCCCGGCAATCCGTGTTGCTCCGGTTGGAAGGCCCGCAAGACCACTGATTGTCGGAGCGGAAGCATCCATGATCCATGTTGCTGTCAGCGAACCGATGCCCGCAACATTCGTGGAATTATGGACGCCCGTTGCATTGACGGTCAGTGAATAGTCCCCGGCGATTGTTGTCACAGAGCCGAGCCCACTGATTTCGTAGCTCGACGGTCCTGATTGAGTAAACGTCAAAGCGGTGGTGGTCAGTGGAACGGTCACACCATTCCGCTTCAGCACCAGATCTGATTTCTCAAACGTATTGAGCTGGACCGGCATATTAAAGTTCACGGTAACACTGCTCACGGCAGAATTCCGTGGTGAATTTTCAACGCCGTCAATCGAGGTTACAGCGGGCGATGTGGCGGCCATCAGCCAGTCCACTGCCAGAAGACCGGATCCTGAATTGCCTACTTCGTCTTTCACGTCAGCCGCCGAGACTTCCAGACGGTAGCTTCCCTCGGGATTCGTCAGACCGTTCAATCCCTGGATGCGGAATGTTCGTCCATCGACAGCGACGATATTTGCTGCTGCAGTAATCAGATTCGTAGAGCTGCCATTGCGAGTCAGTCGCAGGTCAGCAACCGTCAAAGTACTGGCATCGATATTCTCGGAGAACGCGACGGTGAGATTATCCACTGCAGAAACTTCGATCGCAGCCGGACTGCTGATGCTCGCTACCGTCGGACCGACAGCATCCATTGGAGCATAGACCAGTGTGTACTGCCCCGTGCCGCCGTAATCGAGCAGATGCAGTTTGTTTTCATTGATCGGCCGATGTCCGTTCTCAATAAACGTCCGATCAGTCTGCCACGCATTTCCGCCAGTGATGTTGTCCCCAATAGGGACTTCCACGCCATCCGAGCGGAGAACTCTGACCAGTCGATAGAGATCTCGTCCCGGATCAATCAGATCGAAATAGTTCCATCCGTTGCCAACAGTTGCCGTCAGCTTAACCTCGAGGTCGCCCTTGACCGCCAATCCGTCAGTCGCAATCCCTGACGCCGATTTCACCGGCATGACGCTTCCATCACTCAACCAAAGCGTATCCGGAGTGTCATTCGCATCCGGCAGATCGTTGACGAGATAATCATACTTCCCGTCGTTAAAGGTCCCCGTCGCAGTCACGAGATGAATCAATTCGTGAATGTCGACGCTCTTGACCAAAGACAGCCGCTTATCTCCATTTGCATCGACATTTTCAAAGGTGGCCTGATAGTCGATGAATTGTCCCTGAATGCTGGACAAGAACAACCAACGCCCCTGTGCAATTTCACCAGGGTTGATCGTGCCAAACGTTGCGGTGAGCGATGGGGAGAGGTTCTGTCCCTCGACTTCCGTACCGATGATGTGGAAGTCCGCGAGCAACCCCTTCTCATTCTCGATGATCTTCGGCTGAGCCGAGATAATCGATAGATCTCGGGCCGTTCCATATACGTTGATCGTACAGCAAGCGTGTAGGGCTGGCTTGGTTCAATTTCATCCGTAAACGGATCGTCTGCAAGCACGTCACGCTGATGAAATAGTTCGCGCAGGCTGCCGGGTTCGGCAGGACGGTAATCAGTGCGCGACGAGATTTGACTGTGATGAGTTGTCGGTATCACGGTACTTGAGAGTACCGACAGTATTGTTGCAACATCTGTCAGGAGCGACGCCGTCAGTCGGGACAATGATCCAACTCGCCTTGCCAGTGCTGTTAGCACCGACAACGCCAGTGCCGTCGACCGAGCTCAGATTCGACAGCGCTGACGACCTAACTCCAAACCGCGACGTAACATCGTTCCCCGCCGCATCATGCGATCACATCAATATCCACGTCCGTGACGTCGACGACAACTGACGGTTCGTCAGTTCAGCGTCCGCATCGAACGCCGCCCGCATCTGCACGAGCTCTTGATCCAATACTGTCCGCACCTGTGCGCAGGCCCAACATCAGCGGCGAGCACGTTCATAGTCTGATCTGGGCCAAGACGGCACTGATTCGGCGGTGCGCCACCATACGCCACCACCGCCACCGCCACACCACTGGGTCACATGATGCTACTTCCGCCACCAACGGGCGTGATTGCCGCCGGTGCATAGGAGGCAAGCACGACTGAATTGGGAGCAGGACGGACGCTGGTTGGGCAACACGGCGCTGGTACTCGTACGGTACTTGGCCCATGATCACCTGGGCCTTGCTTCGTTGTGACAATAGTGTCACACCCGCTCAATTTGTAACCTTCCGGACGGTGTTCGTGATGCCAGCCCACAAAATTACATGTCGGCTGATAAGTGAACTGGCCGGACTTCTCGTCAAAATCGAGTTGGCCGAACCGTGTCTTTTGGATGATTTCGCCCCGTCAGGCGTGACGCTGCGACGCATTACCGCGTAGTTGCATCGGCGCGTTTCCAGAGACCGGTGCTCCTTCGACAAATGAAACTCGACGTCATCCGCGCCAGTGGGCAGGAAACACTTCTTGTAGCTTCCTCGGGGCCAACCGCTTTCCAGCACGGAAAGCCGTGCGTCGAGTTTGCTATAGCGGTATTCACAACCCCCCGGGATCGGGGCTGATGAATCCGTAAATACTTCCATGTCTGCAAAGACCTGCCCAAGGGACGGCGGCGCTTTTCCAGGACGGAACCCCCGCTCAAAGCCGCCCCAAGACGGCAAATTCATTGCCCAAGCACCCACCCTTGACAACGACATATGTTTGGAACCGGACTTCCGACCCTTCAATCGGTACCAGAGTAGGGCGATCATTGAACGGATTCTTTAGGTCGTAAAACGGAAGACAGTCCGAACGGATCCCTGTTGTATTTGTCACGATGTTACACGGCGGATCGAGGTAAGTTCCGGATGGTGGATCATTGCGGCCTCTGAGATCGGCGCGAGTAATGACCTGAACGAACTCCGAAATGTCGCAGTTGGTATTCACACCAGGCTTTAGAGTGAATACGGCACTTTTGACAACGATTGCCTTGTCCATGATGAATTGAAGGTTCGATCCCGGGGTCGGATCATTTATGATTCGTGTTTCGGTTTCGTAGATCACGACCAACTCACCCAAATCCACCGGAGGACCACAGTCTGATGGTATCGTGATTGTAGTTCGCTCAGTCCATTGGCGGGGAGGGGTCCGATTCCAGTTTTTTGCAGCATCTTGCGGTTGTACGTTACTCGCAAAAACGTCGGAAGATTCTGCAACCTCCCTCAACGAACTGTCAAGTTCCCGGCGAAAATCGGGTGGTGCGGTCTTGTGGACCACCACCGGGATAGTGACCGAGCTTTTTGCTGCCAATACAGGCACGCGATCAATCAGCGGCGCGAACGTGAAGAACTGATTTGAGGGCAATTCAAGTCGCACGTTTTCAGCTTGAATCAAACCGTCATTGGTGATCGTGTACTCCACGATCCGCTGGTCACCCGGAGTAACGAGGTCAGAAAGGTCAAGCGTTCCCGGTGTAACAGTAAGTACCGGCGCTGGCACGTTCGTTTCGAACGTGCTCTCCAATGTGATCTGTGTTTGATCCTGCACCTCGGTCGGGGTGACAGTCCATGTGTAGCTGACATACTCACCGGCAAGGAACGCCTCGAAGGCTGTCTCGCCGCCGACGGTCACGTTGTACGTGCCGGTGAATGTTTGGTGCTTTTCTTTTCGCACCGTCACCGTGTAATAGCCCGCGTTCAAACCAGTGAGCACTGCCACGCCGCTGGCGTCCGTCTTCACGCTTCGCACCACCGCGCCAGTGAACGGGTCGGTCACGTCCACCGTGGCACCGGCTACTTTCGGCGAGCCCTCAGCGTAGTACGTGTACTCGTCCGTGGCAGTGACACGCAGGTCGCCTTTTGCTTCAGTAATGGCTCTGAAGGCAAAGTCAGCTCGGGTTGAAACGCCCGTTCCAGCAAGAACCAACCAGCCTCGGTATTCTGTCAACGCCATGTTGGCCGGAGGAGCCAAAATCAGCGTCACTTTTCCTGTCTCGCCGGGAGCCAGATTCGCAAGAATCGGGGTTGCCGTGGAAAGCCATTCGAGAGCGGGAAGGCGGACTTCAATCGGGCCACTGTCCTCACCGCCCTCATTCTTCACGTCAAACGTGTAGATTGTCTGTTCCCCAACTTTCATCCCGGCTTTCAATTCGCCAGGTGACACAACAAGGACCGGAGTCTTATTGACAATCGTCAGGCTCACAGGCACATCCAGCCGAGCACCTTCCGCGGATTTAAATCTGAGAGTCACGTTGGAGACAATGTTCGAGGACACCTGTCCCGACGTGAATTGCATTTGAAGCACGATGCTGGAAGACGCCGAAATCTTCTTGTTTGACGGCAACGACAAATTAGCAGTGACTCCTGCAGGAAGACCGATCGCCTCGACCGTCAAACCTGTGAGTTCCACGTCGGTCAAATTCGTAATGGTGATATCCGCCAGATCTGAGGTTGTTCCCTCAATCACCCTGACCGAATTTGACGCTGGCTCTGCTGCCATGCCGACAAGCTTGAACGAATCCTGCACCACTCCGGGCTGCGTTCCCGGATGATAGGCGACGATCGTATAAGCTCCACCTTCGCCAGGCAGTGGCTTGAATGTCGTGGAGAAATTCCCCGTTGAATCGGTGATCGCACTAATGGTCCGCTTGATGCCTCGCACTGTCACATCAATGTTCACAAGCACAAATTTCGCCGGCCCGCCATTGTCTGTCCTCGTGGCACTTCCCTTGAGCGGTATGTTCGTGTTCGTGGGAGCAATCGTGGTCGTCGTCGATACGGTGGCATTGTAGGTCGCCTGAATCTTCACTGGCGTCGCAGCGACCTTTGAGTTGTTGGATTCGATACTCTCCGCAACACTGTCGTTGACATCTGCGACGGCAATGAACCAGTAGTCTCCGGCCTTGTTCGGCAGGCGGACGGAGACTGTCTGACTGAAGGTATTCAATGGGGCCGTCGATCGCAGGTTCCCCGTGAACGCATAGTTGCCCAAAAGGATGTCATCGCCGAGAAACGGATCGCTCGACAGCAGAATTCGCTGCGTCATAGTGCCCGATGCATCCGTCAAGCCAACATTGGTGACAGCAAAGGTCACATTGAAAAACGTATCAGTGTTTGCCGTCGCCGCCGATTCCACGCGACTGATAATCAAGTCCGGAATATTCTGATCACTGACCGAAATCGTGTCGCTGCCGGAATTGAACCCTGTCGAAGACGCCGTAATCGTGACCAGCCTGGTGCCGTCGGTCACTCCATCGGCAATCGAATTAATGCTGAATGTGGCAGAAGTGGCTCCGGCCGGAATGGTGACCTGAGTCGGAACGGTCGCTTCGCTGGTATTACTGCTCTTCAAGGTCACAACCAGCGGAGCTGTGGTTGCCGTATTGCGAGTAATCGTTGCCGTGGCCGCCGCGGTCACACCTTCCGAAACAACGTCACGGTCAATGGAAAGACTCAGTCCGGCCCCGTCATTGTCCTGCAAGGAAACGGTCCCGGTCGCTTTACTGCTCTGAATCCGCGAGCCATCGGCGGGATACGCACCGTAAACACTGATCGTCACTGAGTGATCGCCATCACTGAGAGAATTGTCGATGGTGTTGAGGCTGAAGGTCGCCGACGTCTGCCCGGCAGGAATAATGACCGATTGCGGGGCGGTGAGTCTCGATGAGTCACTCAAGTCAATCAGTACAGTTAATGGCTGAGCTGTCGCAGTTGATCGTGTCACTGTGCCCGTAATCGCTCCATTGCCCGCAGCTTCACTGACGGACTGTCTATTGAGTGTTAGCGAGAGTACAGGTAGATCATTATCGGTCACGAGCACGCTGTCACTGGCCTCGCGATACTGATTCGCCGAAGCTGTGATTGTCACGGTCTGCTGTGCTTCAGCGATCAGATTGTCGATCGCCGTCACATTGAAGGTCACCTTTGACGCATTTGCGGGAATCACCACTGAGCTCGGAACCGACAACTGCCCGGAACTGGAATTCACGAGGTTGACCGTCAACGGCTGATTTGTCACAACGCTGCGAGTGACGGTGACAGTTTGTGTACCGGCCTCAGTCATGCTTGTTGCAGGAATGCTGATCGTCAGATTGCCCAGATCCGTATCAATCACCGCGAGCGTTGCTGTTGCCGATGTAAAGCCTGTGGCTTTTGCAGTGACCACAACATTCTTATTACCATCCAGAATACTATCAGCCACAACCCTCAGATCGACATTGACGGCCGCTTGTCCCGCCGGAATCGTCACCGTGGCAGGCACAGTCAGCTCTGTTGTATCGTTGCTCGTCAGTGTCACATTGAGCGGCTGAGAAAAATCACCGCTGCGAGTCAGGGTCGCTCGTACAATTCCCGTGGCAGAATTTTCAGCGATCTCGGTGTCCGATACGTTCAACGTCAACACGGCCGGAACATTGATCGCTTGAGCGGAAATAGCGGAGTTGTTGTTTTCATTGATTTCGCTC
>JAXMBU010000079.1:0-27566 GCA_046349735.1 Planctomycetaceae bacterium
AGATCTCAGACACTTTGCATCTGACCAAAGTCCGCGTTTCGGAGGCCTACTTTGATCAGGTCCGTGCCAGTAGTCATCTCAGCTTTGACGGGGAACCGTTTGATTTTCCGGTTGGTGAAGATGGCTGGATGCAAGATGTCGCACATTGAACTCAAACGTAGTGCCGACTTCAGTCGGCGGCGAAGCTTGAATACTGAACGAAATGCTGGCTGAAGCCAGCACTACAATCCACTACCCAGCAAACAAAAAAACGGCTGAGCTGCCCGAAGGCGACTCAGCCGTTTCGTGTTTTCTGTGCTGGAAAGTACCAGTCAGACTACTTTCCCTTAGCAGCTGGCTTCTTTGCAACTGGAGCCTTTGCAGGCTTAGCAGCGCCGGTCTTAGCCTTGGTTGACTTGGCGGCACCAGTCTTTGCCTTTGTTGACTTTGGTGCAGCTGGCTTTGCAGCGGCTGTCTTTGCCTTTGTTGACTTTGCTGCAGTTGTCTTTGCTGCGGTGCTCTTTGCGGCCATTACCATTTCCTCCGTGAGGATTCTTTGACACCGATGAAATTTGCAGGATGTTCGCCGGTGCCAGGCACGAACAACCGCGAGTACTTTTAGGTTGCGGTGGGGCCAAAAAAGACCCACCTGTGACAACCCTCCGGGGTTATAGATGAGTTAAGTCGATTGCGTCAAGCAGAAATCCTTGAACCACAACACGTTCCTGACTTCAACCTGACGCTAAGTTGGTGACTGATGCCATCTCATGAAGGACGACAGCAGAGTTGTTCGGACAGCTTTGGTGGTGAGTCATCACATCGATAATCGCCCTTCCGCCACACCAAAGTCATCTCTGCACACATCGCACAGAGGCCCTTCCTTTTGGTGAGATTATCGGGGCTCAGGATATCGCGTCTTGACGCAGGCAGACCGGCAGATAGACTGAACCGAACGATTTGTAGCCTATGCTACATCCGTGGGCGAAGAAAAAGAAAGCAGGAGTTATGCAGAAGTGGCTGCTCAGTGCTGACGCAGTAACGTGTCGCATGGCGAATCGAAACTCGTCATTTTTGCTTCGTGTTTTGCTGCCCTTGATGCTGCTGTTCACCGGTTGTCAGAATGGCGATCGTTCAACAGCCACGAGCGAAAACAGTTCATCGAGCAACGGTGGACGACTGAAGGTTGTGGCCACCGTTGGTATGGTGGCTGACGTTGTGCGAGAGATCGGTGGCGAACGGATTGAGCTGACTCAGCTCATGGGTCCGGGCGTTGACCCACATCTGTACAAAGCCACTCGAGATGACGTGCAGCAGATCATGACCGCCGATCTCGTGTTCACCAATGGCCTGATGCTGGAGGGTCGACTTGAAGACACATTCAATCGCATCGCGCAGAAAAAGCCGGTTTTCGCGATGACCAGAGATTTACCCCAGGAACTGCTCCTGAAACCCGACGGCGCGGGCGATCACCCGGATCCGCATGTCTGGATGGATGTGGCCGCATGGGCCAATTGTCTTGATGTGATCACCGAAGGGCTCAGCAAGTCACTGCCCGACCATGCCACGGAGTTTCAATCTCGCGCTGTTGAATATCGAAAGAGTCTTCAGGCGCTGCATGAATATGGACTGTCCGCGATCGGATCCATTCCGGAATCCAGTCGAGTGCTCGTGACGTCGCACGATGCGTTCAACTACTTCGGCCGCGCTTACAACCTGGAAGTCCTTGGAGTTCAGGGGCTGTCGACAGAATCCGAAGCCGGATTGCAGCGGATCAATGAGCTGGTTGATCTGCTGGTCGAGCGAAAAGTTCCGGCCGTTTTTGTGGAAAGTAGTGTGCCTCAAAAGAACATCCTGGCTCTTATCGACGGCGCGAATTCTCGCGGACACGACGTGAAGATTGGCGGCGAGCTGTTCTCTGATGCGATGGGAGCCGCAGGCACTTATGAGGGTACCTACCTCGGGATGCTCGACCACAATATTACGATGGTCGCCAGAGCTCTCGGTGGAACCGCTCCGGATCGCGGTCTTTCGGGCAAGCTGGAGTTGCCAAAGGGGCAACCATGAGCGAATCAATTACCCAGCCGCCGAATAACTCCCTGCCGCTTTCCGTCAGAGACCTTACAGTCGCGTGGTACCGCAAACCGGTGATCTGGGATGTTGGCCTCGATGTGACTCCCGGGCAACTGGTCGGTGTGATCGGCCCCAACGGCGCCGGGAAAAGCACGTTTCTGAAGGCCATCATGGACCTCGTTCCGCGGGCCTCTGGGCGAATCGAGATCTTTGGGCAGTCCTACAAACGCAGCCGGCATCGAGTTGGTTACGTTCCCCAGCGCGAAAGTGTGGATTGGGATTTTCCCGTCAGCGTGCTGGATGTCGTGACGATGGGGCTGTATGGGAAAATCGGCTGGTGCATGCCGGTGCGTCGACACCATCGTGAGGCCGCTCTGAGAGCACTCGAACGCGTCGGAATCGGCGAATTTGCCAATCGACAAATCAGTCAGCTATCCGGTGGCCAGCAGCAACGCACATTCCTCGCCCGCGCACTGGTGCAGGATGCGGACCTGTATCTGATGGATGAGCCTTTCGCTGCAGTCGATGCAGCGACCGAAAAAGCCATTGTTCAGATTCTGCGAGAAATGAAGCAGGCCGGCAAAACAGCGATCGTAATTCATCATGATCTGCATACCGTCCCGGAGTACTTCGATTCGGTGGTGCTTCTAAACATGCGGGTCGTCGCGAGCGGTCCGACCGAGACCGTTTTCACGCGAGATAATCTCGAAAAGACCTACGGCGGCCGTCTGACTCTGCTGGACGAAGCCACCGAAGCAATGCGGCGTCGGGAGCGGACGCTGTGAGAACTCTCGCTGCTCTCCATAGCTTTCTCGCATTCGCATCATCGTCCTTGACGGATCTCTCCATTCGCTGGCCCACGTGGGCGGAGTGGAAACGCGTGTTATTCCTGCAGGACTACAACACGCGAGTCGTCATGCTCGGCACCATGTTGTTGGGCCTGGCGGCTGGGATGGTTGGCAGCTTCACCCTGCTCCGCCGCCGCGCTTTAATGGGCGATGCACTCAGTCATGCAACTTTGCCCGGCGTCGGCCTGGCATTTCTGATCGCTCCAAGTCTGGGTTTGGCAGAAAAGTCATTGCCTGTTCTTTTGACTGGCGCGGCGTTGAGCGGCATCGCGGGGGTAGTTGCGATCCTCTACGTTCGCAACCTGACACGACTGAAAGAAGATGCGGCTCTGGGAATTGTCCTGAGCGTCTTTTTCGGTGCCGGGATCGCCATCCTGTCGATTGCACAGCAGTCCGTCGGACATTCGGCCGGGCTGGAGTCGTTCATTTACGGCAAGCCCGCGTCGATGATTGAATCGGACCGGCTTCTCATCGGATGCTCAGGAGTTCTGACGCTGCTCATCATGGGCGTGTTGTTCAAAGAACTCACGCTGCTTTGTTTCGATGAAGGCTTCGCGGCGTCTCGCGGATACCCGGTGCTGCTGCTGGACCTTGTGCTCATGGGTCTGGTCGTAATCGTCACGATTATCGGACTGCAGGCTGTTGGTCTGGTCCTGATGATTGCTCTTCTGGTGATCCCGGCCGCGGCTTCGCGCTTCTGGACTCGCAGTCTCAAGCAGATGATTCTGATCTCAGCCGCCATCGGTGGTGCTGGCGGATTTGTCGGTGCCGCCATGAGTGCGTTGTTCAGAAATCTTCCCGCCGGTGCGATGATAGTCCTGGTCTGCAGTGTGTTGTTCTTTATCAGCATGATGTTTGGGACGGAACGTGGTCTCGTGGTCAGATCACTACGGCGTCGAGATCTGAATCGCAGCGTTGATCACCAGCATCTTCTGCGTGGGCTGTTTGAGCTGCAGGAATCACGCGGCCCCAAGGCTGGAATCCCGTTCTCTGAACTGCTGGCACTGCGAAGCTGGTCGTCGCATCGTCTTTTGAAAGAGATCGAACGATGTCGGCGACGAGGTCTGGTCTTTCGTGACAGTGATCAGAATCTGGCGCTCACCAGTTCGGGCGTCGTCGAGGCGTCGCGGCTGGTTCACGAACATCGGCTCTGGGAACTGTATTTGATCACTCAAGCGGATGTCGCCCCGGGACGTGTCGACCAGAGCGCGGATGCGATCGAGCATGTGCTCGAACCCGAATTGATCGCCCAACTTGAAGAGCTGCTGCTGCAGAAACGTCGAGTTCAGGGCATCGCTCCCAGTCCGCACCCCGTTGATGCGGAGCATGCCTCATGAGCGAGCTCAGCAGTTGGTCGTGGGACTACGATGGCTGGATCGTTCTGGCCGGCATCCTCTGCGCCGTCGCGGCATCGCTGCCCGGAAATTTTCTGCTGCTGCGGCGAATGAGTCTTCTGGGCGATGCAATCAGCCACGCGATTCTCCCTGGTCTGGCCGTTGCTTTTCTTGTCACCGGCAGCCGCTCAAGCCTTCCGATGTTTCTCGGGGCTGTGGTGGTTGGGCTGTTGACCGCCGTCTTCACCGAATGGATTCGCAACTTCGGAGAAGTCGACGAAGGCGCATCGATGGGCGTTGTCTTTACTACGCTCTTTGCGCTGGGACTGGTGATGATCGTCCAGGCCGCCGATCATGTGGATCTCGATCCGGGCTGTGTGCTTTACGGATCGCTGGAGACCACCACCTTCGACATGGTCGAGGTTGCCGGAATGGAGATACCACGTGTGGTATTGGTCTTGTCTGCGGTAACCACGATGAATCTTCTGGTCGTCGTGCTCTTCTTCAAAGAGCTGAAACTCAGCGCGTTTGACCCAGCTCTGGCCACGACCTGCGGCATCAGTGCCAGGTTCATGCATTATCTGTTGATGATCATCGTGGCCGTGACAGCCGTCGCCAGTTTTGAGTCTGTTGGCAATATTCTTGTTGTCGCGATGTTTGTTGTGCCACCAGCGACCGCGTTCCTTCTGACCGAACGACTGCGATCGATGATCATCGTCAGTGCACTGATCGCAGCCCTGTCAGCGATTTTGGGCCACGTTTCGGCATTGGTTGTGCCGAGCTGGTTCGGCTATCGCAGTACCAGCACATCCGGAATGATGGCTCTGTGTGCGGGCATTCTGTTTTTTGTCGTTTCGTTGTTGGCGCCACAGCGTGGAGTTTTGATTCGGATCCTGCGTCGCCAGCGGCTGTCGCTGAGAATTCTTTCGGAGGACCTGATTGCTCTGCTGTACCGGATGGACGAAAGAAAGTCGGGAGTCGTTGCATCGATCGACCAATTGCGATCCGCCCTGCTCTCCAGCAGCTTTATGAGCTCTCTGCTGATGAAACAGCACGCACGAAAAGGCCACGTCATCGCGACGGAGAACGGCTATCAATTAACAGATTCTGGGCGTCGTCTTGGAGCTGAACTGGTTCGCTCCCATCGGCTGTGGGAACAGTATCTGGTCTCAGAAGGCGGCGTGGCCGTCGATCGGATCCACGGTCAGGCTGAAAAATTGGAGCATTTCACCGGCCGCGAATTGCGAGACCGCCTGCAACAGGAAACCTCGGCCCCGGTAATCGATCCGCACGGCAGTCCCATCCCGCCGGAGTAGCGGAGAGCATCGCGGTGTGCCTGGCCCGGCAGACAGCTAAAGTAGGTCCTTTCTGCCGGAAAGGACTTTCGCCGCAAATCGAACTTTGTGTGCAATTGAATTCAAGGATAATGGCCTGTTTCGTAGGTTCACGTGCACAAGTGGCGGCAAGCCGCGAAGTCCTGCCCGGCAGGCAGGACCTACCGAAGTCTGTCTCAGATCACTAAGCTGCTGAAAGGACAGGCTCCGCAATTTTAACGAGGTCAACTCATGTCTCGCGAAGATGATCTAAAACTGCTTCACCAGTACGTTCAAAACGAAAGCCTCATTCGCCACATGCTGGCGGTCGAGGCTGCGGTTCGAGCTTATGCCGTGAAGTTTGAGGAAGACGTCGACAAGTGGGCGACCGTGGGACTTCTGCATGATTTCGACTACGAACACTGGCCGAATCCTCCTGATCACCCGCTGCAGGGAGCTGTGATTCTGCGACAGAATGGTTATCCGGACGATGTGATTTATGCGATCAAGTCGCACGCCGATTATTTGACGGACTGTCCACGAATTTCACGGCTCGACAAAACACTTTATGCGTGTGACGAACTCTGCGGATTCATTGTCGCCTGCGCACTGATGCGACCAGAACGACTCAACGGGATGGAACCCAAAAGCGTTCGCAAAAAGATGAAACAGGCGTCCTTTGCTGCCGCTGTGAATCGCGACGACATCATTCGCGGCGCGGCAGATCTGGGAGTGGATCTCGACGAACATATCGCTTTCGTGATCGCCGCACTGCAGCCAATTGCCGCAGAGTTGGGGCTGCAGGCGTAGTGTTCAGACGGATCGTGTTTCGTAGGCCGGAACGAACAACGTGAGTTCCGGCCCCTTAGCACGGTGCCGGAACTCGCTCCGCTCGGTCCGGCCTACATTCAATAACAGACGTCCAGGATTGTCACCCACGGTTTCAGGGCATCGACAACTTCTTCAGGATGTTGCGAGTGATCTGTTCGACAACCGTGTCACCGCCACGCAGGCCGTGAGCCCAGTCGGTGGATCCACAGGTGAAGACGGTACCGACGTCAGTGCGAATACCCAGGCACGCCGCGCCGACTCGGCCCTGTTCCCACTGGTCATACCACTCGCAGTCGTCCGGAGCCCATTGAGCCTGACACGTCGCCAGGACTTCAAAGAATTTGGGAGTTCCGTCGCGATGAGTCGGCGAAGGGATGCCGTCCTTCCATTGCAGCTCACAACCGTCACATTCGTAACCAACGATCGTGTGCTGGCCGCCGAAGCTGTCGCCGGGCTTCAGATTTGTATCGGCAAATAGCCAGTGATCCGGCCGATGAACCGTAAACGCTCCACTGCCGTCCATGAACTGGCCGTGGCTTTTGTGATATCCGCCGTACAGGAAACCGACGCCCGTCAGAAGATTCTCCGGCCGCTTCACCAGATGGTGGCTCCATGTCGTCGTCAGAAAACTATGGTCGTCGGTCTTGAACACAGGGTCGAGATTAAAAGCCTGCTTGTAACAAGTCAGAGCCTGCCCGTTCTCTTCGGGACGAACCTGCCAGCAGCACGTGTTCCCACTGAAGAAGGCCACGTTCCCGCCCTTTGCGATCCACGCTTCCAGTCGATCACGCATTCCGGCCGACCAGTACTCGTCGTGGCCAACGCTGAGGACGAGAGAATAGTGTTCGAGCATCTCAGGGCGCTGCTCCAGATCAAGGTTAGAGCAATAGTCGATCGCGAAGCCGTTTGATTCTGCCCAGGCGACGAACGGTTGTTCCCAATTGGGAAACAGACTGCTTTGAGGTCGCTGAAAGGAGACTCGATGCCCCTGCAAGTTGGCTCGACCATGGTAGGCGTACAAGCTGCTGCCGCCCCAGTTGTTGTAAGCGTTGTAGGTGTTCGTGGCGAGCTGAAGCAGGATCCTCACGTTTTTGTCGAAGCTTGATGGACGAACAATGAACCACGACTCCATTTCGGCCGTCCGGCGGTTACGAGCGACAAACTTGCCGCCTCCGTCGGCGACTTTGAATGTGGCGGTGTAGTACCCGGACTTCCATTCGGCCGGAACCGGCCTCGAAAAGCTAATCGGCCAGCCACACCCATTGGCGCTGGCATGTTCAGGAATCGGATGAGCTCCGCCGCCGGGGATGCCGGACTTCTGAAACACCACCTCACGTTTGGCGCCGATGCGAGCAATCTCCAGGCTGTATTCGGCGGCTGTGGTGGATGTATGAAAGGCCAGATCTTCGTTGGCCGCAACGCTGGTGCGATCCGGATAGGCTTCGATGAAAAGACTCGCAGGCAAGTCTGATTGAGCCACCGCGTTGGATCCGACCAACAGCAACGTAAGGACGAGTGAGAATCTGAATGAGTGGAGCACAGGGACTCTCATGGCCGGGCTTTCGATTTCAGAGCAGGCAAATTCCAGGGCGAACAGCTCGAGTGGAAACGACACTCGGTGGGGCTTCTCCGTACGAGCGAACCTGATCCTCGTCGCTGGCTCAGTCCAGGTCAAGTGCTCGACCGTTATCAGGTCTTTGTTGAAGTATCTGTCATCGCCACGATCGCAATGAGCGGCGTGACGATGCAACCCAGCAGTGCGGCGAACGTGACTTTGGCGAAAAGAAACCACGGCGTGGCCACCGTATCTGCGCCAAACAAACACCAGCCAGCTATCACGGGGCCGATCAATGAGATCAGACCGGTCAGACCAAACTTCGTGGCTCGCCAGATCAGGCCCCCTCGAAAGAAACGGACCCACGTTCCGGTCATGTCAACGGTGAGTAAAGCAGCTTCACCCCGAGCCACCTGACCTCGAACAATCGGCGTTGCAATCAGGCACGTAATCGCCGGAAGCAAGTAACAGGCTCCCAGAAAATCGGTGACCGCTCCCTTGTCCAGAACCCAGACAGTAACTGTCGCCTGCTGGCGAAAAGTGATCCAGCCGATGCCAAACGTGATGGTGGCATTGATAAAAATCGGGATGACCACCTGCCCGATCAGCAAATAGCGAATAACGTCAGGCGGCAATTTCATCGGTATCCCGCAGGAAAGGAGCATTTCAAGTCGACGGTAACCGGCAACAACTGCCGAAAGTCTTCCGATTCAACGGACAGTCCTGGAAGAAGAGTTTTCGGACTGCGTGGAATCGTACAAGTATGCCGAAAAGAGAAGACAGGAGAAAGCAGGAGTCCCAATCATGACAGAAGCTGAATTCGTCGAAGTCTTACGCACCAGCGTCAATGAGCTTCTGCGCTGGGTTGGTTTCGGCACCCTGACCGGCCTCGCCGCCAAAGCTGTTATGCCAGGCCGCGATCCCGGTGGTGCAGTGGCGACCATGTTGACCGGCATCGGCGGTAGTGTCATCGGATGCGGAACCGTGCTGTTCTTCTGGCGCGATGCCACAGTGGATCCGATCAGTGTGAAGGGCTTCTTCGCTGCTGTCTTCGGAGCATTCACCCTGTTGTTCTTCTATCGCCTGCTGGCCGGTTCGTTTCTCAAGGAAACAGACGACGGCGAAGATCGCTGGATGCACAAGCTCCGCCGAAGGTCGAAACGCCGCCAGGTGGTTGAAGACATCATGCGAGATGCTGCGTGAACTTTGGGCTCAGAAAAGGGGTCAGGAACCAATAGTGCGCAGCACACTCCGGGCCATTTGGCTATTGGTTCCTGACCCCTTTTCCGAACCTGTGGCAGCCTATTCCTTCGGGATATAGTGCAGAGTGTAATACGCAGAAGAATGCAGTAGAGGCATTCCGGTCTTTGACTTCAGCGCGTCCGCGTGAAGTTCATGCACATGCCCTCGCTGCAGGCCGTCAACCTTCAGCCGAACCGACAGCCCGTCCTCAGCGACAGTGACTTCTTTGACAGTCGGCGTTGTGTGATCGACTTCCGGACTGCCGTACGACGACTGAAAGATGTAGCAGTAGGTCTGCAACTTCCACGTGTCCGGCTTGTGAGCGATCTCGGCATCAACAGGTTCTGTGAACGTCAGCTCGAAACCGTCCGGCTTGGCTCGCATCTCGTGAATTTCAAACGGCATCTTTCCGGTCCAGCGCAGGCGTTCGAGCGAGAACGGCTTTGTTCCGCGAGAGCCCCAGCCGCGATTGGTGCCGCCGACGAACATCGAACCGTCGTCCATCATTCGCAGGGCCAGTGTGCCTGAGCCGATTCCTTCGCGAAACGGGAAGCACGCCCCCTGATAGTGCCCATCGACTTTCTCGATATAGCATCGCATCACCGTGCTGTGTGTCACGTCGCCCACGAACATCTGATTATGGAACGGACCGAACTTTCCACCGCTCACGTCGCACGCAATCCCACTCGCGCTTTGGCCCATCTTCTGATAGGGGAACAGGATGACGGGCGGTTCATACTCCGGAATCTTGTCCGCTTCCACGACGATTCGGCTGCCGCTTTCGGGTTCCTTCGGAGCCGACTTCGCTCCGCCTTCGGTCTTTGAGAACCAGCGATTGCCTCCCGGATGGCCCTGAAAAGAACCGGGACGCAGCCATTTCAGGCTACATGTCCCATTCCACGGACCCTGATTGTCGGTATAGAAGACGTCGCCCTCGGCGTTGAAGGCGATGCCACCGGGCGAACGAATCCCGCTGCAGGTTGGAATCATCTTTCCGTTCGGATCAATCCGGACCGCCCAGCCGCGCCATGGGCAGTCGCTGCCAAATGATCCCGTCAGACACAGCACGACCCACATGTTTCCATCTTTGTCGAACGGAGAGCCAAAGGCATACTCGTGATAGTCACCGTTGATGCCCCAGTTGTCGCTGAAGGTTTCGATTTCATCAGCGAGGCCATCTGCATCCGTATCGCGCAGTCGAGTCACTTCGCCACGCTGAGTGGCGTAGAGCCAGCCGTCTTTGAAAGTCAGTCCCAGCACTTCATGAAGGCCCTGAGCGAACAATTCGTAGGTGGCTTTGGTCGGATCTTCGTCCAATGGATTTGTGACGCGATAGATGTCACCGCGGCGAGTTGAAACAGCCAGCGTCCCGTCGGGAAGAGGTTCAATCGCACCGGCTTCCAACACGATCCCTTTTGGAATCGTGAAGCGAGCGAGTGGATAATAGTCGTCCTCGGTCGGAACCGTTGTCTGAGCAACAACAATGGCCTGCAGAAAGACAGCAGCAAGGCAGGAGAAGAGGATATGTTTCATGGTGATAACCCGAACGCGGTCAGCGATGGCGAGATTTTTAGGAAACTGAAATACCAGATCAGGAGAGTTACCAGGTCAGAATGATTCGGACCGTCGCTGTTTCGCCAGCGTTGACCGTCATCGGGATCAACAGCTCCCGGCGATTATTGATCGTCCGCACAACTGGCTCTTTGCCCTCGATCTGAAAGCGAACGCCATCGACAATGACAGCGCCATCACTCTCTTCAGCGTTTTGGCCACTGGCGATTCGCAGCCACACATTTTCCAGCTTGTTGGTGGGCGCCACAGTGACGGTTCTCTGCAGTCCGTTGTCCGGACTGGTCTCGAACGGCAGGATCGTGTCTGTCACCGTTGCTTCGTTCCAGCGATACTTGAACGTCGGAACGCCCGCTTTGTCCAAAGAGTAGCCCTTGAAAGCGAATCCGTTATCTCGCGGATTTCCATCGGGCCATGCACCATCCAACGATTCCAGCGAAGCCAGGGGCGGCCCGGCCGGCAGCGTCATCACATGGTCGCCCAGCGGAACCTGATTTCCTGGACCACGATCAACCCAGTGCTTTGAGGCGTCAATAAAGGCTCCATGCCAGATCAGTCGCGGCGTCATGTGTTCTGCGTCCCAGGCGAAATGTGCCTTCGCAGCGAACCCTACGGCGATGCCTCGAGGAGACAGGCCTTCCAGAAAGTTACGATAGATAATTGGACGATCACCGGGCGTCAGTTCAATCGCCTGACGCTGCAATCCGCTGGGCACCTTGGCGTTCTTGCCATCCAGAAGATAGGTCCAGATGGCTTCGATCTGAACATCAGAATCGCCGTTCAGAATATGTGGTACGACCGAGCGTCCCTTTGGCCATGCAGCCGGCATGCGAGTTCCGCTGCGATATTTTTGGGGATCCAGCAGATACCGATGAAACCACTCCCGACGCAGACGGCGAGTCATGGTTGTCATATCCAATGACTGAATTCCAGTCGCGGCGTACTTGTCGAACGTATGACACTTGATGCAGGACAGCGCCTGATCACCAATCATCAGACGGGCATCTGCCTTGATTCGATGTTCGGGTTCCGGAAAAGTGACCGGCTTGTCTTCGCCAAGTGCATCTGTTGAAGCAAACAGGGTGACCAGTGATCCGGTTTGGCTTGCTCCGAATTTTGGCATCCGGGTCGCCATATAAGGTCGATCCTTGGCGCCTTCGTTCAGAATCGTCTTCAGCCAGCCTTCATTCAGCTTATCCCCAGCGCCATCGAGTGAGGGGGGAATTCGTCCTTCGTCACCCATCTCGGGAATGCTTCCCACGAACAGGTGATTCATCGGCTCAGAAACACCGCCCAACGAACCTCGGGTGTGGCAGGCATAGCAATTCAGCGTCAGCAACGTGTCATGAATGGCCTTGGCCGCCAGAACAGGATCGTTAGATGATTTGCCAGCGTCCGGTGATTGCCGAGCGGCCTCCAGTGCGGCTGTGATATCGGTCCTTTGTTGCTTCGTCAGAGCAAACGCCGGAATGTTGTCCGCCGACTTCTCGGCAAGGCAGCCTCCGGATGTTTTCATCGCTTTGAACACAGGAGCTTTCCCGGTCCAGGCCAGCTTCTTTTCTCCATCGCCATGCTGATGGCAGGCTGCACAGCCCAAAGACTGAAACACCTGTCGACCTTTTTCAACCAGCTCCGGAGAAGCTGCTGGCACGGCCGCGGTTTCTGGAGCACGGGGATCTTTTGTCAGAGTGATCAGGCCTGCGAGGGGCTGGCGAGGCAGCTCCGGGCCTTCAATTTCGACCGCCAGTTCTTCCCCGCCATAATACTCAAAATACTCCAGGACGAGTTCATACGCACCCGCTTTGTATTCGCCCTGTTTGTCACGAAATCCCCCAGGATGAATTCCATCGTTGTCAACAACGACGTCACCTTTGATCAGTAGACGGGAACCGTCATCAGAACTCAGATGAAAGCGATAACGCCCATCTTTGGGCAGGTGCAGAAAGCCACTGAATCGTAAAGCAAACTGGTCATTTTTGGGGGAGACGCCGACCGAGAAGTCGGTGGTCTTGCCAGATGAGACGGCTTTCAGTTGTGTGAAGTCCGGAATCTTTTGCCAGTCGCCTTCAAAGTACTCGAAGTTGATGTTTGGTTCGACGTCGACATCCCTCAGCAGATAGCTGGCAATATCGCGAGCTTCCTCGGGAGTCAGATTCAAAGCCGGCATTCGACCCGACGGACGAACTGTATGAGGATCTCTCAGAAAGTTAATCAGGCTTGAGAGGCTGTATTTCTGTTCCAGCTTTCCTAAAGGCATCGCGAAAGCAGGACGTGTCCACTTCGTCTCGGGCTTTTCTTCAGCGTCTTCCTCGTCCTCTTCAGTGGCCTGCCCGGCTGAGATGCCCCGACGAATCTGGTCAATCACCGCGTTGTCTCGACGATCCGAATGGCATGCAGCACATCCCACTTTGTGAAACAGCTCTTCGCCTCGGCGGACAGCATCGACGCCAACCGCTGTGGCTCGCCATGCCGAACCCTGCGTCAGGAACGCCGTGATCGCATCAACTGTCGTCGGATCTGTTTTCAAATGCGTGAGACGTGGCATCGCAGAACCAGGCTTCTCCGCCTGGGGATCTGCCAGGAACTTCTTCAGATACTCTGCACTCGAGCGTTCGCCAACCTGTGTCAGGATGGGAGCCTGTCGCGGAGGCACAGGTCGATCAAGAATTTTTCCATGGCACGACTGACAGTTCAGCTCCGAGATCAGGAGTGATCCGGCCTCAACGCTGGTCAGCTTCTCTGCTCGAAAGCGTTCATAGCCTGGGACAATGACATGTTGGCCTGCAGCCTGACTCAGCGTGTAGAAAAAGGCGATGACAGAACACAGAGCAAATCGGACAGAAAGGTGGCGGGACATCATGGTCAGTGTCTCAAGGCAGTTCGGCAGAAATGTGGAGGGAGGAATCTTGCAGAACCCGGCTCGGGAAAGCAACGCAGTCAGACGCCGCCATTCAGAATCACGAACAGACCTATCCTTGAGCCTGAGGCGCGTTCCGTCATTTCGGCGAGCGCCTCAGGCTCAGAAGGTTTACCAAAAGGAGTGTCATCATTCTGACGCACTCGCGGCGCAAGTGACGACAGCAAAGAATTGGTCGGCTTGAGGCGAAGCAGCAAAACACGCCTGTTTTCTTCTGAAATCTGCCGAGCGGGAGATTGGCACGGGAATTGAGATATCAGAGGAACGGCATCAATGAACTGATGCCAATATCCAAGTCACCCCTGCTCAAGACGGAAGGACACTGCCATGAAGACATCCGTATTTCGCGGCCTGGGATTAATGGGCCTGCTGCTGTTAACAAACTCAACGACCAGAGCAAACGACCTGGTCGATTTCCTAAATGCTCTGAACGGAAACTCTAATCACCGCAACGCTCCACCTGCGATTCAGCCCGTCGGGCACCATGATCATGAAGGACGTGGCATGCATGGTTCCGGCTATCGTGGCCATGAAATGACGGGGCGAGACGTCTACAAGCGTAACATGCAGGTGGCAGACCGCGACATGCATTATCTGGGTTACTCACAGAACCAGGGAAGTTATGGTCGCCATGGACATGGTGACATGGAACAGAATCGAGTGAACCTGAGGGACGAAAGTTACGGTCGATCAGGTCGCAGTTACTACTCCGGCCGCTCCGGTGCCCGTATCAGCTTCAGCGTGAGTTCAAATCCAGCACCGGTGTATGGACAACCCATTTACTTTCCATCACAGGATACCGCTCAGCCGTTGCCACCAGTTCAGGAACTCCCACCTGTCCAGTCGTATCCCGTGATTCCTGGCAACCAGGTCGTTCCCGGGTATCAGACTGCTCCAGTATTCCCTCATCAGATCGGAGAGATCGTTGATTGCCATGTGCCTCTGGCAACCAGCGTCCGCGTAGAAGATGAGTGCAAGATTGCTCCAAACGCTGTGCCTGTTGTCGTCGCCGTTCGGGATCCAAAAATGTGTACTCACGATGTTATGGAACGAGTTGTTTTCGTTCAGGTGTTTGTGCCACCCTGCCCTCCTCGCAGCATGGAGATCTCACCATGCCATACACGAGTGAAAATGGACTTCGGAATGTACGAAGTCGACATCAAATCAAAGGATGGCCTGATCGTGGTTGACTACGACAACTAAGGCTGTGAGCAGGGCGAATACGATAGAATCGCCTATCGACAATATCCTTCATGGTCAGTCGGGTGACCTGACCATGAAACCACTCGCGGGTGCCGAGGTCTCAGACTTCGGCACCCGTTTCGGTTTTGAGGCAGTCAGAGTTCAGAGCCTTAGGCGTTAGCCAAATCTGTAGAAGAATCGGCTATCGCCTCAGGCTCAAGTCCATGGGCCGGGCGAATGGTTCGTTTCTACCCGTCCGTTTAATCGCTACATCGGTTACCGTCGTAGTTGCATGGCTGACGGGGCAGTGGATTCCTGACTCAATCCCAATCGGTCCCGGCCGCATATGCCAGGCTTTCGGTAGTTCGCTCCTACCAGAGTCAATCGAAGCTCAAGGCCTGCACCATGGATACGCTCAACCGAAACATCACTATTGGCGTTGGCGTCGTTTTGGCAGCATTGTTCGTCCTTGCTGGTGGTGGCGGACGTCAGCCTGAACCCATCAATGATCCCTGGTTTCGGCAGGCGGTTCTGGAAAACAGTCATCCCGTGGTTGTGAAGTTCGGCGCCGACTGGTGTGGCCCCTGTCGCGGAATGGATGCAGCCATTCACGATCTCGAGCCACGATTCTCTTCCCGCGCGAAGTTTCTGAAGATCGATGTCGATAAACGCCCCGAACTGTTTACGCACTATGGATCCGGCAACGGGATTCCTCAGATCATGATCTTCAAAGATGGCCAGATCATCGCTCAGAAGCGAGGTTTCGGCGGTGAAGAAGGCCTGAAGCAGTGGCTGGAATCCAGCCTGTAGATTCTGTTGTTCCGGTCGACACCATTCAGCGGTGTGCATGGGCTCTTGTTGCGACCGGACACGTTTTCGATTCCTCTGCATTTCTATGCCCAGCAGGTGCGCAGCAGTCAATTTTCGCGCCGAAAGCGAACAACGTGAGCGGCTCCTTTGGTATCGGGCCGTCAGGCAATCCGCGTCAAGGGCCGTGCCCTTGTGTCAGGCGATGATGTCGTGAATAGGGGTGCCGAAATCGATCTCCAGACGCTTTTGTCCGGGGAACTCCAGACGATGACTGTCCAGACCGAGTTGATGCAGCAACGTCGCGTGAATATCGGTCACATAATGGCGATGCTCAACCGCGTGAAACCCGATTTCATCGGTCGCCCCATGCACGACACCTCGCTTTAACCCGCCACCAGCCATCCAGACGGAGAATCCATAAGGATGATGGTCGCGACCATCGGATCGCTCTGCTCCCGGAGTTCGCCCGAATTCGGTTGCCCAGACAACCAGAGTCTCCTCCAGCAGCCCTCGCTGTTTAAGATCTTTCAGTAAGCCAGCGATCGGTTTATCGACAGCTTTGCAACGCGTCGAATGGTTCTTCAACAGCTCGCTATGGGCATCCCAGCCGTCGTCGTAAATTTGCACGAACCGGACGCCACGTTCCACCAGTCTCCGAGCCGCCAAACTGAATCGTCCGACGCGGTCTGTTGCTGGTTCATTCAAACCATAGAGTTCCTGAGTGTGTTGTGTTTCATCGCTGAGCCGAACAACCTCGGGCACCGACATCTGCATTCGAAACGCCAATTCATAACTGCGAATGCGAGCCCGCATTGCCGGATCATCAGGATACTGCGCACCGGCAATCCCGTTCAGCTCATTCAGCAGATCCAGTTGATCGCGTCGCTCAGCCAAAGATACGCTGGCACCGGGAGTCCCAAACGGCAGCGGGTTTGCTGGATCCAGGGCCATGTTGACGCCCGAATGTTCCGGGCCCAGATAACTTGCACTATGGGCTCCGACACCTCCGCAACAGTCACCTGGGCCGCCTCCCATCACCACAAACTGCGGCAGATTGTCATTCAAAGATCCCAGCCCATAATGAACCCACGATCCGATTGAGGGATGAAATCCGTCGAAGATATGCCGCCCCGTATGAAACTGCAGTTGAGCCGCATGATCGTTATCTGTGGTCCACATTGATCGAACAACCGCGATGTCATCAATGCAGTCGCCCACGTGAGGCCACCAGTCACTAACTTCAATCCCGCTTTGACCTCGGCGCCGAAAGCCAATCTGCGTGGGATAAAGCTGCGCCATCAACGCTCGAGGTGTCCCAGCGAAGTCTCTGACGTTCTTTCGATAGTAAGGTGAGTCAAGCACGGATGAGCGAAACGGCGACTCATCGATGGTCAGCCCGGAATACTTGTCGATGGCTGGCTTCGGATCAAAGCTCTCCAGATGGCTGGTACCGCCCAGCATAAAGAACCAGATCACGCTTTTTGCCTTTGGAGCAAATTGCTCACGAACGTTCTCAGCGATCGCTTGCGCAGTGGCGTTGCGATGATCGTCCGACTCGGCCGCACGGGTGATGCCGTCGCGAGCCAGCATCGAGCCCAGCGCGAGGCCGGTGAAGCCCATGCCCATGTCGGAAAGAAAATGTCGCCGAGTCTGTTGTCGATTGTGCATAGTGGCCTCAGCGGATCGTGACAAAATCATTGTGGCTGAACAGGACGTGAACCAGGTTTTCGCGGGCTCTCAACCACGGCTCGGTCGCCGCTGGTCGATTGGAAGTCTGCCCGCCTGCCGGAAACATTTTGAGGTCCGAACGTGTAATCGTGGCCATCGTTCGATCCAGAAACGTCAGGCAGCTTTCCAGTTCGGTCGTCGTTGGTTCTCGAGTCAGCAGGCTCTCAAACGCTGTCTTAAGAAAGGCCAGCCTCGTTTCCCGGCTGTCGTCCTCCCCTGCGGCGGTGCTCCATTTCTCAGCCAGTTGACGTGCCAGATCCAGCGTCAGGCTGCTGTTCATCAGCGCCAGAGCCTGTTGGGGGACCACACTTTCCTGTCGACGATAGCACTCGTTGGGATTCGCCGCATCGAAGGTCTCAAGGAAGCCTGCCTTCTCATTCGGTGTGCTGCGAAAATATAGGCTGCGACGAAAGTTGGCTAACGATTCCGACTCCGGAATCTCCGGGCCATTCAGGGAACAATCCAATTTGCCGGAAACCGCCAATACAGAATCTCGCACGGCTTCCGATTCCATGCGCCTTGAATTCATTCGCCACAGAAATCGGTTCGTTAGGTCGATCGAATTGTTGTTCGCGAGGACGTCCGTTTCTGGTCCCGTCGCCGACGTCTGCCGATAGACCGAAGACAGCACAATCATCCGATGAATAGGTTTCATCCGCCATTTCTGGCGAACCAGTTCTGTCGCCAGCCAGTCCAGAAGTTCGGGATGAGAAGGACGTTGGCCGTTCAGTCCAAAGTTGGCCACAGACGGCACCAGCGCTTCACCAAAATGTCGCAGCCAGATGTGATTTACCGCGATGCGTGATGCTCGAGGATTCTGTGGGCCAACGATCCAGCGCGCGAGAGCAAGACGCCGGCCGGTTGAAGTCGACGGATAGGTCGGCCCGAGCGCGGTGTAAGTTTCATCGGCCTTACCGATCGCATCCGCCAATTTTGCTTGCGCTTCTGTCAGCTTCTTTTCAGCGTCGGTCAATGAAGGCTTTGAATCTGTGTCTGCTTTGTCCGGGCTGGAAGAGACATACGCCAACGCCAGCAAATGTTCGGCCGCGAGCACTTCGGCTTCAACTCTGGCTGCCGCAACTTCGCGTTCGGCTCGGCTGGCAGCACGGTTCTTCTCGCGGAGCCTTTCTGGGGACTCGCCAGAATACTTGGCTCGCTCCGCTGTCAGCCGTGCCATCAGCGACAGCTTCTGCTTCTCCGCGATAACAAGCTGCTGCTCGGCAACTTTGACATTGTGAAGTGCCGTTTGCTGAACGAGCTGAAGTTCGGTCAGACTGGGGACCAGCTCCCGAATGACGACCTCAAGAAATTCAGCCGACCCACTATGAACCCACAAAGCAAACTGACCCTCGCGTCTCGCTTCCGGGATCACGTAGTCCAGTTTGTGTTCGCCATTCAGCTTGAGTTGAAGCAGTTGTTCGCGCACGGTGATCTCAACCACCGTCTCTTCGCCCAAGGGCAGCTTTGTTCGAACGATCCCAGCCGCGGGATAAAACTGCTGGCCGTCTTTGCGATGAAAGGCCTGGACAGACTGCGACGAATCACCTGTCGCGGTGTATACGTCCTGGGAGTTTCCGTTATCGATGTAGTCGAAACTGAAACCCACTGAACGAATCGATCCTGGTTGCAACGTGCGGTAACGAACGCGAGCCTGGAAATTCCTGGGATGAATCACATCGGCCACGATTGTCGAAAAGTTTCCGACTGACGATTCAATAAGGCGACCATCCTTCCAGTCCCACTTCCCCGACATGACCTTCCACGTTTCTGTGCGACTCGCAAACTGATCATTGAGGACTGGTTTGGCGTCCGCGATGGCCTCACCCGTCGCTCCGGATAATTTCTGTTCCGTCAGTCGGGCTTCGAATGCCGTCAGCGCTTGCTGAGCACTGTTCGCTTCCGCCTGAGTTGTGCGAATCTTCTCTGTTGTCAGAGCAATCTCAGATTCGGCATTCTTCACCAGGCCATCAGCCACTGCCGCTCGAAGGTGCGGCTGCCAGGCATCGGCGGGAAGTGCGACGGTCTGGATTTCTTCGGCCAGCGATCCAAGAGCTTTTGGGACAGCCGGAGACATTAGTCGTGACTGATCCGGATAGCGATTGTCGCCTCGCTCAAAGACAAACGTTTTGGCTTCGAGTTCTTTGTCGTAAACCCGCGCCACCCCTTCACGCAGCACCGGGCCCAGAGTTGCGTCCTTTTCCGTTTCCTGTGAGCCGCTGATCGGGTCCGTACGGACATCATGCGGTTCAAAGAACGCACGCAGGTGGTAATAGTCTTCCTGGGTAATCGGGTCGAACTTGTGATCGTGGCAGCGAGCACATTTCATGGTCAGGCCAAGGAACGCCTGACTGGTTTGTTCGACCGTATCAAACATCCATACGTTGCGGTCGAACTTGTACCAGTTCCGACCAAGGTAGCCCGTGGCACGGAGAACATTCGGATCGGCCGGAGCCAGCTCATCACCGGCCAGCATCTCCATGATCATGCGGTCATAGGGCTTGTCTTCGTTCAGCGATTCGACAATCCAGTCCCGCCATCGCCAGATGTGCCGTTGGCTGTAACGAATTTCGTTGATGCCGCGACTGCCGTACCAGTCGCTGTACCGCCAGACATCCATCCAATGCCGTCCCCAGCGCTGACCGTATTCAGGCCGGGCGAGAAGTCTGTCGACGACAGCGTCATAAGCACTTTCGGACTGATCTTTCAGAAAGTCATGGAGCTCAGTCTGTGTCGGAGGAATTCCGATCAGGTCGAGATGGACTCTGCGAAGCCACACCTCGCGCGGCGCTTCCGGCGATGGCAGTAGTCCGCGAGTCTCATGCTGGGCCGCGATAAACGCGTCGATCGGAGTTCGGACCCAGGCAGCGTTTTTTACGCCCGGCACGTCGGGCATAACGGGGCTCTGATACGACCAATAGTGAGCCGGGTCTTCCGGGATTTCTTCGTCCTGCGGAGAATGTGCTCCCGCATCGATCCACTTTCTCAGCAACTCGATCTGTTCGTTGGTCAGCTTTTCCCCCTGACCTTCCGGTGGCATTCGTTGGCTGCTGTCAGTGGCCGAAACTCTTTGGATCAGCAGACTGGCGTCACTTTGCCCCGGCTCAATCGCAGCACCGCTCTCACCGCCTTTGCGAATCAGTGAGCCGTGATCCAGTCGCAGCCCGGAACTTTGTCGAATCGCTCCATGACATGCCGCGCATTTGTTGAGCAGCAGTGGCTTGATGAGTCGCTCGTAGTCGACATTTGCAGCTGGACTTAATTCATCGCCGTGAGCAGTGCCGACAACGGCTCCCACTCCACTCAGCACGCAGACAGTCGCAATCAAACAGCGCAGCATGCCGGAGACTTTCTGTCTGGGACGGAGGGAGCGAAACGGGCGGGTTCCAGTGGGTACGCGGGGTTATCAGCTTAACATTCGCGCCAGCAAAGAAAACGCCAGGTTCGCTCGAGGCCGTTCAGAGACAGCAAATTCAGATTGCTCGCAATACCGCCGCCGCACTCTGGCCCATCGCGGTTCGGTTGACCGTGATGGCGGTACGGTTGCTCAATCGAGTTGCCTCACCACGAGCCACATTCAGGCGGCAGCGGGGATCGGGGATCTCATAGTTCAATGTGGCTGGAATGTAGCCGTTCTTTAGGGACAACAATGTGCCGGCCAGTTCAACCGCTCCAGCGCCAGCATCGAAGTGGCCTACATAGCTCTTCAAGGCAGTGACCGGGATCTTCAGAGCAAGATCACCGAACACGCGGTGGTAAGCACGGGCTTCGACGATATCGTCCGGCTGAGTGCTCTTGCCCTGAGCATTGATGTGTCCAAGTTCTGACGCTGAGATACCAGCACCATCGATCGCCGATTGCATCGCTCGCACAAGACCAAGGCCGGCTGATTCGTTGGCCAGTCCCTTGCCATCACACCCCGCACCAACGCCCAAGACTTCGGCGTAGATGTTGGCTCCACGGCGGACGGCGTGCTCGTAGCTCTCAACAACAAATGATGCCGCGCCTTCCCCGACCACTGTTCCATCTCGTTCAAAGTCGAAAGGCCGGCATGCGCGTGTTGGGTCATCGTTGCGGCGTGATAAACCCTCGAAGCTATGGAATTTCGCTATGTCTACCGGATGAATGTTTGAACTGCATGCTCCAACAATCATGGCATCCGCTCGGCCCGCTTCGATGACTCGCACTGCTTCGGACAAAGCCAGAATCGCGGATGCATCACGGCAAGTAATTGTGTTATTCGGGCCACAGGCATTGTGGTCGATGGAAACATGACTGGCCGGCATGTTCGGCAGCTGACGCAGCAACCACAGAGGAGCAATGCTGGCGAGGGCTTCTGGGCCCCATTTGTCAGGGTCGAAACCACCTTCAGTTCGGCAAACTTCGACAGCGGCCGCCAGTTCTGATGGATGGCAGGTCATGCGACCAGCACCAAAGACGACGCCAAAGCGGTCAGGATCAATCCAGCCAGAAGAAACCTGAGCATCCTTAACGGCAAGACCCGACGAAGCTACACCCAGCTGAATGTCACGGCACATCACCTTCACGAACTTTTTGTCGCGAAGAAAGTTAACAGGGTTGAAATCGCGGACTTCGGCACCAAAAGCAGAAGGCAGGCCGTGTGACGGCATAGACTGCAGAAAGTCGATGCCAGTCCGGTTACTCACCAAACTGTCCCAGAAGCGATCGTTGCCGATACCAATTGGAGAAACAACCCCAACGCCCGTTACAACGACGCGAGTCCCATTGCGCCCAGCCATGGAAACGCCTCAATCTGAAGCCATCTGCACGACTCAATCGCACAGAAAGCCCGACCCATCTTGGTACACCGAAAACTTCCGTTTCGGTGAAAGACTGCCCTGTATTCCCCAAGAATTTCAGGCAATCCCGTCGTTAAATGGCGTGTTCCATCCCTCCGTTATCGGCGCTTTGCCCCCGCAAAAAGCCAATTCAGGATTTCACATACCATTCACATAAGAGTGTTTTCGGACGCAAAGCCTCCCCGCTCCAGCATCCTGCACTCTTCCTCAACGTTGATTACACGCCGATTCGACCATTCTGTCAAGTCGTTCATTGCTCCGATATCGAGACCGAGACAAAGAGATACTGAACAAAATGCCAGTTTCCGCGCAACAAAAACCGGTCATAGGTGATGAATCACTTATGACCGGTTCGCAGTGTTCATACGACTACCAGACGAAATCAGCCAGCAAAGCCACTCATCGCGAATTCAGACATGAACTCGTCGATTGACCGACCGTAGTTCGCTCGTGATGCAACTACGACAGGCTGTTGTGGAACTTCAACCGAACTGACAGGCTCTTCTGTTTCGACCGGTACCTCTTCAGCAGCCGGCACTTCAACAGAGTCTTCCTCGTCCTGCTCGTCTCCAAAGATCGGAGCCAATTCACCCACTGGGGCATCAAAACTCTCCGAGGTAGAGCTAATCAAATTGCCAAACGCGGATTCAAGCGTTGGTGATACGGTGGCTTCAACTTCAGAGGCCAAAGGCTCAATTTCAGACACTACTGGGGAAAACGCATTTACCAGAAGTTCTTCTTCTTCAACAAACAGCGTTGAGGGCCCACCATTAGTCACGGGAATGGCCAAAGCCGGCGTCACAACCGGAGGCATTGAAACAGGCTGGCTGACAACGGGAGCACTGACAACAGTATTTACCACAGGTGTTGCAATAGCCACCGGCCCCATCACAGTTGGAGCTGATTCAGTAACTGGGGCCCCGCCCGTCATGGAAAGAATCTCAACAGGCAGTTCCCCACCTGTGTTTCCCCGGAAATTCATTCCGAAGTAGTACCGAACAGGAATCTCGCTACCATCTTCGAGAACGACGATCTCTTCTTCGGTGAGTTCCCCTTCTTCGATTACCGCCCCCTCATCAACCACGGTCTCTTCTTCATCGACAACAGATTCTTCTTCGTCCAGGACCTTTTCGCCGTCGACTACTGATCCACGATAAGCCCAGGAGGGATCGTAATCTTCAAGCGTGGTGATATCGACGTTGCCATCCGTTTCGTCAACGACAACATCCTCGTCTGACGGTGGGGCAAGATCGTGCCAAAACTGGACTTTCACTTCGCCATCAGCCACCTCGTCAACAACTTCTTCACCATCGTCCGTAACGACACCCGACAGCGTTCGATAAGCCCACGAAGGATCGTAATCTTCCAGAGTTGTCACATCGACAAACTCTTCATCAACCACAAACTCCTCTTCGACAACATCATCCAGAACGACTTCGCTGTCAACGACGTCGCTAGTGAAGGCTAAATCATCAACAACCTCTCCCGCGGGTGCACCAAACGATCGGATAACCCAGGATGGATCGAAGTCGTCAAAAGTTACTTCGGCAGGCTCTTCCCCGTCGACAACAGCTTCTTCTTCGAAGTCACCTTTGAACACAGGCTCTTCTTCAACAACTAAACCGTCACAGACAGCAACCTCCGGGTAGCCACCTTCACTGGTCACAAAGCTGTATAACATCAGTGAGGGATCAACAAGCTCTTCGTCGACCAGGGTTTCGCCTTCTTCGACGACAACTTCCTCATCAGGAGCGATGTCACAGACAGCGACCTCTGACTCATCAGAAACTTCGATATCGCCACCTTCAGACGACATGAAGCTGTAGAACATCAAAGAAGGGTCTACGTTTTCTTCAGCGATCAGGACTTCGCCTTCTTCATCAGCGACTTCCTCACCGAATACCTCTACTTCACCAAAGAACTCCGGCACCATCATTGTGCAAATCGCGAGTTCCGGAACGAACTCACCGTCCTCGACGCTGGCATCCACTTCCATCACTTCTTCGGACTCGGTGGCTTCAATGTCTTCAATAACAACCGCGTCCGCATCTACCGCTGGCAGGCAAACGCCATCAGCACTCAGCAGAGCACGCGTTTCGCAGACTTCGGCCGCTCCCGAAAAGATCGGGACTTCAAGCTTGCGGCGATCAGCTGTTCGCTTCTTAAAGGCCATTTCACAGATCCTCTAACGTCAACCACTTATTTTCCGCTCGTGGGAGCGAAGTTGTTTATTGCCAAGACGATTAACGCCTCAGAAGCACTCCGCTAAGCACCAGCACGTAGCCAGAATCCTCAGCATCATGGCATCCCTGGGGGTACTGAATCAATCACAAGTACCAGCCTTTGCTTCATTTACAGAAGATCATCACAGGCGTGATCTGTGGGATTCAGGCAGAATTTTCTGAATGTCTGGGTCCCGGGGAGCCCGTTTCAGACTTTTCTGCTTCAGTCATCGTTAAGTAGGGACATCAAGGAACTGGTTTTCCAAGAATTCGACTGTTTTCAGCCACAGGAGCAGGCCGATGGGTCCCTGTTGGCCCGATTTTGTGGGCTGAGCGGCCAGTTTCGCTGATTCAGGCTTTTGCTTAGCTGAAAAGTGGGCCCTGTCGGGATTGCTGTCTCTGGTGGCTCGGAATTCGGATCGGGTGTTCAGTGTACAAAAGATCATATATTTGTGTGGGACTTGTGCCGATGATCGAGTGCAGCCGCGAGGGCGGTGGTGGCCATGTTTCAGCCCACACTTATGACGACTGGGCTGAGATTTGGTTGAGAAGTCCTGTGAAGTCCTGTGAAGTCCTGTGAAGTCCTGTGAAGTCCTGTGAACCGCACTGTTGCAAGGTTGTCGAGGAAATCCGCAATCGAAGCCTGAGGGGCTTGCAAAGGAGCTGATGCATTGAATAATCCGCCCCTGCGTTTTCCGCCGCGTCAAACGGGGGCGAAACGCTGTCTCCAATCGCGGCGGGTCCAGCCTAACCGGGTCAGGTCCGAGAGGAAGCAGCCCTGCGGTCACGGTACTCGGGTGCGTGCGGAGACAGCGTTTCGCCTCTTTTACGTTGGTGCCGCCATTTTTCTACCCCGTGTTCTTCACGTGTGAATCGCCTGATCTCTCCGCCGTCTCGGCACTGGTGATTGCGACCCTCAATTTTTCTTGTTAGAGTCATACCCACTCGGGAATTAGCGCAGCCTGGCTAGCGCGCTTGGCTGGGGGCCAAGAGGTCGCAGGTTCAAATCCTGTATTCCCGACTCGGATCACATACAGCTCGCCCCCATAAATTGGGGCGAGCTGTTTCGTTTGGTACTCAACGGCTTGCGTGTTTGTGACCGTTTTCGAACGAGGTTCAAGAAAGGAATCGAGATCATCCTTCACTCACGGATCTTCTTGACGCTCGATTTTTCTGGGATTTGTTCAGGTTTAATTCGTTCACCGATTTCGTGGGTTCCTTCGCTAAGCGAGAAGTATCATCCGTCTTTCCATGATGTTTTGGAACCGACACGTTTCCTTTTGACACAATGAGGAGCAATGCTCATGGCTGGTACAACCTCGATTCTTGCAGACAGACTGCACGAGTATCCCCAACAGAATGTCATCGACGGGGCCAGTGGCGGCATCGCTTCGGTTCTTGATAACTGTTTGGAGAAGAATGGCGGAGTGCTACCGCTTTTGCATCGCTACGCCGGCCGAACATTTTGTACGCCGGGCAAACGCCTTCGGCTTGACGCGCGGTCGTATTATCCGGACTACATGGGCGGCACTGGACTCGATGAAATCTGGATGTGCTGCACCGTTCCCATCGTGACCGGCGTCATCGACACTCGAACGAACAAAGCTCCGTTTCGCGAAGGCGAAGCCCATGTTCTGACGGCCGATGGACAGGTCATCTCGCTTCAGGATTTGATCTCCGCGAATCCAAAGGCTGTCATCGGCGACAAAGTCACGGCCCTCTCGAAGGAGCTCTTTGGCAACATTACCTGGCCGATTGTTTCGAAGAAATTCGACAACCTGAATCCGATTCCGCATCACCTGCACTGGTCAAAGTGGGAAGTCTACGACATCAATTCGTATGACAATCCCGGAGTCAGCGCGTCGCACTATCACACGACTGCGATGGGCTTGTACGGTTTCGTGACGAAGGATCAGTTCCTGGCGTGCATGAAGAGTTTTGGAAAGGGTGAGTACAACGGGGTTCGCCATCTGTCGCCGCACACGATGATGCATATCGACAATGGCTTCGTGATGCCAAACGGCGTGCTGCATTCTCCAACCAACCTGTGCACTCATGAACTGCACGTCACGATGGATGAACACTTCCTCGCAGAGGATCTGACGCTGGACGGACGGATCGGTGCGAAAGATGCGTTTTACGCTTGCCGAGAAGTGGACTATCCGAAGGCGAAACATGAAGACTGGGAGTACCTGGTTGAGAAGTTTGACTTCGCAGCGAACCAGGATCCGGATTTCGTGCTGAAGAATTCACGCCCGGCGATCCCAGCTGTCGAGTTCAAAGGCAACGGGGTCGACGCGAAATGGATTGTGTACGGAAACTTCCTTGGCGACCAGAAGTGTTCCATTCTTCGGCTCATCGTCCAGCCGGGCGCGAAGACAACGTTCCGCCCCGAATGCCCAACGATGTTCCATACCAATGGCGGCAGCGGTCGCGTTGGAAAGCTTGGCGTGCGTTATCACCAGAACATGGTCCTGGGCGAAGTTTATCCCGAGATTGGTTTCATCACACAGGCCGCGCTGGCCACCGGCGGTGTGGAGATCGAGAACACGGGAACGGAACCGCTTGTGCTGACGTTCGACTTCCCACAGAACGCACACAGCAAGACGCCAGGTGTTGCTCCTGCTTGATAGTATAGAGAGCAGCGATTCTGCCAGGCTGTTGAGAGGGAAACGGTTCCAGCAGAATTCTCGTGTCGAAGGATCAGCCTGAGTGAGTTGTCGACGGCAGATCGTTGCCGAACAATTCCGCGTCGAAACTTTTCGTTGGTCGTCAGCAGACTAGCAAGTTACGGTATATTCAGGTCTTCGGTGGCTGGTCTACGATGTGTGCCGATTGAGCTTTTGCGGTTTATGCGTCTCTGATGCCGAGAGACTTAATTCGAGAGTTGAGCGTTGTTGGTTTTACTTCCAGCAGCGCGGCAGCCCCGTTCGGTCCGTAGACCTTGCCATGGCACTGTGACAGCGCGGCTCGGATGTTATCGGCTTCCAGGATGCGCAGTTCTTCTTCCGTCAGGATGCGTTGAGGAGTCGGGGATTCGGAACGCTCGGGATGCTGCCTTGAGGATGACGCTGGGAGATCGAATCGAAGGCGTCCGTCAGCGGCAATGATGCACGCTCGTTCCAAAGTATGTTGCAGTTCGCGAACAT
>JAXMBU010000080.1:0-27432 GCA_046349735.1 Planctomycetaceae bacterium
GACACAATGTGTGTTATGTCTTTGGGATCCAATCATGTGGTGATCATTGACATGTTGTTTCGATGTGTGTTGTGCCGCCCCGTTGGGGCTTGGTTGTTTTTGTGGGGCGTTGACCTGGGGCGTTGCCCCAGGCTGATATGTCGGTGCCCCGTTGGGGCGGAATCGCAGGTCGTGGATGATTTGTCGCGGGGAAATCGCAGGGCATGGTTGCCTCGTTTTGGCGGAATCGCAGGTTTGTGTTTGCGGCCCAACGGGCCATCAACATATCAGCCCAGGGCAACGCCCTGGGTTTATGGTCCACCACGATGTTTGAGCCCTGAAGGGGCGTTACAACGTCCTCCGATCAATCCCAAACGTAACGTTCGTCAAATTCCACTTCATGCTTTTGAAACAGCAAGCGCAGTTCGTCCTGGAACGTGATTCGTAGATGATGCTCGACTTGGTTTGCGATGTACTCTTTGACGACCGGTATGTTGGACTGACTCACCGAGAAACCTGCATAGCCGGCTTGCCAGCTAAACAGTGCATTGCCGGTACCATCATTTGTTTTCATCCATTTCGAACTGCTCTTCTTCACTTCTTCAACGACGTCCTTCAACGCGTGATTCTTCGACAATGAGAACAAGGCGTGAACATGGTCGTCGAAGCCGCCAATGATCAGCGCCGGGCTGTGGAGATTCGCAAAAATTCCGGCTTGATATGCCCACAGACGTTCTTGAACATCTTTTGGAATCCATAGCCTTCGTTCCTTGGTGCTGTAGACGAGGTGAATCAGGTTTTTGACTAACGATTGTGGCATGGGTGATTCCTCTTTGGTGTAGCGTCAGTGTGCCGCCCCGTTGGGGCTTGGGTGTCTTTGTAGTTGACCTGGGGCGATGCCCCAGGCTGATATGTCGGTGCCCCGTTGGGGCGGAATCGCAGGTTGTGATCTCCGTGCTGCGTCTCTGAGGCGGAATCGCCTTTACACTTCACCGCTTCGATCACGCCCTTACTTCTCACCCAACTGTCGAGCCTGTTCGATCATGGCTTTCAACTGCTGGATTCGAGTTTGGCTTTGGGTTTGTGAAGGCAGGCCCTCGATCAGGCTCGACAGAGTCGGCAGGTCGACGGACGCTCCAAGGGGTTCGCCTTTAAGTTTCGCGGCCAGCATCGCGGCTGTTGTGGCGACTCGAAGTGACGGTGAGGCCTGGTCCAGGCGAGCAGCATTGGGCTCGTAGGGAATCGGCCATCGTTGTTCGATCATTTCTCCGGTCGCGAGATCTCGAAAGCGAACGGACACTGTTCCGACATCGCCTTCACCATCTGGCTTCGCTTCGAACTGATACATCGCGACACCAGCTTCTGCGGCCGCCATTTCGGCTGCGTCTACGGCATCGTTGCGGAAATCTTCCTGCTTCAAAAGATGCTTCTCGAAGCCCAGCAGTTTGTACTGCCCGACTCGCTTTGGATTAAACTCGACCTGCACCTTGACGTTGCTGGCGGACGGTCGCAAAGCACCGGCGATTTGCTGAGCGAAGTTGTCGTCGGCATCATCCTGCGAATCCAGAAGGTAATAGCGACCATCGCCTTTGCGAGTCAGAGCTTCCAGGACTTCATCGTTCAGACCATCTGCACTGATGCCAGCCGCATCAAACGCGATTCCGGCTTCTCGCATGGATTCGACCATGTGAGACAGGCTTTCCGGATTGGCATTACCAAGATTCACGGCACCATCGGTCAGCAGCACGATACGATGCTGAGCACCAGGGGTTTTTCCGGAGGCAGCTTTTTCAAACGCCAGCTGCAACGCTGCCTCGATGTTCGTTCCTCCTTCGCTGGGAAGCTGTTCCATCAATTGCACGAGCTTCCCTGATTCAGTGCCGCTGACGTTTTCTGCCAGAAGTCGAGGCTGGCGCGAGAAGCTGATCAGCGTGACCTGATCGATGGCAGTCAGTTGCTGAGACAGCAGGCTGAATGCACGTCGAACCGTTTGCTGACGATCGGCTCGCCCATCGAACCGGAGTTATCCAGTACAAACGTCAGACGCACGCGTGTTTGCCGCTCGCCTTCCGCCGATGTCCTCATGGAAACTCGCAGAACATTTCGCTGCTGCAGGAACGGATGAATGCCCTGCTCCACGGCACAGGCGACTCGTTCGTTCTTTGCTGGAAGCGGATCGCCATAATCGAACGCATTGACGAATTCTTCGATGCGAATCTTGTCGGCTTCAGGCCACCAGCTCTTTTGCAAGAGCAGCGTATACAGTTTAGCGCGAGAGCATCACTCACGTGCAGCGAGAACGTTGAAAACGCTTCGGCAGCGGCGTTGGAGCCTTCGCCGGGGCTGGCCGAAGGTGCGGCGGTCCTGGCTGCTCGAATCGCGCGGATCTTGCGCTTCCTTCTATCATTTCGTCAAACCGTTTTGTTTGCCCGTGAGGTTCGATTGTGCTCCTGTGAATCCTCTTGCAGCGCGTCGATTTCTGCTTCACCCTGTCGGAAGAACACATGAGGCTTACCCTTGACGGCCGCTTGGCTTACTCCCTCACGATCCGTCCCGATTTCACTCTCTTGACGCTCCCTCCCAGTTCCTTTTCGATTCCTTTGGAGCTTCAGCCCTGGCTGCTTGCTTCCCAGCTCAACTTTCCGCCTTTCGAGTTCTCGCCATTCGCTGGGCCGAGGTTGATTCATCGAGTGGTTCGCCCAGCTCCGCGACAATCTCCCAGACCAATCGGTAGCCGAATTCTGCATGCCGCTAGATTTTCGAGGCCGGCCAGCCGCCTGGCTGGGCTTCAGGATTTGTTAGAGCCAATTCCTGATTTCTTTTCCAGCACCTGCGGGTTGTCCGGCGCCTTCTCTGAGGAGAATTCTTCTCGCTCGCGTTGCCGAGACCAATTGCTGACTGAGGCATCTCTTTGTCGGCCCGAACGCCGTCCCTTGTTGCATCACCATCGACATCAGACTCCCATTCAGCTCGCCATCGACGTCCCACGAATACATCGCCGGTCGGCTTTTCAGTTCCTTTGCTCAGCGCTGTGATCCTTTAAGCCATCTTCGTCAAAATTGCTTTTCATTGCTTCGCCGCCTTCGACCGATTCCGCCAGTGGTTGCAGGCCGTCCAATGGTGTCCATCTCAACCGATGACCCATGTAAAGATCCCAATCTCTTCTCGGCGAGATTCGCCTGAGCTTGCTCTTCGACTTGTTGAGCATTCTCTCCGGCTTCTTTTGCATCCGATTCCACGATGGATTCTGGAACGGTCAATTCGAACTCGGTGATCTCATCTTTCGCGAATTCGCTTGCATCACCTTTTGCAGCGGCGGGCATCTCTTCTGTCAACTTGCTCGACGGCTGATCCGGATTGCCCCCAGATCGAGCACGTTCACCTCGGTTTCCAGGCTGGCCACCGAAGCCGGCCTGTCCCGGAACAGACCAGCCGCGAGCAACTCCGGACTGCTCGAGCGTTCGCTCAGACTCCTCCTCGCCATCGTTCCGAATCAGGACGCGTCGCCACTGAGACCGAGCGACTCACCTTCATTCATCCCTCCCAAATGCTCGCCGTCCGATTTGCTGTCGATGGCGTATCCCGCTTTGTTTCTGGAGACATAATCTTCAGCGTTGCTGCTGCGGTGACGACAAATCGCCCATACCGGTTCGTACGTCGTCCAACGTTCCCGCAGAGCCGCCCCGCAAATTCAGCGATTTGCCGACGGATTCCTCTTCCGTCTTAATCATTAGCTTGGGAATGGATTCTTCAATGCAGCATAACCTTGCAACAGGATCAGGCGATGCAGGCATGTCTGTCGCCCCTGCCGACAGGTGCTCTATCAAACGTATCGAGAACAGCTGCACCTTCCGCGGCAGGTGCATTGATGTACTCCGAAGCATGCAGTGAATTATCGTCCTGTGTTGCATAGATCTGAACGCGGCTTCATCAGGACTCGCAACCGGCGCCGACGTGTATTCAATGCCACCCCAGGACGCCCCTCGTTACCGAATCGTTCCTCGCCCGGTGCTGCAAACCATCCCTCTGGTTTTGAAGAAGGCGGATCGGCTGAGTATGCCGAAGAATCCGCCTTGTCTGTTCCATTCGCGGCCAAACCACCGCCATTCAAAGTCTGCTGCAATGTCGAGAGTGCCTTTGGTCGAGGCAACGGCGTTATCAGCGTTGCAGACGCCCAGTTGTGTGATGAGCCGCTCACGCTCACCACCGGGCTGTTTCCCGCTGAAGAAGCTTGAGGTGCAGTCTGAAACTCAACTTGTGCCCCCAGAAAGAGAACGCTGCTTGGCAGGTGACCAGAGAATGATCGCCTGTCGTACTTTCAATTCAGACCTGTCCTCGGAGAATGATCAATGGTTGCTGCCATCGGCCAGCTTCATTCTTCCTGAAAAACGATGGCACCGTCATCAATCCGATCAGTCCTGCAACACAAATCCCCGCTGCAATTTTTCATCGGCGTCTTACGCACTCGACGACGGACTGAAGAAGCAAACGGCTCAAGCGAATCAGCCAGCAACGTCCTGAGATGACGTGCAACCCGGCGGTTCGATTCAGGCCCGAAGGGGCCGGTAGAGCCTCTGCCGGTGGCGTGAGCTACCGGTGATTCGAAATTACCGGCAAGGCCTGAAGGTCGACACCATTGATGTTTCGCCTCCGGCTCGCGGCGATCAGGTTTAACGGGGCTGACGCTCTGGCAGAGGCTGTGTCAGGCTTTCGTGCCCGAAGGCAACATGTCCAACATCACCGGCCTCTGCGATGTCTCCTCATTCGACATCGCCTGCCACGAATTGCCGCAAGAACAGCATCGCGTTTTCAGGTGCAGCTTCCAGTTGTTTCTGGTGTTTCCATGAGCCGAAGTGCCATTTCGGGTGTCGCGACAATATTCGCACACCCGGGGCTAGCGCCCTTCGGCTGATTAAAGCAGCAGATGCCATCAATTCATGAACCTGCTGCATCTCCTTTACGAACTCAGCCAGTTCCGGACGTGCGGCGATAAGCCGAAGAAGTTCTTCCGTTTCAAAGTCCGACGCTTCTCCCAGAACAAGAGCCACGATCCGAGCTTCAAGTTCGGGTTCAATCGTTGAGTTGTGAGTTTCTTCGTTCATGACTGTTCGTCGAATCCGAGCTTTTGCAGCTTTGCTGCCAGCTCCTTCAAAATATGGTGCAAGCGGTAACCGACGTTGCCTATGGTTAATCCGGTCTGCTGACTGATCTCGCGATACTTAAGATCTTCGAAATACTTGAGCTTCACCAGCTCTCGATCAGGCTCATCAAGCTCTTCCATGAACTGTCGAATCGCCCCGACGGCTTCCAGTTGAATAAGCAACTCGCCAGGCGACTCGGACTCGACCAGGGTCGGCGGCGGATTGCTTTCACCGTCGCTGAGCACTTCCCGTTTGTGATCGCGCAGATGCCTGAAGGCTCGATTTCTGACGCTGGTCACCAACCAGGCTTTGGGACACTCCACTTCAGCTCTGGAAGCGCCAGAAGCTTGGCGAACACTGAACAATGTCTTCCGCCACAGCTCGGCGACCACCAGCGAAAACGCATAATGCAGCAGAGCTGCCCTTTTTCGGACTGTAATTACCGATCGGGAAGCGTGATTTACCTACGCCCGAGCATTACGACGCTGACTGTGTGCCGGTTCTGCGAGCACCTTGTTCGTCGCGCCGGGCAGGTTGAGGTCACAACTGCTCATCCCCAGCGACGAGACCCGGACGGGCATCTTTTCAGGCAGTTTTCGACGGCTACCGTTACGGAGAGCGACTATGAATAAAGCGGAGGGGTCGCCAGCGTAGGTTGACTTTTGCCTGATAACTTGTGACGCGGCAATGCCTTATCCTACGGTAGCGGAGGCTAACAGCATGGTCGCGATTTTCCACATCCCATCAGTCGCCGGTGTCTATTATCAGGCAATTTGTTTGTTCATGGGGAATAAAACTCTATTCGGCGTGAACGCGTCTTAACAGCAAAACATCGTTGCTGATTGGTTGCGTTGTTCGTTATACCGGAGCATGAAAGCCGCGACAGACGACTTTCCCATCCACCATCACGGTGGTCGATCTCGGCTGTGTCGTCAATCTCCTTCTCCGTGACGCCCACTCGATCTCTGCAGGATCGACATTGCCATGGCGGCCAGATTGAGTCGTTCGCATTATGCCCAGCACTGAACTTTGATCATTGCAGCCGCTGCACATTCCTGAGCTTCCTGCCGTGCTGATTAAATTTAACGCCAACGATCTGGATCGTTCAACATGGCTCGTCTGAAAGAGTTCCCAAAGCATGATTTGCTTCCGCTCAGGATTGAATGGCTGTCAAAATGGAGATGTCGGCGAAACTGACCAATGACCAAACGGAGGATCAATGATCGGAGATCAAAAGATTCCCGGCTGAATTCAATGGATGTCGAACTGATGCGGAATCCTGTGCGCGGAAGTAACAACTGGAACTTCCTGCGATTCATCCTGAAAGGATCCCAGAGAGTAGCCGGCGGTCGCCGACAGGCGCACCGCCGGTGCTTGAGCTGAAAGAACACTCATCCTGAAGGGATGACAGGTTTCAACACAAACCGGTGGTTGCGCAACGCTGACCACCGGCTACCTTCTTAGACCGCTTCGCGGTGAATCGCAACGATCCTCCTCGGTGTCTGAGAAATGCGGTGTCAACTTGCTATGCTGATCCGCGTACTCAATTTTGTGTAGAGCCTAAACTCACGGCTGAACTCGTTTGAAGACAAACAACGTGCGTTCGGATGACTCCCCGGCACTGAATTCCGTGGGCCTTGCTAACGGTGCGTCCATTCGAGCATCGCTGAGGCAGAGTTGCAATTCGTCCTCATTCACGGAGCAGAGACCGTAGACCTTGAGCTTCCCGGATCGAATCATCGCCCGTTCGTCTTCGCCGAGTTCTTCTTCCTGTTCTGCAGTACCCACGCCATTGATGGTGAGATCGATTTCATAAGGTGTCTGCGGAGAGTTCAAGTGAATGGCACCGGTGAGTCCCATGTCGGCCGTAAATCCACCTTCGGCGACTCGAGTCACAGGATCGATCTTTGTGAACGAGATATTCCAGTACTTGTCGATCGTTAGTTGATGCCCTTCGATCGTCATCGTTGTCTGGCGACACTGGTCTTCAGGCACTTTGATGCCATTCCATTGCATCGACTGTAAGGACCATTTTCCGTTGAGGCCACTAGTTGCAATCGCGTCATCGTCAGCCATGTCTCCGGAGTTTGCTGCATTGCGAAGCGGTGCAGGTGGAGCCGGGTTTGTATCCACCTGCAGAATCAACGGCTCCTGAGAAATCACTTTGGCGATCCACTTGCGATCATGGGATTCATAAGGAGTTGGCCAGTCCTCATGGCTGACTTTCCAGACAGCCGGTGGAAATGTCGATGGATACAAACCCGAGAATTTGCCTTCGCCATCAGACGTTGTTCCGCCAAAACAATTGGTGACCAGTTCCGGTAGCTCACCGGGAATCGCCGGATATCCGAAGACGCTCCAGTTCGCGAGCGGTCGACCATCCTGATCGACCAGTTGACCATTCAGCACTTTTGACGGAACAAACGTAATCGGCTCCAGTTCGAATTCTTCAACATCCGGAACTTCGAAAGCACTTCCCAGTCCGCTTGCTCGCGGACTCCAGTATTCGACCTGACTATAGTGTTGATCACGCCAGCCAATGCGAAGTATAACGCGGCCGGGCGGAACTGAGGCTTGATAGAACCCCTGATTGTCAGTCGAAACAGGAATGTTATTCTGCCTGTTTTGCGGTTCGTATGCGGAGCTGCCGTACAGAATTAAGAACTGTATTCCTGCAAGCCCGTTGCCAGTATCAGAAGCTACGATGCGACCTCGAAGAAGCACGCCCTTGACAACATCAATCGAAATCGATGTTTTTTCACCGGCCATGACTCGAATATTGCGCGGAAGTTCTGCACGCAACGGCTGATCGATTGGGAGAAATGGCTCAATCTTCACCCTCCCGGCGGCAATCGCATCAACTCGAAAGCGTCCGTCTGCATTCACTTTCGCTGTTGCCACTCCGCCGATCCCAGGTGCATAGGACTCATCAGTCATTGAGGTCTCTGCGGGATTTCCAGTGTCAGATCTTGTGGCAGTTGCCCGCCCGTGACTTCAATCTTCCCATCCAGAGAACCGGACTTTGGCAACTTGAAACGATGATGCGGAGCCTTCGCTTCGGGTTTTGCGTTCAGGAAATAATTGCCGTTCGCAACGATGACCGAATCCTGATTAGGTATCTGAATCTGACATTGAGTGATGGCTTCGGGAACCACATAAGGCAGACTGGATCATTCCTGCGGCGTCAGTCGTGCCTGACACCAGACTTCGCCATTCTTCGGGGATCTGAAAATCAATGCTCTTAGCAGCGTCTGTGTTGGCACGATCACGCCTGCCTCCGAAATCGGTGTTCCATTCGCATCGCTGATCTGAAGGACACATCCCGGCGACTTCGCCAGCGTGATGTTCTGAAGGAATCGGATGCCTCAGAAACAGTCATCACGATGTTTTCAATGAGTCGGCTGGTATCCTTCAGCGACAGCCCAGATCGCAACAGACAACCTCGGATCAATCGCGTCAGGAACAGTGAGTACATACTGCCCGTCGTCATCGGTCACGGCTGTGGCTACAAACAACTCATTGTTTCCGAAACGCTTAAGATCACTCGCAGCCTGCAAGGGTTCCCACACGAGCGTTCGCGACAGGTTGCCCCTGATGAATCACGGTGCCAAGGATAGTCGTGCGCCGCCGCAGCCGCCTGATCCGAACGGTCGGTTTGAGAATGATTCTCAGAAGAGCAGTTCCCCAGCCGGAACGGGCTCTGTCGTCGTCGTTTCGGAAGCCCTCAGCACTGACTTCAAACTGGTAAGCTCCGTCATGAAGAGATTCGAAACTGAACTGTCCGTTGAGACTGGTCGTTTGAGACTCTGACGGAAGACAGCTTTAGTGGTATGTCGGCCTGAGTCCGGTGCGGTTTTCTTCCTGCGTTCCGTAGCGTTTAACGGCTTTGATCACGGCATTGTGAACAGGGTCTCCTGCCGAATCCGTGACTCTTCCAGAGGATAAGCGTTGCCGGAAATGGTCATTCAACTCGGCTTGTGATTCATGGTTCAGCAGAACGATAGATTTCGTTGTTCGAGGTTTGCCGGGAGTTTCAACGTCAATCTCGTAAGAACCCATCGTTAACTTGTCGACCGCGAACGCGCCGTTTTCATCAGTTTCGATCTTCTGGATTCGGCTGACATCATGAGTCTCCGTATAACTTCCGGCACCCCTCGATTGAGCAGTTCTATTCGGGGAACGATGATGAGTTTTGCTTTCGCTCCAATCCATCGCTCCCCATCGCACTGGCGAACTTGCCCACTGGATGCGTCCATGTCCGCTCACGGCATTGGCGCGTTTCGCCCATTCATTGACGAGGCGGCGCCCGATGATGTTCGTTAGCTCGGTTGAGTTCGAGACAATCTCCTTCATCGTTGCCTCGGCGGTCGTCCCGAGAGATTTAAAGAATTCTCGATGTTCATCCCGCAGTGATGACAGCATTGCCTGTTGTGCATTTCTGACCACAAAGGCGACGGATCGTTGATGGCAGTGTCTGCTCCGCCGCACTCGCCTCCGTACCTCGAAGCAGGCGGCTGATTCGAGCGACCGTCTTCTGCCGCAGAAGAGGCGGATCAGGCGTTCCAGTGGCCTTCTGGATTTCGACGCGGACGAGATTCTCCCACGACTTCGGCCCAGCCGCAAAATCAACCAACGAGATTTTCCTTCGCCGTCAATCAGGATCACCTGAGGAACGCTTCAACTGAAATCCGGCGAAGTTTGTGCCCCACTGGGGCGCTAATCAACTCTTTGCTGACATCTGCGGAAGCGCTTGCCCTTGCGTCTATCATGATCGGGAACAATGGAGCCAATTCGCCAATGGCCTGCCGAGTCATCTCCGGAGTTTTGCTCTGTGCCGCGATTCCGATGATTTCCAGTCCGCCATCCGCATACATCCGACAGCTCGTTCAGGGCCGACAGCTGTTCAGGAGTCGGTTTAATCAGGCGGTCGCCAAAGAAGTACAGCAGAGTGACGGTTCGCTCCGGACGATTCCACGCCAACTTCCCCGGCCGATTAACCCGATTCTCCGGGAGCAAGTTCGGGAGCGGATGTACCAGCAAGTTCCGACGGCGAACAGCTATTCAAGGATCTTAAAGGTTGCAGATTCGGCTGAGGCCATGCTGCCAGTTCCTCGCCCATGGCGCCAATTGGTTTCCCCACGGATCATCGTGCCAGACGAGCCCATTGCGATAGTCGACGATGTCGACGCCAGGGGCGGTGAAACTGAAACTCGTGTGGCTCGAAGTTGGTGCGTTCCTGAAATCGCGTGATCGTGATCCCTTGAAACGGAGCGCCAGCCGTTTCACCATTCCTCCAGCCGAACTTAACTGGATAATGCAAACCGGACTTTGTCGTCGCGACTTCGTCAGTGGTCCACATTTCTGCGGTTCCATCCTTGTACTTTATTGAGAACTGCCGCAGGAGCCAGCCTTCTTCCGGGCTGACGAACAGATTCACTGTCATGTTGTCGTTGTCTTCGATGTACTTTACTTCCACATGCAGGCACGACGCTCCTCCACCTGCTCGCGCCCAATGAGACGTGCTTCAGGGCTCCGCAGTGACGAAAAGATCCAGGCCGAAGAGAAAACGCCCCTCCAGAACATTTCCGCCGGGGCCCAGGACTTCCCAAAGAATCGTCCTCGCTAAATTTCAAAACATTGCGTGTGAGTGCTCGATGTCGCTCGCCATCGAAGGCCGCAATACCGCTGGACTCTGTCGTTTGTGCCGACTTGGTCGTTGACGGAAGGGAACCTTGTCCGACAAACCAACGATCACCATGGGAGCGATACTCAACAACAAACCCTTCTTTCCGCGAAGTGGTCGCGGCATCGCGCGTCGATCCCTTTGATGAGTGATTCTGCCAATACGTGGCGGTGTACTCGACCGATGCATATCGCTTCTGTGCCTCTTCAATACGATCTGCGATTTCTGCAGGCGTGATTCGGTCCACGTCGCCGTTGTTTGACTTTTCCTTGTTTGAATCAGGGTCCAGAGCGATCGCAGGTCCTGCCTGTGATGTTTTCAGCAACGGCACACAGATGATCGTCGCCGCGACGGCCATTGCAAAGACACCCGTCAGCCAGCGTGGTGCGAGTCGATCCGGAGCGGATGGAACCAGCAGCCTCTTTGCTCGAGTCAACAAGTCACCGCCGCGAACTGCCACGGCCACGCTTCGCGGTTCGCAGCGCAGCTCTTCCATTCGGACCAGTGCGGCCACATACGAAGCGGCATCACCGCTGATCGATGTCGCCAGATCGTCGCAACAATGTTCACGCTCCTGACGAATTCTTGCCGACATCCACCACACGGCCGGATGATAGAACAACAGTGTCTCGATCAAACTCTGCACCAGGTTCACCGCGTAGTCCGCTCGACGAATATGAGCCAGTTCATGCGCCAGAATGGCTTCCAGTTGCGACACTGTCAGCGAATTGACGGACGCCACCGGCAGCAAAATCACGGGCTTCAGCCAGCCGATCACCGTCGGGACTTCCACCACGATGGATTCCAGCAATCGCACCGTTCGCGAAATCTTCAAACGCGCGGCCAGTCGCTGCAGCAAGGCCAGATGTTCCGGACGAGGCGACCGGACACCTCGCTGCTGTAATCGTTGCACCTGAATCCAGGTGAACAACAGTCGGGTGGAAAGGATGAGCACTCCAGCCAGCCAGGCACAGGTCAGGAACGGAATCCACGGACGAAGCCAATGCTTAAATCGTTCGAGAAAACTCACACCTTTCGTTTGCAGATTTCCATTCGACGAAACGGCAGCAGGAGTTAGTGCTAAGTCAGTGCTGGATGCTGTTTCAGGGCCAAAAGATTCCGGCATGACTCCTGCGGCCTCTGCGTCGCTAGCTGTCCAGTTCTGCAACTCAACGGACCCAAGCTCAACAGACTTCAGTGTCTCCTGGTTTGATCTCGTCACCGGTTCCGGGAGCAAAGTCCAGGTAATCCCGGGCAACGTAGCGGTCATCAGCAATGCAAAGCACGAGATCAAATAGCGTGCATTCGCAGAGACACGCCGCAACACAGTCAACACAAGAAACAACACCACTGCCACGGCTGCGCCTTGCCACAGGAAATGCAGCAATACCCAGCCGAGCGATTCCATGACGGGATGATTCAGGATGTTCTCGAAGGCCTGGTTCATGGGGCACCGCCTTCCAGTTCATCCAGCAGCCTGCGAATCTCGGCCAGCTCGTCCTTTGAGGCTTTCTTGGCCGCCAACGCCTGCATCACGAGCTTTTCGGTCGACCCGCCAAAGGCCCTGGCCAGCAAATCAGTCACCAGCATCCGCTGAGTCGTCTGTTCTTTCTGGCGCGCCTTATAAACATGCGATCGCTGTGAGTCGTCCCGAGTGACCAGGCCCTTGTCGAACATGATCTGCATCAGTTTCAGGACGGTCGTGTAGCCCATGTCACGCTCCTGACTGAGCCGTTCATGAACATCCCGCACTGTGCAGGCTCCCTGAGCCCACAACACATTCAAAATTGCCAACTCAGCATCCGTCGGACGCGGGGAATCAACAGCACCCATAACCACACCTCTCAGCCCGCAATGACTCGAAACCTACGAATTTCTTCATACGACGATCTTCGTAGATAAACGATAGACGAAGGTCTTCGTAGTTGTCAAGGGGCAGGCTGAGTATTTTCGAGCTGACTACTTGAGCGGTACGGCGCTAGCCGCCGGTGTCGTCCTGCGGCCAATATAGAATCCCGTCGACGGAGCGACGGGCGTACCGTACCCCCGTCGCTCCGTCGATGGGACTCCTGCATCATCGCCCTCAACCCGACACCTGGCGTACCACGCCCGTGATCACCAATCACCAGCAGCCATTCGGCGGAAACGACTGGCGATCTGCCGGAAATTGCCCTTCGTCGTTTCTGCCCTGCCGTCGTAAACTACCGACGGGATTCATCAGAATGCCTATCGAAATTTCCCTCCGTTGCGGCAGGATGCCGACATGCGATTAACGCGAACACAACCAAAGACTGCGCTGCGGGCTGTCGCGGCATTGCTGGTTCTGTTCTTCGGACAATTGTCCGGCTGTCGAGCCCCCAACGTGCCAGTACTGAGCCGACAGCCTCTGGTCATCGTGTACGACAGCGCCGAAGAGGCAGAGCTCCGCAGCGGGAAGCCATTTCGGTTCGGACTGGACGGAATGGATCGCTATGTCGACACGCTGGCTGAACCCGTCGCCATAACTTCATGGGAGCATGACAAGTGTGTCTGGGATGTTTTCGTGGCGACGAATCGAGCTATCTTCGAGTCCCCCGATGACCCCCTTGCGGTCAATCGAGTTTTGGAGAAAGTTCACTACGGCCGCTGTGAGGTGACTCTGCCTCGAAACGACGTGGGTCTGAAAATGGAACAGGAAGAGGCTCATCAGAAGTCGGCATTGCTGGAGTCGACGTCTGTCTCCATGTCGGCAACGGAATCGACGCCTGGTGTCAGTTCAATGGTTGCGAGCTCGCTTGATGAGTCTTCTTTCCTGAACGGTGTCAGTGATCAGGTTAAACGCTCACGACAGAAGGATCTGCTGGTCTTTGTTCACGGCTTCAACGTATCGTTTGACTCCGCGGTGACTCGTACGGCCGAACTGGCTCTGAAGATTCCGTTCAATGGCGCGATCGTGACTTATTGCTGGCCAACTCAGGGCGGAGCACTCAAATACAGTGATGACGAACCCATCAACAAGGCCTCTGTCGAACCGTTCACTCAGTTCCTGACAACACTCCGCGGCGGCGTACCGAAAGAGACACGCATTCATATTCTCGTGCATAGCATGGGTAATCGCATCGTGATGGAAAGCCTGAGTACGCTGCCTGATCCCGTCGATCAGAAGCCATTCTCGCAGGTTGTGCTGTGCGCTCCGGACGTCGGTCGCTCCGATTTTCTTATCTGGGCGCCGGGAGTCGTGGCCCAAAGCGATCGAGTGACCTTATATGTCAATTCGAGCGATTCTGCACTGATCGTGTCCAAAGGGATTCATGCCGAAAAGCGGGCTGGTGATGCTGTTATTCCGCTGGTTGTCGAGGGCATCGAAACGATCGACTGCAGTCGGATCGACCAAAGCCTGATGGGACACAGTTACTACGTTGACAATCGCGATGTCACCACGGATCTTTTTATGTTGCTGAAGGAGAATCTTCCGCCGTCGCAGAGATCATTTCTGGAGCGGAAGAAGTCGAGCGGTGGTGAATATTGGCAGTTCGCCGGGCACGCTCCCACGATAATGTGCACGTGGCATTTCGATGAGAAGTTATCGGTGAAGTAGACTACTTGCCCCTTTCCCTATCGCTTGCCATCGTAGTGTGGGCTTCAGCCCACATTCACGTATCAGCCCAGCCCCCGAATGTTTTGGACTCAGTGAGCGGAATGGCGCTAGGCACCGGTGATTTGTGGTACAGATACAGGAAAACACCGGCGGCTAGCGCCGTACCGCTCACAATAGAGTCCTTAACTCCCGTCGACGGAGCGACGAGCGTACCGTACACCCGTCGCTCCGCCGACGGGTTTTCTGCATTCCGCGGGGCTCAGCTCAGACCCAGCAGCGGCAGGCTGTCGCGATAAATCAGTCGTTCAACTGCGGCTTCGTTGATTCGCGGCAACGCTGTTCCGGCCAGCATGTTGTTTAGGTTGCGGAGTCCATCGATCGTGGCCGACACGGTTGTAAACGGGTAGTCGGTGCCGAACAGAACTTTGTCCCAGACGCCATACTCCTGAACCAGCATCAGACTATGGTAAAGCTGGAACGGTCGGTAATGCAGTGCTGACAGGTCCGCATAAACATGTTGGTGCTTTCGAATCACCGCGATACATTCGCCCTCATAGGGATGTCCAAGATGAGCCAGAATCATCCGCACCTCGGGATATCGCGTCGCCACGGGATCAAGATGTCTGGGCAGAGTACACTCCAACGGTGCCTGCGAGATAAACGTCGTCCCGGTATGCAGCAGGACCGGCAGCTGATTCTTCTGAGCATACTCCCACAACGGAGCAATCCGCTCTTCATCAGGGCGAAAGCCGGCGTACATCGGCATCAGCTTGATGCCTCGCAGTCCAAGCTCCTGATGTCCTTCACGCATTTCGCGATCCCAGCCGTCCTGAGTGGGATCGAGTGAAAGAAATCCCAGCAACTGATCAGGATGCTGCGCGACGTAATCTCGCACCGATCGATCATCGACCCAGAGTCCGCTGAGCTTCGCCTTTCCGCCAAAAACAATCGTCCGTACATCCGGAACCGAAGTGCGTTGATAGTCGTCGAAGGTGACCGTCAGATCAAGTTCCACGCCCGCTTTGGCTCGCTTGCCCTGCTGACGAAAGTCATCATTGAAGTGTTCCGGAAACTGCCAAAAATGGCTGTGCACATCGATGATGGACATAGGAGGCTCATGCTGATGAGTGATTTGCGAATGCGATTCAATACGCCCCCGACCCTGCGTCGGGGGTTTAACGGCTTTTGCACCACTTAAGAGACGATCCGTTTCAGTGTTTGATTCAATCAGACGCCTGGCGCTAGCCCCTGTTGTTCCCAAAATCACGCAGCAAATCACAACCGGGGCTAGCGCCCTGCGGCTAACATGTCCATCGAATCAATAGATTGCTACTGCCTACGACACTGTGCTTTGCGACTCTGCCGGCTCAACATTCTTGTAGACAAACGTGGCCCACAACACACCGGCCGTGCAAAGAACTCCCATGTTGATATAGAAGATGGGATCCCATTGAGCTCGGCCAGTGTAGCCCTGACTTCCCAATGAATCCGCGATGGCTCCCACCAGATACGTTGAACTCATCGCTCCAAACACGCCCACGGAATTCATCAGACCAAATAAAGCTCCCACGTGTTTCCCGCTGATGCCAATCGCATTGGACCACCAGAGCGATTGAGTGGCCTGCGTCGCAAAGCACGAACATCCGGTGAAGAGTACGGCCAACCACGCATTTGACGACATCAGTCCACAGCCCAGTAACGCGGAGGCCAAGAAGAAACTCAAACCTCCGTGGATGCGTTTTCGCCCGAGCCCTTTACCCGTCACGAAGAGGTCCAGCAGGTAGCCTCCGCACAATGTTCCAGCAGCCGAACATCCAAGGACAACGGAAGACATCGCACCGGCTTCCGTCGGCCCGATTCCTCGACCTTCTTTGAGATAGCTGGGGAACCATGTGAAATAGATATAACTGTTAAACGATGCGCGCAAGCCATGATCAGACTCAGGAACCAGATGCTGGGATTCGCCGCAACAAGATCTCCCAGGGAATCGCGGAGTGAACACTGCCCGCCGATTTTGCCCCGACCAATATGAGCAACCTCGGCCGCGTTCACCGATTGATGTTCAGCTGGTCAATGCGAAACCACGAGTAAAACTGAAGGCCTCAGATGCATCCGACTGACCCAAACGCCACGAACGTCCGTTACGCCAGCCGATCCATTGAATCAACACGGCTGGTGAGAAACGGGGCCAGTGCTCCTCCGATTTGTGATGCCGCCAGCAGAACTCCTCGCGCGCGGCCACGTTCATGATCCGAAACCATCGCGCCATGACTCGAGCGACGTTGGGGAATGCACCGGCTTCTCCAGCACCAAACAGAAATCGCACGACGACCATCATCCACAATCCGGTGCAGGCTCCGGTGATGGCGGTGAACGCTGACCACCAGATGGAGATGCGAGTCAGGACGCGGCGAGCCCCCAATCGATCGCCCCAACGTCCCGTCGGGATCTCAAATAAGCCATAGGCCAATTGGAATGCCATCAGGAAATAGCTGGCTTCCGTATGAGAAATCTCGAGATCTTTCTTGATTGAATCCACAGCGGCGGAAATGCAGATGCGATCCAAATACAGAATGCCGGACAGCAGGCAGAGCACTCCCAGGACTTTGAATCGCGTGCGACTGGCGACGGAACTGGAATCGACCGGGAAACCTTCGTCAGCGCCAACGGCCTCGTAAGGATTGTGCTCGACCGGGATTCGCTCGTGTGAGTTTTCCTGCGATGGTGGCAAGATCTGATCCTTCGCGGCAATATTTCGTGTGGTCGCGGATGATTGCTGATGTAGGTCCTTTCTACCGGAAAGGACTTTCGGCGTAAGGCGAACTATGTGTGCATGCTGTTGATGATCGCTGGCCTGCCTGCTTTATGGCATGCACTCAGGTCGCGGCTAGCCGCGAAGTCCTGCCCGGCAGGCAGGACCTACATCAACTGTCATCTATTCGGTGGGTTGCTCATACTGGCACACAACTTCACCGATCGCAAGGAATCCACGAAAGTTGTTGACGTTTGGCCGTGAGGGCGGTAACCTGCGGGCTCGGGAATGTGTCTCGAAGAGTTGATCCGCAGGATCTCGCAGGGAAGTCGGACTGTTACAAGTCCGGCGGAAAGTCGTTGAGAACCGGTCGGAATCATTTAGGAAAGACGGCAAATTGCCGATTATGGACCCCATGACTAACCTGCTGCTAAACCTGAGCCTTCTACTGCTTCCATCGTGAAGCTCGCCTCAGGTACGCATGCAGTCTGATAGACTTTACGAACCCTGAGGACTTCCTCAGGGTTTTTTTGTTGGCTTGAGTTGACGGTTCGAAGGCTCGCACCAAGACTCCTGCTCTGTTTCCTTTGAAGACCTCCTCACGGAGAAAGCCCAATGACCGGCGACCAGATCATCATCTTCGACACCACACTTCGCGACGGCGAACAGTCTCCCGGCTGCAGCATGAATACTCGGGAGAAGCTGGAAGTTGCACGAGCGCTGGTGGAACTGGGTGTTGACGTGATCGAAGCGGGTTTTCCAATTGCCTCCCCGGGCGACTTTGAAGCCGTTTCGCAGATTGCCGCAAAGTTCGGTGATCGCACCACGATTCGCGCCTGACCGAAGTCGTGAAGATGACATTGCCAAAGCCAAGGCCGCACTGGTTTCGGCTGGAGAAGCGTCGCATCCATGTGTGTTTCTCGCTACCAGGAGCGCGATTCATCGCGAGTTCAAACTCAAGATGGATAAGGCCCAGATCATTGAGCGAGCAATAAGCTCGGTGAAGCTGGCTAAAGAGTTCTGCGATGATATTGAATTTTCACCAGAAGATGCGGCCTGCACGGAACTCGACTTCCTGTGCGAAGTTGTGGAGAAACCATCGATGCCGGTGCCACCACTGTCAACATTCCGACACCGTTGGCTATGCGACGCCGAACCACTACTTCAGCGATTTCACATCTGAAGAAGCACGTGCCTACCATCAACAAGGCCATCATCGCTGCACATTGTCATGATGACCTCGGTTTGGCAGTGGCCAACAGTCTCTCGGCGATGCGCCGGTGCTGTCAGATTGAATGCACCATCAACGGTCTCGGCGAACGGCAACGCGCGCTTGAAGAGATCGTGATGGCCATTCGCACTGAGCGGATTACTACGGAGTTCACACGAAGATTAATACTCAGCGGCTGTTCAACCAGTCATCTTGTTTCGACGATCACTGGCATGAAAGTGCAGCGGAACAAGGCGATTGTAGGGCAGAACGCGCATTTGCTCACGAAGCCGGAATTCAACAACGGCGTGCTGCAGGAACGTTCACCTATGAGATCATGCGACCGGAAGATGTCGGATACGTGGGTCAGAACCTGGTGCTCGGCAAACACAGCGGGCGTCACGCGTTTCGTGATCGAGTTGTCCAGCTTGGATTCAATCTCGACGATCAGGCTTTGCAAAAAGCGTTCGACGATTTCATTGCACTGGCCGACAAGAAGAAGGAAGTCTATGACTCCGATATCATCGCCTTGATTGAGAATCGTTTGTCGGATGCGGCGGATCGCTGGCGACTGGTCAGCTTCCATACGTCGGCCGGATCGTCCGCAATTCCAACTGCAACCCTCGAACTGCAGTGCGAAAACAATCCGGTTCGTTGCGATGCGGCCATCGGAGACGGCCCAATTGATGCCGTATTCAAAGCCATGGAACGCATTGTTGAACTCCCCGCGAGGCTGGAAGAGTTTGACGTGCGGAGCGTTTCTGAAGGCCAGGATGCTCAAGGCGAAGTTCGCGTAAAGATCAACGTGAACGGTCGCCAGTATCACGGCAAAAGCATCAGCACCGACATCATTGAAGCGGCGGCTCATGCTTATCTGAAAGCACTGAACAAGGCTGACAGGGATCGCAATTTGTGATTGCGTGAAGTGGGCTGAATCGCAGAAGTTTCTGCGGTTTTCGGTGGGTTCTGACTGCCGGGCAGGACTTCGCGGCTCGCCGCGACTTTGAGTGCATGCGAGAAAGAAATTGTGGCGGCAATGGTCAACGGCGTGCACGCAGTGTTCGCCTTACGGCGAAAATCCTTTCCGGCAGAAAGGACCTCCATGAACTGTGTCAGTGATCGCTCCCGGGCCTCCTGATCAACTTGTATAATCGGCATAGTTGACAGAATCCGATGCACGCCGCCAGTTTCTTCACACGCAGACTTTCGGTGCGACGTACTGAGGGTCATGATGGCAGCCTTGTGCTGATTCAGTCAGATCGGTCAGTTTAGTTCCCGGGACACCTGTCACTATGCCGTCAAGTTTCACCACCGAAGGATTGTCTGCTGCACTGGCTCAAAAGATCGCTGACAAATCGGCGTTAGTGGGCATCATCGGACTGGGATACGTCGGTTTGCCACTCATCAGCGCATTCACGAATGCGGGATTCAAGTGTCTCGGATTCGACGTGGATCCGGAAAAGGTCCGCCTGCTGAAATCCGGCCAGAGTTACATCAAGCACATCTCTTCCGAGCGAGTGGCCGACTGGATCAACCGTGGAGTGCTCGATCCAACAAATGATATGACTCGTCTGGCCGAAGCAGATGCTCTTTTGATCTGCGTGCCGACACCGTTGAATGCCAGCCGTGACCCGGATCTACAGTACATCGAATCGACTTCCGAATCCATCGCTGCGGTGCTTCGTCCCGGGCAACTTGTCGTTCTGGAGAGCACGACTTATCCGACGACCACTCGCGATGTGATGGTGCCGATCCTAAATCGCAATCCTTCGGGACTTGTCTGCGGGCGAGATGTCTTTGTGGCCTTCAGTCCTGAGCGTGAAGACCCTGGCAATCCTGACTACACAGCTGCTGGTATTCCCAAGGTTGTCGGTGGCATCGACAACGTCAGCGGCGACCTTGCCTGCGCGCTGTATGGCCATTCGATTGTGAAGGTCGTTCGAGTTGATAACGCCGAGATCGCGGAAGCCTGCAAGATTCTTGAGAATACCTACCGCGCCGTTAACATCGCGCTGGTGAACGAACTGAAGATGCTGTTCGATCGCATGGGGATTGACGTCTGGAAAGTTGTTGATGCGGCAAAGACTAAACCGTTCGGGTTCCAGGCGTTTTATCCCGGACCGGGCCTTGGTGGGCATTGCATTCCGATCGATCCATTTTACCTGAGCTGGCTGCGCCTGCAGGGCATGAATACTCGATTTGTGGCTGAAATGCCGAGCGAGATTAATTCAATATGCCGCGTTACATCATCGGGCGGCTGGCCGAGTTCCTGAATGAACAGAGTAAGCCACTCAAGGGAAGCGGATTTGCTTGGCATGGCGTACAAAAGATGTTGATGACCCTCGTGAAAGACCCGTCTTTCGAATTGCTGGAATTGATGATGGAGCGAAGAGGTGCCGTGTTGAGCTACAGCGATCCTCCCGTGCCTCGTCATGAAGATGCGACACTATCGGCATCTGCCGCAAATATCAGCAGCGGGACAGCTCGGAGTTTTGGCGACCTGATTGCGTTTTGATTTCGACGGATCATTTCCGCATTCGACTACAACTTCATCGTTGGTGTTGCGAATGGTGCTTGATACCCGCAACGCCTACAAGGAGCGAGCCAAAGGCCGCGAGAAGATCTTCAAGGCGTGATCGGGGCTCACTCCACATTTATTGCGGAAGTGGCTCACTATACAAGCCCGGCTTGTAGTGAGTTCTTTAGGGCGTGCTTGCGGCTCACTCGCTTTTGCCTTTGAAGTTGCTTACTTCTTCTGGGCTGGAAGCAGAGCACATCCTCAGCCGGTGGCGTAAGCCACCGGAAAGTCCCCTACTTCAGCATTTGAGGCCTGAAGGGCCGACATCTGTCCTTGTGTCGACACTCCGGGCATAGTTTATTTTTGTTTCGCAGGATCAGGGGGGATTAAATCAACAAGCCGTCACGCCACCGGCATTGGATATGTCGACCCTCCGGGCCTGAGGATGCGGAACATTAAAAAAGCTGGCAAGTGAGCTCTTCAGAGCGTGAATGATGGCTCACTCGCTTGCGCTTCGGGCTTGTATGGAGACCCTCGACGATTGATGGAGCTGGCAGTGAGGCACACTTGAAAAGGCGAAGAACCGTTTTTTTCGAACCGCGGAATCACGGCGAAAACTGCGAATCAGAAACTTGCAGGCGGTGTTAGAGCATTCAACTCAGAATTGAATGCTCTGATTTTCGAGCCTGCCGCGCAATCTTAAGGTTGCCTTAAGGTGCAGGCCTTATGATGTAAGGCCATCATGAAGACCTCTGCAACACATTCGACCTCAACATCAGTGGCCGCTTCCACTGATACTTCAAGTAAACCCGTCGGCAGCGAAATGCTTTCGCCCTCTCTGTTGCCTGGTCGAACCGCCAGCAATGTTGCGGCTTACGAATTGAAATGCGTGATCTCTGAAGACACGGCCGGCCGTCTGGGACAACTCTTCAGCGGAGCATTGCTGCCGGATCCTTATGCGATGGCTGGAGAGAACGGCTATTACTCGATCACCACGCTGTCGACGGATACTCCCGAGTGGAACTGTTTTTATCGCGTGTCCGGATTTGCAAAGCGGAAGTACCGAATTCGTCGGTACGGAGCTGAATCGATCGTGTATCTGGAACGGAAAACTCGCCGCGGCAGTCGAGTCTGCAAGCAGAGAAACGCGGTTCATTTGAATGACCTGAATCGTCTGGATCTTTTTCTGCCGTCACGACTCAGAGACGATTCGACTCACTGCGAAGTCTGCTCGGAAGAGTCATCCGGCGGAGGAGGCTGGAATGGTCATCAGTTCCATTCGGAAGTGAGTGCTCGCCGCTTATCGCCTGTGTGTCTGATGACTTATCATCGCCAGGCCTGGTTCGGGCATAGCGAAAACGGAACGATTCGCTGGACTCTCGATCGACATCTTCGGGGTTGTAAAAAGGACAACTGGTCTCTTGATACCAATGCGGAGCTGCAGCCTGTGATCGGTGAAGGTCAGGTTATCTGCGAGTTTAAGTTTCGAGGTTCGATGCCACAGATTTTTAAGGCCGCCGTCGCAGAGCTTCATCTGGAACCCGGAGGTTTCTCGAAATTCCGGCATTGTGTTTCTGCTCTCTACGGTCTGAGCAACAGCTCGACGGAAAACATTTCGACGCAGACATCAGAGTTGGCAGATGAAGTCGGCCGGGAGAATCGCAATGCCTGAGTGGCTCACAGGCCCGGTCACGGCGGAACCTCGACTTGGGCTGCAGCAATTGTTGCTCAGGATGGTCGCCGCGTTGATCTTTGGAATGTGCGTGGCGGGAGTTTTCAAGCTTTCTCACGGACGGACTCATGAACGCAGCACAACACTTGCAACAACGTTGATTCTGTTATCGTTATTGATCGCGATGGTGTCATTAGTGATCGGCAGCAGCGTGGCTCTCGCCTTTAGTCTGGTGGGTGCCCTGTCGATCGTTCGATTTCGGACTGTCGTTGAAGATACTCGTGACACGGCGTTTGTTATTTTCGCGGTCGTGGTTGGAATGGCGGCCGGAGCTGGTCAGTTGTTGATTCCGATCATTGGATTGCCTCTGGTTGGTGCAACGGCGATTGTGCTGAGTCGACTGTTGGACACGGATGAGTCGCGGTCGTCCGTGTTGATGCTGCGACTGGGGCTGGGACGCAATCCCAATGAAATGCTGCCTCCGCTGCTCAGTCAATATTGTCACTCGTTTCGCCTGTTGTCCGTTGCGACGACAAAGCAGGGTGCAGCGATTGAAGTCAGTTATCTGGTGCGGCTGAAATCTGCGGAGTCCATGTCGCAGGCTGTTCTGGAATTGAATCGAGTGGATGGAATCCAGGGCGTTGAACTGAAATCTGAATAGTCGCCGCGGTCAGTGAAAAGCGGCTGGTTTCTTTGAAGGAAGCTCGTGATGAAGAAGTTATTACTCTCCCTCTGCGCAGCGATGCTGCTCTACGGGATCTCCGGACTTGCGCAGGATGGACCGGGCATTGGTCCTCCGGGAGGTCCCGGCTTTGGTCCACCCGGTGGCGGCGGTTTTGGTCCTCCAGGCGGTCCGGGATTTGGGCCTCCGATGGGCGGGCCAGCCGCCGCGATGGCGATTCTGGGGATGCCCGCGGTGCAGGCCGAACTGAAACTGACGGATGAGCAGAAGAAGTCAGTCGGTGAGATTACTCAGTCGATGCAGCAAAGTATTCGCGATGTCTTCGAAGGACGGGGTGAAGGAAATGAACCGCTCGCCGAAGGTCCGGATCGTTTTCAACAGATTCGTGCTCGCGTCGACGGGATCGCAGCGAAGTCCGAAGAAAAGCTGAAAGCCGCGCTGAACGAAGAACAGGTCAAACGCTATTCGCAGCTCAAACTGCAGCGTGATGGTGTTAACGCGTTGTTGCGAGAAGAACTTGGATCCAGGCTGAATTTGACCGATGAGCAGCGAGGAAAAATTGAAGATGCTCTTGCGGGCAACAATCCATTTTTGTCGCCGGAAGAGCGAGCCCCGATGGAAAAAGAAGGCTTCCGGAAGTTCTGACAGCCGATCAGCAGGCGACTTTGGCCGAACTTCGCGGAGCCGCGTTTCAGTTTCCCAGCAGAACTTCGGGCCTCCGGGTTGTGGCTTTGGTCCTCCAGGAATGGGTGGACCTGGTGGTCCAGGCGGAATGATGGGGCAGGAACGTAAGCTGGTTGAACAATACGATCGGGATGGCGACGGACGACTCAATCGGGCGGAACGAGATGAAGCTCGAAAGACGATGCAGGCCAATGGTGGTGGTCGTCGAGGCGGCTTTGGCCCTCCCGGAGGAATGGGTGGACGTGAAGAACCCGCCAGCCCGGGTGCAAAGATTTCTCCGGCCGATGTTGAACCGCTCGATACCGCTTTTTATGACCGTAATTCCGTTCGCACGCTGTTTCTGAACTTCGAAGGCGAAGACTGGGAAGCGGAACTCGAAGCCTTCAACAACACCGATGTGGAAGTTCCCGCAACTCTGATTGTTGACGGCAAAGAGTTGCCGGGAGTCGGTGTTCACTTCCGAGGAATGTCGTCCTTCGGAGCGGTTTCGGCCGGTCACAAACGTTCGCTGAATCTGAGCATTGATTTCACGGACGAGGATCAGAAAGTTGGCGGGTACAAGACTCTGAACCTGCTCAATTCTCATGAAGATCCTTCGTTCCTGCATACGGTCCTGTACTTCGACATCGCTCGAAACTACATCGCGGCACCGCAGGCGAACTTTGTGCGAGTTGTGATCAATGGAGAGAACTGGGGACTCTATGTGAGTGCTCAACAGTTCAACAAGGAGTTCCTGAAGGAGAACTATGGTTCCTCGAAGGGCACTCGCTGGAAAGTTCAGGGGAGTCCTCAGGGACGTGGTGGGCTGGAATATCTGGGAGAAGATCTCAATGCCTACAAACGCATTTACTCGATGAAGTCTGATGACGACGAGAGTGCATGGAAGAAGCTTGCGGCGTTCTGCAAAGTGCTGAATGAAACTCCAGCGGAGCAGCTTGAGGAAGCTCTGACCCCAATTCTGGATATTGACGAAGCTCTGTGGTTTTTGGCTCTCGAGAATGCTCTGATCAACAGCGACGGTTATTGGGTTCGAGCCAGTGACTACTGCATTTTTCTGGATGCCGGTGGCAAGTTCCACATCATTCCACATGATGCCAACGAAACGATGCAGCCGGGAATGGGGCCAGGCATGGGCGGCCCCGGAATGGGCGGCCCGGGCCGAGGTGGTCGGGGAATGGGACAACCAGGATTTGGTGGCGAAGGCGGCCGTGGCCAGCGTCCTCCTTTGGAAGGTGAGCCGGAAGCCGGACGTCGTCCACCGGAAGGGGAACCTCGCGGTGATCAGGCCGGCCGACCAGAAGGTGGTGGCCGTCCGGAAGGTGCAGGGCGACCCGATGAACGCGGGCCGCGCCCGGATCAGGGTGGACGTCCAGAACAGGGCGGACGAGAAGGCGGACGTCGCGAAGGTCGAGGCTTCGGTGGTCCGGGCGGCATGGGTGGCGGTGGTGTCACGCTTGATCCTCTGGTTGGGCTGACGGACGCATCAAAGCCACTGCGAAGCAAGTTGCTGGCCATACCGGCTCTGAAGCAGCGTTACTTGTCGTTTGTTCGCACGATCGCGGAAGACCATCTGGATTGGCAAAAACTTGGACCGAAGGTGGAAGCCTACGCGTCATTGATTCGTCCTTACGTCGAAGCCGACACGAAGAAGCTTTCGTCGTTCGATGCGTTCCTGACCGCAGTCAGCAGTGAATCAGCCCAGGCGAATGGGAATCCTCCAGCCGGTGGCGGACAGCCAGGATTTGGTCGCGGACCTCGGATGTCGCTGCGACAGTTTGCTGATCAACGGCGAGAGTTTCTTTTGAACCATGCTGAAGTCAAGGCGGCTCCGCGAGTAGACTATCAGCGTCCGGAACCAAAGGAATTGAACGCAAAAGAGTCGAAAGCCAAAGAATGAGTGATGGTGTGAACCTGCCGGTGATTCAGTCCTGCAACGACTGCGCAGCGTGTTGCCTCAGAACACCGGTTCCACCATTTCAGCCGGGCGAAGAAGCAGCTCTGGGAGTTCCCGATGAGCTGCTGATTCCCATTCAACAGCGAGTGGCAGCGGATCAGCATTTTGATCTGCTGCCATGCGTCTGGCTGAATGAGGAAACAAAGCTTTGTCGATATTACGACTTGCGTCCTCAGGCCTGCCGCGATTTTCAGATCAACAGCGACCTTTGCCGACTGTCTCGCTGGGACGAAGGCATTATGGAATAATTCCGTTTCCGGGCATGACAGAATGGGCGGGAGAAAGTGTTCCGCTGGTGGCGTTGATACGTGTTTGGACACGCACGGGGAGTGTTCCCGAGCAGAGTCAATCTGTAGACTCTTCGATTCGTGGACGCCTCGTTACACATTATGTCAAGATTCGAAGCGGCAGGATGACCTCCATGCGGACTTAGCAGCTTGTTGAGAAAGTAGAATTCCTGTTTTTGTCATTCCCACGCAGGCTGGAATCCAGCGTTCTGGAGTCTCGCTCATTTTGGATCCCCGCCTCTGCGGGGATGACAGTGTGTTTTCAACGGGCCATTGAGCGGCTCTTATAAGTCGGGTGAATCCGGCATCAGGATGCAGTGCTGCATTTGTCGGATTCCGGTGACCAGTGCCAAGGTCCGTTTGCATTTTTGTCAGATAGGCCCAATTAATCTGCGGCGAGATTGCGTCCGTGCCTCTGAAACCGTGGCAGCGGTTGGTTGGCTGTGCTAGATTGACGGAAGAAATCTGCTCGAACGATGTTTCTGCGCCGGGATTCTGAACGACAACGCTGGCGGAGAATCGTTACCGATATCTAAGGGCGATGCGGACCCGAGTGAATAATCCTGTCTGTGAAGGCAAATTCTGCGATGAGTGAACGAGAAAAAGGGGCTCAGGAATGGTTCCGTAAGGGCACCGAGGCCATGAACCACAAGAATTGGGATTACGCGATTGAGTGTTTTACCAATTGCGTTCGGCTGATGCCTGAGCATCTCCTGTATCGGCAATCCAAACATGGCTGCATCCGCAAGTCGTATAACGACAATGGGTCCGGTGCAAAAATGGCCGGGATGCGGCTGATGGGCGTGAAGACGCGACTGAAAAAAGCTCGGATGCAGAAGGACTGGAAAAATCTGGAGATTGCTGCAGAAGAAGGATTGCTCACAAATCCATGGGATCCACAGTTGTGGTTTGATCTTGGTGATGCGTGTGCCAATCTGAACAACATGAACGTCGCCCGCTATGCTCTGGAGCGTGCGATTGAGTACGACAAGGATAACGTCGACTACAATCGCCGTCTCGGGCACTTTCTCTTTGAACGCAAGGAGTTCAAGGCCGCTCGACCGTATTTCGAGCGAGTCTACAAGTTGTCCCCAATCGACAGTGATGCTCGAAGTATGATGGGACGCTGTGACGCTGAATCCACGATGAAGAGCGGCTACAATGACGCTGATAACACGCGAGACGTAAAAGTTGAACAGCCAGCTGCCCCTGTGAATGCTTATGAAGCCGACCGAATTGCTCGACGAGGTGGGCCGAAGCCAGCTGACGCACCGGGAGAGTCGGAAGAGTCAG
>JAXMBU010000081.1:0-26101 GCA_046349735.1 Planctomycetaceae bacterium
CCTTTGCAACGTTACACTGCGGCTCCACGTGACTCGCGTCGCCGATGATTGGGGATTAGCATGCGGTCGGCGTTTGTTGTCAAGTCAGCATTGAGTCCAAGGGCTATCGATTAAGTCGTGGCTTAGTTTACCGCCCAGCCAACGACGCCGGCTTTTGTTTCGGCCGGCGCCTGCGGCTGGGCGGTAAACGAGTAAAGCCGATTCGAGAAACACGTCCAAAACTTACTGCTAACCGTTGCTCTTACCCTCCCCCCACTGGAGAACATTTATGAAACGTCGAATTGTTTGTTTTGCGGCGGCTATGCTGCTTGCAACCGTATCAAATGCGGATGACTGGAGTCAGGAACAAGTCTTCAAAATTCCAGGGAGCGAGGTGCCGGTCGCACTGTTCAACGGCAAAGACCTGGATGGCTGGGAGGGTTTCACGGACAAATATTTCTCCGTGGAGAATGGCGTTATCATCGGCCGGAATACTCAGGAGAATGCTCCGAAGTCCAGCACTTACCTACTTACGAAGAAGGCTTACAAGAACTTTCGACTGATCTTTGAAAGCCGTCTGGTTACCAGCGAAATGCATTCCGGCATTGCGTTCTGGGGTAAGACGATAATGAAAGATGAAGGACCGTTTACGTTTCAGGGACATCTGGTGATGTATCCGTCGGCCTACGGCTACTATGACCTGTTCGGTCGCAACAGCGTGTTCAAGGACACGCTGGGAGTGGCGAAGAGAGCCGGAAAGCAGCACGACTGGAATCGGATGGAGATTCTGGCCACAGGCCATCGCATCCGTCATGTGGTCAACGGTCAGCTTGTCGCGGACTGGTCTGATCCTCAACCGGAAACCTGCGTCCCTGGTCCCATCGGCCTTCAACTGCATTCGAACAAAGTCGCTCAGGAGGTTCAGTGGCGTGGATTGATACTGACGGAGAATCCCACGGACCAGCTCGTTACTGCAGACAGTCGTGACGCTGGTTTCATCGTGGAAGGCAATCCTGCCGAGTCAGGTCTTGATGCTGCTGAGCTCAAGAAGATCGACGCGCGCATGCAGCACTTCGTCGACACGAAGCAAACATCCGGAGCGGTGACGTTGGTGGCTCGCCGCGGTCGAGTGGTTCATCTTGGTGCAGTCGGAAAGGCAGACATTGCGGCCGATCGAGCGATGAAGACGGACACCGTGTTTGCAATTGCTTCGATGACCAAGCCCATCACAGCGGCCAGCGTGATGATTCTTCAGGACGAGGGCAAGCTGAAACTGGATGATCCGGTTTCCAAATACATTCCAGCGTTCAAAGATACCAAAGTCACCGGTGGCAAGTCGCCTGCGCGAGAAATCACAATTCGTGATTGCCTGATGCACACGAATGGCCTTGTCAGTGATCAGCGGAATGTCGGATCTCTGGAGAACACGGCCGACGTTCTTGCAAAATCTGAACTGGCGTTCGAGCCAGGTTCCAAATGGCAATACGGTCCGGGCCTGAGCGTAGCTGGCCGAGTTGTCGAAGTGGTCTCCGGGAAATCATTCGACGCTTTCCTGACCGAGCGTATCTTCGCGCCGCTGGAAATGAGTCAGACCACATTCCATCCATCAAGAGACCAGCTTGATCGGCTTGCCTTGCTATATCAGCCGACGGCCGACAAGAAGGAACTGGAGCGAGGAAACCACTGGCTGTATGAAGTGACTCCGGAGACATCGCCGAACCCATCCGGCGGACTGTACTCAGTGGCGAGCGATCTGGTTCGTTTTTATCAGATGGTTCTGAACGGTGGCGCTCTGAATGGCAAGCGGATCCTTAGCGCGGATGCGGTGAAGCAGATGACATCGTTGCAGTCCGGGGAGCTTTCCACCGGATTCACTCCGGGCAATGGCTGGGGGCTGGGCTTCTGCCTGGTGCGAGATCCCGTCGGGGTGACCGAAATGCTTTCACCGGGCACATTCGGCCACGGCGGAGCGTTTGGAACTCAGGGCTGGATTGATCCAAAGCAGGAAACGATCTTCATCCTGCTGGTCGCTCGCCAGAATTTCGGCAGCGGTGATGCATCGGAACTGCGAGCCGACCTGCAGCGAATTGCTGTGGGAGCGATCCGCGATTGACATAACGATCAGGCATCCATTTCGAGCATCGGAATGCAGAACGCACCAAACTGAAGAACGTTATGAATTCTGATACGCCGGATTAATCGCCGAAACAGCAAACACCAGCACCGTAGAAAGCAAGCGGCGTCTGCAAGGTCCTTGTACCGTTGTGACGCTGTTTTTTATTGGATGTCACCCTTCAACTGACTCGTGCTCTCTCCGAGCCTTGTTTGCAGCAACCTCGAACCAGTTTCATGATGCGACCGGAGACATTCCAGTCCTACACATACAGGTTGCCGTCCTTGTCCCGGTATGAACCGTGAGTTCCACTGAAGACGCCTTCGATCCACTGATCCTGCGGAACGTTGTAGTTCACTCGCTTTGCCGGATCCGCACCGTTGTGACCAGCACGGCCATGATCGTGTTGCTCTTGTCCAGAATGACAACTCGTGTACAGGTCCGGAACAGAAACATAATCGCCCTGCACGACCACGCTGACACGTCCGGCAATGCCCAGACCGGTGATGACTTCTTCGATGTAATTGCCTTCCAGGTCATAGTGGAGCAGGCGTCCTTTCGGCTCATGATTTCGGTCGCAGATCAGCAGGCGAGGTGGATCGTAGCGAGTATCCAAAGTCATCCCATGAGCTGTGTTGAACTGCTTCAGGTCGTTGCCTTTGGTGCCGAAATGTTTCAGATACTTGCCCGCCTTGTCGAACTTGAAAATGTGATTACTGGCATATCCGTCCGACAGGAAAATATCACCGTTCGGGGCGACAGTGATCGCCGTTGGACTAAAGGCCGTCAACTTCAGACCGGATTCTTCCGGGAACTTCAGACGCAGCACAATGTCGCCGGTCTCCGCGTGAAATTTGATGCCTTCCGCAGCAGCATTGCGAGCCCCGTAAATAAACTCAGCATCGCCTTCCTCACGAATCTCAATGTCATGCAGGCGAGTGTAATCTTCACCGACAAATCGTCGCACAAGTTTGCCGTCCGGAGAGAACACAAACACGCCCATGTCAGCGCTGGTGTAAATGTTGCCAGCTTTATCAACGACGACGCCTCCGTGAGTAGGCCCGATGATCGACTTTCCATCTTCACCCAGTCCCCAGCCAGGCACCGTCTCAAAAGTCATGATGCCACAGCCCATACGGACCGGGGCAACTTTCTCTGCCGCTACTCCTGTGGTTGTGATGCCGCAGACAAGCGCGGCAACAATCAGCTGTACACATCGATTCATCAGCAATCTTCCTGTCAGGAAAAGTTTCCGGAGGCTTCGCGCGAGGCTGGTGGAGAAGCACATGCGAATCTCCCCGACCGGAGCCGCACGCCGCGAACAACCGCAGTATTGAGAACTGGTCACCGCATTACAAACCAGCGGTCTGAACGGCAGTCTTCCTGCGCCTCGACTCGTCAACTGACCACGGCATCCCCCCAGCGGGACCTGAGCTCCTCAACCACATTTCTACTGAATCCATTCAGTGCCAGATTCAGGTGTTTGATCGCATTCAGTCTCTGAGTTCTCGCGATCAGTTTCCCACCTCGGTCACCGATCGAATTTTGGCGGAGATTCAGCCATTCCAATTGCGGTGCAAGACGCCAGCTCAGGATTTGTCCTGCACCTCGCCATGACAGATCAACGGAATTCAGATCGAGCGCAATGATGCGTTGAAGCTGCGGTGCAGCCAGTAATTCGGCCAGCCCGGCATCCCCAAGATTCGTTTCGCTGCAGTCAATCGCTTTTAGGGTCTCAAGCCCTGGAGTATCGAAGAAGAAACGCCGAACGTTCTCGGACGTCAGTTGCCCCTGAATACCAATCTGAATGAGCCCCTGAAGGTGAGGACTTCCGGACACTTGATCGATCCTGTCATCGTATGCTCCATGAAGATAGAGCCTTCGCAGGAGCGGACAGAAATCTCTAATGGCAGCGATGTGAGATGCGGCCGTCCTGCAGGACACACCAACAGCATCAATGAACCCCCAGCGAAATCCGATCGCTGTTCGTTCAATGCCAAGCTTCAGCAACGGAGCGACCCATCGCTCACTGTTGGCTTCAAACAGCATGGACTCACGCGTCCCCGGCAAAATGTTGCGAGTCGGGTCATGCGGGTGCGATTCCCGCTCAATTTGAAGGCGGATGAATTCGCCGCGAGGATCGCCGTGATCTTCCAGCCAGTCCGCATAGATCAGTCGCGGCTGGTGATCTCCGGGATCGGAGATGATTTCATCGAGAAAGGTCTTTTCATCCACGACCCACGTTCCTGGACGCATTCAGGTTTTCGCGACTCAAATCCTTGTTAGGGAACGATTTGCCCGACTTATAGTTTGGGCGTTGAAGATTCGTCCAGCCGACACGTGTCAACATCCGCGGAAGCCCGGCATTTTCTAACTCCAATCTCTGGAGAGCGACGCTCATTCGAAGGCGTATTGGATCTTGCTGGGGTAGTTCAACGGGAGATTCGCCCTCACTGCTCGAAAAGCTGCCCAGCAGTGGACCGACATCTTTAATATCCGTGTGTTGTCGTACTCATGGGAGCCGACAGATTTCGTGCGCGGGTTTGAGGCTAAACAATTGAGAACATGCCGCGAGGGCGACCCGCAGAATTGTGCAACACGCTCATGAAGTCGTTGTACCGGAGACACTGTTCCTGTCAGCAGAATTGCACAACCGAATGGGCAGCTGATCATCGGCAGTTTCGACTACTTCACGTCTGAGGAGAAGCGGTTCCGGTGGACCCTCCAGCCGACAGCACGGCGATTTCTACCGAAACACTAGTCAGTGAACGGAATTCCGGCAACGGTGAGTCTTCTCGTAGTCTGTTCCGCTCTTGTCCACGATTCCTTCCGCCGTGCATACTCCAACATCTGCGGGTGACTTGCGGCCTTCGGTCCGCGCGCCCGGAGTTCGGGATGCCGTTGAGGGACAGAAATGATCGCCAATCGACAGATAAGAAACTGGTTACTGATTCTGGTCTTCGCGAGCAGCCTCAGCGGTTGCGCAACAATTATCAGTGGTCGAAAGAGTCAGGTCACCGTGAAGAACCACGCGGGGCCAACGTATTTCAATGTGGTCGATCAAAATGGCCACGTCGTCCACTCCGGAGTTACTCCGGCGCAGGTCACTCTTAAAACCAGTGAGAAGGCATTTCGTCCCGCGAAGTATGCCGTCGTTTATGCGGGGCAGGAAGGCGTCTATCGCCAGGAAGTGACGCGCGACATCAACTGGTGGACCGCTGGAAATATTGTGATCGGTGGTCTTCCAGGAGTGATCGTTGATGCCGGCACCGGCGCGCTGTGGACGTTTGAGTCTGACGTCTACGGCAATGTCCCGGCTCATCTGCTCGTGGCAGACCGTGGGCAGGGCGAAGCAATTATCGCGGGGAACAGCGTGCCAGCCTCAGGATCAATGATGACGGCCGAGCAGTATCCTCCACAGCCACAAATTCAGCAGGCATCGTTCGGGGAACCGACAAAGAGTCCGTTTCATCAACGAAACCAACCCATGACGCACGGCCATCTGGAGCCTGAGAATCGACGCGAATGAGCATATCTGTCCGGGCTTTACGATTCATCCGTCAGCTCTATGCTCTGTGATCCTGCTGCGGTCGTTTTCGAACTGTGAGTGCGTTTTCGAGCTTCATGGTACCGCACGGTCAAACCTTCGATGTGAAACTACAGCTTGCCTTGACATTCAAAATTACTACTGCTGTTTTTGCGAACCGTGCCCATTTCGGCTGAGCTTATCCATCGCCAGCAGTGCCAGAAACTTCTTCGGAAAGCCTTTCACCCAATAATGCCCCGGCGCTTTGTATCGCACCAGCTGCAGCGGCAGGCTCCATCGGTTCAGCAGAAAAAGAGAGACGCACGATGCCGCGATACCAATCGGAAACAGGATTGCAAACTGCGGATCTCTGACAAGAATTGCTGCCATCGCGGTCGCGAAGCCGAACAGTCCCACCGCTCCCCAAATCAACGAGCGTTTTGTTCGTCGAGCTTTCTCAGCGTTTGCCACATACATAGTGATTGAGCACGACCTCTGAACCACCACCAGCTTCATCGAGGGGAATTCGGTCTGTTTCTGTTGCGCAACGAGGTCCTCCGTGGCGCCGGTATAGATGCAAATTGATGGCAGGATCAAATGAGCTCCACAAATGATCCGATTACCATCCAAATCGAACTCGTAAGGTGATGAATAAGGCGCCTGTGGAATTGAGTTGTCGCCATACAGCGATGAAACTTCGAAGGGATTCTCAGATGGCATGCTCTCATTCCGATCCGAACAGTCCCTTGAAGAAGGAAATGATGCCCAACACAAACAAGACTGGCGGATAGAAGAAGATTCTGTCGCCCATTAATCCCACCACGAACCAGACAACAGCGCCAACCATCATCAGAATGCCGGTTCCCATCGCTCCCCAGTTCGCGCCGGAACCGGAACGGGACTGTGACGGAGGAGCCTCATACGCATCACCTCGCGACGAAGATTCACGTGACGAGGATGTTCTGCCCTTCTTCTTTGGTGGCATTGCGGCCGGGGCGTCGTTGTAGCTGTCGTACGAATCCCAATTGTCGCCGCCTGATGATTCATCTCCGGAATCATCAACCCAGTTGTTATCCTGGGGTTCCGTCCGTCGAGCCTTTTTGGGCCGCGCCGGCTGAGCATTCTGCGGACGTTCAGCGGCTGGACTGCGAGGGGCTGGAACCGGATTTGCTCTCCGTGGTGGGGCCTTTGGCGGGGTTTCCTGAACAGTGGCCGTCGGAATTGCAATGATCGACTGGCACTTCGGACATCTCACTTTTTCCCCGCCGCTGTCGCGGGGACAGACAACTTGCCGGTGCATTCATCGCACTGGATTGTGATCCGATCACTCATGATTCTTCGTCCCTTCAGTACTGGTCAATGGGGGCGTGGGCCGGGGATTTGCGATTTATCAGACGGATTTGATCAATCAATCACTCTGGCAAAGCAAGACGAAATTCAACAAAGGGCCGAACAACCCGGAATGCTATTGCACGGCGACTGCCATTGACGTTGCACCGGGCTTGTTGGCTACTTCACAGTGTTCCGCGACAGTCTGGGTTGCTCGGTCTTTTCCGACTTTGATCGTATACAGCCCTGATTCATAGACGGGCGGACTGAACGCAGGCGATTCGACCCGGATGGAATACAAAGTCTCGCCGGTCGATTCCTGAATGACCTGGATGACCGCAGATTCAGAACCCTGAAGATTCAATGTCGGCAGCCACCCAACAGGCTTACGGCCATCGTTGTCGTTCATGGCGATTGTCACGGGCCAGCCGGGGAACTGAGCCGAGTCACCGTCGTCCACATTCGAAAATCGCGGCCAGCATTCAAACGTGATCGTTTTCTTCATCTTATCGAAGCTGGCAATCCCATACCCGTCAGCGCGTTTCAATTCGTCGCGTGGATCCTCAGGGTTCGCATAGGCCATCATCGTCATGTGATTGCCGAGCCCATCCAGATAATCGCCGGTCCATGGGAGAGGACTCCCGGGAACGGCATTAAGTCCGGCCTTCTCGTCTTCCGGATGCCACCATCGTCCGTAGATTGTGTTGACAATCGCCGGACTGGTAAATGCGTACGGACCATCTCCAAAATCTTCGATTCCGTGTTTCACCACAACCGCCAGGTGTTGATCCCCGCAAAGATGAGGAGCCCACGCTTTGCGAATTTCCCGCAACGCAGCTCGGCGGCCCGATTGAGGCCAGCCGTTGCAGTCGAGGTCTGCCAGTAGTCGATCATTGCGTCCGCCATGCATGTGAACGGCGCCGCAAAACGCAGTCTGCGACAGAACGCACTTCATCCGAGCACCAGACCAGTCTTCCGTCCATTGGTTCAAAAACTTCAACTGCCGCTCACCCAACAACTGCAGTCCCGGCACATCCACGGCTGCGCGATCATATTTTGGATCTGTGATGTGATCGGGGCGAGGTCCCAGTTGAGGAATCGTCCCTTCCGGCCCCGTCTTGAATTTGCGATCTTCAAGGATTGCAAAGTCCACACCACCAACTCGCAGACGAGTAAAATACACGCCGATCCCCTGTTCAACAGGAGCCGGATCTGCCGGGTCCGGCAGATGCCAGGTCTGGCAGCGTTCCACCATCTTCACGTACTCGGCGGGATAAAAATACCCACCATCCGAGCCTGTTGGTTTGTTGGATTTCTTTCCGCCAGCTCCCCAGAGATTCGGGTGCCCAACATCATGATCATCAGGAATCGAAACAACCGGACGATCTTTCAACACATCCCGAAACTGTAGTCCCCATTCGAGCCATCCGAATGTATGTTGTGTATGGTGGTAGGACTGATCGCCAGCAAAGAACAGCAGATCAGGATCCTGTTTGCGGAGATTCTCCACAATCGTCGCACGCGGTCCGGGAGTTCGATTTGAATTACATGACAATGAAGCCACAACGATCTTCTGCTTCTCAACGGGATCTCTGCGAATCGTCCCTTCAAATGCAGACAGTGTGGCAAGGCGAACACGATAGTTCACGTTTCGGCTGTTATCCCAGCCCTCTATTCGGAAGTGAGCACTCCAGCCCGGATACACCACAGGCGACTCCGCGGCCTGCTTCCATTCATCGCCTTCACGAAACTCAAGCGTAACTGTTCGCGGCTCATCGGGCTTCAACGGATAGAGTTGAGCCGTCAGCTTCAGCACTCCGTGGTCGTGAGTGTAGAGAGCAAATGCAACAACCTCATTGCGAGGAACAAGCAGCCTCGCGTCCTGAGGTTTTCCCTTGTTCGGACCACGCTCCACGGTTGTCGATTTCCACCACTCCCCCGTGGCATCGGAATCGAGCCGAGGATTCTCTGCACCAAACGGATGTAGATCCAGCTCCTCCGCGACGGCGCTGTTCGCTGGTTCAGCAACAACCAGTGACAACGCGCACAGAGCAACGATTACTTTGTCGAAAATACCGTACATTGAACGGAAATCTCGGCTCTGCGGGTCTGATTGAATGGTGATACGGCCACGTGGCAGAAGCTTAGAAAACATCTGATCGTACGGCCACCGTCAAGGCCGTGTGATGTGTTGAGTTTAGACGACCCCGCTTTGCCCCCTGTGCTCTCATGCCGAAGGGGGACATGGTCGGGCGCCAGAAATGAGGTTTCTGCGGGTACGTGTTAACGTCCGGTTCTTGCTGCCTTTTTGTATCGTTTAACCGGTGGCCGACAGGCCAGGAGCAGGGAAAGCCTAGCCTGTCGGCCACGGTTTAACGAAGGGACTTGAGAGACACGACACTAGCGCCCAGCGGCTGATAGAGCGACTCAATCAACACGCCGTTACGCCACCGGCAGAGGATGTGCCGGACTTGCAGCCCGGACGAGCGTGCGCAATCTCAGAAAGTGTCAGCGACGCATTGGTATCTTGTAGAGAAAGTCCCTTAACGACCCGTAACAAAAATTCCGCCGAACTCGTGAGAGCTTAGAAACCGCTCCGAATTGTCACGAATTCGGCTACGTGCGGATGTTCTGTCAGGCGTTCTTCATTGCTTCTCGCACGGAAGCTTAAAGCGGCCACTGTCCGTTCTTAAATTCTCCGAGAACAAGATCTTCTGGCTTCACAACGATGTATGTCAATCGCTGCCGCTTCCAGGTGTAAACGATATGAACCAGACCGTCGCGAGTCTGAATGACGGCGGGATAGGAGAACTCGGCCTTCGCCTCGTTATCCAGCAGCAGAACTGGTTTCCAGTTGATCCCGTCGGAGCTGACAGCCACGTTCATCATGGCACGTGCGCGAGGTGATCCGGTGTTGCGGTGCGTGTGATTGTAGACAAGCAGGTGGCGACCGTCGGCTAACGTCACACCGTCGATTCCGCTGTTCGGATTTGGGAGGTCGATGGCCTTTAGTTCCGACCAGGTTTTGCCATCGTCCTTGCTGACCGTCGAAAGAATACTGCCGTCACCATCTTTATTTCGGCAGAGCGCCTGAACGGAACCATCCGGATGTCGTAACAGCGTCGGCTGAATCGCCCCGATCTTCTTGCCATCATGAATCGCCGGCGTGCGCTGCCAGGTCTTGCCCTGGTCGGATGTCAATTCAAAGTGGACTCGCCAGCCATCGTACTCGGTGCTGCTTCCACAAAGCAGAGCACCACTCTTCAGCAGAATGGGTTTGTTTCTCACTGGACCATCGATCTGTTCGGGCAGTCGCTCTGCTGTAGACCAAGTCTTGCCGTGATCAAGTGAGTGGGCCTTCATGCCCCACCATGTGTCAGGACTTGGTCCGCACTTCCAGAAAAGCATCAACGGGCCGTTTGGATACTGAAACAGAACGGGATTCCATGTCGGGTGACGATGCGGTTTGCCATCGACGCCAACATACTGCACACCGTCAGCAACCTCGACAGGAGTTGTCCACTTGCCATTTTCGTGACGTGAAACCCAGATACCGACGTCAGGATGCTTTTCGGCCGTCCCACCAAACCACGCGGCAACCAGACCGCCTGGAGTTTCTTCAATCGTGGATGCATGACATTCCGGGAACGGCGCTTCGTTGTAGATGAATTCTCGAGACACAATCCCTGGGGGCTCGGCGGCCACCCCAATATTGAACTGGAAACACAATGCGAGCATTATGATTCGGGAAACGGCGAACGAAACACTAAAGCGAGGGCCGGACATAAGTCATTTCCAGGTGAGTTGCGCGGCTGAGAAGATCAGGAGTGACACAGTATACGAAACTCCGGGAAAATTGCGCGTCTCGACACGACTCACAAAAATCCGTGAAGTTGGGATGTGATTTTCAGATGCTGCACCTGAAGCACCGGCCGCTCCATCACACAGAGTATTCCTTGACCATCATCTCATCGATGTTGATCCCCAGCCCTGGCCCGGTCGGCACATGAATCATTCCATCCGTGAGCGGAAAAGCGTCTTTGGCAAGACCATTTCGCCATGGATTCTCCGACTGGTCCAGTTCCAGCAGTGGAGTATCAGTCGGGAAACCCCAGTGAGGATCCGGCAGAATTGAGAGTAATTGCACGGTCGCAGCGATCAGGATGTCGGCACCCCAGCAATGCGGAATACAGCGAATGCCCGACAGCGCTGCCATCTCAGCAATAAACAGAGTTTCTGCAAAACCACCACACAAGCTGATGTCCGGCTGAATAATGTCCATCGCCCGGCGGTCGATGAGTTCTTTTGCCGAAGCCCGACTATCGAGGGCTTCTCCAGCCGCTAAAGACAACGGGAGCCGATTCCGCAAGTCTTCGTAGGCTGCGTATTTCGGAGATTGCGGCATGGGCTCTTCGAAGCACTCGAACTTCTGATCATTCAGGATGTGTCCCATACGAACGGCGGATTCCATCGTGTAGGCCGCGTTGCCATCCGCCATCAACAAGACATCGGGACCAACAACGTCACGGACAGCGGCAACCAGTTTCGCTTCGCGAGCAACTGAAAAACGGCCAATCCTCATCTTCAGTGCACGGAACCCCTGTTTGACAAGCGTGGCCGCTTCCAGCGGATAATGAGTTTCCGGCTCCATGCCCTCCAGATAATTCATCGCCGATGCGTAAGCGGGCACCTTGTCACGCAAACGGCCACCGAACAGTTCTGCGACGGAGAGATTCAGGACCTTTCCTCGGAGATCATTCAGCGCCATGTCGAGTCCGGCGACGGCCAGCGCGTTGCCAAAATTTGCGCCCCAGAGCGATCTCCACAAACGTCGATACTGCAGAGGACTCTGGCCGATCAGCGAAAGCCCCAGTTCATCGATCGCTGCTTTTGTTCCCGGAAGCGGAGACGTTTCACCCCAGCCAACGTGGCCTTCATTGGATTCCATGCGGACCAATAAGGTTTCACGAGTTTTATCAAGAGGTACAGAAACCGATACTCCGAACGGACGCTCTAAAGTGTGTCGCAACAGGAAGGTCTGAACGGACTTAATGGTGCATTTGCGAGCGGCATCTGTTTTCTCGTCATCCAGTGACGCTGTTGCCGTTGCTGCGGCGCCTCCTGCGGTGAGGATTGCGGCCGTTCGAAGTAATCCCCGTCGATCGAAACGTGAACTCATCGTGATCTCGCATGCAGAGTGTTTCGTATGGAGGTTAACCTTCCGGATTATTCGTGAATCGAACACGAACCGCAAACGACCGGCATATTTCGGCAGATGGTTTTACGTCACTCTCAAAGCCCCAGTCGCCACTGTTCTGCAGGACCAGGCGATGACCATTCGATTATCCCTGCCAGAAAGACGGGAGTATGTTCCTCATCGAACGAGTTCATAGCCCAACTCGGCCGTCGTCCAGTCGTCAGCAATGTTCAGGACTTCATCGCTGGATCGATTCCCCGTGCATAGCATGTCAACGTCAAACTGCACTGTGGCGGCGAAGACTTTAATGTACTCCGTGGCTGCCATGGTCGTTTTGTCCGTGGGGCAAAACATAAGCTTGAATCGAGATGTCTGCAGTGTGCGTCCAGGTTGACAGCAACATGTTCGCCCGTTAACTTTGGCCAGATCCGACTGATGGAGCCGTCATAGCCGAAGCTCAGAATCTGACAGTACAACGGCTGAACTGAGTTGTTAGCCACACAAAAGCACACCGACGTGCCGCTCCTGATTCGTAGTTCACCACTCATCTCCGCTGTAATGAGTTCCAGGTCAGGCGAGGTCGCGGGAAGGGCTTTATCGCTCACCGTCGCGCCCGGGGCCACGGGTTTTACTCGCTTTGCCTGCAGAAGGATTTTGCCGGCAATATTTGACGGTTGCGTATTGCGAATCCCGAGCACTCTTTTGCTCATCCGCAATCGAACAATCTGTCAGACGACGCAGCTTTGCCATGGGGAGGATTCGCGAGCCAACAACAATCGACGATGCTCCCGCGAGACACGAACATCGGCTGCTGACGGGATCGGCCCGTTCAATTCTGATACGCCCTGTCGGAGAACTGCAGTACCCAACAAACGAGCGGTCGGTGGATAAACGTCGAACTCCTGACCAATATGAAGTCCATGAATTCTCCCGCCGTCAATCACACAAACATCATTCTCGACGCGACTCACCACAAACGGAAAATCCTTGCCTGGACGTTCCGAACTGAAGTAAGCAATCGGTCTCGATCTCCCTCACATTGCGGGATCTGCTGCGGATACCATGCACGAACTTTGTCCCGCGTCAGTTCAAAGAGTTCTCGACAGGTAACATCCCTCGTTTGGAGAGTTGCCAGAGTCTCGGTCAGGGCGTAAGTCATTGCACCGTAAGTTACGGATTGTCCGGAGTCGTTGTCCCGATATTCCTGAGCGATCTGTTTTGCGTGACACGCGGCCAGCAGAACATAGTCCGCCATTTTCGCCTCCTGCGAACCTCGCAATCCAGCTGATTTCCTGGTGTTCGACCCCGGCAAGTTCCTCGCGGGGGGAACTCGCGTATCGGGCTCACACATGCGGCCGGCACTTCGAGTACCCGGAACCTGAGTGACAGCAGTCCAGAATGATCGTGATACAGGACGTATACTGTCCGAGCTCATCGATCAACCCGCCAAGTTCCCAGTCGCGAATGTCAAAAACATCGGCCTGCCGGCTGTCGTATGGAACGATGGTTTCATCGAAGCCGCTGGGCTTTGTCTGAGTCACATCGCGATTCAGGGAGCCATGACCGCTGAAGTGAAACAGAAATGCAGGCTCGGGGAGCGACCAGATTGAGCCTGGCCCGAGCAGGCTCAATCAGCTGACTGCGAAAAGACGCAATAATCCCGGCTCGCGTCGCTTCTGCCTCAGTCAGAGTCAACAACTGCAACTCGCCCCCGAACATCTGTTGCAGTACGGCCGACATTCTGCTGACATCGTTGAGACAACCGCTGAGCGGATAGTTCTTCAGCTTCTCTGACTTGTAAATGTTGATACCGACGACAAGAGCATGCAGTTTTGCCAAAGGAACAGTCCCCAATTAACTTCTGGATGTTACCATGCGTTGAAATCCCAACCTGAAACGCCCGTGAGGGATTTTGGGCGACATTCTGATCGCTCGCTGACGCTTTTTGACGTTGCGCATCTTCAGGCCCGGAGGGTCGACAAATCCAATGCCGGTGGCGTGAGCCACCGGTATACGAACACAAGGATCTGAGGCCCGTGGGGCCGACCCAAGAGCGGTTGTGTCGGCCCTTCAGGCCTGAAACGCAGTGTTATTTGCAGCCCGGTGGCTCACGCCACCGGCAGAGGATATGCCGGGCTTCCAGCCCTAATGAAAACTTCCAACTTCAAAACGGACGCTTCGAGGTTGGCATAGACGCAACTTATTTCGGGACTGTTACATAGTCATTCTTCATCAGGTCAACTGGTTGAGTGTGACGCTGCGTGTCTCACGCGACATCAACCTTGCGAAGACTCTCAACAATGTGCTTCATACATACCGGAGCCATGCGATTGAAATACTCCCAGGAATGTCCGCCCCCCGTGGTCTCCAGATCACGTTCATGCAGAATCCCGGAAGATGACAGCTTCATACCCAGCCGAGCTGCACCGTCGAACCATTCATGATCCTGAGGATCGCAACAGAAGAACTGATGTCGGGGCCATGCCAGCGGATGCAGATTCAGCACGACCGTGGCCTGTCGAGCTGCCTCGGCATTCGGGAACATCGTGTCCAGCGGAATCCCGGACCCGTAAAGCTGAAAGAAATCCACCGCCGGAGAAATTGCCGCCACGACAGGAAACTTTGATGCCTGCCGGAAAGCCAACTGAAGTACTCCCTGGCCCCCCATGCTGATCCCCAGCAATGGAATTCTGGGAGGATGAATGTCAAACTTCTGCTCGATAAACGGCACGACGGATTCCAGCAGCCAGTTTTGAGCCGTCAAGTCGTGATGAAAATCTTCGCAGGCGACATCCAGCCACCAACTGCGGCCGCCATCCGGACACACTGCCGCCAACCCATGCTCCTGAAACAAATTGCTGAACACAGCGTTCTCGTTCAGCATGATGCGACCATGTCCATGCAGGAACAACACCACCGCAGTGGGATTCATGATTCCCGAGGGAACAAAGACATCGACACGTCGTCCGTCCAGCGATTCAGTTGTCCATTGTTTCAGGCAAGCGAGCGAATCCTTTGTCGAAGCGGCCGCTGACAACTCCGCCGCTGGTTCGGAACCAAACAATCTCTTTATCTGATCAAACATGAGAGGCCATCGGCGGTTGAGACAGGTGAATCTCGGGGTTGTCTGTTCCCGAGCGAGACACACCCTACAATGCCTCATCGGCATTGTTCAACCACAGGGACCATTGATGTGAACAACAAACTCAGGTTCGGGATTCTCGGGACTGCTCGTATCGCCAAATCGGTGATTCCTCATCTGCAGGCTGTCGCGGATGTTGTCGCCGTGGGAAGTCGCGACGGCGGGCGAGCCCAATCGTTTGCGAGTGAATTGAAGATTCCTCAGGCTTTCGGGAGCTACGAGGAAATTGTGCACCATCCTGAGATCGACGCCGTTTATGTTCCTCTGCCAGCTTCATTGCACTGCGAATATGTTTTGAAGGCCACAGCAGCCGGTAAACATATCCTGTGTGAGAAGCCGCTGGCAGTTTCAGCGGAGCAGGCCGAACAAATGATCCAGGCGGCTCGACGGCATCAGGTCGTGCTTCTGGACGGCACGATGTGGTATCACACGTCTCGCGCCAAAGAGATGAAGACACTGGCAGAGAATGGTTCACTGGGAGAACTTCGCCAAATCACTTCGGCCTTCACATTTCCCGGGAATGTTCTGGCGGCAGACAATGTTAGATTTTCCAGGTCTCTGGGAGGCGGCAGCCTGCTTGATATTGGCTGGTATTGTGTAGGGGCAAGCCTGTGGATGTTCGACGCTGTTCCGGAACGAGTTTTCGCCGCAGCCCAATGGCAACATCCGGAGAGCATCGCCGACAGTGTCGACATGCACATGAACGGGCTGATGTGGTTTTCCGGAGATCGAGTCGCCTCGTTCGAGAGCGGCTTTACGGCAATTCGACGTCGCTGGATTGAGATCGCGGGGTCACAGGCCGCACTTGTTTGTGACGACTTTACTCGCCCATGGAATCCGGAGAAGCCACGATTCTGGATTCACGACGCCAACGGCGTTTCCCATCAGCAGGTTTATGAACACCCCGCGATCGAACGCTGTCTGGCGAATGCGTTTTGCAAACTTGTCAGCGAGAGACAGATCGAGCACTCCTCGAGCAAACTGTCTCTCAATACTCAGCGAGTCTGCGAAGCTCTCGACAGGTCCGCGAGATCAGGAGTCGTAGAGAGCTTTATAAGATCCGCGTATGCTAACTGGACGGCGCCATGTTGGCGAGAATCGTCAAGAGTAACAAGCCCGAGCGCCAGTTTTGGTTGCGAGTTTCGTTAGGGTTGAACCCGGCACATCCTCTGCCGGTGCGTGAGGGTTTGTGATTAATCAGCCAACGCGTTAGCGTCCGGCTTCAAAAAACGCCAGCGAGTGAGCCGAAAGATCCTTAACTCACTCGCCGGGCGCTTCGGGCTTGTATGGGAGACAAGCATGGCGCTGTCCAGCCAAGACCCCGCAACAAAACCTTAGCTGAGCTCGTGAGAGCTCAGAAATCGCTCCGAATTCTCACGAATCCGCAAACACGCCGCGATTTACGACACCGGAAGCAATTCTGAGATCGGTTCACCAAACGGAAGGATTGGCATCGGCCGGCCGCTGTGATCCAGAAACGACTGAGTCCAGTCGATGCCAAGATGCTGATAAACAGTCGCCCAAAGGTCATTCGGAGTCAGAGGTCTCTCTTTGGGCTCTTCGCCCTTTGCGTTGGTCGAACCAACAACCTGTCCCGTACGCATACCACCGCCCGCCAGCAGCATGGACATGGCCTGAGGCCAATGGTCACGACCGGGCTGAGAAACGCCAGTCTGTGTACCGGTCTGCGAATTCACGCGCGGAGTACGGCCAAATTCCCCTGTGACCACGAGCAGCACTTTTCGATCGAGTCCTCGATTGTAGATGTCTTCCACCAGAGCCGTAACGGCCTGATCATAAATCGGGAACCGAACCTTCGCGTCGTCAAAAATGTGACAATTGACCGCGTGTGAGTCCCAGTTGTATGTCCCGGCCTTCAGCCATTCGACGCCTGACTGATACGGATTTTCCATGACCATGGTCACGAAACTACAGCCCGCTTCAACCAGTCGACGCGCCATTAAGGCACGTTGGCCCCATGCGTGTCGCCCATAACGATCTCGCAGAGCATCCGTCTCCTTTGAAAGGTCAAACGCGTTGCGAGCCTGATCGCTGGTTAACATGGTCAGGGCCTGCTGATTGAACTGATCCATCGCGTTCATTACGCCGCTATCATCAATACTGCGCCGGAGTCGATCAAAGCCCTTCAACAGTGACGTGCGATCATCAAGGCGTTCTGATGCGGACTGATCGACCGAGAGATTACGAACGGTGAATCCCGCCTCGCTGGGGTCGCCCGGCACATTGAATGGTGTATAAGACGGGCCAAGATAAGCGGCACCAAAGCTGTAAACATCCACACCAGCTCGGCCGGGTTCCGTCCCCGAAATGTAATTTGGCAAACCAGTGGCGTAATGTTCGCGGCACTTGGCAACAATCGAACCGACCGCCGGTGCGTCATTCACAAAACCATCCGGCCGAGCGGGAAGGCGCCCAGTCAGGAATCGTTTGTGACCTCCACCGTGATCAGCAAACTCGTGAGCAACCGATCGAACGATCGTATATCGATCGGCACACTTTGTATGCAGAGGCAACAGCTCACAGACGTCAATCCCTTTGACATTCGTCGGGACAGGCTTGAAGAGCCCTCGGTATTCTTCCGGGGCATCCGGCTTCATGTCGTACATTTCCATATGCGGCGGCCCACCAGGCAACCAAATGAAAATGATCGACGTATCGTCTTTCGCTGGCCTGCGAGCAGATGATTCCGCCGCAGCGGCTTTGAGTCGAAGAATGTCACTGAGGCCAAGCATCCCCAGCCCCAATGAGCCGACTTCCAGAAAGCTTCTCCGCGACACAGGACCGGGACACATGGAGACAGTCCGACGGGCTTCATTGGCCATGGCTGAGCTACCTCAAGAACGGCGGAGAGAATATCTGGCGGGAAATCATGGGACGAGTGCTAAGGATCAGGCCCGAAATAACTTCCGTAGCTGAAGTCGTGAGACTTCAGTCCGAACTCTCACGAGTTCGGCTACCACGGGAACGTATTTCGAAATTGTTCCTAAGTCGACACGATACAGGAGGTGCGGTGGTTCAGAAAAGGGCTCAGTAACTATTAGCACGCAGCACCCTTCGGGCCATTTGGCTATTGGTTCCTGCCCCCTTTTCTGAGTCTTGACAGAGCACTGGCCGAATTCTGGACCACTTTTGGCGGGGAGTCAACAGTTCATCAAGTGATGTCGGCATTTCCGCCTGCGGATCGTGATAGTCGTTCGGCCGGGGCGCATCGTGGCGAGCTTGTAGCTCGTCTCTGCCGGTAGCCCCAACCGTCCAGGCTCGGATATCCCCAATGATTTTGTGGGACCTTTTTTTTTCCCAACGGCGTTGTCCATCACGAACCGAATTCGGACGGGACTGCTGTTCTCATCTTTATCCACATCTCTTGTCAAGAAATAATCCCATTGAGGTTGCGAGCTTGAAGAATCCACCCCGAGGAATCCTGCGATTCAACCCGGTACGGGTTCGACAATAAAGCCTGGGGTCGCCGCCTTGCGGCGTACCCCAGGTTAGAACACGGAGATCTGACCGAACCCCCAACGGGGTTCCAAAACATGCGATGCGTGCACGAAAAACTCGCACTTGTGATGTGGAACCCCGTTGGGGTTCATGGGGCTTTCTGGGTGTTCTCCTGGGGTGCGCCGTTGCCACGGCGACCCCAGGCTTTGTTTTGAAACCCCGTTGGGGTTAAGCTCCCTCTAATTCTCGAACCAGTGGCCCACCGGCGGGAAGCCGACACTGGGCCGATGCTCGCGGCCCTCTTCCCCGTCTGTTCGCCCCCAGCGACCGCATGAACGATGGAGAACTCTCTGCGTTTGAATGTTGTCCCGAAAAAATGTGGGTAATGATGAGACTGTTGTTAAGAACATGCAGCAGAATCCGTAGCCCCACTTCATTCATCTGACTGGGTGTCGTCTCCGTTGATTGTTAACGTAGGTTCTTTCTGCCGGAAAGGATTTTCGTACTTCCGCTCTGCGAACTATGCGTGCAATTCGCTGAGGATCGCAACTGGCCCTATCACCCCAACTGCACAGAGGTCGCGCCCGAACGCGACTGCTCACCCCTGTTTCTCAAGGCCGACTACGTAACGTGCCGCTGTTTCCTGAAAACGACGCTTGCCGTCTTCTACGACTCGTCGGATTTCTTTCGCGTTGGCTTCGCTCTCTTTTCGCAGGTCAGCAATCATCGTCAATGATTCGACCTGGAAATTGCTGATCGCGTCGACAAGTTTCTGAACGCTCTCCGCTTTCACCGTTGAACCATAACCAGCCTTCATCGCGGCGCGTTCCAGTTCACGGCCGAGGTCCGCGACATCCTCCAGCCCTTTGTTCAGGCCTTCCTTCATCGCCTCGGTCGCAGCTGTCACTTCGTGCAATCCCTGCTGACTGGTGTAAACCGTTCCCAGAATCGTGAAGACATGTTCGTTCGTCGTAAAGAACGTCACCGCACGGCGATAGACGCTGTCTTTGACATCGTGAGTTTGCTTCAGCTTTGTGACCAGAGTTTCTCCGACGTCATATCCGATCGCCAGATTTTCTGAGATGTCCTTCAGCAACTGATAAGTCCGATCCTCTCGCTGAAACGCTTCACGAGCTTCGTCGCGAGCCAGCTCGAGGCGGCCTCGCTGCACGGTATCGTCACCCTGAAGCTGATCAATCGCCGTCTGAGCAGCTGCGAGTGTCTGCTTTGCCCTATCAAGTGCCGGCTTCTGCTTCTCGTAGAGTTCACAGCCAATGATCTCGGCTTCCTTCAACGCAAATCGGAAGTCGATGTAAGCGTCCATAATCGCATCTTCACGGTCCAGTTGATCCTTCGTATCCTTCGAGACGCTTCGGTACGTCTCCGCAATCGTTTCGAAACGATCACTTGGTGTCCCTCTACGAATCTTCATCCACCAGTTCTGAAATCGCTCAGAACGACTGAGTTTTCCATCCGACAACTGAGCAATCAGCATCTTGGAATCCTCGCGCACGGAATCGAACATCTGAGTGATCTCGAGATAGCGATTGCCGATTTTGATGTTTTCCACGTTCTCCCGAACCAGCCGATTGAAGGTGCTCATGTGCTTGATCACATCAGCGATGGCCAGCGTGCGTGCTTCGTCAACGTGCTTCACGTCTTCCAGCAGACGGATCAGCTCTTCCCCCGTATCGCCCGTGGCGGATAGCCCGAATTTTTTCAGCACAGAGATCGCTCGATCCAGATAATGTCGCATGGTGCTGATCGGCTGCATGCCAGTCGTTGATGTAGCCGCCGGAACGTTGGTGGGGATCAATTCGCTGGACGGATTGGTTGAGGATTGACTCATGAACTTGACCTTTGCAACGACGTGATGCTGAAAATCGGCGCGACCCTGACTTCTGAAGCTCAATGGCCGCCATGTTGATTGTAGCGAAACACGGTACCAAACTCAGGCCCTGCTGCAACGAAACGCGGGGCGAATTGTTGAAGACGACCGTTCTGATAGACCTGCTGATCACTTTTGCGTTATGAATCCTCGTTTGCCGGATCTTTTGCTAGCATGCTGCGTATGCCTGAAAATTCGACAACACAACTCGGATCTCCGGTCAATAAATTTGCCAGAGATCTTACGCTCGTGGAAACCCTGCGTGTGCTTGAGGTCGCTCGTGGCCTGAGGCAGGAACGTGAAGTGGCCGAAGTCGCTCTGGCGCGAGATGAGATCCGCAGCCTGATGCGGAAACGCCTGCTGGATGCCGCGGTCATTACCGGCGACAAGATCTCCGAGTCGGATGTTGATGCGGCCATCGAACAATACTTCGCGACTCAACACACTTATCAGGATCCACCAATGTCGTTCAGCGTCCTGCTGGCTCATCTGTGGGTTCGGCGGTCGTCTCTACTGTTGATAATCGGCCTCATGTTTTTGGCGTGGATTGTTTTCGCATGGCTGTTTTAGCTTTCTGTTGATTTGGTCGATTTATCATGACTGCGAGCAACGAGATCAGAGTAATGAAGAATTCGACAGGCAACGCCTCTGCCATTTTCCTGACGGCCGCATTGTTGATTGCGTGGACAAGTTCCGTCTCGGCAGATGAGCTTCCCAAACAAAGCCCGGCCACAACGGTCAGTGAACTTGACGGGGAGAAGCAGCCAATTCTTTATTGGGCGCCGGAATCGGCATCCAGGGAGGCAACACCACTATTCATCTTCCTGCATTCGTGGAGCGCCGACTATACACAGGATAACAGCAAGTGGATGGTTGAGTGTGTGCGCCGAAACTGGATTTGGCTTCATCCGAATTTTCGCGGCATCAATCATACGCCCAAAGCCTGCGGTTCGAAGTTCGCCCGGCAGGATATTCTGGATGCCGTCCGTTTCGCTCGTGAAAAGTGGAAGGTCGACCATACTCGAGTTTATATCGCCGGCGTTTCGGGAGGCGGACATATGTCGCTGTTGATGGCAGGACATCATCCCGAACAGTTCAGCGCGGTGTCGGCGTGGGTGGGGCCTTTGGATCTGATTGAATGGCACCGTTTTCATACTGTCGATGGAAAGCCGGACAAGTATGCTCAGATGATTGAACTGTCTCTGGGAGGTCCTCCGGGAATATCGAAGGAGGTCGATGCGGAGTATCGAGATCGTTCGCCGGTGTTCAATTTGTCTCGCACAGGCGATCTGCCCATCAGCATTCTGGCCGGAGTTCAGGACGGGCACACCGGTTCTGTCCCGGTTTCGCACTCACTGCTGGCGTTCAATGAGATCGCCAGGGCTCAGGAAGCGACACTGATCTCCGACGAGGAAATTCAATCGCTCGTTAAGGATCGAAAGCTGCAGAATCCTCTGCCGTCCGACACAGTGGACGATCCGATCCTCGGTCGAAGGATTCACCTGCAAAGAAGTTCGCGCACTGCTGTCGTTACGATCTTTGAAGGAGGACATGAGAGCATTCCGGAATCCGCTTTTTCATGGCTGGAGAAGCAACAGCGAGCGACGCAAACTCCAAAGAAGTGAGCGTTCTCACTAAAGTGCCCCCGGTGTACATCGCATGCCCCCCATGGACCACGATGACGGGCGACCGCCTCCTATGTGCGAGCATTCGTTGCAGGCAACTCAGGCAATGCATCGGTTCAGTCAGGGATCGCTCAGTTTGATATCACGCCGTTCGCTTTGACCCGTAGCAGCTGATAAGGATTTTAATGGCATCACGAATGCGACGATTCTACGACTCGAACACGGGATTCAGTGTTATCGGGCGATGACGTCACCTACCTGGAGTGGAACCACAACGTTTAATACAGCGGCATTCAGGCCGGCAAAACGGTGACGGCCACCGGTCTCAGCTTGACTGGCGCCGACGTTGGTAACTACACCGTTAACACAACGGCAACAACGACGGGCAACATCAATCCCGTGGAGAAAACCCCGAGCGTTTCCGATGCGGCAACCGACAAGGATATCCAGACGACGAGCGGTCTGGTGATCAGCAGGAACGTATCGGATGGTGTGGAGGTGACGCATTTCAGGATTACGAACATTCAGAATGGATCGTTGTTTCTGCATGACGGCACAACGTCGGTCTCCAATGGTGATTTCCTGACATCTGCTCAGGCCAATGCAGGACTGAGGTTCACGCCTGCCAACAATCTCTATAGCCCCGGTATGACCTTTGGATTCGACGTCCTGGCTTCGCTCAGCAATGTCGATTCCGGACTCGGCGGCAGCGTTGTGACGGCAGAAGTAACCGTCAACGCCGTCAACGATGCTCCGGCGGCCATCACACTGCAGAACACGATCACAACTTTGGTTGAGAATACCAATCAGTCTCGGCGATAAAGCTGACAGATATCGTTGTCACTGATGACGCACTCGGAACCAACGGTCTGTCGCTCAGTGGGGCGGATGCGGCCTTCTTTGAACTCAGCGGCAGCAATGAACTGATAACTGATGCTGAGGGCCAATACAGTGCTCGATTTCGAAACGAAGTCGTCCTGCAGCGTAACCGTGGAAGTTGATGATGTCGGCGTGGGAAGTACTCCGGATCAGTCCGCAGCGTTTACGCTGACCCTCGAGAATCTGATCGACGTCACGTCAGATCCTGACGCGTTTGTGTTTACGTACTCAGCTTTGGCCGTTGACATCACGCATGCGATTAACGGCGGCACGCCTGTGTTCATTGGGAAGTTTCTGCTTTCCTCACCGATTACGCTCGATGGACTTTCCGGAACAATATTCTGATTGGTCTGGATGGCTCGGACGTTCTGGAAGCTGGCAACGGTCGAAACAAACTGATTGGCGGTGGAGGTGCGGATACATTGACCGGCGGTGGAGGCGATGACATTCTGATCGCTGGCCGAACGTTGCTGGATACCGACGTCACGAGCCTGAGTACGATTCAGACTGAATGGCTGTCCGCCAACGACTATGCCACACGCGTAGCAAATCTGAGAGCTGGTGTTGGCAACCCGTTGGTTGCACTACAACCGACCATCAACGTGTTGAACGATGCAGCTCAGGTCGATTCCTTGACGGGCGGAACAGCTCTCGAATGATATCTCCGAGCTCTCGATGACACCATCACAGATCTGTTCGCGGGACAAATCATCGATGTGCTGTAGACGTCTTTGATCCCGACCAGCGGTTGAAACTCGCCCCTTCGTTTCCGCGTGGAACAGGTGTTATCTGCTTCGATGAAAAATCGCAGGAGATGGATCGCTGTAGCTATGCCGCTCGCTGGAGTTAGAGTCAACTGGGCGTAGGCAAGGGATCAGCTTTAGTGCCGCGGAGCCGTAGAGGCCGACCAGAATTCGACTCGCTGCCCTGACCGACACGTAATCTGATCTCCAATCACAGGACTGCTGAACCCGAGGGCTTTCGAACGAGCAACTCCCGGAAGAACAGCGACGTCGTAGAGTTCCTCAACTGACGATTCAATCCTCGCCCAATGAACAATCGCCCCTGAGTGCAGATCGACAATCTGGATTCCGCAGCGAGCCGTTGCGCCTTTTTCAGTGAGGTTCTTATCCAGAGCTAAACCCTGAAACGCATGCTCTCGACGCTGTTTTGACAGCCCAATGATGGCGTAGTCACCATGAAAGCTCAGGCCACGAGCATACCCGGGCAGAAACGTCACGGGTTCGAACTTGCCGGATTTCGCATCAATGTATCCCAGATGTCCAGTGCCCGCGTTGAGCAGCCAAAGCTTCCCATTATGAACTCGCGGCGAGTGTGGCATCGACAGACCATCGGCGACTACGTTGTGATTGGTGATATCAAACACCATTCCACCGCAATCACGAGAGTCTCGCCAGCCATCGGCCACATCGCTCTTCGAGACTAAAGTCGCATACTTTGCGACTCCATTCTCTAATGCCAGGCCGTTCAGGTGGCAACGATCTTCGGGCAACAGCTGACTGATGAACGGCGGCTTCCAGAGCGGTGTAAAACTAAAGCGATCATCAACAGTCGCGAGGCAGTTGAACTTTGTATTGACGAAGACGGCCCGACCGCTGCTTTCAATGGCGATGTCATGAACGTCGACATCTCCCGTCACATACCCGACTCTGGGAAGAAACACGCGGTCATAACCGTCCTGAAGTGGCGCCGCAAGGGCATTTTCCAGCTTCCAGATCGTATGTTTTGTCACCAGCCACAGCGCCGATTCGTGAACGGCGATTCCCATCGCACGATCAAAGGAGCTGACGAAGATTGAGAGATCTCCATTGGGCTTAAGGCCGAGAAAAATCACTGCCCCCACATGATAAGTGGTGACCGCGAAACTCAGTCGCTGATGAGCCATCCATTCGGTCATGCCACGCGAGGTCAGGATTTGAAAAGGAGCAGGAGTTGGTGAGAGTGTCGAAGCGGCGTCTTCTGGCATGATGGACTCGTGAGAGTATGTTGGGCCGCATTCTGCAGCGTTCTGATATTGCCGCCACGGGATGGAGAAACCATCGGTCGCCCGGAGCAGGAAGCGTACTTCAATTCCAGGGATTGTCCAGAACCGCTTTTTACTCTGTCAGCCGAGGTCTGAGCGGTATTCGTTAGAAGTCAGTTCCCGCCTTTGATCAGCCCGTGGAAGAGAACCACAGTGCGATGAAATTCGGAAGACAGACAATCAATAATCGGCAACGATGCATCGGGTGGCGCTCGCTCGTGCAGAATCCGCTGCAGTGATGATCCGGGTCAGCGGAAGCCACTGCATGGGTATACAAGAAATCGCTATCACGGAACCATTGGCACCCGAAAACAAAGTGTTTTCCTATTCTGGTTATTGCCCAGGCGTCGATTGGGCGCCACAGCAGAAAACAGAATCTCAAAGGCTGGAAGGTAACGGCCTGAAATCCTTGTCTCCCGGCACATTTTCATTTGTAGTTCTCTTTCGTTTTCTCGAAAAACATCTGTCAAACCCCTGGCTAAATCGTGTTTCATATCGAGCCGTAATCCCTGACTTCGCAGCCCTGAAACAGTGGTGATCAAAATGAATGTTGGCACCTTTCTCGAGAATCTCGTCCGCAATGTTTTCTTCTGCTCTGCTGGACATACCCCTCGGTCAGTCCGACAACGTGCTCAAAATTCGATGAGATCCGCGCGTCAAATTGAACCGCCAGCAGCCACGGAAGTGTTGGAATCTCGAACTCTGCTGACGACCTTCAGCGATCAGGGCGCGTTGGGAATGACCGGGGCGATGCGCGGCGGTGCTGTTTGGGGAGACTACGACAATGACGGCGACCTCGATGCCGTCATCACTGGACTCGCTGATGGGAACGCCAGGGTTGCGAACATCTTCCGCAATGATTCCGGCTCGTTCACGAACATTGCGGCTGGTTTGGCGAACCTCAATAATGGTTCTGCAAG
>JAXMBU010000082.1:0-25645 GCA_046349735.1 Planctomycetaceae bacterium
GGGTGATGGCGAAGGCTCCATCAAATTCTTGCGTGGCGGCTACGGTTGCGGCAAGACGTTCATGGCTCGTCTCGCGTTGCTGGACGCTCAGGAAAAGGGCTTTGCTACCAGCTTTGTGGTCGTGTCCGATAATGACCTGCACTTTCACAAATTCGAAGATGTCTACAAGCGAGTTTTGACAGAACTGGCGACCTCCAGTTGCCCGCGTGGGGCACTGAACGACATCCTCGATCGTTGGATCGGTGCAGTCGAAGACGCTTTGATCGACGCAGGCGAGGACCCGGATGCGGATGGCTTTGATATCAAGGTACGTGCCCGTCTCAATGACAATCTGCATTCGATGACGGGAGGAAAGGCTCCTCAGGATTTTGTGCGGGTGATTCAGACAATTTTTGATCTGAAGCAAAAAGGCGATCACTCCAATGCGGGAGCCTTAATTTCGTGGCTATGTGGCAGTGGCAATGTGGCCGCCAGCACGAAGCGGCTTGCTGAGATCAAGGGCGAGATTGGAAGTCGTGAGGCACTTGACTACCTCCGCGGAATTTTGGAGATCGTTAAAGCGGCCGGCTATAAGGGGCTGGTGATCGTCATTGATGAAGCCGAAACCATTCTGCGAATGCGACAGGATGTGCGACATAAGTCATTAAACGGAATTCGACAGATCGCCGATGCCAGCGTGGATTATCCTGGTCTGTTGTGGTTGTTGACCGGTACGCCAGATTTCTTCGACACTCGTCATGGCGTCGCTGGGCTTGCCCCGTTGCACGACCGTATAGGTTTCACAAAGCAGGCGCAGTTTCCGAACTATCGCCAGCCTCAATTGGAGCTAAGCCCTTTCGACGCTAATCGTCTGAAAAACGTCGCGAAGCAACTCCGTGATCTCTTCCCTGCGGCGGACAAGTCTCGACTACTGAGCCGCGTCAGTGATAGTTTTATCGAACGGCTGGTCGCTGACGTTACAAAAGGATTCAAGGGAGACGTGGGTGTTGTTCCCCGACAATTTCTGAGAGCGTTCGTTAATGAGATGGATCTCGTGGATCAAAATGAAGACTACGATCCAATGCAGCACAAAGGCTTTGAGCCTTCGGGACTCACCGCAGAAGAGCAGTTGCACGTATCAGGTAAAGCTCCGTCGCCAGTGAATGATCCGCCTGAACTGATTCCGGCGGAGGATGCGTGGTGAGTGTCTTCGCTCAGTTTGCCCCGCGTTTGCAGGAAGCCATTGTCGCAAGACTTGGCTGGACCAGCCTGCGTCCCGTCCAGGAATTGGCGGGAGAAGCGTTACTGGCCGGGAAGAACGCAGTGGTGCTTGCTCCAACGGCAGGCGGCAAAACAGAAGCGTCTATGTTCCCGACGCTGTCAAATCTGGTCAGCGATCAGCCAAGCGGCGTCGGGGCTCTGTACATCGCTCCGATTAAGGCGTTATTGAACAATCAGGCAGAGCGACTCGGTACTTATACAGAAATGGTCGGCTTGCGTCGCTTTGTTTGGCATGGTGATACAACCAGCCACGAACGAAAGGTATTCCTGCGAGATCCGTGTGAACTGCTAATGACGACTCCGGAGTCACTTGAAGTGATGTTGGTATCGGAAAGCGTGAGCAACAAAACGTTATTCGGCGATCTGCGAATCATTGTGATTGACGAAGTCCACGCCATCGCCGGAACTGACCGCGGGGCTCACCTGATGAGCGTTATCGAGCGACTTGCAGGAATTTCCGAACACGACATTCAGCGAGTCGGTTTGAGTGCAACAGTCGGGAATCCTGAGGAGATTCTGAAATGGCTTCAAGGGTCTTCTCGTCGTGAGTCGGTCGTGGTCGATCCGCCAAAGCAGCCTAGTCGACGACAGTTGCTGGTAACTCATGACCCGCAGCTGGGCCAGATGGCGATGAATGCCGCGACGATGAGTACCGGCTGCAAAAGTCTGTTTTTTTGCCAGTCGCGATCAGTCACTGAGGCGATCGCGGAGTTCATGCGACGTGCAGGAACTTCGGTGTTCGTGCACCACAGTGCTGTCTCAAAGGAAGAGAGACAACTGGCGGAGGATGAGTTTCATCACGGCTCGAATGCATGCATCGTCTGCACGTCAACCCTCGAGTTGGGCATTGATGTCGGCGATCTGGACAAGGTTCCACAAGCAGAGGCGCTTCCACAGTTAGCTCTTTCCTGCAACGCATGGGGCGTACGGGGCGCCCGAGCTGGACAGGCTGCGAATACGACATTTTTCTGCACCAGCAGAGACGCGGTGCTTCAGGCAATTGCCGTGATCGAGCTCGCCAAGGCTGGCTGGGTCGAAGACGTTGCCGTCAACAATCGCTGCTGGCCGGTAATCATCCAGCAATTGTTGGCAATGTCACTCGCTGGCAGCGGTGTTTCGCCGTCGATGCATGGAGTCACCTTAATGTCCCGGACTTCAGGGGCATCTCGAAAGATGAGTTTGACCGATTGGTTGAATGGCTGATTCAGGACAACACTGATTCTGGTGAGTGGGCTTCTTGTTCTCGGCCCCACGGCCAGCGTCGTTCCGGCCGCAGAAACTTCGCTAAGGAACTTCTACGCCGTCTTCAGCAGCCCACAGAGTTACTCGGTCCAGACAGTGACGGATCAACCGACGGGAACGCTGGGACAGGATTTCGTAGACGGTCTTGTTGAACAAGTGAGTTGCTTCCTGTTGGGTGGCGGAACCTGGGCCGTCACGCTAATCAACCCTCGAGATCGAGTCGTTAAGGTTCAGCCAGCACCCCGGGGAAAACAGCCCACGTGGGGCGGATTCCTGCCGCAGTTCATCGGCGAGGAGCTATGTTCAAAGATCCGTGACGTCCTCGTGTCTTCTGACTCATACGCTTATCTTGATACTAACGCCCGTCGTGAATTGGATGACCGCCGTGCCACAGATGCAGCCAATCATCAGCGGCCCCGGCCCTCATATCGATCTGCAGGACTCAGAACTCCACTGGTGGACTTTCGCTGGCGGAAAGATCAACTCCCACGCTTCGGTATGCGATTCAGTCGCTGTTTCCAGACGCCCATAGTCATGGACAATTTTTCGATTACAGGTGCGTGCCGAGGAATTAACCGACGCTCAGTTTCACCTGCTTTTTCAGAGAACTCAGTCAACCAGGTTTTTGGACTGAAATCGCCCGCTGGCAATCCATCGCTGCTCTGCTGCCAGCCTATCGCCTCAGCAAATTCCAGCCGCTCGGCCTGACTGGGTGCAACAGGAGTTCGTCGCAGAATTCCTGCTCGATATTCGGGGAGCACAACAATGGATCCATAAACAGATAAATTGACGACAGATCCAATCGTCATCAGAAAAACTCATTGGTTCTTTATTCAGTCAGTCGCCGGGAATTGAGCTGTTCAACGATGAAGTTCTTGCCCGAGACACATTGATTCAAATCATCAAAGAACACGGGCTTGAAATCTGCGATCAACCTCAGCGAATCAAGGGGCTCTTGTTGGACTATTGCGGGCAGGACCGGCTTGAAGTCAATACCCTGGTTCTTGCGATTTCGGAGGACTTGTCCATCAAATGCAGGTTTCGCGAGATACGGCACCACAACTTGTGATTTCGAATCTTACAAACCGATTGCAAGAACAGGTTGGATTGACAGCAGGAGAGCGGCACGATGGGCGATAGAAAGCTGGTGTTTTGCGCTGGATGTCATTAAGCCGCTGTCAGCACCTTCTACGAGTTTCCCAGTGGATTTGAGAACTGGCGAAAGGCCAGACTCAAAGTCATCGGCGACCGTCTCCTCAATTCTTGCGGTCTGTGATACCACAGTTTGTGAGTCATACCGAAGGAATCAACCGCCGCGGAATAGTCGCATTCAACGCTCAGCGAAGAAACTGCTACCGGGCCATACAAGTCGGAATCGATCTAGGAGCCACGTATAGTGCGATCGCGATGCTATCCTGTGACAGCGGCAACCCGAGAATGCTGCCGAATGCCGATGGGCGAAACATCACTCCTTCCGTTGTGTTGCTTGACCAGAACGAAATAGTTGTGGGGCCATCTTTCGAACGAGTCAGCATGGCGAATCCGGAGTCCATTATCGACACCATTAAACGTGATATGGGGAGTACGAGGTTCCATGTCAATTACAAAGGCGGGACATTGACACCCGGAGGACATATCCGCCTTGATTATTAAGAAGATGAAACTCGAAGCAGAGAAGACCATCGGCCCGATTGCGAACGCTGTAGTTACCATTCCATACTATTTTGACAGTGCCCGGCGGATTGCAACCAGAAATGCTTGTGCAATGGCAGGTCTGAATCTGATTGATATCGTCAATGATTGTTCAGCGTCTGCACTAGCTTACTCATGGAAAATGGCTGGCGAAGGCTCTATCCACCATTTCAACAGCAGGTTGGACGACTGTTCTCAACGCTATGAAAAGACCATTCTTTTGTATGACCTCGGTGGATGCAGTTTCAATGTCGCATTGGCCAAATGCACGCTACATGGTGTAGAGATGCTTGCCATGGACGGTGACGTCATGTTGGGAGGTATTGACTGGAGTAGGCGGCGGCTTTCAGACCATCTGGTCGATCAGTTCAAACAAAAGTTTGGTGTGAATCCAAGCGAAGATCCTGAAACCATGTGGACCTTTCATCAGGAAGCGGAAGACGCCAAGCGTGAGCTCGAGCCAAGCTACAAGTGCCGATCCAGTGTGTACCACAAAGGTAACACCTTGTCCCTCTCGTTGACTCGAACGGAACTGAACACATGACGGCCGACCTACTGCAGCGAACAAAAGATACGACAGAGCTCTTGTTGCAGCAGGCTGGTATGAATCCTGGAATGCTGGACGAAGTGGTTCGTCGGAGGTTCAGCTTGTACAGTGGTTGAGCAGATGTTGCGAGACATTTGCCAAGGGAACCATCCCGTGATCTGGCTCAGAGGTGCTGTTGCAGAAGGAGCAGCGATCTACGCAGCTATGATGCGACCAAGAGATACTGGCGGGGCAAGTTGCTTCCAATGTCTCAACAAAAGAGCGACTTCTACACTTTGATTTGCAGGATTCCCTTGCCGCCAATCATGGGGACTGGCTGTCGTAGATCAGAACACTAAACGGATTGTGAACCATTGGTGCTTCCGGAAAAGGTGTTTTGCCTTGCCAAAGCTGTTTAAGTCTTGAACCTTCAGGTATCAACTTCGCCGAACGTTCGACTTGCGATTTTCAGAGGTGATGCTATCGATTGCGGTGATTGTGATCATTATTGTGACATACTGATTGAATCTGGCGAACTTGGTTTTACCAAGGGGTCAAAAATCGACGTTATTCTCCAGCCCTACGAACGAATTTGAGATTCAGGTTTTTGACGCAATGGCGGAACTGAGCTCGAATTGGTGAAAGAGTGGCGGATTCGGCAATGAGCGATTCTGCCCGAATTACGTGCTGAAATCGGTAAGGAGCACCGGACACGGAATCTGCACGCAACCTCAGCGATTGAAAGCACGGCGACTCACTGATTCACAATGCCCGGTCTGGACAATAGCCGATCGATTTGGAGGATGTTGGATCGAGCAGCGGCAGCGATGTTTTCAAGGCCGGAAGCTCTTATGCAGTTGATGGTTGCGTTGCGGATAACGCTCATTGCGAATGCGGCGGAGACCGGTGCGGATTCGAGAATGATCCTCTCTCAGGACCACGTCTTTTTCCCAGAAGAGTCGGTTCTCGATGCTCCAGCGATCTCGCCATAATCCAGAAGCGTTCTGGAGTCGCTGATTGGATGTGACTGGTCACAGCGTAGTTGACAGTCCTGGTCGTTTTGCCTTTGACCGTCACTTCATTCGAGCTTGAGGAACAGCCGCAATCCCGGCCAGTCGCTGGTGTCTGTTCCAACGGTTGTTGTCGTGAGAGTTCGGCGTTCAATACGACCACGATTCTTTTCGATTGTGGTCGCAGATCGGCGTGCTTCGAATGCTTTACGCTTTGCATAGGGGGGAAAAGCCTTCGGGAATCACGAAGGCTTGAATCGCGTCTTTGTGAAGATTGGGGTTGGTTGTCCTTCACCGGAAACAGGTACTGTCCCTTCTCTTCAAGGATGGCATCACAGATCTCACGCTGACAGAACGCGGCGTCTCCAACGACGGTTTTTGCCATGCAGAATAAGGCCCTTCAGCAGTTCCAATTGCTGCCTTTACCATGCAAAAGAACAGTAATGGCAGCCAACCTGAGTTTCTGATAACACGCAACCGAAGTGTACTGATCCAGAGCTGGGGATCTGCATTGTCTTTGCATGGTCATTGCGAGTTCCTCACGCAGGACCTTGCCGTCTATCACGATCGCCGACGCTTTCTCTTCAAGATTGAGGCCAGAATCCCTCTGTGATCCATGCCTGCAATGCCGCCGCAGCTGCATCGGACAAATCTTGTTCATGAGCTTTCGGAAAGCATTGGCACATGGCGGTTGCATACCCCAAACGTGTGCCAAACTTCAATTGGCAGCAGCCGAATCCAGTCGGCTGCGGGTTCGTAACCGTCAAACCGACACATCATAGAAGCCACAATCACAGCCAGCATGGCTGTTAATGAATGACGCGCCGTCCCTTGCGCTTGCAGATCGAGGTACCTGTTGCAAAAATTGCAACAGCCCGGCGAGCATGTGGTGCTTCAAAACACACCTCCATGCAACAACTCACAGCAAATTTCGCAGTCAATTCCCAATGACCGCCTATCCCTCCTTTCCTACCGCAACATTCATACCTTCATTCTGTGCCATGCCGTGGATTGAAGGGCTGCTGCTTGACTTTTGTGGAGAGCATCGTCGTGAAGTCCAATACTCTGATCATGGCCCTTTCGGAAGGAGTCGTTGAAAGACTCCTGCAAATGCGAGACGCTGCTCCTGGGGTGTGGTTTCTCGGCGGCTCGAGTGCAGGAAGATTTGGGATTGACGGCAGAAGCTGCACGCTGGGCCCACCGAGAGTTGGGGGTTAGCTTTGGGTGTCATTCAGCGACCGACCGCACCCGGTCCGAAGCCTGTTACCGACTTGAGCTTCGGTGAGGCAATATCAACTCAGCCGCGCCCAATTGACTGCGACCATGGCTGGTAATCCTCGCGAGCAAGTCGCTACCAGCCAGCACTTTCAACACCGAAAGGCAGTTGGAGTACATCTCCATGGAGAATTTCGCAAGCATCTCATGGCTGAATGAGCATGGTCAGCCTGTTACGATCCTCAATCAGAAGGAGCACTCTCAACGCCCACAGCAATGTACTTTGATGGAGACCGGCCGATTGTTGGCGGCACGAGGCTATTCAATACGCGTCTTCCTGTCCAGACCGCGTCGTGCAGCACGCAATGCGATACATGGGAATGCTCAGAAGTTCTGGACAATCGACAATAAACGTTACTCAGCCATCCGCATTTCTGGATTGATTCTGCGGAAGCTGATTTCCGATGCACAGGAGCAGATTGGGGAAATACGCGAAGCTGTCATAACTGTACCGGCCAGTTCAGCGATGCGCAACGACACGCAACGATGCTGGCGGGACATGCAGCAGGGTTGGAAAGTGTTGAGATGATTAATGAACCCGTCGCGGCGGCTTCTGCGTCCTGGGAAACGAAGGCCTTGAATTCACCGAATTCGCCATCGACCAACAAATTCTTGTCTATAACCTCGGCGATGGAACTCTGGACCTGGCCATCTCGTCAAATACAAGGCGAATGAAGTCCGTGTTGGCCGTCCGATGGCGACCTTGAGCTGGGAGGTCTTGATTTTACAAGGTGCTTGTCGACGCTGCCGCAGAAAAATTCATTGCCGATTTTCGTGAGGATCCTCGTTCCCGCAGCAGCCTCCATTTTCTAACATTGGAGGCAGAACAAACTAAAACACTGACCTGTCCGGTTCGACCTCGAGCCGCTGTAACAGTACAACACGAAGGACATCACAAAACTTATCAGATTGAGCAAACGGAGTTTGAGACGCACAGCAGAAAGCTCATCCAGCGATCCGAAGAGATTACTCGTCGATTTCTGAAGGACAGCAAATTTGGCTGGGCACACATTGACGTTGTGCTGACCACTGGAGGCATCTCGGATACCAATGATCAAGGAAAGCCTCAAGAAGCTAAGTCGCCGAACCCTGAATTCATCGCTTTCACCCGACCAGTCAATCGCTTATGGCGCGGCGTATTATGCTGCGATGCTTTTACGGCGTCAGTAATGAATGACTGGGTAAACGGTGAAAATTCTTGCAACTCAAGTCTACACGATTCGGAGCAATCAATAATGAATGAATTTCCACGAACGAAACTGATTGAAGTCATCAAGTCTCTCAGATTGACCTCGGAGAGGCTAAGTACTGACCCAAAACTGATTAAGGGGTTACTCCTTGATCTCTGTGGACAGCATCGTGAAATCAATGTCCTGGTGCTGGCACTTGCTGAGGGGATTTGTGGAGAAGTTAGCTAAGTCGAAGGACGGCAGTCCGCAGATACGGTAGCCACAGTAGCCAGAAGAAGATTCTGCGAAGAATTCGCACTGACAGAAGAGGCCTCATGTTGGGGAATTAACGGCTGGTCATCGCGTTTGGGAATCGTCATTCAGATGTAACAATCTTCTCGCCCTCTACGTCAGATCCGCCCATACCTGTAAATTTCGCCCAACCCAAAACCGAACATCCCGGCGTCGGCGCCCCTTAGCATACCGGGCATTCCAACAATCGTCGATCCTTCGAAGCCCGTGGCGGTAGTGTCACGACTTGGATTTGGCCAATACAAGAGAATCATGGATGCGATTGAGGCGGTTGACTCTGGCTCGATGATCATCGTCAAGCAGGGTACGTACAACGAGAATCTGAACTGTCACACCAACAAGCACCTTCATATCCATGCTGACGACTCCGAAGGATCAGTCATTATAGGGAGTCGTCTTTTGTCATTCGACGGCACTGTGATGATGTCGGGATTCGTATTGCAGAGCCAATGTACGATTGATGAGGGCATGATTGTTTTTGTCAAATGCCAAACTGGCGAAATCAAAATGAAGGCTCGAAATGCGTTACATGCATACTTTCAAGACTGCGAGTTGGGGGCGATTGAATTTAATGGCAGTGCATATTCTCGTGGGGGACTCCAGAATAGTCTGGCTTTGGAACGGTGTGAGATTTCAAGGCATGGTATAGGCATTGCCGTTTCCGGTAAGTTCGCGTCGGTAAGAATGCACAAATGCAGAGTCCACAGCTGTCAAACAGCAATTTCCTTTAAGGACCAGAGCAAAGGATGGGTGGCTGATTGCGAGATTGCCCGATCCGAAACGGGTGTCGAAATACTCAGTGACAGTTCCGTTACCTTCCAGTCCTGCAAGATTGCGGATAATGCCGGGGACGCCGTGGTTTTAATGGGCTATGGCTTGGCAAGGTTTGAAAGCTGCCAGATCATCAACAACGGGGCAATCGCTTTCGATATTGGACCGGGTAACGTCGAGATTGATCGTTGCAGTGTGAATAACAATGGGAGGGTTGCTGCATTTGTTGACGCTCATAGCGTTGGTTCTTTGAGTGAATGTGACCTACGGCACAACAAAGCTCCAATTGCGATCACTCCTGGTGCTCAGGTTCAGCAATCGAATAACCTGTTATGATTATGGATCGCTAATGCGAAAAGAGTGGAGAACCCAAACAGGCAGTTACATCGAACGTTATTCATTGTTTCAGACAGCGGTGAATGTTATTCGTTAGCGATCGTGTAGAGGCAACGGATCTTTCGTCGAGGACGAAAACTTCATGAGCCTGTTGAACCGTACTTTTTTATCATGACTTTTTATTTTTAATGACAGACGTTACTCGAACAAACCTTTGCCAAATCATAAAGCAGCACGGAACCAGTATTTGCTCAAGTCCTCAACGGCTGCGTGGACTGCTGCTAGACTTCTGCGGAGAGGAAAGACGAGAGGTAAACTTGCTATGCCTCGCGTTAACGGAAGGTATCCCGGAAGCATTGCTCACTTCCGTTGGTTCTGTCTTGCCTGTCGTCAAATCAAACTTGGTAAGGCAACTGCAGGACAATGTTGGACTGACGGAAGTTTCAGCAGCATGGGCGGTGGAGAGCTGGGTGCTGGCCCTCAGCCTCCACAACAATTCCCTCTGTGAAGGTCCTTGTTCAAGTCCGACGACGGATGTCGGCTTTTCGTCTGATTGTGATACTTCTCTTTCTCCGCTTCGCAACCACGTCAACAGCATAGGGATGAGGTTCTGCAGGATACCAGCGGGCAGCTTCAAGATGGGATGCGAGGAATCCAGTGTAGACTTAGAAAAGGACGGATTTGGATGGGTGCACGTCCAGAATCTGGCGGAAGAGGCTCCAAGACATGAGGTGACTATTTCTCAAAGCCTCTTCATGGGAGCCCATGTTGTGACAAAGGAACAGTTTACCCGATTTGTGCGAGCCACGGGATTCGCTACGGAAGCCGAGATCTCAGGTTCTGGGGGCAGAGGTTACATCGCATCGATAGGGCAGAATCAAAAAGGTAAACAGTTCAACTGGAAGAAGACAGGCTTTGCACAAGAGGCAAACCATCCGGTGGTTAACGTAAGCTGGAATGACGCTGTGGCATTCTGTGATTGGCTGAGCCAAGAGGAAGGACAAATCTATCGATTGCCGACAGAAGCCGAGTGGGAGTATTGCTGCCGAGCAGGTACCAGTTCTAGATTCTTTACTGGAGATAGCATCCGCACACTTCAGGGCTTCGCTAACGTAGCGGACGACAGCTTTCAGAAGGAATACTGGAAGGTTGACTTTACTCGATTTCCGTGTTTTCAGTTCAAAGATGGCTGGCCATTTACCAGCCCGGTGGGTTGGTTTAAACCCAACCAGTTTGGGCTATACGACATGCTTGGAAATGTTCTGGAATGGTGTTCAGACTGGTATAGCGGCGATTATTACACAAGATCCTGCCTCGATGATCCGCCGGGGCCAACGTCGGGCGCGGGGCGGGTGATTCGTGGCGGCGGGGGATCTCTTCCGCCATTCTTCTTGAGATCGTCGTGCCGTGGTTTCAATGATCCATGCGAAGCAAGAAATGACACTGGTTTCAGGGTAGTGCTGGTTCCGGAAAACCTATAATCGTGAATCAGTGAAGTGTACCTAGAACAAAGATATTCGGGCTATCTCAGCACTGACTGAAAATTATCGAATCTCTCCCTCCGCCGCGCCCAAAGTTGATACGAACACCAGACAGGTGACGCTCTTGCCCGGATCCACGTCGGTATCTTGCCATCAGGATACGTGCAGGTCCAACGTGTTGCAGAATTGTTCTTGAGGCCCCAAAAATGCCTGGGTCTGTAGGATGCCGTGCCGAGGCAATGGTTTTCGTAAAGTCGTAGCCACGAGTCGCATCGATATGATGGTGACACAGTTCCGCGTCTGCATTTAACAAAACGACACTGTGCCAATCCGGATTCGCGTGGAAGGTGCAAGTCTCGATTGCGGAAACCAGCACTTTGCCAGCGGCCGTCCGTTCGCACTTTGGCAGCGTCGTAGAGTTCTCCCCACAGTGTGCGCAGGAAAATGCTGTCTGCCAGCCTCACCATCGCCGCCCGCCACTCACTTTCGAACACGACCATGCTCGGGTCACGAATTCCATCAGTAAATGCGCGCCGGATAACGACAAGGCTTTGAGAAACTCAGGGTATAACGGCCAGAAAGCCAAAACGTTGTCATGAAAACCGGGCACCGGCTGGTTGAGGTGTCATTCGCCGGATCAAAGATAAAAACAGGATCGCTGCCGTATAACTTGTTCATCGCTGGTAGATCAAAACACTTTTATCTGCTTCTTTCCTGCCCTCAAAGGGGTGGTGCACCATGAACATATAGAACAGGAGAGTTAAAGAAGGGAAAAAGATCCGTCTGGGTGCTCCGGGTGTGCTTTGCGCCTCGCACGACTTCAGGTGCCATGAATCGCGGCGTGCCAAGTATGCCACCCCGTTGTCCAGCATTTACGCCGACGTTATCGTTATCACAGATCAGAATGTCGCCTGTGTTCGGATCGAAGAATACATTTCCAAAAGAAATATCATGATAGCACAGACCTTTTGAGTGCAACCGCAAATAACTTTCCGCCAGTTGGCAGCCGGCTTTAGCAAGACTGCGAAAGCGCTCAGTTCGACGCTTCATCAGGTCGACAATTCCCTTGAAGCGGACATCTCGTAACGCCATAACATAGCCAAAGCCCTCAATCCCTGGCCTGACAAAAGATCCGAAGGCCATAGAAAACGATTGTCAGGTGCTCCCAGGCGAATCAATTCTTCAAGAGCTGCTCTTTGCTCCACAGTCGCTGATGTCGAGAAATACCACTTCACCGCAACGAGGTTACCATTCAGGTCTGCCTGTAGACTTCGCCTTGCCCGCCGCCACCCAGGAATTTTTCTATGCGACACTTTTGATTTGTTGCTGAGTGGTGACGGTTTCTTTTGGACGCAGTAGTTCGTTCATGGATGTCCCAGAGCCTCAGCGTTTTCGTGAAATTGATTCTGCTATCTGTCTTGACCGGCAAGTAAATCGGTGATCTGTCCTTCCAGCTTCCCGGTTTGGCCGCACCACGAACCACGGTGCTCAGTAGCCCATCCCAGCATCCCAACGCACATACATAAAAATGCAAGGCGATTTGAACAACCAGGACAGCACCGGGATAACGATTTGAGAACTCAAAACTCCCTGTCAGGCGAGTTTCTCCATAGCCTTCACGCTTCGAGGCCCAGGTTTTAGCAAAGAATGCCCAGTCAGCGATCAACTGTTCGCGACTCTTTCGAATCGAATGCCAAATTCACACCCTTTTGTCTGACACCGGCCGAGCACGATGGCAACCCTGAGTTGTTCGGTAGTCACGTTATCCTGCTGGAGGGGGGCTGGCTGTCAGCGAAGATTTGCGTTCGCAGCTTTCCCGTGGAGTTCAATGCAGATGTTTCCCTGACATCCAGGCTTCTCAATGCACGGAGCTCCCTGAGAATCGCTCACACTCAGTTCGCCGGAGGCCGAGTCTTCGTGGCGGAACACAGGAGACAAAGTGTTACATCATCACCCTTCATTTGTGCGGACAACTCCAACCACTCTCTAAGGTGCTGCTCCACTTCTTTTGGATCCCTCGTTTGAGCTGAGCAGATTGCGAAAATCAGTGCAGCTTGAAAACTCATTTCATCTTTAAATGAATTCAGTAGCCGTCCGTCGCTAACAGAATTAATCGGGGCTGAGCAGCAAGCAACGGAACGAGAGCAACGCGAAAATCACTATGCGCCTTCTCACTCGGCAATGATGTTATCTCGTTGCCTGTGAGCCGTTCGTCAAGCGGAAGCGGGCAGATTACATCCCCTGAGTCCAGCACCATCAGGATATCACCGTCGCAAGTTGCAGATAAACCACGAACTCCTTTGACCACAACCGCTGGGGAGTGTTGGTGGCACCGTAGACGATATACGGCACCTCGGCGGCGGCATTGGCCTTCAAACTCGCCGTCGAACGACTCACGGCATTTCCTGCTCATCTTTGCTGAGGAAAGTCTTCAGATTACGACGAACCTTGGCACGCCATTCAGAGACAATTCGATTAGGTAGCCGAACGTCGAGTTGCTGTTGTCTGTCTTGCAGGCTTAACCGTTCCCATTCTCCCTCAAAAAAACTCTCTGCGACCTCGATTGCTGTTTCAGTTGCAAATCCTGCCCCACGGTCGCTCCGAAAAGCATTGGAGCTACCATGTCCGTCTGAGACCGCGATGGTGATGGGCGGGCCGGAGGCATAATCGAAATCGTCTTGGTTGGGAAGCCCGGTCCGAACGTGGGTGGGCCCGCGGACACTGTCGACAATGATTTTCCATCCGTTCGGCTCGCTCTGATCCCATTGCGTCAATTTCCCACCATAGGTAAACTGAGGCGCTGAAGGTAAAGCCACATGGAGCTTTCCAGTTCGCCCTTCAACCTGTGAGGCTGGAGCAGAAACTGACTCCAGAATGGCAGTGGACACCCAGCGAATGTGCACGACCAACGTGTCCGGGTTGTTTGCTGTCATCGGTTTAATTTCTGGTGTGCCAATAAACTGCTGCAGGACATCTAGGTCAGCGTCGAAACCAATTCCAATCGCTAATCTAACCGACTTCTTTCCCCACGGCTGATTCTCGAGTGTACTCAAGCCGGCCTGAAAGTCATCCGTCGTTTCCATCTGAGACAAGCACAAGCACTGGAGGCAATCCGCGTTTCGGCATATTCTTGATGTCCAGATCAGATGCAGCGAGGCGAAACGGCTCCAAGGTCTGTACCTGCTGAGATAGTGCCATCCTCCAGAATCTGTTTCATCTCTTTGCCTATGGACTCCGCCACATTACCAAGGATTCCGGAAAAATCTGCATACCCTTTGATGACAAAATGTCCCAGGGCTTGCCCGCCTGCTCCATCTGCAATTTGTTGATGAGCCCGCGATGAACCTGATACGCCAAGCACATGCCCGGTAATTTTGTTGCTTTTTAATAACAAACCAATTTGAGACACGCCAGCGGTCGAACCGATCTCATCTGAAATGATCACGACGAATCGCCGCGGCCGTCGACTCTCAGAAAACAAGCGGATCAAGTGCGGAAAAATCTCTACTGTGGATGGATCCGCCAGGTAGCAACCACTCCCACCAAATAGCCCCAGCTTCAGTTCCCGAATATGCTTCTTGAATTTCTTCGGAGTATTGAGTGGCCAGATCCCGGCGGTGTATTCTGTCAAACTGTGGACACTGTATGAACGATTTGAGATCATCTGTGGCCGCCGATATCGAATCCGACTAATCCCCCAGTTGAACATCAGCCCCGCATTTCATGATTTTGTCTGCGAATGCATCGCATTATTCGAACGGCTTCCAATTTCCCCTGCATGCTGCCACTGGTGTCCAGCAGGAATACAACATCAGCCGCAGAATTTGCTCCCGAAAGAGCATCTGCGATCAAGTCAACCCACTCAAACTCGCGAATCGGCGTTGGGGCATTCAGTGATTTTGCCCCATGCGAAAACGCTATTGTTTTCATGTAGACTTCAACAGAAGGATTGTTCTCTGCCACACGGTGCATCTCCGGAAGAGCTTTGCGAATGGCAGTGTTTAACGCGTCCATTTTTCCATTCACGGACATAGATCCTGAGCAATCAACGATCCACTCAAAAAGTAGCGGCCGCGATGCAAGCTCACCGCCCGGACGATTCGCCATCGTCAGCACTCCTCACCAGACGTCGCCCGGGGTCACCTGACTTTGGTCGATGGTGGGCGGCGCTGGAATTGGAATGTTGATCCCCGGAGCCATGGTGTCCGTTGTTTGGCTCGGAGGAGATGACGCCGCACCAACAACGGCAGTTGACACCCAGCGAATATACTTTACCAGAGCATCTGCATTATCAGCCTGCAGCGGCTTCATTTCAGAGTGTCCAATGAACTTCTGCAAGACATCATTGTCTGCATCGCGTCCAATCGCTATCGCGATTCGAACAGACTTTTTTCCCCATGGCTGCTTCATGATAGCATCCAAGCCAGTAGAGTAATCATCCGTTGGCTGCCCATCAGAAATCAGGACCAGCACCGGTGGAAGGGCGCGATCTGTCATCGGTGGAATTTTGAGCTGGTCGGCTACCATGGAGAAGGCTCGGCCCATATCGGTCACGCCATTGGCACTGACATCCATCCAGGTGAAGCTATCGACAGGGGTCGGTTGGGAAACATGCCATTCAGCGCCACTGGAAAACTTGATTGCTCTGACAAGCAGATCCGCATTTGGATTGCCGTCAGCGACGACTTTCATGTGGGGAATGGCTTCTCGAATAGCATGGTTCAGAGACTGAATCTTGCCGTCGTAGGTCATTGAACCTGAACAGTCGAGAATAAACATGAAGTGCAGAGGACGTTTGGCCAATTCACCTCCGGGTCGGGTCGCCATAACTTCAACTTTCCACTTGCTTACAGGTCAGAAACCGAATTCTGCATGCGTATGTTTCATTGGATGATCCAGTGCTTAAACAAATACGCAGGAAAACGCATCACATCGGGATGTTGCACAAAAATCAACCCTCTAGGGCGTCGGATTCAGCAGAGGTTGTCTTTCGCAGTGACCTTTGTGCTGTTTAACGGACTCATGGCACCGATTCGGTTGGCACGGAGATCACAGTCTTCAATTGCTCCTTCTGCCTCATCTCTCACCCAAATCCCTCGTGCACATTTTCTGAGACTGTGAAATCGTGAAATCCGAAATGTGCCACCACTGATCTCGATACCGTAATCTTTCGACTTAAGGATCGTACACCCCTCGACATTGATGGCCGACTTTCGGCTCTTGACTGCGGAGGTTCCTGCACCCTCAATGCGGCAGCTTTTCAAAGTGACGCTGGCACCTCCATCGGCCGACAAGCCAATCCCGCGAACTCCTTGAATTTTGCACCGCAGTAGATTCGAAACGGCGCGGTCAAAAACAATGATCCCGCCACCCCGATCAGATTGAATTTCGCAGTCCCGAAAGTTCACATTGGTACCGTCCCCGTGGATTTTTATTGTCTCGCCAACATTCGATAGAAAAAGACAGTTTTCAAAGGTTGCGGTACCTTTGGTGACTTCGATCACTGGTCGACGCGCCCCCATGACGGACGACAGAGCCCCTGAACGACCACGCTCATCAACCGCAATGAACCTGATTGCACGCGTATGCACGTCCCATTCGAATTCTGTATCACGATCCGATTCTGAAGATCAGCCCCACTGATGGTCGTTGGCTTCGTAATGACAAAGGCTCCTTCAAATGGACCACCATGCAATTCAATATGTGCATCATTCGGGGCATTTCGCAGAGCATCAGAAAGTGGATACAACGATCGGTCCCATCGACGGCGACACGGATTACGGAACTACTCTTCTCCACTTTTTCAGCGATGGCAGCCTCGACTGCAACGCGTCGTCCCTCAGCAAACACTGAAGTCTGAGACGCAATTCAATTGGCTGCAAGTCAAGATTTGACCAATCAGCGTGCCCTGCAAATGAAACGACGTTGCTGCAGACGGGACACTTGACTGAAAGCGGTACACCTTCCTCCGCTGTCGCCGTCGAAACAGCTGCCGCCCACATGTCGACGGTCCATTTCGCCAGTCCGTCCTGGAAGACCTCGATTTTCGATAAGTCTGTGTTGTAGCTGAGCGTACCGGAGTGATTTGAGGTCGCTCCTCAGTTGTGTCGGTCTCACTGCGATGCCGTCTGAGGCGGCATCAGCAAAGGCATTGATCTGGCTGGCTTTGCCTGCAGCAGGTCCCGAAGTAAAGATCGAAACCACCTGTGATCGGAATATTCCGGCGTAACCGTATTTTTCAATGACTTCTTTGAATCGCCGCTGCAGCGATCCACAACGTCAGCTTTCTGCTAAAATTGGTTTGTTCAATTTGCTGATTGAAGCATGTCAAGGTGCGCGGCATATTGCATGCCTTTACGCGCAATTGCCTTTTGAGCATTTCCGGTATCACCGATCATCTCCCGCATCAAGTTTTTTACTTCAGCAATCATGGTCACGGTCGTTTCGAGCAACAAAACTGTGATCGTCCGACAAAACGATAGCGTCAATCTGGTGCACGGGTAAAGAGAATGCCAACCTACGAGTACCGTTGTCGTATCCGCCACAACACTTGGAAAGAGTCTCAGTCTATCAACGCGGAGTCCGCACAAGAATGTCCGACGTGCGGAAAAGACGGTGCCGAGCGAATCATCTGGGCCAGTACCAAAGAATTCCGGAAGCGATGGTGAGCTTCAGAAGGATGAATTGCCAAATAGTGATGACCGAGGGTGATGCAATTTCTTTGGGTGGGGTCTATACCCCTGTGAGCCTGTCTAGTACCCAAGTCCCGTCCAACGAAAATATTCAATACGTGCAAAGCAGAGCTACTGACAAGAGCGAAAGCGACGAGGCATCGATGTCAATCAGTGAACGTCATTCTGCGGCTAGAACAGTTCAGAACGCGTTGACAAAGGTTCTGGCAACGGGCATTGATCTTGTTCAGGACAATCCGGGTACGATGCTGGTTTTCTTGTTGTCTGGCGATGTTTGCCGGACAGTTTTGGTCGTTTGGAGCGTTATATGATTTCGATCGTGAACGTGAACTTTGGTCTACAAGCGAAAATGAGCGAAAGACAAAGTTAATTGCTCTGGAAGAGGACCAACAAAGGCTTTTGCTTCGAAGTCTCCAGCCTGACCACAGTTGGGAGAAATGAAGGCTGAGGTTTCGACTCAACAGATCGAGCGAAATCGCGTCTCGGGGGAATTGGCAGAAATCCAGAAGCAACTTAGCTTGGCACGGAATGCAGAATCGGATGCCAACAATCAAAACAGATGGCACTTGTGAATTCGGTAATGGCTCGCGCCAAGAAAGTCGGAAGCAGAGAAAAGATTTGAGCTATTAACGAGGAAACAACAACTCGAAACAGAGATCAGTTCCGCTCGTGAAAAAAACGGGCCACTGCTGGATAGTGTCAACCAGGCTAGGGATCAGCTTCAAAAGATCAACGGTGAAATCGCCAATGCCTTGAAGGTGCGCTCAGGATGGACAGATACAGGTAGAAGCCAGTCGGCGCTGCAAACTCTCCGAGCTACGCGACCAGATGGTTAAGGAGTCTGCAAGTTTGGAGACAGCAATTACCGAGAATGGTAAGCGCTTCGCAGAAGGGAAGAACTTCTGTCAGAGACCGCTGCCGCAGAGCAGGCTTCCAAACTTTTAAAGGCGGAGGACGAAAAACTCAAAATGGAGATCGTGGAACTGCAAAAAGAAGTTATGGCCCTGTCAACGCAGAAGTCAGAGCTGATAAAAGGCGTTGAAGCTGCCTAAACACACCCTGATGGCAAAGGCGAAAGATCTGGCGTCTGTTACCGAAAACGTTGCGAAGTTGACTGCTGAGGAAAAAAGACTGTTGGATGCAATTAAGGAATTAACAGAAAAACTGCCGCCGGAAGACGCGGTTCCACAAGATCAGTAAACAGGCAACTGACCAATACTGGTAGCGTGTATTTAGAGGGGCATTCTCAAGTGAGTACCGGGCTATTTTGGTCATACATGGGTGGTATGGGCGTCTCAGTCCTGTTCTTTGCGTGGGCAATTAACCTACTGTTAGATCTCCGCCGCAAAGCGGCTGCCTACCAGGATCTCGAGTCGAGAATTCCTGACGCCTGCCGAATCCCGATCCGCTGCCGGTTATGCAGCGGCTGAATTTGAAAGGGATCAGCTTCATGTCGGTCTGGCCGAAGCTCGTGTGACAATTCAACAAAAACGCGATGCTCACGAATGGTTACAAATCAATGAGCCTAATCTAGTCGCAAAGCAAAAAGAGCTTTCGCAGATTGAAGCCCGCGTAAAGGCTCTGCAGATTGAGTTACAGGCGCAGAGGGAAGAAAAAACAGCGATCCAGGAAGAGAAGTCGGCCTCCAGTCGGAGTGCCGAGACCTTCAGCAACCGTGCGAGTATGGGAACATACCGCGTGCTGCTAGCGCAGAAGGAAGAGGCGGAATCGTGGCTCAGAGAGCACGGCTCACTTTACGAAGAAGCGAAGCAGCGTCTTCCTCTGTTACAGGCGGAGCTTGAGCGGTGAAGAATGATCTGGCAGCAGCGATACAGGAAAAAGAGGAAAACTCAAAGCGAATGAGTCGAGACAATTAAAAGGAGAATGGCTGATTCGAGAAGAGAATTATCTAACTACGGCAGTCGATGAAAGCACGAATTTGACCTGCTCAGGTCAAGTATAGAAGGATTTGAATCACGGCAGGCTGGTCTACAGGCAAATCTTGAAGAGCTCAGGCACGTCTCGAGTTCCGTGAACAGGAGGTTCGAGAAACTCAGACTGAACTTGAATTGGCCAAAGAATCTCTTGACAAGTTCCGTAAGGAATATGATCAGATTTCTGCGGAATTGAATGTCAAGCGCGAGGAGATCATTCATCTCAAGTCTGCATATTCCACGACGAACAAGTTGCTGGAAGCAGCAGTTAAGCGATGGAGCGAATATTCCTTCAACGGCTGGTAGTGACGAAGACCGACTGGCAGAGCCAGAAGCCCGTGCTCGCGAAAAGCTGCAGTTCACGAAAGAGAACAACAAAGCCGAGCAGGAGTGTCTTGCATCCACCGTGAATCTTATTTGAACAGTCTCGGTTCAGTTTCATCCCGAGTCCTTCGTGCGTTCCATACGTCGGTCAAAGTTGCAGAAATGTCCCCCTTAACGGTTCGCGGTAAATCAGCGGCATTGGAAAAAGCGAGTTACCTCGCAGGTACAAGATAATGTACCTTAACTTGGCGGTTCAGCCGCTGTTGCCAGACAGCCCACAGGATATGTTTGGCTTCTACAACTATCTCTGCGAATCGATATCGGGCCACAGAACTATCCAGAGCGTTAGTGCATGATGGACCAGTTCTTTGATGAAAAGGGACGAGGTTGAAATCCATCTGAAAAGATTGAAGAAAGAGAATTTGTCAGATCGCATGCTGTTGGTGCTGCTCGATGAAATGAACCTTGCCAGAGTTGAATACTACTTCAGCGAGTTTCTGAGCAGAATGGAGATTCGCCGTGGCATCGATAAACACAACCCTCTCGAAAGGCGGATGGCAGAAATTGGCTTGGAAGTGGGGCTGAGAACACTGACACGAGCAAAAGGTGAAGTTGCGGTAGAAAGTCAGCCGTCCCTTCAAATCTTTGTTGATTCGAATGTCCTCTTTGTCGGCACAATGAATGAAGATGAGACGACGCAATCGTTATCCGACAAGGTTGTCGACCGAGCAAACGTTCTCCGTTTTGGGCGACCAGCAAAATTTACAACCGCGGAATCGAAAGAGGTGCCTCCCAGTGAGAAATGGCTCTCCTTTGAGCGGTGGCAGTCGTGGGTAAAGCGCGATGAAACAATTTCTGGGCAAGTTAGGGATGAGGTTACCAGTTGGGTAGAAGAACTTAACTCAGCGATGCAGTTGATCGGCCGTCCATTTGCCCATCGAACATTTCTGTCAATTCTTTCTTATGTTGCAAATTATCCAGACCTCGAGGGTATTCCGCATAGGACAGCCATGGCGGATCAGATCGAATTGAAAATCCTGCCAAAGCTAAGAGGGCTTGATCCGACCGAAAGCAACACGCGGCAGGCAATTTCACGGCTTCAGTCTGTTCTTGACAAGGTTGGCGATCAGGCACTCGTGAGCGCCTTCAGTAACTGTATTCGCCAGAGTGAACACCAATTCGTTTGGCACGGCGTGGATCGTTTGGGGAGCGAATGAACACGGAGATCCACGATATCACTGCCTCGTTCCATAGCTCCGCATGGTCGAAGTGTCGAATCAGTTCGGCCGTTATTGACGGCGGTCGACCCTTTGTCGTAGTTCCCGGCGTTGTACAAAGAGTATGGACTGAAAACTGCCCAGACGACCTGCCGTGCAGTACCGCATGGAGTGATTCGTCAGGGCAGATGTGGAAAAGATTTGAGTTGTCTGCACTTGCCGAATCCAGAATCCTGGAAGATCGCGACGTTGGCCAAGAGACAACTAGAGTGGTTCTCTCAACCACTGCATCGCGGGACAGGTGTTTGGAGCTTACGCAGTGTGAAAGATTACCGCCATCTGCATTGTCAGCCATTGAAGACATGATCGATTGTCACATTGACGTCATCACATCCCTATTCGATTCTCCTTCAACAGAGAATCTTCATTGGCAGGGTAATGCGCAGGGTGTGGCGTTTCGGAGTTGCGATGATTTGATTGCGCGTTGGCATGAATCAGGAGCATCAAGTGAGCCACGTATGGCCTTGATTGTTCGTCTCGCCCGATCATTGCCAGATCTACTGTCAGCCGTCTGCCAGCGTCCGCGCCATACTTTGAAGCGAGAGCGGCAGCTTCAGCCCCTTGGGCGTATTCAGGAAGTTGACAGTGGTTGCCTTCGATGGCTCGCAAGGCAGCCAGGAGAGACTGTCGCTGAGAAGGCCGGCACTAAACAAACGGCCATGGCTGTGGTTCGCGTCGAAGATATTGACACTCCGGAAAACCGAGTTGTTCGTGACTTGCTAGGCCGTGGTCTGATGGCCTGCGAGCGCTATCTTCGTGAGTATCGATCTGCGGCCGATCACCCTCGCGTGCTGGTAGTTAATCGATTTCAACATTGTTTGAGGCAACTCGCAGTCGATACGCCGATCTGTCGTGCAAAGAAGCTTGTGGGTATACCGCAGCCCAACTATGTGCTTCAACACGATCCGCGTTACCAGCCCCTCTGGCAGGCTTATATTCAACTTGTCCGCCAGCAAATGCTTGAAGACAACGTTTGGAGATGGCGTCATCGTCTGTTTGCTGAACATGTGCAAATCTGCGTGATAGCCGCGTTGGCAATGCTCACCTCAGGCCAGACAGCACAAACCGGCGACGTCCTGCTTCGACTTGAACAAACTGCAGGACAGTTTATTGATCCTCGCACGATGCTCGGTGGTTGGAGCATTCCTGGTGAGACTCATGGCAGCATTGATTTCGTCTTTGGTCGCCAGCTTAACCGGCATCCACTAGTTCCCGAACACATCGCGGCTCTGGCTCCAGACCTTGTGCTTGTTCGAAGATCAGCATGTGACGATCCGTGGATCGTCGCTGTTTGGTGTCTACTGGATTTTGATTCACGGCAGGCCACCTTTGAAGATCGACTCCTCTCATTGGCAGAATGTATCAACGAATCAGAGAAGAAAGGCCCTGATCGTGGCCTTTTGATCCAGACGTGCTTACCGGAAGACATCCAGAAGATCGCGGGGTGCGAAGAACTTGACCAGTTGCGAGGGTTTCGAATTGGACTTCCATTGCAACATCACTTTGATGAGATGACTAAACAGATTAGATGGGCACTGAAGCTGACATAGTCGACAGGTTACCTGCGATTCAAACACCTCAGCCGAACATCACAGGCGTCGGCGTTGTGGTCGGTAGTCTATTTGTGTCGGTTTCTGCGGCAGAAGCTTCTACGACCCCAGTGACATTTCACTCGGTGACATCCAATATGCCCCGAATTCCACCTTCGGTGCTGCTGCCGCGACTCGCTGGGGAACCTCTTCGGCTGGATTCAGTGTTTCCACCTCATCCACGCGGACTTGGCGATGTTTGGCCAATCGAATCAAACTTGTTGGCAGGAGAACAGGGTGCTCGCCTTCCACTAGCCTATGCACTACAGGACTTCGCTGCGGAGCAGGAACAGAAGCCGTGGACGGCGACGACTCCAGAGGGAGAATTGAGGCAACTAAGAGCATTTGAAGCTGTTGCTGGAACATTTGCGGCGGTAACGGCAGATCTTTCTTCGTGGCAGGGACCAACCGCGCTTGTAATACCCAATCACCTGAGAATGCTGCGGCAACAAGAGTTAGTCGATGCCTGTCGTAGTTTTGGATCCGACGTCAAGCTTTTGTGGCGTCCCGTTGCAGGGGCACTGGTGTGGTGTAGCCGGTTCGGGAAAGAACTTCTGAATAATGAATCACCGGGAGAATTTTCACCCGGTTCACTTCTTTGCATTCATGATGGCATTGATGGATTTGAACTCGCGACCATTGACCTGATCATGAGGCAAATTGATGGCAGGAGGCACCTGCTTCCTGCGCGGCGCAGACCTCCGAAGGTTCTGATGCCCTTCCTTTCTGAAGGGATGGAGCTTCTTCATCGCCTTGCTGATATTGATTCGATCAAGGGGCAGCTGACACCTATTGAAAAATGGCGAAAACTGTGGGGCAGCCCTTGGGCTCTACAGACAATACAAAAGTTGAATGGCGGCAAACATGGTGCTACAGCGGCCGAGCAGGTTGACCGCAATTTTTTCGTTAGTCAGCACACGAATTCGAATGATTGTTGGCAAGATTCCGTATGGGCTGGAGAACGACTTTCGACCGCCAGATTTGAACAAGAGTGGATTGTTCGATTGGCTCCGATTAAGGAGGAAATCTCGAAGCATCGATTTCTGGGTGCTGTGATCACGGGCGAACTCGCGTCGCTTTCAGTTTCACATGATCGTACTCGTGCCGAGAGAATTCTGAGAGATCTGCAGATTTCGCTGAGACCGGAACGGATTTTGATTGGCGATGAGGCAGCTTCCCGACACTCACTTTTGGCCGATGGGGCCGCGTTGTATTCTGCACTGCTTGCCGAGGGACAACCGACATATCTCGATACATTACCGAGAGTTCAACTTGCGGCCTATATCACCGGTACACCCGGCTGGATTCCATTACTGAACGAAGCCGACGCTTATGTCGATGGCGGAAAAACTTGGCATCGCCCGACCCCGGTAAGTGGGCTGCGAGCGTTATCTGGAAGTGATCAGCTTGAGGTGACTCTTTCGCATGAGGAATTCACGACAGCACGGCGAATCAGGACAAGCTTTCCCACAAGACTGACAGCCGATGTTCCCATCAGGTTAAGCGTCTCCGTAGAACCGGCACAGGGAAACGCACGCGTCGAGATCGTACCTGAAGAGCCGGCTCTCTTTGGGTCACGTCGATTGTTTCTCGAATGGCGAAAAATGGAGGTTCTGCAAGAGGAGCCAGATGCGTGGCTGTCACAGAATCTGCCCACGTTGTTTCCAGCACTCTTGAAGCGAGCGTCAAGCTCTTCACTGTGGAGAAATGCTGCTGCCTCCATTCGAGTCTTTTGTAATTCGCCGAACTTCAGTATTGCGGCTCCTAGCGAGATACGAGACTTACTTCGTGAGAGGCAGGATTCAGGTTTTACTCCGAAGGCAACTGAGGAGACAAAGCCTACGGCTGTCGATTCGGATGGGCTGCCCGGTTCTGGTAACTCGGAGCAAGTTGACGAGTTTGTGCGCCTCGCAGTCAAGAAACTTCGGAATCCACGCACTCCGATAAACACCGATCTTGTTAGAGCGATTGCCTACACATCAACTGCAAACGCTGATTTTTCTCGATACATCAGGGAATGTCTTCAGCATCACGGAAGCTCCCTTCAAACGCATGAACTAGCCGCATGTGGTTGGTGTCTTCGCGATTCCAGCCTTATAGGATTATTTGCCGAAAAGCTTGAAATTTGTTTACAAGTCGACATGAGTGGAAGAAACAACTGGCTGAAGGCGTTCGGCGAAATGCTGCGATACCGGGAAGACGCTACACGAGAGATACCATCTGTCCGTTGCGAAGCACTGACAAGAATGATCTTAAGAATCTTCAAAAACCAACTTGATCAAGCAAACTTCCATCAACTATTTCGAAATACGGCACTTTGCATTACGTTTCTTCTGAGACGACGCGCGTTTGATGACGACTATCTTCGACCAGGCTCCCTCGTTTACGAACAACTTCGGCCCGTCTTCGCTCAAGCTTTGCGAGACCTTCCCGACCATCGCATAGGTGGCACGATCAATCCTCGAAAAATAGTGCAGCTCATGCTCGACTACCTTGATCGAAAAGGCCCCCCTGTCCTTGCTGGCGGAATCGAACTGCGAGAGCTTGTCGAATGACGCCACATATCGACTTTACTGGGCACATCAGGCTCCAGCAAAAACGCTCTACTGGGTACTTTGACCTAAACCAAGCGTACTCGGAATGGGAGAATGTTGAATAAAGACGAAAACCTCCGGCTTTTTCCGGTGTTTGTTGAGTAACGACAAACAAAAAATATCGGCAAACAAGAGGTTTTCGAGTGAAGCTCAATCTACTT
>JAXMBU010000083.1:0-24624 GCA_046349735.1 Planctomycetaceae bacterium
TTCTGGAAAGGTTGGGATAGAAGGGGGCTGAGTAAAGCGGGTAATCGACATCGACCAGCTGATTTTTTCCATTGTGGCCCTGCAACATTTTATGCTTCAGCACCGTGTAGCCTTTTCCGTCATTCATAAAGGGAATTCCGTGAGGCCAGAAGATGCACAGGGCTTCGCCGATCAGGTCCTTTTCCCGCACCGCATACCTGTGGCTGTTTACGCCGCGAGAGGGGCGGCTGTAGTGATCAAAAAGCCGGCTATCTTTGCTTTTGGGGGAGTTGTCTCCGAACATCAGGTATTCGTCATCAGCAAGGACGTAGAGCATATGTTCGCCGGAACGTTGCTCCTGCTCGTGCAGCATGGCTTCATAGTTCCGCCCATACTCGTCAGGGGAATCAAGATTGCGCACGAGGTCTCCTTCGTTACTGACTTCCTTCTCCATAAAGCCATCCGGCCCCCCGGGAGCGACAACTCGGAGGATTTCATTTCGGTAATAGATATCGCGACGAACTTTCAGGTCGGACACAGTCGCTTTCAGCCCGCTTGCCGCAACTCCGATTGGGGCCAGATCGCGATAGGAGGGAAGATTCAAATCGTAATGGGAAAGATGAGCTTTTTCGCCAAGAGGAATCAGGTCACCATCAACCCAAAGACAGAGTCGGTCATCCACATTGGCAAAGGCAATTTCGTAAGTCCCCGGCCCCTGCAGGCTGGTCTGAACACTGGCGATTGATTCTTCAACGGCCTTAACAGAGGCGTCCTTATCGCGTGTGACGACAATAATCTCTGCTGTTCCGGACTGCGGATTCAGTTCGCATCGAGCCGTCCGGAATCCCTCCACAAGCTCAACGATCAGCTGGCTTTCATCCGTGACAGTTTCAATCGTCGCATTGAACTCCAGTGTCAGGTCGTTCACCCAATAAATCTCATCGTCATCATCATTAAAGGCACAGTAGTCAGCGATGAGTCGTGCGGAGGTCGGCTCCTGCAACTCTCGCCCGGATCGAACTTCATTCCAGACCTGCTGATCAGGGACGAGGTGCCTGTACCGCAGCCAATGCCGCGTTTTGCCGTTGGCGTCGACAGTATAAGTGCGTTTTTCGCTGTCCGGGCTCCACGCATTTTCGGTGCGAGGCCATCCACCGACAGTGTTATCGCTTTCTCTCAGTTCCGCAGGCGCCCAGCGTTCGGGAGCACCTGCGGCCAGCAATTCACGCGGAGGGAAATTGTCGTCATAAACCAGGAGTTGAATGTCTCGCTGCTTTTCAGCATCCTCCTTGAACTGAACTTCCCATGGGTCTGTTTCGGCTTTGCGAGTCTGGATGTCTCCCTGGCGAATTCATACCGTTTCCCCCGGCAGTCCAACCAGTCGTTTGATGTAGTTGACGTGTGGCTCTTCGGGATTCTTGAAGACCACGACATCGAAGCGACGGTAGTTCAAAACCTGCTTATTGACGACGATGCGGTCACCATTGAAAAACGGGTGCACTCAAAATCTCGTTTCGATGACGACAGTTCGGGCAGCGAGATTCACTGACACGTTGATGAGGATTGAGTACGCCTGACTCCTGGTCAATCTCCTGGCTCGCGCCAACCGTATATTCAAGGCCACATCCGTCACATTTCACTTCCTTGTGACGGCCGTAGAGTGTCGGGGCCATGGAGCCCGTTGGAATGACGAACGCTTCGGCTTCGAAAGTCTTGAAGACAAACGCCAGAATGAACGCAATTGCAACGGCTTCTACGGTCTCCCGAGTCCCTTCCTGCGACTGTCGTCCGGATGATGAGCTTTTCGTCCCCTGACTGGCAGCCCCGCTGTCCTGTTTCTTACCGAACAAGTTCATATTGAAAGCTTCTGAGAAGTGAATGCGTTGCCAAACTCTGAGGGCGTAGGTTTGATATTTCTGTCCGACCCGGGTTTCGACAGCAAGAATCGCCAACAGGCCATAAAATGGTGTTTCGCCGAGACCGCCCCTTTCCAGGCGATTTCCTCACCGAATGTAGCGGATTCGGGAGATTTCCGGTACTCGAATCGGCCATTGTCGTCCACCGAATTGCAGCACCGCTGGCCGAGAAGGCAGATGGACCAGAAATGGCTTACCGATCAGCATTTTGTGTGGCACGCAGGGGTGCCGCCAGTTTCTGCTGTCGGAGGACACCGGACTGTTATCACCTTGAACGAAATAAGCCTGATCCGGGACGATGTATTCGGATTCAACCGCATTTCTGCGTCGCGCTGGCGTGTAAAAGACATCTCGAAACATTTCCAAAGACTGAATCTGCACCTCGTTTCCCGTAACACCCAGCGCCCAGCGTTTCTGTTGCTCCCAGCGAAGAGAAATCTTTGCTGCTTTTTCCGCATCCATCTTTTGGCCTGCGATCGTTGCGACACTGGCTTCGAGGGCCTGTTCGGTTGTCATCTCCGTTCCAACGCCAAGCGGTTCGAAGCACTGCTCGCCGTTGATCCCCACGATGACCTGTCGGTCGAAGTTGGACACTTCCAGAACCAGTGACGCCGGACCATCCCGTAATTCGGGCAACAGGAAGCGGCCTTTTCGAACAATGGAATGATCATCCAGTGAAAGCAGGGTCGCGTTCCATGATCCTGCACTTGTGGATCCATCTTCATCAGGTTTTAGATGAAGCTCGAACGTAAAGGCCTCCACGGGGACCTGAACCCGAATCTCATCCGGCGTCTGCTTCCATGAGAATTCTGTCTTCAACATCAGGTCTCCGACGACATACTCCGGTGATGAGACCATCGCATTGTAGCCATAACGATCAGTCACCGGGGCCAGATGAGAGAGAGCAGCAAGGCGATAAACGGCATCGCGAAACTCGTCGGTAGTCGCATGGGCGATCATATCCTTCTGAAGATCTTCCGGCATGACGCCCTCGCAACGTAGTACCTCGCGAGATCGGTCATAGTCGATGCGACTGCTCCAGGCCACCGACAGAGAATCAAATCGTGCTACGTAACTGTCCCAGTCTTTGCCTCCGGTTGCTGCATCAAGAGGCGTCTCGGCGACATGATGTCCACCGTACCATCGCCAGTTCCGAAAGCGCAGCCATTGCATGTCCGTTGCGGCGTCCAGCTGAAGTTTTGCTCCATTCGCTTTCCAGCCATCATCCAGTTCCCATGGCATCTGCCAGTCTTCCGAATGTGCCAGATGGCTGAGTGTACTCACTGGAATTCTCATCCATTGCTGCTGACGAAAATCCTTCCGAGCAATCCTGCCGTTAATATAAACATCGCCATTGATGATGCGAATTCGATCGCCGGGTAGTCCGACGACTCGCTTGACATAGGCTTCGCCGGGCGATGCCGGATTACGAAAGACAATTGTTTCCCAGCGCTTTGGAGGATGCAGGTCGTACACATGCTTTTGCACCAGAAGCTGATCGCCGTGGCTGTTGGGGACTCCTGAGACATCAATGTTGATTTGCCCGCAGTTTGGACACGTGGCATAGCGCTGAGCTCCTTCAGGTTCCTGAATTGATGCAGCGTTTGAGCTCGCTGAATCATCAAAGGAAACGCCAAACGCAAACTCATACTGACACTCCGGGCAACTCACTCGTCGGTGAAATCCCAGGAGACCGGGCGCCATGGAGCCGGTCGAGATCAGATAGCCCTCCAGCACAAATTCACGCAGCATGATCACGGCCATAACGAAGCAAATTGCGAGATCAATTGCACTTCGCAACCAGCGCTGGTCAAATGGATCGTCATGGGAAATTCGGCGGGACATAGGCCGCACCATAGCGAATCCGTGCAAATGCGGAAATTCGCTTTTTCCGAAAGCCGATTGACGGAGTAAACACCTTGAAAAAGCGACTTTTCAGCTGGTTCATCGCTGTGACGGTCACCCTGGTTGCGGCGGACAGGTTCACTTTGGGAAACGGGCAAAGCCCCGGGGAGTCCGGGCGACAGAAGTCCTCGGAGGCTCGTATCCTGAAACTGTTCGTCGAAGAGTGCGTCGACATTACGCCGGGAAACGGAGCGTTTCCAAAGAGTTTTCAGATGGGCGGCCCGATTCAAGTGCCTCTCGCGGCAGAACTTCGCGAAGTCCAGATGACATCTGCCTTTCGGATTTCTCGTTACGAGGTCACTCAGGAACTCTATCGAGTTGTGATGGGAGTTAATCCGAGTCGATGGAAGGGGGAAAGAAACTCGGTTGAAATGGTTTCGTTTCAGGATGCGCAGCAATTCTGCGCCAGACTGACCGCACTGCTGCGAAGTGAGAAACTGCTGACTGACAAGCAGGCTGTGCGATTGCCGACAGAGGCCGAATGGGAATACTGCTGCCGAGCTGGCACGAACACGGCCTTCAGTTTCGGAGATTCTGCAACCGCTGAGGGCGATCAGGAGAACATCGCCAGTATTCTGAATGACTACGCGTGGCATACCGGCAACGCGGCGGGTAACGATCCCGTTGTCGGCGCGCTGAAACCGAACCCCTGGGGACTCTATGATGTGCACGGGTATCTTTGGGAATTCGTGTCTGATCCCTACAACAAGACTGGTTCGGCAGCGAATGAGTCAACCGGAGAAGCCAAAAAGGAATCTCCTGCTTCAAGGGCTGCCCGTATTATTCGCGGAGGATCGTGGAGGGACCACCATTCTTTGCTGACGAGTTACTCCCGGCTGGTGATTCCTGACCACGCAGCCAGTGATGCTATCGGCTTCCGTTGTGTAATCGAATCCAGTCCGTGACATGTTAATTATGCGATTGTAGCCGGTATGCGCACGTAGCCGGATTCGTAAGAATTCGGATCACATTCTGAGCTCTCACGAGTCCCGCTACGGTTTTGCTGTCTGTGCTATCGCGAGCTTAGCTGCGGTGTTGTGACGGGTTCTCAATCAAAGGCCGCGATGACCACATCGTGAGCAAAAAAGATCTTACCTCTGCAAGGAAAATCTTCGATGTCTGTTCGCCATGGTGATTCATCGCTGACTCATGCTTCTAGTGCTGCTCAGCGGGCTTTTCCTGAGCATGGCTCACGGATCTTTTCGTGCATTCGATCGATTGGGGCCGGTCTGATTGCTGGCTTCGTTGTGTTGACGGCCAGCGGCATTCAGGCTGATGAGAAGCCTGAGACGGCAGTCACGTTCGATTGGGTCAAAGTGACAGACAAGGCGGCATGGCAGGCTCGAGACTCGAGTGGAGAACTGGTTTTCAAGGATCAGCTCTGGATCATTGGAGGTTGGTTTGATTCCTTCGCGGCGCCGCCGCGGGATGTCTGGAGCAGTGGTGATGGCAACACCTGGAATCAGGTCACGAATGAGGCGCCATGGAAGTTCAGCGATCTTCCAATGACGGTGACATACATGGATCGAATGTGGATCATGGGAGGGTGGTACAATGGCCGACTGGAAGGTCACGGAGCAACAAACGAAGTCTGGTCGTCAGTGGATGGCAAACAATGGGACCTTGTTACTCCGAAAGCCGGCTGGTCTCCTCGCATCGCGTCGGCGATTGTCGAGTTTAAAGGGCGAATGTGGATTCTGGGTGGGACAGAGAATTATTATTTCGGTGATCAGTCCAGTCTGAAAAATGATGTCTGGTCTTCCGCTGACGGCAAAGAGTGGAAACAGGAAACCGCTAACGCTCCGTGGTCACCGCGAGCTTACCATCAGGCGGTTGTTCTGAATGGAAAAATCTGGGTCATGGCTGGCGGCAACTATGTTCCCGAATATCACGCGAAGAATGACGTTTGGTGTTCCGAAGATGGTGTTCACTGGGAGCAGGTGACGGAAAAGGCTCCCTGGTCGCCAAGGCTATGGTTCTCGGCCGTCGAGTATCGCAACCAAATGTGGGTGATCGGTGGCTGGTCCAATAATCCTTCGCAGAACTGGGGTGATGTCTGGCATTCGAAGGATGGCCGGGAGTGGACTCAGTTACAGTCGAAAGTCTCGTGGAAAGAACGTCACGAACATTCGGCCTATGTTTTTCGGGATAAGATCTGGGTCGCTGGCGGACATGCAAAACCGTTAAACAGCGAGGTCTGGACACTGGAGCTTCCGAAAGACTTTGGGCGCTAGCCTGACCGCGCTGATGATTCAACTCGCTTCAATTGGCAGGTCGACTGTGCGGCGTGTTGTCCGTGTGCTGGCGCGTATTCGGTGGTCGAAGTCGCGATTTGTTAAACCACGGAATACACCGAAGACACGGAAGAGTGACGGGAAGAAGTGATGACGTCAGCCGCAGATCGCCTCTCTTGATCCTTTGGGTCGTTCCTGAAGATCCGGATTAACGGAAGATTTTGCAATCGTCTGAAGCAACTGTGCGCAGATGTTGCTTATTTGCATCATGCATCATGTTAAGGCTGCAGGAGCAATATATGACAGTCGTCCGAAACATGGTACAGTTCAGCCTCTTCGCCGATTGCACATCCGGGTTCTGCTGACAGTGGCTGCAGGCCTGCTTTTGCGTAGAGAATATAGAGGTATTGTGTTTCATGAAGATTCGCAAAGCAGTCATTACCGCAGCGGGCGACCATCATTCTCGCCTGCCTTTGCAAACTCTGGTTGATCGTGGAGGTGAGATTCGTACAGCGCTCCGGCTGATGCTGGATGAGGTTGTTGAATCGGGTGTGGAAGAGATCGGGATTGTAATCAGGCCTGGTCAGCAGGAACCCTATTTGACGGCTGCAGGACCGCACCGATCACGGCTCGTTTTCTTCGAGCAGGTTGCTCCGCGAGGCTATGGAGACGCAATTCTGCGATCAAGAGAGTTTGTCGGACAGGAAGCCTTTTTGCATCTGGTTTCGGATCATCTCTATTTGAGTAAGTCGGACCGTCTGTGTGCTCAGCAACTGATCGACGCGGCGACGAAGCATGAGTGCTCCGTATCGGCGATTCAGGCGACCAGAGAAAACGAAGTCATCTACTTTGGCACGGTCGGCGGCACCCCTCTCGCTCAGTCAGACAATTTGTACGAAGTCAGTACGGTGATTGAAAAGCCGACGCCGACGGTTGCAGAACAGCGTCTGATTGTGGCAGGCCAGCGAGCTGGGTATTACCTCTGCATGTTTGGTATGCATGTGCTGACGCCAGGCGTGATGAGTCTCCTGCAAAAATCGCTGAACGACGCACCTGAGGGAAAAAATATTGACCTCAGCAGTTCACTCAATCAGCTCGCAAAAGTCGAACGCTATCTGGCTCTGGAAGTGGACGGATCGCGATACAACATCAGCTACAAGTATGGTCTGCTGTTGGCTCAGTTGGCGTTTTCACTCAATGGCGTTGATCGCGATTTGATTCTCACGGAACTGGTCAACATGCTGGCTCAGAAATAGTACCTTCCACCCGTCGCTCCGTTGGTGGGGAACAGTGATGGCACTTGCCACGGTCAACGAATACAGAATAGAACTGAACACGGAGGGCTGACGCCCAGCCGCTCGCCAGAATCGCAGACTGATCTTCTATGAACCTGCTCTCCATTATCACATCATCGGATGCCGCGACTCGTAATCGTTCACTGGATGCCGAATGCCGTACGCTGACATTGGCGGAACTGCTTCGTGAATGTCAGGAACTCGATGAGTTTCGTCGTGGTTGCGAGAATCTCTACGATCGTGTTCGCAGTCTGTTTTTTCTCTACGCAGTTCATCGTTTTCATCTACCAACTCAGCTGGTTGGTCGTGAAAGCGGGCGAATTCCGTATGTTGGCTATGAGCATATGCTCAATCGCCGTTACCCGGAGGCAATTGACGTCTTCCTGACAAAACTTGAACAGGAGGGGCCGTCCGTTTCTCTGTCCAGCGCACTGGGGGAAGCGTATCACCGATTGGCGTTTCAGACTTTGGCTGATCAGGTTCGTCGCAGCGTGAGAACTGTTCGCGGCAATCAGTGGATGTTTCGCACCGGACACCCCGCGGATGTTCCACTCAGGATTCGTCCGGAGCTTCTGAACATCACGTCAACGACCGGCGGCTATCCGATTCTTCGCGAGCGTACAGCGGTTCGCATGGATTTTTCACACAGCGGCTGGAGCGACATCTTTTTCCTTGGTATGGATTTTCCTGAAGGCGCGAAGGTGATTAATGCGTCGATCGATCTGGCTGTGCGAGGTCGTCATCAGAAGCCAACGCCGCCGATTGATTGCAGCTTACGAGTGATCGATGAGCCCGTGCTGCGACTCATCAGCGTCGACCTCGATGCAAAGGTTGAGATTCGGGAAATCAATGAAGTGTTCGACTTTGCTCGCGACTATCTCGGGCTGATCAAAGGCGCGGTGATTGCGGCGGGATTGATTCCACCCGGCATGGAAGGCTGCGGTGGAAAAGTTGCCGACGTGTTTACTCGCATGATCGGTCCGGGCATGGGTCTGGAAATCACCAGTCGCGTCAACGATATTCCGAAAGGCTCCCGACTGGCCGTTTCCACGAACCTTCTTGGCTCACTCATTTCCATGTGCATGCGAGCCACAGGGCAAGTGTCGGCGTTGACTGGACAGCTGGAAGAATCTGATCGCCGTATCGTGGCGGCTCGTGCGATCCTCGGTGAATGGATCGGCGGATCCGGCGGTGGCTGGCAGGACTCGGGCGGCGTCTGGCCGGGCATCAAACTGATTCAGGGTTGTGTGGCCGGCGCTGATGATCCGGAGTTCGGAATCAGTCGCGGCCGGTTGATGCCTCAGCATCACGTGTTCACTGCAGAAGAAGTCACGAAACAGGCACGCCAGAAATTGCAGGACAGTCTTGTACTGGTTCATGGCGGAATGGCGCAGAACGTGGGGCCGATTCTGGAGATGGTGACGGAGAAATATCTGCTCCGCTGCGAAAACGAATGGGCCGCTCGTCAGGACGCCATCGGACTGCTGGACCAGATCACGGTATCTCTGAAAGCCGGAGATATCCCCGGAATTGGAGCAGCAACGCATCGTAACTTTCATGAACCGCTGCAGGCCATCATTCCGTGGTGTAGTAATGCTTACACTGAACGTCTGATTCAGGAATGTCGGGCGAAATATGGCAACAAGTTCCAGGGCTTCTGGATGCTGGGCGGCATGGCCGGAGGCGGCATGGGGTTTATCTTTGATCCATCCGTGCGTGAGGAGGCTCAGGACTGGCTTCAGGCCATGATGGTCACAGTCAAACGCAGTATGGAAGCGACAGTTCCGTTTGCGATGGATCCAGTCGTCTATGATTTTGCGATCAACGATAACGGGACGTTCGCCGAACTTCGCACGGATGGCGATCTGCCAAAAGGCTACCATGCATTGATGGTGCCGGACTGGCTTCGAAAAGGACTGCAACAGCTCACGCCGATGGTGCGTCTGGAACTCGAACGAGTCGGCAATGCGTGTCGAGATGCGGACGGTGGCGATCATCTGGCCGCTAGACTCATTCAAAGAATTCTCCCGACGACTTCGAAGGAAGCTCAACAGTCGGCACGCCTCGAAGATCTACTGCGGAACAATGGGTTCGACCCGATCGCCCATGAACAACTGCGTGAAGACCTCCGCTCCGGACGTCTGGGAATGGCGCAGAATCGTTTGCATGCTTCGGTGACGATTGAAGACGTTTCGGCGGAAGAGGTCATTGAAGCTCGCCGCGATATTCCGAAGTCCGCGATTGAACTTGGACGAGCCGCCCTGGCGAATGGCGAAGTCGGCGTGATCACGCTTGCGGCCGGAGTTGGCAGCCGGTGGACTCAGGGAGCAGGCGTCGTGAAGGCGCTGAATCCATTCTGCAAAATGAAAGGGCAATGGCGATCGTTTCTGGATATCCATTTTGCGAAGACACGTGCTGTCGCGGCTCAGAACGGAGTGTCACCGTTGCATGTCGTGACGTCGGGCTATCTGACGGATAAGCCGCTGCGTGATGCTGTCGAACATTTGAATTCTCTGTCGGGTGCATCCGGGCCGGAGACCATCTTCCGGGTTTCTCGAGGTGCATCGGTCGGCCTGCGCATGGTGCCGACGCTGCGAGATCTGCAGTTTGCCTGGGAAGAAACATCGCAACAAGTCCTGGATGTGCAGAAGGAAAAGGTCCGCAGCAGTCTGCGAGCGGCCCTGATGAACTGGGCTCGCACGGCGGGAGAAGCTTCCGACTATACCGACAATCTGCCATCTCAATGTATGCATCCCGTCGGCCACTGGTATGAAGTTCCCAACATGCTGCGGAACGGAACTCTGAAGCAGATGCTGGAAGATCGGCCGCAACTTAAGTATCTGATGCTGCATAACATCGATACGCTGGGAGCCAATCTCGACGCCGGTTGTCTGGGGCTGCACATTCAATCGAACGCGGACCTGTCGCTGGAGGTGATCAGCCGTCGTCTGGAAGATCGTGGCGGCGGTCTGGCACGTGTTGATGGACGAGTTCGTCTGGTGGAGGGGCTCGCGATGCCTCGCGAGGAAGATGAGTTTCATCTGTCGTGGTATAATTCGCTGACCACGTGGATTGATATCGATCGCCTTCTGACGATCTTCGAACTTGATCGTGCCTCCCTTGCGAATTCAAAAGTTGTCGATGCGGCCATTCGAGAACTTGGACGCCGTATGCCGACGTACATTACTCTCAAAGACGTCAAGAAACGCTGGGGCCACGGGCAGGAAGATGTCTTCCCGGTCTCGCAGTTTGAGAAGCTCTGGGGCGACATGACTGCGCTGTCTGATGTGAACTGCTCGTTTCTCGTGGTGCCGACATTGCGAGGCCAACAACTTAAGGATCCGGCTCAGCTGGACGGCTGGCTGCGAGATGGTTCTGCGGGGTTCGTTGAGAGCCTGTGCGCGTGGTAGCGATTTCCTTAACAGCCTGTTGATTTCGTCGCTTCATCAGCCGCCGGGCTTTGGCCCCCCGGTTGTTTTTCCTCGGCTTCGCAGACGAAAACCGGACGCTAACGCGTTCCGGCTGATGAATTCAACAGGCAGATAAGAAATCATGGGCGGCTGAAGCCAACTCTACACGATGGACAACGGCTGAATCGACAGCCCGTCAACTCGATCCCGCTTACGAAACAAAACGGTCATTTCTGTGCAGGCGGAAGAAACGTCACATTGAAGCACTCTTCGGGCTTTACGGAACCCTTGGGAATGTCTTCAAGTTCTTCGATTTGTTGAACCAGCGTCTGCCAGCGTTCAAGACTCATCCCACAGGCCGATGCGCCCTCGTCGGTCTTACAGAGCGGAGCCATCGCTTCAACGCCATATTTTAACGCTTCGGGGCTCATGTCTTTGTTCATTCCGTGAATGGCTTCATTTGTTTTTGCCGGGTCGGCGAGGTACTGCTCCCAGCCTTTCACACTGGCGGACACCACAGCCTGCACCAGATCGGGCCGTTGCTTGATCACGGTTTCTGTCGTGACAAGCACGCTGGCATACGGATTGAAGCCGATGTCAGAAACCATCAGCACTTTCAGGATCCCCTCCCTTTTCTTTGGGGCTACGAACGGTTCACTAAAAACATACCCCTGTTGCGCGAAGTCGGGCTTCACGAGGAACTCACCCACCAGCCCGTTGAATGGCACCATGCGGACATTGGTGAGTGGTAGCTTTTTCTTCATCCACAGTGCGAACGGGCGAGAATCACTTATGGCCAATTCCACGTTGGCCAGCTCTTCCAGCTTTGTAATTCCCGAGGCCTCGTGCACCATAATGCAGCGCGGGTTATTCTGCAGTGGAGCCATCAATGCGACAATCGGAACTCCGGCCGCTCGAGCTTTCACCACATTGTCCGCGTCGGACACAGCAAACTGAATTCGCTCAGCTGCCAGTTCCTGAATCACTCCCTGAGGCGCACCGGGACCACCGGGAATGATTTCCACGTCGACATCCGCCGCATCAAATAGTCCGAGCGTGTTTGCCGCGAGGTATCCACCATGTTCGACTTCGGGATACCAGTTCAAGGCAATCTGCGTCGGCACCTTATCCCCGAGAGTGCTGGTCGCTTTGGTTACAGTGTCCCTTTTGGGCTCTCCACAACCCGCAATGAAGATGAGGGCGATGAAACAGAGGGACCATTTAATGCTCATGGAAAGATTCCAGTTTCTTGCAGAGGAATGACAGCGACTGTCGCACAGCATCCTGCTGTCGCTCGTGGCGAATCAACAGTCGTTGTTCAGATGGCGTAACAGTAGCGCCGGCGGGAGTTGATATTGTTGCCTCAAGATGAAGTTTGTGCGAGCAGCACAGATCATTTCGACTCGCAAATCCCAGCCACGCGATGCCATCCAGATCCGCAGGTGCATCCGGACCAAGATGTCCAGTAATACTGAGAGCAATTGTTGCGTGCCCCGTATTCCGCAGTGCAGCCTCCGCCATTAACTGAGCGATCTCTGAACTGACCACACCGTGCTGCTCAATCAACGCTGAGGAAATGTTCAGCCAGACCACTTTGCTTTCGACCTGATACACGACAAATCCACCTGCCAGAACAGAGGACATCCCGGGAACTCGAGCCAGCGTGGCGGCGATCAGTCCGGCTGTGCAACTTTCTGCTGTGACAAGCACGTGATCCGTTTTTCGAAGCCACTCAAAGGCCCGGAATGCCAGTGAATCGAGCGTTTCGGATGTGTTCATGCGAATTTACGAGTTTTCCTTAGGCGGAATTGATGAGTCGAAATGCGCGTCCCAGACCGGACAAGCATCCGTAAGTCTGCTTCGAGTTGGACAAGAATGTTCGACGTACATAGACAACGGGATAATCGCCATCGTATGCTTTCCATATTGCTGATTGAATCCAGCATCCCTCCCGGACGTCCTGTCCACCGATTTTTCCTCCCGGAAAAGCTTGCCATGGCATCGAATCCTGAAACGACTCCAGCTTCTCCCGGCGCGGGATCGCGTCGCACGTTTCTGTCCGACATCGGTATGGGTTTCACCGGGCTTGCCCTTGGTGCGATGCTGCAGAGAGACGGCATCGTGCGAGCGTCCGAGGCTGCCCCGGTGGGATTGCCATCGGGACTTCCTCACGTGACGCCCAAGGCCAAAAGCGTCATCTGGATTTTCCTGGTAGGCGGCATGTCTCAGATGGAGTCCTTCGACCCTAAACCGGCATTGAACAAATATGCCGGGATGTCGGTTGATGAAACTCCATTCAAGAGCGTGTTGGATTCACCGTATCTGAAAAAGAACCTGCGGGAGTTCATCCCGGGGCTGCATCAGGCTCATCCTAAACTGTATCCGATGCAGATTGGCCATCAGCGTCGAGGACAAAGTGGACTTGACGTCAGTGACTGGTGGCCGCATCTTGGAAACATGATTGATGACGTTGCGATCGTGCGTTCGATGTGGACGACCGATAACAATCATGGAGCCCAGTTGCAGTTTCATACGGGTCGACATGCATTGGAAGGACAGTTCCCGACGATCGGCTCGTGGGTTCATTATGGTCTGGGAACATTGAATGAGAACCTGCCGAGCTTCTGTGTGATCGGCACGCCGATTGCCGATTGCTGTGGAGGATTGGGTGCTCACGGGGCGAATCTATCTGGGCCTGAACATGCGGGCATTCATCTGAATGTTGATCCTGCGAATCCACTCCGTTTGCCACCGGGTTCTGAAGTTTATCGCGAAGAACAGCAGAGCGAGTTTGAACTGCTGGGACGACTGAATCGCTTGTCCGCGATCGAGTATCCAGATGACCCGGCATTGAAGGCTCGCATCAAGTCTTATGAACTTGCGTTTCGCATGCAGTCAGCTTTGCTGAATGATTAGTTTCTCGGCGGAGACCGCAGCACCTGCGGGAGGTGTACGGCCTGAATCAGGACCCGACAAAGACATTCGGCCAACAGTGCTTGGTGGTCTCTGACGCCTTGTGGAATCCGGAGTGCGTGTTCGTACAACTGTTCCACGGCAGCAACGGCGGCGCGGGATCGTGGGATGCTCATAGCGGCCTGAAGAGCAATCACTCGACGCTGTGCAAACAGGTCGATCAACCGATTGCGGGGCTGTTGCGTGATTTGAAGGAACGCGAATGCTGGAGGAAACTCTGGTCGTGATCGGGACGGAGTTCGGTCGCACACCGGGCTTCCAGAATCTGACGGACGCGATCATCATCCGTATGGGTTTTCTATTGCGTTACGGGAGGCGGTGTTAAAGGCGGGATTGCTCACGGAGCGACCGATGAGATTGGCTTTCACGCTGTGGAAGATCGACATTACGTGACCGACTTGCATGCCACCGTGATGCACCAGATGGGCCTGGATGCTCGCCGTTTAGAAGTTCCAGGCCGTAAACGGCTGGATCTGGATTATGGGAAACCGATCCACGCAATTTTGTAGACGGGGCGTTATCGTAGCGTCGACTTCAGTCGACAGTCAGGTCACACGCTGTGATGGAAGGACCAGTCATTGCCGTACGAGATAGTCTGAAAAGAATTCGGACGATTTGTTGTTACATGGAAGAATGACGATGGCGGCAAGGAGCGTCGGCGGAGTAGAGCGACTGTTGATCAGACTGATATTCGCACGGTAAACTGCATGACATGATCCGTCGAAATATCTGCTCTACGGAACGGGCATCACATTGCGAAACCAGACAGGGCTGAGCTTCGAACATGGCCGAAAGGGTGTGTCAGACGTTTTCCGTGAATCGACTCGCCGACGGCCCCTGCCGTCAATGTTCCTTTCTGTGGAATGACGAATGAAAATGACCAAAGAAGAATAGATGCGAAGAAAGTTCTGCCCCGCGTCGACTGTGTTCTATTCTGAAATCAACGGAGGAAACGGACATGGGCTCTGCTTGGAAGCAACCCGTAGCGGGATACTTCGGAGCAGGCGGGGCAATCTGCATCGCAGCGTCGAGGAGTTTCTTCGACGCTGTTTGCTTTGGTGGCATTTTGATTTGTCCTGCCCATGCCTAAAAATCCTCGCCGAAGGCCACCTGTGATTTGGAGATTTGAATGCGGGCCTCACGCCAGCAACTGCGAAACCTGCCCAACACTCCAGAGGAAGCCCGGCGCCAGTTCGCGAGCCGTGCCGCCACAATCGCTTTGTTGCGAGGTTTCCCGCTGTTTGTGAAATGACCAGTCTGCCGCAGAGCCGCTGCTGAGCCTTCCACGAAATGTCTCGCACCTCCTTCGAAATCCTCCTGCCGTTTGCGGAGCGCCGCACTCAGCACCGGTCGATGCCGATAATGTCGGTGCCGCTTCGATCAGAACTGTCTCACATGGCCATTGCCAGTCTTCGTCAATGAGCTACGCTTCACTGAGTTTCCCGAAGAGGATTCTGAAGGAACTAACCCGAGAAAAAAGCCATGAATTGTCCTGCTGTTTTAAAGCGTCGCAGATCGCCGATTTCCGCAGCAATCACCGTCGCACTCAGAATCTGAATCCCGCGAAACGACATCATCGCCTTCACCAGCGGCTGCACCGCGTGCCCTTCGATAAATTTCTCGATGTGCTTCATCAGTTGCTTCACTTCCGAGCCGAGGCGTCGTCGACTGCTTTGACGTTGTCGTCGAGCACACATTGGCGACACGCATCTTCAAATCCCGCTGACGAACCCACGTCATGTGCTTTGCCGTCCATTCGCGGCCGTCACGATACGCTCGATCATTGCGGCGCTGGTAGCCTGCTGGAGCCTGATGACGAGCCGCTTGTCGCCATCAGGAAACGCTCGGCTTCATATCACAGCGAAGTGAACAACCCGAGCAATTCTATTCAACCGAGCGGTAGCTCGCAGCAGTGCGGGCTCCAGCCCGTTCAGCGTTCCTGGCATCGTCGTGCAAGTGCTCGAGATCTCGTACGCTTCCGTCTGCTCATCCGGAACCCAGACCTGTGTCAGATCGCCCGATCGCAGATAGTGAGCCAGCTTCCGGAGTCTCGTCGATCGGTTTTGATACGCAGGCCGGATTTTGTGGAACGAGCGACGCGCGCGATCACAATGCAGTCGATGCCTTCCTTCTTCAGCCGACGACTCAAACCAAACCGGTCGGATCTGCTTCGTAGCAAAACTCGCAGCAGCGAGACGTCCGGTGAAAGTTTCTTCAGTTGCTTGATAATTTTGTTGATGCCACCCGGAAACGTCGCCAGCAACCGGGCATCAGCATTTCGACTCCGCGACCGACATCACGATGGAATCCTTGTGGACGTCCAAACCAACATAACGTAAGTTACTCATGGACCATTGCGCCCGATTATGGCTCTGACGTTTCGAAAAGTGTGATAGCGCTCCGAAAGCTTAACCCACGTTGCTCGTGAACACTGGTCCTTCCATTTTGTCTATAGGCTGCCTCATCCTGAAACAATGCGCTCCCGTGACTCTCCATCGGGGCCGCGGCATTATTCTAGTTGACAGCCTCAGGTGCTGGCGATTCTCCACGACATCCCGAAATGAACATCAGCCTAAGACAAACAGGCAGTGGGCAACAAACGATTTTATAACAGCTCCTGTGATTAATCGACCTGCGCCAGGCAAACCGCGCTGACCTCACCGTCCACACGCAGATTTCCGGATTGGCAGGTTTGTGAAAGTCAGCGTCAATTGCCAGTCGGCTCCCTCGTCAACGTGAGTCGACACTCTTCACGGATGTTGCTGAACTGCGATTCCGCCGGCCAATCGAGTGAATCAATGGCCGTCTCATGGGAACGATCAACAAGAGATCCGGAGACGGGGATTCTCATGATTTCACAGCGACAACGGTTTGAATCCGACTATTCGGCAGACGCCATAGAAGCCAGAAACTCAAATCGAGGAATTTGATGGCCTCGCGGATAGCCGATCAATTTTTGATATGTGGATGCGATCATCAGGATACTGGGGCATTGCATTCTGCGTCAGACGGAACTCATCGAACGATGAAAGACGATGATGAGCTCACGCAAAGACAGAATGGCCCCAGATTCGAGGCCCGCCTGCTGTCCTGCGAAAGTCGCAAAGGAGTCAACTTATGCTGAATTTTCGTCGTGTTCTTTCAACTGTTTCCTGCTTTGTCCTTTCAGTCTCTGCCGTTGGTTTGATTGTCAACAGCACAGAGGAATCTTCTTCGGAGACTGTGATTGCTTCCCGCTATCATCTGCGTCACCACGCAAGCACATCCAGCGGTCGCTATAACTTCCGTAACAACCGAATGAGTCCGTCTAATCATTCCTACCGCCAGCACATTGATCGCCCGTCTCCAACAGGTCCGCACTATTTGCGTCCTCAGGAGAAGATTGCAACGAAACCAGCAACCGGAGTGCAATCCTGAAAGCATGGGCTTGTCGGGGTAATTCAGGAACATGGGCAAATCGAACACAAATCTGATTTGCCCGTCCTTCCAATTCGGGAGCTGTTCAGAAAACACTGTGTCACCAGAGCGTGGGTCGCGAGCAATCGACTCATTACGATCGTACAGGAGCCCGCTGGTTGTTCTCGTGCCTAAACCCGACGGTATCGAAGAACGCGTCGTCCCGTGAGTGTAAAACCGACATAGATTCTTGAACCGTCTTCGTTCACAGCGAGCCCATGTGGCCACTCAAAATCATCTTTCGATCCTGAAGGCTTCGTCAGAAACGAATTGAGAACTTCGCCGTCAACATTCAGTTGTCGCACAATTCCTTTGTCGGCATCCAGATTTGACAGAACAAAAAGGGAGCCAGCCGCATAGCGAATGGTGAGAGGACGCTCAACATTCGTCCAAATTGATTGAATCTTTCCGTCACGTGTCATGATCTGGATGCGATGATTTTCCCTGGTCGGCGACGTAAATCCGATCCTGATCGTCGAGGTGATACCGGTGAGGCGTCTGAAACTCCAGCGGAAGTTTCCCTTTTCGCCCCCACTGATTTATGAGCCTGTCCCTCCGGACTAAAAACAGCGACTCGCGCATTTGTGTAACCATCCGAAACGACAAAGACGCCATCACTCAGCACGACGACATCCGTCGGTTTGCGAAAACCAATTTCAGGACCACCGACTTCCATCAACATTGAGCCGTTCGGGTCGAACTTGAAGACCTTGTCCCGGCCGCAGTCGACGATCCAGATATTTCCAGCCCCATCCACGCGGATCTGGTGTGGCATGACAAATAAACCTTCGCCCCATGAACCCACCAGATTGCCCTGCTGATTGTCGAATACCAGTACAGCCGGCTTCTGAATTCGCTCCTGTCGATATCCGACCGAGGGCATCCAATGGTTCTCGCCACGATTCAACACCAGAATGCTGCCATTCTTCGCGATGGCCACGCCGGCCACCTGACAAGGTTCACTCAGGATCCCGGGGAACTCAGCAGGCCATGATGGATCAAGTTTGAAACTTCCAGACTCCGAGGCAGCCAAACTTCTTCGTTCTCCATTTCCTGTCACCGCCCCGATCGCTAACGACGCAGACAGCAGAAAACGGCGACGAGTTGCTGAACGACCAGAAGTTGAAGTCATAAAGCATTCTCCGCGCAGCGCAATGTTCGAGATCTTTGTTGGAACGTTTTGATTGAGCTCAACAACCGACGAACGCGATGCTGTCTGAGCTGGAACAGAAGATCACCAGTGATTTATGCAGCGAAGACCTTAACACCAAAGGCCCGCGAATACACTCGACAAGCAACGACGGCTTGCCAATTCTTCACCGCAACGAGATCGGAGAATTCTCCTCAGGAAGTCGCCAGGTAACGCGGCAGAGGAATAAGACATCTCAGAGGCATGCGGCCCGCATTGCACATCGACAGAAAAACGTTCGGCTGACGCCTAACAGCTTGCCCCCCAATGTGGGAAGTCATTGACTTTTGGGGCATTTCAGCCAGCGTCGGACTGAAAACCCGCCGTTTCAGACTCTGACAACGCACTTGGCCGGAAGTTCTGGTCTGGGTAGACTCCTGCGAGAACAGGTTGAAGTAAGCCTCAGCAGACTGATTCTCGTTCTGTCATTGAACAATCCGAAGCCGCGCGTTCCTGAAGGACCGGATCCCGACTGGATGTACTCGATTATTGGCTCTGAGATCACAGAGTGCTGTCGGTCATTCTGTCGCTGATCGCTTCGTGCTAAAATGCCCGCTTGTGCAAAGGACTGCACCCGTGCTTTTAATTATTGCAATCATGGCGACCCTGATCCTGTACTGGATCTATGACGGCTACGGCCGTTGCCTGCAGTTGCTTGTTTTTCTCCGGTTCGGCAGGTCTCGCTCTGTCGCGAGTGATGCCGCCTTTGAAACAGCTGACTGGCCAACGATGACGGTCCTTCTCACCGTCCACAACGAAGAGGCGGTTCTTCGGAAGCGGATTCAGAACATTCCTGCAGTGTGACTATCCTGCGGGGAAGCTCCGCATCATGATTGCCTCTGATGGCTCGACGGACTCGACAAATGAAATCGTCCGTTCGTTTACGGGACAGGGAGTGCAATTGTTCGAGAGTCCGGGGCTTGGCAAGACGGGGACTCAGAATGCTGTCATTCGCTCGATTGATACAGAGCTGCTTGCTTTCACAGATGCCGACATCCTGTTTGATGCCGACTGGTGTACACGAATTGCACGACGATTTCAGGATCCGCGAATCGGTGCGGTTGATGGTCGTTCATTTTATGACGTACCAGCATCCGATGCCGTTCAGGCCAGCCAGGGATATTACTGGAACTACGAACAGAAACTGCGATTTCTGGAGTCTCAGCTGGGAATTCTGGCGGTCACCTCCGGCGCGTGTTTCGCGATTCGTCGCAGTTTGTTTGTGACGATGGATCCGGCAATCGGAGAAGATTGCATAGTGCCGCTGGATGTTGTCCAACAAGGTTATCTGGTCGTTCATGAGCCTCTGGCCATCAGCCGCTTTGATGCAGAAGAAGACAGCTCGATGACTCTTCGCCGGCGAATCCGCATGACACTTCGGAACTGGCAGGGCACCTGGACACGCAGCGAACTTCTGAATCCCCTGCGCCACCCCGGGTATGCAATTGCACTCTGGTCACACAAATTGCTTCGCTGGCTGTCTCCCGTGTTCTTAGCGACGGCCACACTCTGCTCGCTGACACAGCTCATCATCACTCCATCGATGATGGCGATGCTGGTCTTCGCTCCGTTCGGCGGCTTGTTTCTATTGGCTGCGGTCGGCTGGCTTTCGGCACATCGCCGCTTGAGAATTCCAGGTACGGGCGCTCCGTACAGTTTTCTCCTCGCGAATGTCGCGTTCCTGATTGGCATCTGGCGAGCCGTGACCGGACATCAGATCCGTTCCTATCGCAACGCGTAGCAATTGACGGAAGTCCGAGAATCCCGTGAATCGAACTCCTTACCAACACTTGGGTTCGAACCTGCCGTTCTACACGTTCAGAACTGATGTTGCGGTTCGGCCGATTTTGCTGCTAATCTCCACTGCTGCTCAAAAGAAGAGCTTTGAATGGACCAGCAGTATCGCGGCGGGAAGTGATTTCATCGGATGATCACAGCAAATTTGCCAACACGAACCAGCCATCGATCGTGGCACTCGCGGCTTCGAAGCCAGCTTGCGTGGCTGGGAACCGGTGCAGTGATTATGGGCATGTCGGGCTGCATGACGGCCCAGAACACTCGTCTTCCATCCTGGTACACCTGGTTCCCAGCGGCTGAGAACGAAGCCTACGAGAGAACAGATCCGTTTCCCGATCCCGACATTGGGCCTTCTTTGGACTCAACACCTCGCGGATATGATCGGCCTCGCAGTGAATCTCGAAAGGCCGCAGAGCAACGCGTTTTTCAGGGGATCCCTGTGGGGCCGGAATACGTGCGTCCGGGCATTCCACAGGGGGGACTTCGGACTGATCGCGCCGTCCATTAAGAGTTTCGCCACCGAGGTCCGTGGAAAAGATCCGAGCCCAGACGGAACCTGCCGATACCAAATGCTCGACAGATTCCGCGCCATTAAAGCTGTCCGGTGCCGGGCTCAGAAAAGGGCGCCGGAACCAGGAGTGCACAGCACCATTCGGGGCTATTTGGCAATTGGTTCCTGCCCCCTTCTTTTCTAAGCCGTGACAGAGCACTAGCGTCGCCAAACGCGAACCATCTTGCCCTGATAATTGGCCTCTGCGACCAGAGTACCGCTGCCCATACATGTCATCCCACAGCCCACGCCGACAAAGTAGCCGACTGGAGCCGGACGAATATGACCGCAAGTGCTACTGTTCAGCCATCATTCGAGCTCTTCTTTTTCCGCCCGTGTTCGCATCGAGCCAAGCCAGGAACCAGTGAGGATCCCGTTGAGCTCTGATAGCTGACCTGTTGAATCGGAGAATTTGAACGCTGAGTCCCCGCCGCTGCGATATTGGAAGAGCTTGAATACGTCACGGGACCTGAGTACCGCACCGGACTCTGCATTTGCCATGTTCGACCTGGAGTTCCGCGAGTATCGATTTCTCCCACGAGTCCTGAAACATCAACCATCAGACCGACCAGCATGAACGCAAGCAAATTGCAACCGAATCATCCGAAAACCTCCCTGAAACACAGATGGCTGCGGAACAACCCGCGGCCGACGGGGAGAATCTTAGCGGTGACTTTTCAAAGTCCAGCTCACGGCGGAAAAGTCACCCTGTATTGCCCATTCTGACGAATATCGCTCAATTCGCGGGAATCCAGGTTGACCTCGGTGTGCAAAAGTCATTGACCTTGGCCTTCATATCTCGCTGGAGCATCCACGACAGCCTCTTCTGCGAAATCATGCCCTTCCAATTAGCCCCGAAAGCAGGTCGCCCCGCGACGCGTCATCGCACAAGTCTTTTTGACCTGCCTCTCGGAATCAAGCCATGATTTGTCGAGCTATCCGTTCGGCCAAACGCTGCAGTGCACGAGTGCACTCTGGATCTCACCGTGAACTCCTTCGTCTCTCTGATGTGGAACACGCCGAAATTCAGCCATCCAAAAGAACGTCATGTGTCTTGGCCACTGACTTCGGGCTCGCGCCGGGTCATCAGCCAGATGGATGGCCCCACGATCATGAGTATTCCAATCAGCGAATGCAGAGTGACAGCTCGATCCCATAACAGGACGTCGAAGATCATCGCAAAATCCAATTTGAGTCAACCTGATCACTGAAACCCGAGCGGGAGCTCCACCAGAAAACGCACGAGTCAATAATAGCTGACCGGCGGTAGCCGCGAGTCCAACCCCCAGCAGCAGTCCCGGGCCCGGCCAAGGCATTTTCAGTTGCTCAATTGAATGCTTGCTGGCAGGAAAGCAGCAGAACACAAACGTCAGAATCACAATCGACACTGCGGAGAAGTGAAAGACGATCGCATTCGCGGCCAGCCCTTTGAGTCGATGAAGTCCGATCAATGCCACAGCACTTGTGAATGATCCGGACACGGCCGCCAGCGTTCCTAAATTGCCTGACGCCAGATACGGCTGCTGCATGACAAACACCCCCGTCATTGCCAACAGTACGCTGAACCAGACCTCGCGTTCCGGAAATCGCCCCAGCACCGGCCAGGACAGCACAGCGATCCAGATGGGAAACATATTCGTCAACGTCAGCGCGTCGGCAATGGGGAGGTGCGACAGTGCATAGAAGTTGCACATAATGCTCATACTGCCAGCGATACTGCGTACCCAGATGGTCCACGGACGCAAAAACACGAGCTTAGATTTGTCACGAAATGCCAGCAGGCCGGCGATCAGCAGAGCAACACCGGATCGAGCAAATGCGATTACCTGCCAGTCGCAATAGTCTTTGGCGGCATGCGTGAAGGCTCCCATGCATGCAAATGCAAAGGCTCCCCAGAGCATCAGGATGTATGGACGCATGAAACCTTCCGCAACCATCGTGGCGTCTGGCTTCGCGACGATCGTAGTTTATCTCTTGAAGCCAATCGTTTAACCCGTGGCAAATCCAACGAAAGAGCGAGGCACGACACTAACGCTCAGGCAAATACACAGCCCGATGAACTTACCGACAGGGACAGAACTCTGTGCAAAAGATCGTAGTTTACTGATAAATCAGGAACGAATTGCGACGTGTCATAAACGAGTTGAGCGGTTCTTGCCACAACGCTTCAATCTCTGTCGCTGTTTTCCCGGCAAGGACAGCCTCAGAGACCGTTTTACTGCTCAGCAAACGGTTGAGATTCTTCGTCTGCCAGTCTTCGGGAAACAATGCTCGCAGGCTGCACATCAGCTGAATCCCGACTTTTAGAGGATTCAATGCCATTCGATCGGTGATCACAATATTCACACCGCCACAGGACTCGTTCACGAATTTCGAAGAGTCCGGAGTAAACCTCAAGGGGACAAATCGCACCCCCGAAAGCCCCGCTGCGTTCAAATGAGCCGCCAGTTCACGTTCTCGAATCCATGGAGCTCCCAACACCTCAAACGGCGTGTCTGTACCTCGACCCACAGAAACATTTGTCATCTCCAGCAGCCCAACTCCCGGATACAGCACGGCCTGATTCAGACAACGCATGTTGGGAGACGGATTGGTCCAGGTTAATCCGGTTTCATCGAACAGTTGATTTCGACTCCAGCCTTCGACCTGAACAATCTGCAGATCCACATCAACGTTCATTTCCTTCCTGAACATCAGAGCGAGCTCACCGGCCGTCATTCCATGTCGCACCGGCAGCGTGTGATAACCAACGAACGATTGATCTCCATCGTCCAGAATCGGCCCCTGCACATCGACACCTCCAACCGGGTTAATGCGATCAAGGACAATGAAGCGAATCTTATTCTCCCCTGCAGCCTTCATGGCATTCCCCATCGTGGAGACATACGTGTAAAACCGACAGCCGATGTCCTGAATATCGAAGATGAGAGTATCAATGCCTTCAAGGCTTTCCTTTGTCGGAGTTCGCGTTTCACCATACAGGCTGAAGACCTTCAATCCGGTTGTTGGATCCTGCTGATCTCCAATCTTCGGAATATCCAGCTTGCCTTCGAGGCCATGTTCGGGACTGAACAGAGTCACCAACGTCAGGTCCTTACACTCATGCAGCAGTCGCACGGTACTGACACCATCACGACTCAAGCCCGTCTGATTTGTGATCAAGCCGACTTTACGTCCCTTCAACGAGGCGAAGTTGTCTCGCTTCAACACATCAATTCCGTTGAGCACATCCGCCGGCTTACCAGAAGAAGACTTCGTCGTCATCGCCGAATTGTTCGATGCCAACAGAGCTGCTCCGGCGACCGTACCGATGCGACCGATCAGCGGATTCACCAGCCCCTTGCCGTCCGGGTGAACTCGATTACTGAGAAACAGCACAAACAAATCCGTCGCCGGATCAATCCAGATACCAGTGCCGGTAAAACCACCATGCCCGAACGCCTGCGACGACATCAAATCCCCGCGATTTGACGAGTATCCTGTGCGAGCATCCCAGCCCAGAGCACGCCGCCCGCGTGGAACATCAACGGCCGTTGTCATCAGCTGAAAGGTTGCCGGATTCAGAATCTCGACGTCGCCCAGTCTTCCGCCATTGAGCATCATCACGGCGTATCTGGATAAATCGTCGGCCGTAGAAAACAACCCCGCATGACCTGCGATTCCGCCCAGCGCGTAGGCTCGCGGATCATGAACTTCGCCCTGCATCCAGCGATCTTCTCTCTGTTCCGTCACAGCTGCCCTGGCCTTCAAGGCATCCCCGGGAAGATAGCCGGTTTCTGACATCCCAAGTGGACCGTAGATGGCTTCCTGAGAAAATTCATGCACATTCTTCCCGCTGACCTTCTTCACGATCTCACCCAGCACGATGAATCCCACATCGCTGTAAGTGAATTCCTGACCGGGTTCCGCATCGGGTTTCA
>JAXMBU010000084.1:0-24491 GCA_046349735.1 Planctomycetaceae bacterium
CGCTCGTCTCAAGGCCGCGTTTGATACTCTGCAAGGCCTGAAAGCAAAATTTGACCAAACAGTTGAAGGCTTGACTGCACTTTCGAAAGACGTTGAAAGTATTCTCGCAAGCGTCAGGGAAACCGAGCGCAGCCTTCAGGAGGGCTTTGCCCAGCTTCAGCGTGAAATCAATGAGCCTGGTTTGAATCTTGATGAGTACCGGAAAAAAAAGTCTCGTCACAGTCAACTGGTCAAATTGCAGGAGGCCGCTGCAAACAGAATTCAGGCAGAGCAAACATCCCTTTCCAAGGTTCTTTCGGCTGGCGAAGAGCTTTATCGCTTCCGCCGGGAGCTTCACCGCAGGGAAGAAGCAGGCTTGTTGGCTTATGCAAAGTCGATCCCTGACTCGATTAAGCTGAGTACCCGATTCGAGGATGATCGAGAGGCGTTCGGACAGTTCCTGTCTGACCAACTGAAAGGACAGGGGTTTCGCGCAATCACTCGCCAACTTGTCGTTGAAAAGTTCAGGAATGGTCTGGCGATCTTCGAGAAACGCGATCGTCTTGAAGAAGAACTCGGAGCAGGCGCTGACGTGGGTAAGTTGCGAACGGCGCTCTTCGCGAACCTCCAGGCATTTCTCACATACCGTGTCCCGGATCGTCGCGAAATCACCTTTAATGGCACGCCAGTAGCTCAACTTTCACTCGGTCAGCGTGCTACGGCCATTCTATCGCTGCTGACGTCGCTGGATCGGCATCCGATCATGTTGTTGGATCAGCCGGAAGACGACTTAGACAACGAAACAATTTTCCGCAACGTTGTCGAACCATTGCGTGATCGCAAGAAACGCTGTCAGTTCATCATCGCGACACACAATGCGAATATTCCGGTCCTGGGTGATGCAGAGCAAATTCATGCCTGCCGGGAAGTTCAGAAGGGCGAGTACGTTCATCAATCTGGCAGCCTCGACTGCCCGGCTACAAGTAAAACAATTGTCGACATAATGGAAGGTGGTGCCGAAGCATTCCTCCGGCGTCAAAAGGTTCTGCAACAATGGACGAAATCAGTCTCAGACAAGAAATTCTGAAGGGTGAAGACAGCCGACGGCAGTTCAAGCGTGAAGTGACAGATGCTTCACGGCTTGCCGCTGAGGTTGCGGCGTTCCTGAACACATCGGGCGGTCAGATTCTTGTGGGTGTTGATGATGACGGGACAATTCTCGGCCTGACGCCACAACAGTTAGGAAGCCTGAATCAACTGGTTAGCAACGCGAGTACTCAGCATATTCAGCCCTCGGCCAGCATTCTCACTGAGAATGTTTCAACGACAGACGGGATGGTGATGGTTATTACCGTCGAGAACGGGGCAGACAAACCGTATCAGACCAATGACGCGTTCTTCTGGGTCAAACGAGGCTCTGACAAGAGAAAAGTCACCAGCCGTTCGGAACTGCAGCGCATGTTTCAATCAGGAGGCGCGGTTTACGCGGAGATGCAACAGGCCTCTGGAGCGACGATCGAAACACTTGATCTCGATGCCTATGTGCGCTTCTTCAAAGAGAAGTATCAGGAAGATGCACCTGAAGATCAGGAAGGTTTGGAACGTGTACTGACAGCCAGCCGTCTGATGAAAGATGGCATACTGACAACGGCGGGGTGCTTGCTTTTCGGCAGGAATCCAGAACAGCTATTGCCCGAATTCTGTGTGAAAGCCGTCTGGTACAAAGGAACCGATCGGGCGGGAACTGAGTTTTACGACAGCAGGCGATTTTCAGGGACGTTGCGTCAACAGTATGAGGAGAGCATGGCCTTTCTCCGGCGATGGAACTCGCGGATCCAAAGCGGTAGTTCGTTCAATAGGGCACAGGCTGAGATACCAGAGGTGGTTTTCGAAGAACTGTTGACCAATGCCCTGGTCCATCGAGATTACTTTATTCACGATTCCATCAAGCTGCTGATTTTTGACGACAGAATTGAGATACGGAGCCCAGGTCGGCTCCCGAACAGCCTGACAGTAGAGGCGGTAAGACGTGGTATTCGTCGCGAGCGGAATCCGGTATTGTCGTCTTTTGCTTATGATGTCATGAACTACCGGGGTCTCGGCAGCGGGATGCTTCGTGTGCTAGCAGCCATTCCGAATCTGGAGTTGCAGAACGACGTCGAGGCAGAAGAAGTCACTGTAATAATCCCTATTGCGGCTGGGCAGGTACCGGCTCTGGGGTCGGAAGCATGAGTCTTTCCACAGTCACGGCATCGCTGGGGCCAGTGTCAAAAGTCCTCGAAGCCGATCTCCGGGATTGGGTTGCGAAGCACAGCCTTGTAATTTGGCTTGATGCCGATGAGTTGTATGGATCGTTCGTCGAGACGCTCATTGAGTTAAGGCATGCCGAACAGTTGAAGTATGACGTCTTTGCCTTTCGTGGAAGCCATCTAGAGTTGATGGCATTGGAGAATGTGACAGCCGGTTTCGATACGACTCGCGCCGTCATTCATCTCCCCGGGCTTTAATGAAGAATCCGTCAAAGCGACGCCATTGTTCGAGCTTTGCCGAGCAGGCAAACGCTATCGCAAAGGGCTTGATACGCTGGTTCGCGATGCCGCTGGCGGTCACGTACGGCCCGACCAGATTGATGACTTTCGCGTCGCAGCAGTTGTTCGTTGAGTGATGCTGATGTCTGGCTCAATGACCTGATGACGACCGGGACAGAAGGACTGGCGAGTCAGCTTCGAAAGGCCTCGTTGATTGAGCTGGTGGATGATCTGCTGGCAAATCAAACGCTGGCGCGAAAGATCTCCGCCATCGACTTTCAGTCTGCGGCGTTGAGCGGCGATCAGATCGCGGTTCGAGACCGGATCGTTTCACTAACCGGGATGCCTGCCACATGGTTCGACGAAAGTCTACAGAATTCCTACTCAAGCGGTCAGGATCCCACCTCTGTTGAAGCTGTCGCATTCGCTATCTGCAGTTGGTCCGCGTGCGTGAGCTTTGTGCACGACCTTCTCGTACCGCCAAAATCCAACTTGCTCGAGCCAGTGCCCCGGCTTCCTGCACAAGTGCGAGATGCCTGTCACCAACTGATTGTTCATCTTCAAACAGGTAACGAGCGACAGAGCAAGTTCTATCGACAGACCGCGTTGGAAACAGAGTCTCGTCTAACGGACGATGTCGGCCGCGTTCGTGCGGAAGACCTTGGACACTTCGACACATTTTTCTTCGAAGAAGAGACAATTCTCTCGGCCACGCTGCAGGCGATTCTGGAGCGACGATGGGCTCCAGCTTTGGATTGGGCCACGCGTCGGCAAGCCCCAAACGCTTTCTGGCTGAAGGACGACATTCTTCGACGGAACGTGTGGCAGCTTCTGGGAGATGCGGCGAGATTGGGCTGTGCGATTGAGGCGGCTGGCGAACTTCACGACACGCAGAGCATTCAGGCTGCCGTAGAGGAATACGTCAGGATGGGCGCAGCGGTGGATCAGGCACACCGCCATCTGGAACAGAACCGCCAGAAACTGTGGGGTTCGCAGATGCCGAAATTTGAAGAGGTCAGGGCTGCTCTTGACGGGATGCAACGAGTCTGGAGGAACTGGGCCGACCGTTGGGCGATTCAGTTCAATGCCGTTTGCCGAACGCATGGGTTTCTTCCAGAGTCGTCTCTGCAGCAAAGGAATGTCTTTGATCAGGAAGTGAAACCTCTAGTTTCTCCGGAAGGGACTACCGCATTCTTTGTCGTGGATGCGCTTCGGTATGAAATGGGATTGGAGCTTTTGGAGGCTATTGGCGAATTGACAAAGACCGATGTCAGTCTTTCCTGGCGACTGGCTGAACTGCCGACTGTGACCGAAGTGGGGATGAATGTTCTGGCGCCAGTGGCCAAATCAGGGCGGCTGCAGCCCGAATTGGCTGCTGGAAAGCTGCTGGGGTTTTCGACGGGAGAATTCCGTGTCAACGATCCTGATTCTCGTCGCCGGGCGATGCACGATCGAGTCGGAGGAAGGACATGTCCCAGAATTGAACTTGAAGAGGTCCTCAAACTGGAGGTCGCAAATCTTCGGAGAAAAATTGCAGGCGCACGGCTGGTGATGATTCACAGTCGAGAAATCGATGGTGCTGGCGAAGCGGGATTCGGACCGACGGTTTTCGAAACAGTGCTGAAAGACCTTCGTTCCGCATGGCATTTGCTTCGTGAAGCAGGTGTTCGCAATTTCGTGTTTACAGGCGACCACGGTTTTCTTTTGATTGATGAGCAGTCGGCATTGCCCTCGCACGACCGAGCAATAGGCGGCAAACGTCGACACGTTGTTTCCGACAGAGCGGCCGATCATAGTGGCGAAGTTCGAGTTTCCATGCGGCAACTTGGCTACGACTGCGAGGACTTGCACCTTATGTTTCCAGAGTCGGTCGCCGTTTATGACAACGTGAGAGACCTGAAAGGATTTGCACACGGCGGTAACAGTCTTCAGGAACGAGTCATTCCAGTCTTGAAGATTTGCCATCGACTGATGACTGGCGGCAGCACAACATCGTATGAACTGAAGGCGAAGAAAAAGGACGCGGTTGCGGGAATGCAGTGCATTACCTGCAAAGTGACTTCTGCTCAGAAGAGCCTCGATTTCGGCAGCAGTTTTGAGGTCGATCTTGCAATTCGAGTTGTTGATGATCCCGGCGTGCGTGTCGAGCATTGCGAAACCCGGGGCGGCGCCAGACTTATGTCCGGAACCGTTTGGGCAATGATCGGAGAAGAATTCGAAGTCTTTTTTCGACTCACTGGCACTACGACCGCGAGAGTTCAGGTCGAACTGTATCATCCCAGCAAAGAAGCCATGCTTGAACCGTGCCCGCTGAAAGAACGCTTTGAGGTTTCGCGGTTACCTGATTCCATAACTGAACCTCCCAAAGCTAAAGAAGTACCGCAGGCCAACAACTGGATCTACAACTTGCCGGAAGGCGCGGTGAGACGAGTGTTTCAGCATCTTGCTCAACATGGAAATGTGACTGAGGCAGAGATTTCCGACATGCTTGGCGGCGCCCGCGAACTGCGAAAGTTTTCGCGAAGCTTCGAGGCGTTCGCCGCGTGTGCTCCGTTCGAGATCCGAATTGATGTTGTGGCGGGAATCAAGAGGTACGTGCGAGAAGGAGCATCACAGTGAGTGGCATCTCAGCCCGCGAAGTTGAACATGTGTTTGAGGCTCTCAGAAAAGGCCTCGTTCCTGAACGTGGCATCGACACGTTTTCGGTGGGGATTGATAAGCAGAGAAATGAGCTCCACAGACAGCTCGATCTCGTAGGTAACCATGAGGGATCAATAAAGTTTCTCCGTGGCGGATATGGCTGCGGTAAAACCTTCATGGCTCGCCTGGCCCTCCTGGATGCGCAGTCACGTGGTTTTGCGACCAGTTTCGTTGTTGTTTCTGACAACGACCTGCACTTTCATGAGTTCGACGATGTGTATCGCAGAGTAATGACGGAACTCGGAACGGCCTCATGTCCACGTGGGGCACTGGGAGACATTCTGGACAGATGGATTGGGGCCGTCGAAGAAGCTCTGGTGAATGCGGGCATTGATGACAACGATCCGGATTTCGATGAGAAGGTACGAGCAAGGCTCAACGAAGATCTTGTGTCATTGACTGGAGGTAAAGCTCCGGAAGATTTCATTCGGGTTGTACAGAACATTTTCGACCTGAAACAGAATGGAAATGTCGCGGAAGCTGGGGCACTCATTTCATGGCTGTGCGGCAGCCGCAACATTGCTGCATCAGCGAAGAAGGCCGCTCAGATCAAAGGCGATATCAGTGGACGTGACGCACTGCATTTCCTTCGAGGAGTTCTGGAGATCGTCAAGGCAGCCGGATACAAGGGACTCGTGATTGTCATTGATGAAGCCGAAACCATTCTGCGAATGCGCAAAGATTCTCGGCACAAATCGCTGAACGGAATACGTCAGATTGCCGACGCAGCTGGCTCCTACCCAGGGCTGTTGTGGCTGTTTACCGGAACACCAGATTTCTTTGATTCTCGACAAGGTGTCGCCGGACTTCCGCCGTTGAACGACCGCATTCGATTTATTGCGAGTGGTGGTTTTTCCAGCATGCGACAAGCTCAGCTCGAACTGCGACCGTTCAATTCTGAGCGGCTTAGAGCGGTCGCACTGCGACTGCGGGAATTGCACCCGGCACGTGATCGCTCTCGTCTCGAAGCAGCCATCAGTGATGCATTTATCGATCGTCTTGTGCAGGAGGTAACGACGGGATTCAAAGGAGATGTCGGCGTCGTACCACGGCAATTCCTTCGGGAGTTCGTCACTCATGGATCTGGTCGACGAGAATCCGAGTACTCGCTGATGGAACAGTACGGATTCACGGCGGAGCCATTGAACGATCAGAGAAGTTGCTACTGGTGGACAAACACCAGTCTTGACAGCTGATGATGACGCAATTGGTGCCGGCGGAGGATGCGGGTGGCGTCTTCGCCCAGTTTGCTCCGCGGCTTCAGGAAGCGATCGTCGCCAGACTCGGCTGGACCAGACTGCGTCCGGTTCAGGAATTGGCGGGAGAAGCATTATTGGCTGGGAAGAACGCTGTCGTGCTGGCTCCAACGGCAGGTGGCAAGACGGAAGCGTCGATGTTTCCGACGCTGTCGAATCTGGTGAACGATCAGCCAAACGGCGTCGGGGCTCTGTATATTGCTCCGATTAAGGCTTTGTTGAACAATCAGGCAGAACGACTCGGCACTTATACGGAAATGGTCGGCTTGCGTCGTTTTGTTTGGCACGGTGACACAACCAGCCATGAGCGAAAAGTGTTCCTGCGAGATCCGTGCGAGCTGCTAATGACGACTCCGGAATCTCTGGAGGTCATGCTGGTTTCACAGACAGTGGATTCGAAAGCACTGTTCGGCGATCTGCGGATGATTGTAATCGACGAAGTGCATGCGATCGCCGGTACCGACCGCGGTGCCCATTTGATGAGCGTGATTGAGCGTCTTGCCAGGATTTCCGAGCACGATCTTCAGCGAGTTGGCCTGAGTGCGACCGTGGGAAATCCAAATGAGATTCTACGATGGCTGCAAGGAACATCGCACCGGCCTGGCTGCGTCGTGGACCCGCCGAAGAAAGCAGCCCGCCGACAATTGCTAGTGACGCATCGTCAGGATCTGGCAACATTGGCCTTTGATGCAGCTCGCATGAGTCAGGGACAAAAGAGTCTGTTCTTCTGCCAGTCACGGTCGACATCCGAGGCTGTTGCCGAATACATGCGGCGTGCCGGGACAGCGGTCTTCGTGCATCATAGTGCGGTGTCAAAAGAAGAACGGCAGCTTGCTGAACACGAATTCCATCAGGGATCAAATGCCTGCATCGTCTGCACATCGACGCTTGAGCTGGGCATCGACGTCGGCGACCTCGATCGAGTCCTGCAGGCCGAAGCACCAGATACAGTCGGATCGTTTCTGCAACGGATGGGCCGAACGGGGCGTCGCGAAGGTCAGGCGGCGAACACAACGTTCTTCTGTTCCAATTCTGATTCCGTGCTGCAGGCCATCGCTCTGATTGAGCTGGCGAAATCGCACTGGGTCGAAAACATCGTGGTGAACGATCGCTGCTGGCCCGTGATGATTCATCAGCTTCTGGCAATGTCGCTGGCTGGCAATGGAGTCTCTCCGGAAGACGCATGGCAACATCTTTCACATGTGCCTGACTTTCGTGGGATCTCGCGAAAGGAGTACGATGATCTGATCGACTGGATGATTCAGGATAATTCGCTGATCCTGACAAGCGGCCTGTTGGTGCTCGGTCTGCAAGCGGAACGTCGCTTCGGCCGTCGCAACTTCATGGAGCTGTATGCCGTCTTTTCCAGCCCGCAGAGCTACACCGTGAAGTCGGCCGATGGTCGTCCACTGGGAACACTAAGCCAGGACTTTGTGGATGGCCTTGTCGATGGCGTGAGCTGCTTTCTTCTGGGCGGTCGAGCGTGGCTGGTTAACTTTACAGACCACAGTGAACGAGTCATCGTCGCCTCGGCCCCACGCGGCCGACAGCCAACGTGGGGTGGCTTCCCGCCGCAGTTCCTCGGGTTCGATCTGTGTCAGAAGATACTCGACGTGTTGTGCTCCGCCGAAACCTACCCATACCTTGACGCTCAAGCTGCCAGCGAACTTGACCAACGTCGCCAGCAACTACGCGGCATCGTGCGTCCCAAAGTGGGCGGCATTGATTACGTTAACAGTGAGATCATCTGGCACACCTTCGCTGGAGGCCGCATCAACGCCACCCTCAAACACGCCCTCGCCGATCTCTGCCCGACCTGGCAAATCCTCCCCGACAACTTCCGCCTCCGAGTCCGAGCCGACAACCTCGCTCCCGCAGAATTCAACAACACCCTCAACCAACTCCGCCAACCCGACTCTGGACCGCCCCCAACCGCTGGCTCCGCATCGCCGCCAACCTGCCGAACTACCGTCTGAGTAAATTCCAGCCACTGATGCCTGCGAATGTGCAAGGTGAGTTGGTGGCAGGTTTCATGCTGGATGTAAATGGCGCAGAGCTTGCTTCATCTGCCGTTCGATGAACCCTCAACTACGTCGTTTGGCAAGCCGCAGGATATGGTTCAGACCGAGATCCTCTCGACGATGTTCCTTGTCACTGCCTTGTGTCTGCGATCATAAAGTCGCGTCGTTCTGGGATCCGCGTGACCGGCGAGGTGCTGGACGTCTTCAAGCGGGACACCCTGCGAGTAAATCAGTGATCGTTGTCACGCGAAATGAGTGAGGAGACAGACGAGGTGGCAGACCGCAGGCGAGTAATCGACGTTTGGTCATTCGGCTCATATCTCCGGCAGACATGGGACGTTCGTTGAGTGACTGAGCATTCTTGCGGGTCGTGCAAAAGAGTGATCGATCGGAAGAGTCACCGGAGCTGAAGCCCTGTTGCCTGAAGGTAGGCCTGTAGGAGTTGCTGCAAATCATGGCGGACTGACCTCGCGGGACTTTCCACCTTTGTCGATGAAATGCAGGCAGTACTGATCGCCGACGTCGTAAAGGTCTTTGATTCTCAGCCGGGCAACGGCGCCAATTCGAGAGGCCGTGTAGATCAGAATGGACAAGATTGCCTTGTCACGAAGGCCGACTACAGTGTCGGTGTTGATGGACGACAACAACTTCCGAGCCTGTCGAATGGTGATCTCAGGCGTTTTGCCTTCCAGTACCTGATACCGTTCGCCTCGCACGGATAGTGCCGGATTTAGAGCGATCGCGTGGCGAGTCACCATGCCGTCGAAGAAGTGACGCAGCCCGGCGAGAATCTGTTTCTTGCTGGCGACGGAATGCTTCAGCTCATCCAGATAGATTCCAACATCCGCCGGTGAAACTTCATGCAGGCTTCGCTGCCGTAGTTCGCACCACTGCAGAAAGCAGAGCACTGCTCGGCGGTAAGCCCGGCGAGTGTGTGCGTTGCGAATCTTCGCATGGAAGAATTCCTCAAACGCGAACCGAGCACTGTGGCCAGCTTGCTCGATGATGGCAGGCAAGGACAGTTGTACGCTGCGAATCGACTCAGCCGGGCGAAGAATCATGTTCGCTTCTGCACCGGGTTCACGTTCATTCATGCGTGCGATCAGGCGACGTTGGTTTCACTGGCGGCCCAGTCAAGGAATGCTCGTCGATGTGTTCGATCCCAGTTCTGAATCGCTTCGTTCATATCGAACCTACCACGCCATTCACGTCGGCATCCACAGATTCAGCAGGAACCTTGCGGAATGCACAGCGTTAGCGTCGTCAGCGGATTCTGTCACCCAGATGTCAAGCTGGTTTGGATCAAGGTGCGACACCCGGCGCATCGACCAATGCCGGAAATTTCACACCCAGTCCGAGAAATGCGTTGTCACTTTGTTTCATATTCCTGATCACCTCCATGCTGTTTTTGAATTTCAATCCAATTTGTTCACCCTCTTCATGCTGCACGATAATGTCCTTTATCAAGCACAAAGTGAAGTTTGAATTTCCGAGCAGAATCACAGGCAATCCGGCATATCGTTTGCCGGAGTGTACAAGCTGTCAGCTGGCAAGTCGCCATGACAGGCATCGGGAATGGAAATGATTCTATCTGATCGCAGAAGGATCCGCCGGCATCAGGTGTTTGAGCAGTCTCACTGGTCAGAGAAACCATTGACCGCTACTCAAATCTGTAATTCTGCTGTTGGAACTTCCTGAGACGTTTACGATGCACCATGGCTCAACCATGTCATTTTCAAATCGATATTTTTGGTCCGTGTTTGCCAATTCCCTTTTGGGAAGAAAAGAACGCCAACCGTGCCGCCGGGTTGTTAAATCAAGGCAGACAGGCAGTTGCTGGCCTGAAATAACGGCAACCTCATTCAGTGGCAATCCTTCCACTGATGTTTTGATGAGCTCCACAATTCGGTGGAGTTGATTGAGACAGTGTCACGGGTACGCCGAACGCGACACAAATGGAAGGAGGACACATGGGTGAGTATGCTCGCTGGCCGTTCCGTGAGGAAAGCTGCTGACGAATGTCTGAACGAGAGAAACACGAATGGGTTCGGTTACTCTGGTTCGCCATCAGCAACGTTTGTCATTCACCTGGCAATGTTGCTGGACGCCAACAAGTCGTTCTTCTGAGAATGCAGGCTGACGGGAAATCCGTCAGCTTTTTGGCTGCGCTAACCGAGTCTTCACTTCGCTAAGGCATGCGCAACAAAAAAAGGGTAAGCCGAAGCTTACCCTTGAGAGGTCTATCCCAGATAATCAGGAGAATTCAGAAAGAGGTTTCCGTTCAACCGCATTTCTGTTTTGTACTGACTCAGGATTGTCCCCATGGACACAGCCACGAGCCGTGAAGCTCATGGAATCCAGGACATCGTCCCATGCGTTTTTACCGCGAGAGGGACTGTCAAGATTATGCCACTTTGAAACATGAAGTTGCAGGATGCGAAAAATATCCTCGCGGCTAATTTTCGCCAGCACACCCCAAGAGACTGAAACCACGCCGACATCAAAGTTGACATCGAGCCTCAGTCTCTTCCCCCGAGCCTGGAGAATCGGATCTACATTCGTGATCCTCAGTCCGATTCCACAGTCATTCAGCTCGACCGCTTGTTCTCCAAATTCCTCCGCATCGACCACCGTTGGTTCTGGTTCAAATTGACCAGCCCAATACCTCTCCGACTCCGTTCCATTTTCTTGTGTTTGCATAACACCTCATTGATTCCATTCGTTAATAACCGCGAGTTTTTAACTCTCCCGCAGAGTACTCACCTTTTTAATGCCCGACGAGCGGGGGCAGACTATCGTTTTGTTTTGAAACCTCGATTGTCAGGGGTTTAATACGCGACAGCCGCACGCAGGTTCATCCGGATGGATTGTGAAATGAAATCGCTGCGGCTTGTATTTGAGTACAGTGTCAGTGGTTGACGACACGCAAGGCAGGTGAATCGAATCGGGACAGAATACCGTCGATGCAACGGCGTCGCCATCGTGGTCTTTTATGGATTTTTCTCAATGACGTGATTTGAGATGGGATGTGCCGCTCAGATGTCGTTCAATATAACACAGGAGGTCTGTTGCAAATAATACCGAGTGACATTGGAACGGTCATTGTTGATTTGTATTGGGAATTGAAAACAGTTTATTGATACATCCCCGTCGTCAGACGGCTGAATTCTTGTAAGCCCTCCTGTTAGCTTCTCAAACATAAAACAGGCTACGCCGCCGTCGCGTTGTAAAACTCAAGACGCATGTTCGATCGTCGGAACATTGAAAAAGACGAAGCTCAGTTTGTCGAGAAATGGCAAACCGCCTTCCAGCGTTCTCCCTTTTGATGAGCTCCATCAGCGGATGGGGTTGATTGAAACAGTGCAGTCTGCAGGACTGCACCGAAATAAGGAGAACGCATGAAAGACGAAAAACCTTCCGATCTGCATTCCGCAGATCAAGCACCAGAAGATGTTGATTCGGAGTTGCGATATCAGGCTTTCCTCGAAGTGCTGTTGGCACTCGAAGAACCTGAACTCACGTACGAATCGGAAATCATGCCCTGGTGGATCTTCCCTCACTTAGAGTGAGAAGATCACAAAGGTTTTCAGCTACCGGGTACGCCCGGTAGCCTTTTTTATGCCACAGATTTTTCAGATTGGCAAGTGGCTTGCAACAGTCTGAATTACTTCGTCTTTCCGACCATCGCATTCTGTTTTGAAGAGCACGTTTCAATCGCAAAGCAACCCATTCACAGCATCCGGTTCGGCTACATCAAAGCGAACATCTGGTTCAACCAAACCAAATCCGGCGACCGCCACAACGTGACAGTGATTCGACTGTATCGGGATGGCGACCTGTGGCGAGAATCCCAGCACTTCGGCCGCGACGACCTTCTGCTGCTTGCAAAGGCGCTGGATCAGGCCCACACATGGATCATGCAGCAAGGGACCGTCAACGAGCCGGCGTGATTCAACCACTTCCACCAATTCAACAGCCATGATCAAGTGGCAGCAGCGTCTGGTACCCGAGCGACAGATACATCCATCGTCGCATCGATCGTGATGATAGCTCCGTTGCGATCAACCAGTCTCAGGACTTAAGGAATCGCGGTAATTTCATTGGATTTTTCTTCTGTGGCGACTTGTGCAATCGTCATTTCGAAATCAACTGACAAGGTGCCTCGCCCCGAGCCCATTGGCGCGGTTGTGACTGCCCTTCATCGTTTTGCCATCAATCGCGGTGTGGGTGTTTTCGGCGCTGCTGACCCTGGATTTCTCTTTCGGAACTGCAACCAGTGAGTTCAGCCAGCCTAAGAAACACGATCGAAACGCTTCCACCTTCACCGCCGATAAGACCCGTCGAAGACGTCTCGTGACGGCATCCCATTCGGCAGATCAAGTCCCTGTTTCAGCAGATGTTCTTTTGCGACCGCCCACATGGCAATCCCCGTCGGTCCTTTGGCACCGGCAAGAACACCAATCAACAAAATTGCGAGGACACTCGGAAGCGGATGCAATCGACTGATTGTCGATCGGTGATCTTCCAAGTTGACCAATCGTGATTCGTCGGCCTATTCAGTGTTCTGCTGGCCGCATTCGCTTGATCAAACTTGAAAAGTTAATGATTTGAACAGTTGAGTCAGTGAGTACTGCGGCTAGGTTGGCGTCGGGACTGAAGGCGGTTGAGCGTGGAGCGGCGTCTGTGCCATAACCAACCCAGAGCAGGTCGCCGTTCGTTAGATTCCAAAGTGACAGTCGGCCTCGCTCCGCGAGCAAACACACTCCGGCCTTTTCTGATATGTCGCCTGTAAGGACATAAAACTCGGTTCCAAAAAACGTGTATTTGAAAGTGAAGTCCTCTCTTAGCTTGTCGGGCGGTGAATAGGAATCGTCGTCGCGAAGAAACACTTCTCTTGAAGTCAATTCGGGATGCTGGGAGAGCCAGTACCGCGTATATGGGATCAATGATTTCATTTGTTTCGCTTTCAGATCGAACGTCGCAAATCCGCGGCTGGAGATGACCCCATGCCAGGATCTTGCTTCTTTCAGAGGGATGCACAGATGACTCAATCCATCTGGGATTTCCATTACTCCTGTCCCCTTGCCGGTTTTGACATCAATCAAATCGACAAACGAGTCGAAACCATTCTTATTCCCCAAAACAGACATGACTGTCGATTCTGAGCGAGCATTTCGTTTGTGTTTTCCGCAGTTTTTCAAGCGTTACGACATTAACAAGTTCTGCTGTTGCCACATCGAACAGCGCTTTCGTCTCATAATATTCGGCAGTAGACTTGAAAGTTGCGGCAACGAGCCTTCCTCCCCGGAAATTGCCTGTCGGCGATCCAAATTTGGGGAGGGGCGCAAGCTTTCCAGAGCTCAAATCTGCAAGTGCTGACTTCACTTGTCCGAGCAAGAGTAGTTTCTTCTGCGTCAGTCGAAAATGCGACAGAGACATAGTCGCCTGGAAAATCTCTGTGGAAAACCGGTCTTGTACCGTGATATAAACGAAATTGTCGGCAGTGACAGCTAGTTTTTGTGCATCGGGAGAAATCTGGCGGCTTTCCGTCTGTAAAGGAAATGACACCAGTCGAAAATTCAAGATTGAGCGTCGTGACTTCAGAAAACTTTAGCTGCCGCTACAAGAAAAGTATGTCCTCAGGCGATTTAACAACTGTACTGCCTGAAGCATTGATTGCAAACAGTTCGGAGATTGGCTTAGACAACACCGGCAATGCTCGCATGCCGCATCTTCAAGTTCGGTCGCAACTTTTCGCTCCTGCCGATCATTGTCGATATCGACCTGACGAGAATTCAAATCCTATAAAGAAAGCAATTCCGCTTTCTGTGGCGACTAAGGCCAACTTGTTCCTTGAGCAGTTCCACAACAGACTCCTTGCCTTGGGAAAGTTTCATTGGAAAGCGATAGCGAATTCATAAGCAAAGTGGTGTTGTCTGTGCGAAAATCATGAAGGCTCAGCGTCTTCGCTGTATCATGCTCTAACAAAGCACAACTCCATCTCGGTATGTACTTAAAACCTTCATTGGGTCTACGACGACCGCAGAAAGGATCTGTCAGTGAGATTCGCACCGAGTTTCCATGTATCCACGGAAGTTTTGTTGTCTTCCGACTCTGATCGGACTACAGCAAGCACAGTGTCGCTCTCATTGAAGAACACGCGATCGTGTTCAGTCGCATCAATAAAGTCATAGTCCTGGTTTAATAGGTCGAACAGCAGAATTCGCTGTTTCGTCGTCGCGGCTACGTATCGACCAGAGTGGCTTCGAACCGGTAGCTTTACTTCATCACCGAGGTTGACTTGGATCTCTTCGAGTGAATTTTCTGCTCGTCTCCAAACCGAGCGGCCCCTCCGTCAAGCAGGAGAGCAATGTCGCCGGCTTGACTGAATGAGGCATGCATTCCGGTATCCGTTCTTAAGAAATCAGTGATCTCCCTGCTCGGACTTCCCAAATCTGAAGCCTTTGGTCAGCGTATGCCAAGTACTCGCCGTCGCCCGACATTGCGAAGCTTCCACCTTCAATTGGAGGTTCGTCGAGGCTTTGATGTAACGCCGGTGAATCCATATTGGTGGTAATCAGCGTACCAGAGGCTGTGATCGCGCAGAGGCGAATGCCATCGTCCAAATATCTAAGCCACAGCAGTTCCGTTTTGGCGTCAAGACTTGATTTCCGGAGTGTCTCTCCTGTGTCAGTATCGAGTACCACCACGTCTGCTGGATTTTCCGGACTCCAGTAAGCCACCTCTTTCCCTGTCGGGGAGACTGTAAAACAAAGCGTCTTGTCCAGCTCGACAATCCCAAATCGTTCATCGGTATCAGTAAGTCGTAGGCGTCATCGCTTATTATACGCGATGCTGAATAGAAACGAATCAAGAACAGCTGTCTCAAAGTTTCAGCTCCGGGATAAGCATGGGCGGGCGGGTCAGGCTACTGAGGTGGCCCATACAACGCCCATCAGATTGTCTATTCCGATTGGTCTGTCAATGGTCTTCGCTAAATGCATACGCAAATACGTTGGCGATTTGAGCGAGACTGCGCGTTCTATCTGGACTGGAAGTACCACCACTGCCAGTGACCAGTATTGTATAGCGATGGGCATCCACTCACGGAGAAAGGGCCCGGTGGTGCAACGGGGCCAGGTTGTGATCAGCGGGGCTGATGCACGGTTGACGAAAACCTTCAGAAAGTCACGCTTCAGAACCGGATTGGTTGAAGATCCAGTCGTGGGCTTGATCAGCGACTTTGATCACGAGCGGAAGATCATCTCTTCCAAAGCTGGCAGAGTCCTTCACTGCGTGCCACTTTTGTGCGGCATGGACAAAGACATTGTGCCGCACTCCGTTTTCGGTCGTGTTTTCCAGACGGCGGCTTAATCCGTCCGAGTCGCACTTCGTGAACCGGAGCTTTGGCGGAAGAACCTTATTCTGTTTTGACATGCGTACATGTTCCTTTCAACAAACAAAGAGTATTGATGGTCGAACTGTTTCGAACTGTCTCAAACAAGATTACTGTTTACAGCTCAGCGAATTGCTGCGTTGAGCTATTCGCAATCCGGACAGGAGACCGATGAAGTTTTCACCGGGACTTGCGGGACAAATCGGATGCGAAACCAACCGGCATCGACAGCCTTGTAGTAGTCGCCCGGGCCATCGACACATCGCAGTTGCAGCACGACAGTGTGAACGGAACTCCGTGAGGAATTCCATCAGGGTCATTGAGCACCTGATTCGCCAGATCCAGAGCGTATCGGCATGCAGCTTGAGCCACAGTCCGATTCCAGTTTGGGCCGAGCGACTTCGGTGGCTCGTTCGGAGAACCATCCACAGGTTTCCTGACGACGGAAGTTTCCGGAGAGAAACCACCGCCATTCATCCATTGCAGCAGGCCATCAGCGAGATCGCGAACGCGGTCCCAGTCGAGCTGATGAAAAGCATCCATCAGTTCCAGCCACGCGACTTGAGGATCCATTTTATGTACTCCTATGTCTGAAACACCTCCTTCCTGTTGAGAACGACAAGGCTGAAGATTTCCGGGCCGACAATCGGCACGGACAGCCTTTGCAGGATCAAATGACACCAGTCCGGATTGCATGCCTTCATCGAGCTGATCACAGAATGACCAGTCGCCGTAGTACATGCCGTCGTAATACACAAACTCTTGAACGAGATTGAGACAGTATCCGTCTTCACCGAACTTGATATCGCAGCCGTAGGTCATGTGGAAAAATGGAAACGGTCCGAAAGTCGGACCGTCTTCTCCCCAACCGTCGAGCTGTTCATTCGGATGTCGGTGACCGTGCCAGAGTCTGAGCCAGGGCATGGTTCGACTCCTGCTAGGCTGCCAGAGCCAGCAGACGACCGATCCGCGAATCAATCTCGGCTCGATCACCCGCATGACGGATTCGTCCGGAGATGCGGGTCAGCGCATCGACCAGAGCAAACACCGTGAACCGTGATCCACTGGCCGTGACCATATTGAGAGCTTCGCGGATGGAATTCTGAGGAATCCCCTTCCCGGTCAGAGCTTTCAATGTGGCTTCGCGGTCGTCGCCGAGTACAGCCGTTTGAGCGGCCGTCATCTGGCGAACAAACGCATCACGACGCTGATCTCGCGACTTCACCAACTGATCCAGCAGACCAGTGATCTCAGGCAAGGCGTCATGGACGTTGGCCGTGTGTTTGCGGCTGAAGGTGGTGACCTCCATCGCATCCCACACAATGTGATTTGCACAGATCGACTGAAACCAGAACGTTTCAATGCCGACCGTGCGTCGCCCGACTTCGGAGTTCCAAAGGAAGAATCCCGGAGCGAACGACTCACCGCCGATTTCCACCCAGCCAGTCGGACGAGAAGCAGAACATGTCCTGCTCACCAGCATACAAGCCAGTGGGTTCACTTCGGTCCTGAGGCGGCACAAAATCCCCCGCACGATCGCGAACCATGTCGAGGAGTTCTGAGTTGTAGAGCGTAAAATTGGCAGCACCATGCACCGAGCGGACGTAGTCATCGGTAGTCAGCACTTGCAGTGGCTTGCGACCACGGGGCAGCGTTCCGGTCAGAGCCTGAACGGCGGTTTCGATCCTCAATCGATTGAGAGTCGTGCTTATCGACTCTGGCCAAACCGCCAGAGTTGGATCGAAAGACCAGTCATTCAACTGAACTGGCTGGCTGAGCTGATGGACAGACCCAGCTGGCCATCATCCATGATTGTGGGAGTCACCGCATCAGGTGGTTCCCAGCGATCAATTGAATGCTCCTGCAGCGGTACTGGTAGAGCGTTTCGGTCAAAGGACTCAAACGTCTCATCAGGCGTTCGGGAAAATAATTCGCGGGAAGCCCGCACAAGATTGGTCAGAACGATCTCCAAACAGGATACAGGGAAACAGAAAAACCGTAAGTAAAACCGAATGTTGCACCACCGGTACTCACGCACGCTGCGATTGCCATGTCGGATAGCCGGCCGCGCGTCCGTGAGTGCCGATGTGAGTTCTTCACCCGCATCCTGAATGCCGTCAAAAGATCATGTTTCAAACGCGTTGTGATGTGCCTGCCTGAAAGCGTGCTCTAAAAACTGAATGCTCAATCAAACAGTTTTGGCGATGATGTGTTGCTGGTGGGCATCTGACCTGCCTTCGTCGGCTGGCATCCATTGGGGCTCGCCACGCCGGGGGCCCCCTGATGGATGCCGGACGATGAAGGGCGGTGCTGGTTTCCGCCGAATATGTCTGCTGGCCGGTAATTGCTGTCCACAATTGACTGAATGCCACCCGCTGCCCCACTGCCTCAACTGGCTGACCAGGCGATAGCCTGCCTTGCAATCCCAAACCTGCCTTTGTTGGCGGCTTTTTGGCGGGGTCAGGCGTCGCCGCACACAGCCGATCTCCAAGCACTGGTGCTGGTGCGTCGCATATGCGGACGAACTTGACGCATGCTGATGCCTAACGTACTCGTACATGAGCATACACTGGCGTAAGATCGAGCAACCGAGGGATTTCAACGTCACGCTGGCTGAGATGATACCCTGAGACTATAAACTGAACACTACCACACTGGTCGGTCGATATTGGTCTTGAAGCTGATCGAATGAGGCAGACACCAGTCACTTTACCATGAACAAACCTGTAGGCTACATCGACGTCGCAATCACATTCGCGTTCAACGGACGTCCATCTGTATTCGGATTGACTGCGCCACTGGATCAAGAATTGCCAACATGGCGAATCAAATCGATGTCTCTTCGGCGTGTCGGATTGCGCTAAGCAAGCGTGGGAAAGGCGGATGAAATGTAGAATACAAATCTGAAACCTTTCGTAGAGTCCTGCGGGTGGAAAGCCCGTCCGGTAGAGCTTGACCAGCGGCCGGAAGCGAGTCTTGCGTCGTACGCGGGTTGTCCGGCGAAGCGTAGACAGCCAGTCTAAAAGCCATGCTATTGAGCTTCGAAAGGCCAGTTGCGGGAGCCTCTGTTTTCCGACCCCTGGGGCCATACTGCGGCGCTTTATTGGTCTGGTGCCAGCAGTCCTGCCGGAGTCGACTGACCATGTGCAGACAGACAATTGGGATTCTCCAGGAACTTGGGAAGCCCGGGGGGCACTACACCCCATGATACGGATTGCATCGGTGAGGCCGATCGGCCTATCGTACGTCGAGCGCTTTTGAAACTGGCACATTGGTGCCAACAGCGTCGCCAATTGCCCTCAGGAAGAGAGCCATGTACGACCACGGAAGACCGAGTTCCCCCCCAGTGCCTGCCAGCGGACGGGATGTGTGTGGAGCTGTCGGAACTCTGGACAGTTCTCACTCCGACGACGCGTCGGAACGTCCCGCAAACACCGAGCCGGATCATCGCTCAGCAGCTACCGCCTGCGACGGGGCAGGAGGTGCTGCATGAAAGCCGGTATCGCTCCGCATGAGGAAAGCGAATTGTCTCGGTCAACTATTTCTTTTTGGCGGCCTTGTTTGCAAGCCAGTGATCTCCGTGTTCATGGTCGCCATGTTCATCGTGTTCGCCAGCCTTTTTCAATTCTTCCACTTTGGCCAGCGTCGCTTTGGGATTTGCTTTGGCTTTTCCGGTGCAGCCTTTGCAACACAGAAACACAGGCGTACCGTTCAGATCCAGTTTGATGGGAGCGCCCATTGAGCCAAGCAAGCCTTTCGTCTGGATCGCACAGTACTTCTGGGCTTCCGCTGCGGCTCGGTCTTCTTTCGAAAGTTTAGCCAGAACAGCAGACGATTCCGTCAGTGCCTTGGCTTTGGCAAGCGTGTCGTCGCCGCCTTTGACTGCCTCTTCGACGCAACTTTCACAGCACACGAAGACAGGTTTGCCATCAACCATAACTTTGACGGGCGTCCCCATGGCACCGAGGCGGCTGTATTCCATCATTGTGCAAAAGCGTTGACCCTGAGCCAGTTTTCGGTCGGCAGCAGACAACTCTGCGAGTGATTCAGCAATCTCTTTTTCCATCTTTGCAGCATCATGCTCATGGTGCTTTGCGTCGGCATTGCCCAGCTTATCATCTGCGACAACAGTCGCAGCCAGCGAAAGACAGGCAACCATTCCAAGCGCCGTGCTCAACATCAAATGAGTTCGTAAAGTCATCATTCAGGCAATCCTTTTGGGAATTGAAACATCAAACAAATCCTGCATGTTTCCGACTTGCGGTCCGAGATCCACCATGGAAACGGATCAGGAGTTCAATGGATTAGATGTACAGACTGTCGTCGCTCTTCACAGAATCGCAATTTTTTTACCAAGGTTTTCGAGATTCGAGGGAATTGCCGAAAATCTTGCGGCAGTTCAACATTTTGTAGTCATCTTGAGTCTGGTTAATGGAAATTAAAAACGCCGCTACAGAGTTTGGCAAACCATCCTCTGACGCGGCGGAAGTGTCGATTCATTCATCTCCAGTTGAGTCTTCACAGTCTGCCGAGCTTAGCGCACGACTCGATCTGACATCAGCCTGCCCGATGTTGGACGCATCGGATTGGAATTCCACTCGCTTTCGACTTTCGCGAAGTACTTCGCAGGATTTCGTTTGACGGTGGCAACACAGGCTTCGCAGCAGACCTGAATTGTTCGACCGGAAACAGTGACTGGAATCGGCGGTCCCATGGAACCAAGCTCTTCTCCAGTCACAGGACACAGCCGCTTGACACGGGCCTGAGTTGGAGGTGAAAACTGATCTCGCGCGTTCATATCTCGGCGTCCTGAAGCAGACCCCATTTCATCAGCGACTTTGGCAAAGTACTTTGCGGGATTCCGTTTGACGGCAGCAACACAGGCTTCGCAGCAGACTTGAATTGTTCGACCTGAAACAGTAACTGGAATTGGTGGTCCCATGGAACCAAGCTCTTCACCGGTTACCGGGCACAGTCGCTGGCCACTCGCTTGCAGATTTGATTGCCGAGGGTCCGACGATCCTTGAGGTGCATGGGATCGCATGGTTCCGATTTCTTCAGCAACTCTCTGCAAATATTTTTCAGGATTCCGTTGGACTGCAGCAACGCAGGCCTGACAGCAGACCTGAATAGTCCGGCCGGAGACACTGACCGGAATTGGTCGACCCATCGAACCAAGTTCTTCCCCGGTGACAGGGCAAATTCGCTGAACGCTGACCTGTGGAGCAGATCCACGTCCCTGTAAATCACTTGCACGAGGTTCCCAGCCATCATTCGCTTGTGATGAGTACGAGCCGGGTGCAGTTCTGACAGCCGTTCAGGCAATCCTGACAATTCTGGCGTCCACAGTTTTCGGGCGAGCACGGAAATCGAGGATCACAGGTACGACACTGGCAAGCAGCTGCCTGTCGTGGATCGCTGTACTGGGAGTAGCGACGCGAATCGGTGCCGCGATTGGATGATGGTGACCATGTTGCACCAGCCGATGAATTGGACTGGCAACCGGGGCCATTGCAGGACGGCGATGAGTAAAGTTGTGAACTCAGGGCACTCACAGCCGTGAGTACGTATAGCAAAGTGTTCATGGGCATAACCTTTCAACAGAAGAGGGACGAGCAACACCATTGTTGATCGTCAACACGGAACGAAATCCGCCGTCGTCTGCGGAAGGGAAGAACTCCTGACTGTGTGCATCGTGCATCGTGCATTGTAGTTGTGGCATGAATTCCTTCAGCCACAGAGCGAACATTGATGATCCGCCGACATTACCATCGAGGACTCGTGGAGTACGAACCATTTCCGTGGTTCATGTTGAGCGGCGTTCCGTAAGACCGAGTTGAGTACGAAATGCCTAAGCCTGACTGCATCGGGTACGGCGTGGAATACTGATTTCTCGAGGACGATTGTGTCGAGTACGGGGCTGTCGAATACTGATTCCCATACGATGGGTTCATCGAGTACGGACTGCCCGAATACTGCGGCTGGCTGGAATAGTTGCCACCGAATGACTGGTTGCCGTAGCCGCCGTAGTTCGATCCGTTGAAACGGCTGCGTGAGTTGCTGTCGAAATTTGCGTGGTCCTGGTTGTCGTGGAAGGCACCATGCGACATCGACTGGTGCAGAGAATTGTGCTGCCGATTGTTCAGTCCCAGGCTGTGAGCTTGATCATGACTAGACTGGCGATCGTTGCTGCGGTGCGCCAGCCCACTGTGATAGCTCTGTTCCGCCGAATAGGCGGAGCCGAAATTGTTGGGATATGCCGACCCTGTGTTGCTGTAAGGACCGTAGTTGTGATCCGCTCTGACGAGCGCCTGAGTTGTAACAGCCAAAGTTACAGCTGCTGCCAGGGTCAGCAAGGTTTTGAAAATCTTCTTCATTGTTCTGCTCCGAATGAATACCTTTGGAACTTATGTCATTCCGCCGGTTGTCGATCGACAGCAGCGAGACAGGACATCAGTTATGCATCTACTGTGCCGTCCACTGAAACATCGGTATTTGGCGTGTTTGTCATTTGAATTCGTCAGGGTTCTGGCCGCGATGTCCTCATTCCGACGTCGCGTGACGCGCACTTGACTACGCTGAATTCGCGCCACGACCTTTTTGAGCCTGGTCCTTCCGACTTGAGTCCCTACTTCGAATGCGTTCTGCTCGTCAATGGCTATTCAAGAACCTGAACTGGTGGCCGATGCGGCCAGCTGGTTTTAGTCCTACTCACACGAATTTTGCTGCGCCCTTTCATCGCTGTGTCTTGAAATGAAAGCGGGGACTGGCTGAACGCCAATCCCCGACACTTTAGCACTGCAGTCATATAACGATAAACGCTCTCAACCACACTGCTTAAACCCGGAACTCCAATGGAGAGATTCCAAAAGTTACTTCGCCATCTTTGCCATTTCGCGGCATTCCTTGGCACATGCGCGGCAAGTCTTGGCACAGGCGGCCATCTGCTTGTCGTCAGCAATTTTCTCGCAGGCGGCGGCACAGTCGTCACAGCACTTGGCACAACATTCGCAGGCATGAGCCGACATCGCACTTTGTCGTGCGCAAAGCGTCGCGCACATTTTGCAGCAGTCAGCACAATCCACGCAGAGATGCATGCACTGGGCATGTTCCTTCTTCCCGTCGGCCACTAGGGATGCGCAGTGATGGAAGCACGCATCGCAGGTCACCTGGCATTCTGAGCAGGTTGTGGCGCACTTCATCATCATTGCGGCGTGCGGACTGTCTTCGCTTGTCACCACGGTCGCGTTACCTGCGAACATCGCCAAAGCAATCGTACTGATGGAGATCATTGTGTAAAACATGTTCATTATCTTTCATTTCAAACTCGTACTGACCATTTTCGACGGCAACATACCCTCGTTGACCACAGACCATTTCCAGTCAGTGGATCTCCTGGTCCTCACTCAGGGACCGTCGAATCGTGAGCTCCATGAGAGTTCGAGTCGCTCGCTATCGTCACCGTGCAGCGACATCAACTTCCGGATTGCATCGTGTTTGCCTCGCGTGTCAGTGTCTGTCGTAAGGTTGGCCATCGAATGATGAACCGAACCACGGTCTCCGATGGGAGTAGACTGGCAGTTTGGCGAGAGAACTTGATGGCTGTACCGGGTTGACGCCGTTCAGGGAAGCCGGGGATTGGCTGCACAGCATCCCCCGGCACCTTTGGAAAGCAGACACTCATCGTGTGGCTGTCATCAGCATGCCTCGACGAAGCATTCGGACAAGTGCAACGTTTCGTTGCTCGCCTTAGTGATTGCCCGGGCTGTAGTTGTGGTGGCTATAGCTCTGAAAACCGGAATTGTTGTGACCATAGTTTCCAAAACCTGCGGGGTCGTGGCCGGACACGCTGTAACCATGGCCAGTTGTGTTGTAATACTGGGCGCGGCTCCGGGTGTTGCCGCGAGTTGATCCGTAGTTGCTGCGGCCATAGTTGCTGCTCTGACGGCAGCCGTTCTGCTGGTTGCTGCGCCGGCCGTACCGAGACCTTGCCTCGGCATCCGTGGTGCCAAGGAATAGTGCGAGCGCTACGACGCACATAACACAACACAATCGCTTTCGAGACATTAGAAACACTCCTTCAACTTAAAATCAACCTCACCCCCGAACGGGCCATAAGTCCTGCGAGGAACAAAACTGCAGACGCCATTAGTCAATTGACAATCCCAGTGTTTGATGACCGTGAGCGTCTTCTTCTTCTCGAAAAAAGCCGACGTGGCAAAATAAATGACGGACTTCTCTAAGTCGGCTTCTCTCAGTGCTCGCACTGCGAACAATAAAAAAAGCCGACACAGCGAAACCCTGAAAGGATTCCACCACGTCGGCCTACTCTTTAACTCGCCTGCCAACACCAGTTGACATGCGATTTATTTGGTCGTCCGAAACATCTCGGGTCTGTTCAGAAAGCGTTTAAAAACTTTCTGCGACCCGCCAAGCACGGTAACGGTGGTAATTCAAATTGCAATGCAGTTTTATCATATTTTTTTTCTACCCGCTCTGGACTTTCAATTTGGGCTTCGAGATAAGTGGCTGCGCGTGAATGAAGAGTGACGGACATCGCTCAAAATGGCGTCTGCGATGTCGATGAACGCATTCAAGAAAGTCCAGGTTC
>JAXMBU010000085.1:0-23434 GCA_046349735.1 Planctomycetaceae bacterium
TGCTACACAGCTCTGGCAGAAAAATTTGGTAAGACAGAACAGGGACAGAATGCGACTGCATCTCTGCGCCGACTGTCCCTTGTCGGGCAGCAATTGTCACAGTTCTCCGGACCGACGGCTGATGGCGGATTTGTTTCTGCTGATGAGTTTCCCGGGAAACCGACACTGATCTATTTCTGGGAGTCGGATAGTACGGAATTCTCTGACGGGCTTCTCCCCGTGCTCGAGAAGATTCGAGCCCAGTGGCCTTCCGATGAGTTGCGTATGGTTGGTGTAGCTCTCGATGAAGATGAGTCGACATTGAACTCATTCATGGAGATGCACAATGTTCCGGGCCAGCAAATCTTCTTTCCTAATGCTCAACAAAGATCCTGGGATAGCCCCTTGATTCGATTTTGGGGCGTAGCCCGTGCTCCGTCAATCTGGTTAATTGACGGGAAAGGCAAAGTGGTCAGCACGACAGCAACAGCGAGGTCTCTACTTAACGATTTGCAGTCGGTTGTAAATCGCTGATGAAGCGGTGCAGCTCTATTGCCTTCGAATGTCCTGAATTTGATCTGCCTTCAAAGCACTGCGAATTTCAATAAACAGCAATGGAGACTTCTTGAATAGTTCTCGATTCTCAGCTGATTTGAACAGATAAAGTCTTTGATCGAAGAACGCGCCGTACTGAATGTCACCTGCAACGGCCTTCCCTTCTTTTGTAAGAACGATGGGGTCACAGCCAAGGTCCTGCGGTGCATACTCAGCGGGATTCTTGAGGAACTTCTCCCGATCTTCCTCGGACGAAAACCGATAGCGAATATCACGATAGTCCACAACGATTGAATCAAGTCCGGGTGTCCATTGTCTAGCATCATGGAGACGGACCGGACAATATCCGCTTAGCCCCGTTATCAGCGCACGATCTCGTGGTACCGCGTTATTAGTGTCAGGTTCTATTGGCTTGTTGGAGTTCTCAGTGACAGACGGTTCGGCGGACGACTTGCCAGTTGATGGGTCTACCGGCTTTGGAACCGGCTCGTCATTCTTCTTCTGCTCTTCTTCCTTTTGCGGCTTCCTCTTGGTTTTACCACGTTCTGCAGTATCCCTGAGGAGCGAAACATAGGATGACCGGCTCATATAGCCAATGTTGAGCGTTTCTACCGTCCCATCAGCGAAGACAACGACATCTCGTGGCACTGTTGACGCATCGAACCTCGTGGCCAGTTCTGGTTCTTTCGTCACATCGATTTCTACCGACGCCAATCCCGAAGACAATGCTTGCTGAACATCTGCGTGAGGGAAAACATCGCGGTCCATCCGCTGGCACGGGCCACAGTACCAAGCGTGGAAGTGTAGCAGGATTGGAAGGCCATCCTTTTCGGCGGTTGTGGATGCATCTGCATAATCCGCCTTCCAGCCCCCGTGCTGAGCAGGACATGGTGCTGCTGAAGAAATGATGACGATTCCGCAGATAAGTGACCACAAACGCATGTGAATTCGCTCCAATTGCAGTCAGCGACTCAGAAGCAAGGTTGCTTCTGATCTGTAAATTGGCTGGAGGCCGATCTATGCACCCGGACATCGCTATCGGCAAAATCAGCCGCGCGGCTCGCATGGCTCTGTTATGATTTAGAGGAATCCAGCGTGATGCGGTAAAGAGTGTGATTTCAGTGACTATTTGGATGCGGCCAACAGAATCAGATTTGGCGATCAGGCAGAACACCGCTTGCTTTTCTGGGATTGATGTAGTCCATTTAGTTTCGATCCCCTTCTCTCCTGCCAATCTCTGGTCGGTGCGAAATCAGAGTAGACACTCGCTCCTCACAGATGAATCAACATTCCGCATAATCGATATGACCAGCACCAATCATTGAATATGGGCGAATGGGGCGAATCGATCCGCAAGTAGCTGGGCATTTACCCGATAGCGATGCTGCAAAAATGCAACGAAGCCAATTCATGTGCCAGGCTGATAGATGTGTCGAGGCAGTTCACTGTCGAATATTCCCCGGAGCAGCTCGTGCCCTACTCTCTTGAATCTATTCTCGCGTCAGAACGAATCCCCAGTCTGCCCGAAGTTGCAGCTCGTATTGTGGAGATCGCCCGGGATCCGGATCCAAACTACGACGAACTGATCGAAACGATTCGCACAGACCCGGCCGTCGCAGGACGCATCCTGAAGACTGCGAACTCCGCGTTACTTGGTATGAGAACTCGAGCAAATTCGATTGAACAGGCCGTGCCACGACTTGGGACCACAATGGTTCGCACGCTCGTGCTTGGATTCTGTCTCGCCGAATACCAGAACCGCAACTCATTTAGTTTGAAACGCAGTTATCAAAAGGTCTGGAGAGAATCTCTGACCCAGGCCGCAGTAGCGGAAGCCCTCGCTGAGCGTCAAGGCGGCAAGGTGGATCCCGCAAACTGGTTTCTGGCAGGACTTCTGCAGGACATTGGCCGACTGGCATTATTGCATACGCTTGGCGAAGCCTATGTGGAGAATGTACTTGAGCCGGAGGACGAACGCACGCAGCGTCAACGAGAGCAGGATTGGCTTGGCTTTACTCACGTGGAAGTGAGTCAGGGATTATGTAGGAAGTGGAATCTGGAAAGCGAACTCATCGACGCGATTGGTGTTCATCACGCCTCGGCCCATCGAGTTGTGCCGCTCAAATTTGTGTCCAGCACATCGTTACCGGCCGCATTGATCACGGCGACCCACGTGTCTGAATACCTCGAAGAGGTCAGTCACAACCTCAGTTGCAGCAGAGAGCATATTGAGCGGCTCCTGATGCAGGTCTTTGCATTACGGCCGAATGATGTGTTCCGTGTTCTTGCTGACATCGATTCAAGAGTCGGAGAGCTAAGTGCCACATTTGGAATTGAGGTTGGAAGAGCTCCGGAGCTGGAGACCGTTCTGGCAGAGGCTCAGGAATTGTTAGGACAGATTGCTCTGGCCAGCCAGCTGCGACTTGTGAATGCGAATCCCGGAATCGATCGCCTTGAAAGAATTCGGCTCGAAACAGCCGAGTCACTTTACGCCCGGGAGTCCGCCTGGAAAGACAGCCTGACCGGGGCGTTTAATCGCGGATGGCTGGAACCCGCGTTGGGTTCCGTCATTGAACAGGCTCATCAGCACGAGGTTCCCATCGGCTTGCTGTTAATTGATCTCGATAACTTTCGAGGGCTCAATCAGGAAGCAGGACCTCAGTTCTGCGACTTGCTGCTGCAGAAGGCCACAACAATTCTTCGAGAATGTGTCCGACTGTCAGACTCTGTTGTTCGCTATGGTGGCGATGAATTCATTGTCACTCTGAAGGATGTTAATCCGGATATGCTCGCGATGGTCTGCGATCAGATTCGTGCCCGCATTCGCACAGAGTTGTCAACCGCAGATCCATCGAGAAAGATCACCTGCAGCATAGGAGCGGCTTACTACACACCGCAGGCAGGGAAATCTGCTCGGGCTGAGTCGCTGATCCGCGAGGCGGACAAGTCTGTTGCTGCGGCTCGTCGTAAAGGCGGAGATCATGTGGTCCTGGCTTCCCTCGAAGAAGGAAAATGGACGACTCAGGTTCTTGAAACCTCATCCATCTAAAGGACCGGTTTCATTCCGTTATCAGATAAGGTCGAACCGCAGTCAGCGGTTACTTTTCGAACGCCCGGGCGGAATTGGGATCAGCTCGGGCGTTTTCCTTTGTCCGCTGCCATTAGCGGCATCCTCCGGAGGTCCCTCAGCGTCTTCCCCGAACAGGGCAAGATCCCAGTCTGTCGTAAGCAGCAGATCAAAGCCCGGATTCTGTTCTTTGACCTGACATGAACATGCACCGCACAGAAACTCAGTCAGTTCGTGGATCAAATCGGCGTTCAACTGATCGGCCGGTATGACTTCCAGAGCCCTGCCCCGTCCGAACACCGGCACGATCAGCGGATCTCCTTTGCGAAATGCGTCGAACTTGAGGCCGGAGATCTGTCGAATCAAATATTGCTCCGCGTGATCACCTCGGTCAATTTCCAGCACCGAGAACTGAAGCAAGAGGGGAACTTCGGAATACAACTCCGAGCCCGGCAATCCGATTCCCTCTGGTAGCTGGATGGATTTGGGAAGCTGTTTGCATTGGGTGTTCAGGATGTCTCTGGCGATTCTGTTCCGCTTCTCATCTGAAGACTTGATCATCAGCCAAACTATAGAGTCGCCCTCCTGAAGGCGTCGCAGCAGCTCACTTCTGGCAGGAGAACTCAACAGGCTTGCCGCCTTAAGTTCCTGCAGTGAACCATGCCAATGATTGATCGCTTGCCCCTTCCCTTTTAGTGAACGAACAACGGCCGCAGGCAGGATCAGATTCGTCTTTTGCTTCGTAGCAATCCAGAGGTCTCGAAGTTCCTGATCCATTGTCTGACTAACGTTCACGCGCAGCACATTGAGATTTGCAAGACCACCGTTGAGTGTCGATGCCTTCTCCAGTTCACTGATCAGTGTTTCATCGGCAGGCGGCAATGGTTGCTCAAAGAAGACGACAAGTTCGCAGGTATCTGATCTCCATCTTTCGAGTGCAAATCGAAACACCGGAATATTGCAGGCCACCACGATTGATGTACTGGTCAAAAGGATCAGGGTTGCGATGGCTGTTCGCACCAGTGCTTCCTTCCAAAAAGTACGACACTGAGGTTGTCGTAAATTACCGTGAATCGTCTGGAGTAATGTTTGATCTGAAAAAACCGTCGAAGAGCAAGGCTTATTCATAATCTTTTCCTGGCCGGAAAACATTGACGAGCTCAGCGTGGGGGCGTCGTGAGCTATTCAACTAAATGAACGGCAACTTTAGTATACGTGTGAGAGATACCGTTCCGGATTTCCGCAGTTCAGTTCGGCTACTCTTACTGCACGTACATCGTGCCATGGTTTGACCACGAATTCAACCAGAGTGGCACCTTGTATCGGTCAGCCTCTTGAAAGGCTGAGAACGTAGACTCCGACCAGCATGCTCATGATACAGATGGCTTTGGGTAACGGATTCTTCTCTCCGTAGATTCTGATGCCTGCGATGAAAGCAATCACGATCGATGTACGTCGGAGTGGAGAGATGACCGAGATAAGTCCGCCGGGCGTCTCAATCGCGGTGAAGTACAAAAAGTCTGAGATCAGAAGCAGTAGTGCGATCATCGGGATTGACCAACGCCAGTGAAATGGTGTCGCCACTCGTCCTTTCAGGTACCAGTGCGTTACCAATGGAGTCATCACCAAGACAAGGTATACCGAGAACCATGCCTGAACAGTCGCCGCATGCATCTCGCAGTTCTGCAGCAGATATTTGTCATACAGTGCACTGCATGCACCGAGCAGCGTTGCTATCACCATATAGCCGACCCACCGGTCACGATGGAAATGAATTCCTTCCTTGCGACCAACCAGTGAGAAAGCGTAAAAGGAGATAAGGATTATGGAGATGCCGACCCATTGCCACAAATCAGGCCGTTCGCTCAGGAAGAGGACTGCAATCGTGATGGTCCAGAAGGGGCTGCTTGCTCGAATCGGCGCGGCAATGGACATCGGCAGGTGTTTGAGAGCAAATGATGCGAAGATCCATGAACTGCCGGCAATTAGTGATTTCAGAAACAGCAGGACGTGACCTGTTCCTGTCAGCGGTTCAACGCGGAGGAAACCTGCAGGGATTGCATTCGGGACAAACCGCGAGAACAGGATCAAAGGAAGCCACAAAGCAGCAGCTGTGAGGACGTTAAAGAACAATACGGGAGGGACCGCATTGTCCTTAAGTGATGCCTTCTTGGCGATTTCATAGAATCCCAGAAATATGGCGGAGCAAATGCTGAGCAACATCCATGTCATGTTGAACGTTCTACTCAGTGCTGTTCAGAGGCAAAGACTTTTCATCGCCCGTGAGTCGCATCGGCTCGGTGGATTGAAGTGTTGGTATGCGACGAATGGCCAGATCATCAATATGCGCCTCTTCAACTCCGTTGTGGCCCATCAAACCCATTGATACGGTAAAGGTTGTTGACGAACCGATCGGACGAATCATTTCGAATCTCGTCCACTCAGCTTCCAGTTCCGTACGAACGCTGTTTTCCGGTCCAAGTTCAGAATCAAAGATGACGAGAGGACGCTTCGACTCGGGCGATGCCGTACGCCCTTTTCTGACTCGCCCACTGATAATCATTACATCACCGGCGTTCACCTCGATCGGTGGCGTCGTTACCGTGATTGGCATCGTATCTTCTTTTGAAAGTCGATTTGGCTCCGCGTCCGCGTACCACGCGATCAATCTGAGAATCTTTCCGGCACGCGGGTCCTGCAAAACATCGGCGGTGGCGGAGCACGGAGATTTGGGAGCCAGACTCAGGTTCCAACCCTCCTGAGAGGCAGATCGGAGATTTTCAAAATCTCCCGATGGCAAAAGATTGTCAGTGATTCGGTGCTGTTGCTGTTCGATGTAGTGCATCAGACGCCAATGATCCGGAAGCGTTGCGAACGAGATCGTGTGCGGAGATGATGTTGGCGAAGTCAGGTTCTCAAGGGCCAGTTTCCAGCATTGCTGCTGAGCCAGTCGGGCATATCGCATAGAATCACGAGCACGTTGAGCGGCCTCATGAAAGTCCTGATTCTTCAGTTCGAATTCCGCGCGATCGAGCATCTGTTTTGACTGCGACATCAGAGCATCGACTTGCGGTGAGACGGTGTGCTCATCACGCAGATGCTCGAGCGTCTCAAGAACTCGCAGATACTTCAGAGAAGCCAGTTCTGTTGTTCTTGCAGCGGCTCGCGGAGCCATCGCGTGGATTTGTTTTTCCAGACCGGGAATTAGTGTTGCCGGATTGGAGCAGATCACCAGCGCCGCGCTTTGATCGAAATTTCTGATCTTGAGTGACAAGCCTCCGGCTGTTACTTCGCGAGGAAGCCCGCTGATTCCTGTCGTGGAAATCTGCCATGCGGACGATGTTTCAGACGCGGCAACGATCAGGTTTACCTCTGGTTCAAACAACGGACCGGGGACAAACTGTGACACGTTATCCCAGGCCGTTGCAAGAATTAATGTGTTGCCATTGCCATTGATGACAACCGCGTCATGAGTGACAGGTCCCTCGGTCCCCGCGACAGCAGCTCCCGCCGTTCGGCCACCAAGAGCAGAACTCAAGCGAGATTTTGTGTCACGGTTGCGTGAAACAGATTTCTGTTCACTTTTCTGAAGTGCCAGATAGCCCTCAATTCGGCCGCGGGCGAGAAATCGTTCCAGCAATTCAATTTCCATGCAGGCAAGCTCGATCGCGATAGCCGTTTCACGATCCGCACTATTGTCGATTTGCAGGGCATGAGTTTTCCAAAAACCGATACCCTTATAGCCCGCCGATAACGCGGTATAGACTCCCTGTTGAATCTGTTCAGGCTCAAGAAACGTTTGCCGCAGCCCAAGATCCTCTCGCCAGGCTCGTTGTAACGCCGAAGGCTCCGTTTGCACCCAGGTCCACGGGCAGGAAATCTGGCCAGCATTTTGTTGTCGTCGAATGAGCAGATTTCGAAGAGAGCCAAACGAAATATCTCGGCCGACAACGTGCCGCCCAACTCCGACAAGGTCGATTTCCCGCGCGACCGAACCTTCCGCCCCCGTCACATCAGCCATCTGTAGTCGCTGATACTTTCTGTCAGCACTGCGAACTTCGCGAGACCATGCGAGGAGATGAGGCTGCTCTTCCGGGGAAACTCGATTTCCCGTCAACCATGCCGACACGTGTGGGTATTGCTGATCCAATGGAGGAAGCGACTGCACAATTCGCGTGTAGTCTCCGGGTTCAAATTCCGGATGTGGTGGTGTTGCCACGACAGCAATTCCCGCCTCATACAGGCTCCTCGCGCGATCCTGATCATTGCTGTCCGGCACCCACACCGAGTTCAGCCCGATTTGCTTGAGTGTTTCAATGTGTTCCGCGTGATCCGGTGCCATTCTCAGAACGACAGCTTTGTGATCGAGCATAAGACCACCCAGCTCGACGTCGATAGGAATGAAGCGACTGTCATCTTGTGATGAAGATGACTCCACGGACGATCTGGACACTAGCTTAAGCAGAGGCTCCGCTGGTGTGATTGTGGGGCCGGAAGTGACAGCACCCAGATCAAAAAAAATCTCACCCGGTGTAGCTTCGACGTAAAGGACAAGCCCTGTAATCAGTGCTTGTTGCATTCGAATGTCGGGACTATTCAGCTCGGCACGTACGCGTCGTGTTTGTGCTTCAATGGCCTTCTTCGTAGCTTCCACACGGAGGGTTTGCCAATGATCGGCCGCAGACAGTTTTTCGCCAGGAAGAATGATCTCCAGAGGTTTGCCGGTTCTTGGATCGATCTGGTTGGGCAACACCAGGAGTAAGCCCAGTTGAATGCCAATAACCGAAGAGTGGATCCTGACAGAGGCCGTGTAGTCATTATGAACCATCGATGGAGCCAACGGCGTTCGGATTTGCACCTCTTCCGGCAATCGAGCATTCCGTAGTCGAAACCGCTGAACGGTCTCACGGTCCTGAGAGGCTGGCTTATCTTCAACCCGCGTGTTCTTCTGAGTTCCAATGACTGTCCACCGCGACGTTACTTCGCCAAGCGTGGTTTCATCGGCTACAGCCAATGACGAGAGAATCAGTCCAAGTAAAGTCAGCAGTGTCCCGCCTGAACGAAACTGCCGGAAACCACGCAATGCATCGACGCTTATGAGCGTTCGGGGGGCCGCATTTTGAGGAAGCTGCGCTTCGAGTGAAGAATGAGAGTTCGATGTGAACATTGAACATCCGTGTTCATTCTGACTTTCAATCTGGATCTGCAGCAGACTGTCTGCATCGGTGCGGAATACTAGCAGAAGTCGAAGCTTTCACCGAGCCCAGATTCGCAGCCCTGGGCCGCAAGATGCTGGTTTCTCCGGGGGTGGACAGGCCGGATTGACGAAAAATCGGCCGGTCGTGAGAGAATGGTGAGATTCTCCGTCAGACGTTGCAAAAAAAACTGATGTCGGCCCGGCTATTTGCTTGTGATGAAGAATCGTCGCGACAAGAATCATGCGGACCGACAGCGATGTCGCAAGTCGTCGGTTCTCCCCTTCCCAGGATATCTGCCATGTCAGTTCAGAAGCGATTTAACGATACTGAGGCCGAAGCTTTGCCAGTTGAAATGCTGGAACTAGGCCGTTTGATTGATTCCATGAAGGGGCCTGAACGAGAAAATCTGGTTTTGGCATTCAACCGAGTTTCTGATTCCATACAGCGCCGCCGCCGCATTCTGAATCTTGTTCAGGAAGCTCTGTCACAACTTCGACTGGACGTCAAATACCTGATGTTTGACCTTGAGACGACTCGTCGCGAACGCGATCAGTTACAGTCGCAGTTGGAAGAAGAGGATACAGGGTTCTGAGAAGTCCGGGCCGGCTTCCGTCCAGCAATTAATGCTTTCAGATAAGCATTCCGGGCTCTGTCCCGCAGTTACATGGACGGAAAAATATTCATACGAAACAAAAAACGCCACAGTTTCCTGTGGCGTTTTTCGTTGGCCCATGAAAATCACGGAGAGGCAAGTTATCAGGCAATGTCGAATGACTCGGAACTATCGTCGCTGATCTCGTCGTCGACAATGAGATTGCCAACACTACCAGGTCCGTGGTCATAACAATCGTCTGAATGCCACAATGGAAGACCAGCTGCGTAACGAGCAGCCAGCATCATGACTTTCTCTTCAGAACCTGGCTTTGCCGCCGTTGGAGAAGCGGGATCAACACCCAAAGATCGTAATTCTTCTTCAAACCCGGCATCCAGATCACTCAGGAATTCGTAGCCTTCAATTTCGGACAGAGATTCAAGTCCAGCATCGGCTTCGGAATACATAAAAGACATTCAAAGACTCCAGTGGGGTGCAAACCGGTTGCAAAAATATTGTCATCGATCCTTCACCTCCGTCCCTGGAGATATTCGCTTCAGATGGCCGCCGCTCACATCGACTTGTTCCGGCAATTGACCTTTGAACAAAATCGCAAGGGGGCACAGACCATTCCAACGTGCGAAACCGTCGAATCCTTCAGCTCCGGGATTTTTGAATCCCTGGTGCGGAATGTCAACAAAAATTCATGATCACCAAATGTGATTCCAATGATCCAGTCGCTTTCCAGAAATCTGCCGAGTGACCTTGCAACTGAGCGTTCTTCCACTTGCCCTGCAGACCACCCAAATTACAAGTTTTGGCTTGCGAGGGGATCATTCCTGGAACTGATCACATGTTCTCGAAGAGCTGTCATGAACGATGCGGAGAAGCGGGTGACTTCGAAATGCTCCTCTGATTTACGCGTCGCGATCAAGTTTGCCCCATGAAGCCATCGCTTTGACATATGTCTTCGCAAGAACCCCAAAATCAACAGGACAAGAAACCAGCAAACACACAGGCCAATCACTCCAAAGAATCCTTTTAATAGTTCGCTGCTGGCCGCCAAGCCAATCGCAGGCAGTACTGCCCACTGAAGCCACTTCCATTGTCGGTACTTTTCCCCCGACAGGCAGACCTTCAGGTAGACTCGCGGTGTGCTCAGTTCCAAAGCCAGATTGATCAGCATTGCGACGAAGGCCCAAACCCCCAGAAGAAAATAGAGAGGAATTGCCTCCTGGGGGCTATTCTGTCCGACAACCAGATAGATGACCAGGAGAATTCCGAGGGGAATCAGAAGCAGGCCCGTCGCAAAACATCGCAGTGTTCTGAGCCCATCGCTGGGGGCGAGCACTTTCAATGTAAGGACGCGAAGGTCGCCGGATTGCCCCGTGACGAGACAAAACTGCGGCAGCGTGACATTGGATCGACAAAGAACTCCGTTCTCGGTAAGTTCGAAATCTCGATCTTCCGCAGTGACCTGCATTGCTCGATTCGAAACTTCCTGCGGCGGTGCATATGGATTGTCACTTTGAATAGGGCTACCCACCTTGTGTCGCAGATTGTTCGGATTATTGGGGCTGCTTTGCGAGCTCTTTTGCTGTCTCGATCAGACGCCTTTGACGGACAGCAAGGTCATGGACCTGTTTCTTCAGCGAAGGGAGATCTTCACTGGACGCTGACTGGAGCAGACCGTCGACCTGTTTTGTTCGTCGATTCACCTGCAATTGGAGATTTCTCAGCATCTTGATTTCAGCCATCAGTTCAACAAGTCCCGGTTTCTGTGGTGGGCCTTGCTGCTGTTGGCTTTCCTGCTGCTGCTCCTTCATCTCCTGCATTTCTTTTTGAGTTGTCTCGATCAATTGTTTGAGCGATTCAATAATGTCGTTTTGTACTGACTGAGTCAGATCTCCGACTTTTGATTCCTGCAGCCATCCCGAAACAGAGCCCATATCAGCTTCGATGTCCTCAACAGCCAACAGAATCGAAACGGATGTTCCGTCTTCCCGCAGCAGATTCACCGTCTGTGCGCATTCAGTGGCAAGTTCGTTCTGTTGTTGAGCCAGTTCACGACATCGCCCGTAGTATTGATTCAGCCAGTCTTTCTGAGGTGTTGCAGCCAGACTTACAGTTCCTTCCTGAATCTGAGTCTCTGCAGCCAACATTCTCTGAAAGCGAGCTTCCAGCGAGGCCAGCAGCATTTCCTTTTCTTCCTCTCGAAGTTGCTTCAGCATTTCTTCAAGCTCTGATGCCGCCTCATGCAACTCCTCAAGTGCTTCGTCTTCGTGCTCCAGAGCCTTCTCTCGCTCCTGTTCCTTCAATTCCTCAAGTGCACGCTCCATTTGCTGCTGGGCGTTCTCAAGCTGCGCACGGCCCGGAGTTTGTTTTGGTTCATCCTTACCGGACTTTTCTCCGGACTTACCACTCGACTTTTTCTTGCCAGATGACTTCTGCTCGGACTTTGAGCCAGAGTCTTTTGATTTTCCTTCTTTGCCGTCCTTTGATTCGCCATCGTTCGGCTCACCATCACCGGGCTTACTGTTCGGAGGACTGTCGCCTTTGGGCTCCTGATCACCCTTCTTCTTGCCTTCCTGATTTTTGCCCTCAGTATCCGTCCCTTCAGCATCGCCATCTTTCTTCTTCTCATCCCCGGGCTTGTCTGCCGTCGACTTTCCTTTGGTCGAATTGCCGTCCTTTGATTTCCCGCTGCTCTTCCCGTCCGATTCCTCTAAGCCGTCCGGTTCCTTGGCTTCGTCACCTTCTTTCTCGTCGCCCTGCTCTGCTTCAGCCTGCTGGTCGTCGTGCTCCTTCATAGATTCCAGCGTCTTCTTCGCACCTTCGAGAGCTTTTTGCTGTCCGGGAGCTGCATTCGACGGAGCTTCAGAGTTCTGTGTGGCAGCTCGAGCTGATTTTTGTTCAGCCAGGATGCTTCGAACATCCTTCAACAGACCATTGAGTCGTTCCTGCTCACGTTCAACACTGCTGCGGCGGTCTTCACTTTGCAATAACTTCAGCAATGTTTCGAGACTGGCGACGATCTCAGTCTGCTTTTCGGTCGCGGTCCCCAGTTCGCTCTTGCTGAGCAACTCAACAACCTTTTCGATATCTTCCTTGACCTGATCCTCACGTCCTTTACCGATCGCACGTCGCAGCAGATCAGCACGCTCCGGATCCTGACGTCCAAGGATATCGGCCATCTGAGTCAGCATGCGTTCAAAGCGAGCATACCGCCCGCTGATCGCCAGCGCATCGTCACGCAGGTCTTTAGGCGTCACAACTTTGGGGGGCACCGTTTTCTTGTCGGGTTCCGAGGCTGAAGGTTTTGGTTCCTGAGCAACGACGCCGAACCACATCCATAAACAGGTACAAAAACTTGCCGCAAAGATCATGCTGCGAATATTCATAGTGATCTATCCTCAGGAGGAGTTCTCCTGCCCTGCTTCAACCTGGCGGTCAATGTTTCACATACAGTTCGGCTGTTGGTCGTGGTTAACACAAATGCTGATCATTACTTCAGGATATCATCAATAAGCTGATTCTTTTGCAGCTTCTTCGTTTCATCTCGATTCTTCTGGAGTTCATCAAGGATGGCCTTCAGATCGCGGAGAGCTTCATGAAACTCCGCCATGTCTCGAACGTTTTCAAGAACCACCTTCAGAGCCACAATGACTTTTGTGACCTCTGCGTTCGCATTCGCGACGAGCATTTCCGTCGGCTGTCCATCCTGTGCAGCAACCCTCAGGGCACTGACGGCTCGATCGGCGGAAGGTAACATTTCCGCGCTGACAACCTTCAGAGGATCCACGATCGATGAACGCATATTCTCCTCCAGTTGCTGTGGAGGCACGGCATTGTTGATCAACTGGCGAACGACTTCCTCAAAGCCTTCAATGATGGAACTCAGCTCATTCGCCTGTCGTCGCAGATTATTGCCACTTCGCGTCGCACTGGTATTCAGGCTGACTCGATCCTCCTGAACCGCGTTGGCTCCCGCCGCATCGACTCTCGCAGCAACATCCTTGTGGAACAGCAGGTCGTTGTTGAGTTCTTCCAGTTGGCTGATGACTTCCTCAAATCGGCCACGCAAGGCAATCTCACGCGTATAGAGCAGCGACAGAAGCTCTTCGATGCTGACAATGCGAAACAACATGGGCTCACCACGAGTCACACCGGGACCCGGAAAGATGTTCGCATCTGCAGCCGTGATCGACAGTGTCAGCGTCTGCCCTTCCGACAGTTCCAGCACCTGAACATCAAACAGTTCGTACGCCTCAGTATCACTACGGCGAAGTTCGAAGTCGGTCGTGTTTTTGTCCGGAATCGAACGAAACGGCCTGGGTCGCCACGTTGATTCATCGTCGACAAGAAACTCAAAAGTCGCTGACTTCAATCCATAGTCATCTTTGATTCTGCCGCCAATAGGAATCTTGGCGAATCGCGTGATGGCATTATCGATGCCTGTCATTTGGGCCACAACAACCGGCGGCTTGTCTTCCAGTCCCTGCACGCGAAGTGTCTCCGGGCTGACAGTCATGACATCATCGACGTCATGCAGGAAGAAACGCAGGTTGGCATTTGACGGAATCTTCAGGACGTCCACTTCTGAATTCACCGCGACGGTCGTTGCGTCCGGCTCTGCGCTATTTGAGGCGACAGTTTCTTTCGTTGTTTCAGGCCGAGCTGAGATAATTTCAAATCGAGCAGAAAAGGCCATCCCGTCCGAAGTGATCAGTTTTCTTCCGTTGGAGTCTAAAGACTGTGAGTCTCTCATGCTCAGAGTTGAGCCATCCTGGTCTCCAGCAAGCTCAAACTGATCGGAAACAATTCGCACGCCTCGCAGTGCCTTACTGGAAGTTGCCGTCAGTTCAAAGGATGTTCCGATCGGCAGCTGAACCTCACTGCCATTTACGGACATTGACGTCTCGCGCTGCTGATTCCAGCCGGTGTATTCAGGGTAGACACACTTCAGCAGGATCCCATCAATCCCGGGCGGATTCACCACGTCCACGTGATAAGGCGTTCTGCTGCGATAATCGCCAGCCAGTAATTCCACAGTGATCGGTTCCTGCAGGCGCGTCACGACAAAGCGAAACTTTCGGTTCGATGATGATGTCGGAGAAACATAAGTTCGACTTCGTGAACCATCCGCTCTGACAACATCGACGCGAACACGGTCCGGAACGATCCATTCCTGTCCTTCGGCGGGGCCACCGACCGGGACAAACATCTCGAGTTCAAGATCAGCCCCGCGCGGATGACGATACAGAAGCTGATCACCCGCCGGAACAAACTCAACAGCCCTGTCGCCCGGCTGAGCAATCGCGACCATTTTCAGATCTGTCGTTCGTTCATGGTAGGTCTCATCGCAACGAACAAATGCGTTCCACCAGCGAGTCAGCAGTTGCGGCTGTGCGATGGCTGTGATGAGCAGAGACAGCAGCAGCCCACTTGCGAAGAGACTCAACCGTTTGACGGACGAAATGTCGAAGACTTCATCAGAGACGACGGTCGCCGCGAGAGCTTCTGCTTCATGAATCGACCGTTCCAGCATCGGACGTGTCAGCGGCCCCTCGACCGGCAAGCCTTTCGATGTTTCGATCGATGTGATCAGGCGATCCTGGAACTGCGGAAACCTGCGTTCCAGAATCAACGCGATGTCCAGGTCACGAACGCGGCGAAGGAGCGGAAAGCAGACACGACTCGCCAGAAGCCATAACACGGCGGGCAGCATAACGCCCAGCAGGATGGCTCGAAGACCAACAGGAAGTTCAAGCTGTTGAAGCAGAAACCAGCCAATGTCCAGAGTTGTCGTCACCCAGAAGATCACGGCCGCAAAACACACCGTGAGCAGGACACCTGTAGCCACGGCATCACGCCGCAATCGAAACCGCACGCGCCGGATCAGTGCATGAACTTTCGGCGGAATCGAAATTTGAGTGACTGTTTGAGTCGGTGAAGACATGTTGTCCCTGCATCTGTTCCCGACTGGCGTTGTCCCCCCGGACATCGCCAGCCTGACGGGAGTCTATGCTGTCCCGGCAGGCAGAGAAAGAGACGCCTTTCAGATTCCGTATCCCAACGAGGTTCTGCATTTTCCCAAGCCGCTGTTCTGTCCAGGGGCAGAGCATTGCCGGATTATGCCCTCAATCGTTTTACAAACAGCCACAAGTTCGTCGCAATGACAATTGAATTTCCTCTAGAATTCTTGTGTTACAGCAAATCCACGGATTCAATGGTAGGCCGAAAAAGGAACGGAAATCGACTGTTCCCGGAATGCTCATTTTGACCGTGTATCCACTCCATGTCAGTCCTGAGAGCGAACGATGAAATCCAAATCCATAGCTGCCCTGCTTGTCGCCATTTCCTGTCTCGTGTCAGAGACCACGTTCGCACGTGATTGGACCGACGCAACTGGCAAGCACAAGTTCTCAGGAGATCTGATTGCCGCCAGCCCTGAGACGATTCTGCTGCGAGGAAAACGCAAGACGCTTGAAGCGTATGTCGTTGCTGAACTCAGCGAAGCCGATCAGGCGTTCGTGAAGGAGTATTTGGAATCAAAAACGGATGATGCTCCTCCGGAGAAAATGCAGACCTGGACTGGTCGAGAAGGAGTCAGTCTCCGAGGTCGAGTGATCGGTTACGGAACGCGCACGCTGGATATCACAACTCAATCTGGAGCGATCCAGGTCAACAAGACACCATTGAGCAGAATGGATGAGATCTACAAGAAAATGATGCCAAAGATCGTCGCAGAGTTCGACGACAAGTCTGTGAAAACGGAAGCGGATCTTGCGATTTGGGGCCGCAAGCTGAGAGGAAAAGAAAAATCCTTCACTGTCGACGGCGTCCTGATGGAACTTGAAAACGGCGAGAAGATCGCAGTTCCTTTGTTCCTGTTTTCAGAGAAGGAACGAGAAGTACTCGAAGCCGGCTGGGATACATGGAAGGCCGAATCAACGGCCGAGGCTGAGCGAAACCGAGAAAGCTTTCTGGCCGAGGCCTCTGCGGCCGAGTACCACCGCCAGCAGGAAGCGGCCGCTCAGGCCATTCAACAGATTCAATTAATGCAGTTGAGCTTGATGGCCGTGAATGCCGGAGTCGCTGAGATCTGGCAAGTGCAACTGATGCCTCGCCCAGGCGTTCGGGCTCGCCCGATGGTTGTTATGGTCCCTGCACAAAACAGCGCACAAGCCCAGGCTCTCGCTGCAGAAAAGTATCCCGCTTTTGTACCCGGCGCGACGGCTCAGGTGAGTTACTAGGGATTCGAACAGGAATCGCCTGCAAACGGTAGATGCCATGACCATTCCGCACACCGTAAGCTGATGTCAGCCGATGTGATTCCTTCCTGCCTGGAAGATAGGTCGTTCGACGCGTCGGTCGGTCTCACCGGATGGAGTTGCGTTGTCAAACCCTGAAATGTACGTTGGACATTCTTGTCCGACTGCCGCTGTGGAGAATCAGGGCGGTCCGCAACGTCCTCGGTTAGGAGTTGTGACTCTGAAACCTCGGGGCACTGCGATTTGCCGTCAAAGTTACGAAGTTCTCCTCAAACTCGTCCCCTAGCAATGCTCGTATCTTGGATGCCACTTCGGAAGTCATCAGCACACAGACGATCTCTTCGCCCTCTTCCTCCGGAAAATAGCCCAGATGAAAAGCCAACATGTCTGGAGCGCAGCAATCTGCAAACGCGGTGACAAACTCGCGGACGTCGAGGGGCTCATCGTCAGGCCATGAGAAAACTCTACCGGACGATTCGAAGGAAGCATTCTCCTCTTGTGGCAGAAGTGCAATCGAATGGCCGGCCTGCTGCGCCGGTTGCTGTAAGTCATGCAACAACTGCCAAGGAGATTCGACACCATGATCCGATTCGACACTACATGGAAGATCTCGAACGTTCGACTGGAAGTGCCATCTCCAATCCATCTCAGGATTCAGAGGATCTTGTCGACCACCAAAGGCTGCGTCGGCATCTGTTGCTCCAAGCAACAGCAGGCATTGTTGTAGAGTTGATCCCGGTGGTGATTCATCTTTTGACATACCGGTAATTCCAAACTCAGAGAACATGAAATCAGTGATACCTCAGAATACGGCATCCGCGAGTTCTGGATAGCGGTCTCTTGCCCATGCAGCAGCCTGATCTAACAGCGGATCGGAGAGCCTCGGCACGTCTTTGGGGAGTTCACAGAAGGGAGTAACAAGTTCTGGATGAGAGAATGTCGTTGTCTCAAGGCCCAGATCTGATCGCACTTTGTAAACCGTCATCACGTCTACGGGAAATTCCCGCCATATGGCGGGGTAGCAGATCATCCACTCTCTGCTGACTTTCCGGGACAGAATCCTGTCATCACACATCCACTTGAGAGTCCTGCCAACAGCTACGGGATCATCCCAGGCTTCAATGATTGGTGAATACGGTCCCAACGGAGCAAACTGCGGGGGGCCGGGCAAGTTCAGATTGATCTGAAAACGACGCTCAAACAACTGAAATAGCATTGGCTCCAAACCCACTGCATCATAGAAGTTCGGCAGGCGTTCTCCGACAGGATCGCCCAATTCGTGGCCAGATATAGAAAGATGATCCAGCTGATATCGGATGAATCGGTGGGTCCAAGTGATTGGCAGGATTCGTGTCAGAAGTTGAACGGCAAGCTCATTGTCGCCCATCAGGACGAGACTGGCGATGTAGCGTACGCCCGTCGGAAAATCTGTGTCATGGCGATTCGATTTGTCCAGCTTTTGAAGTTCGAGCAGTTCAATCGCCTCCGAGAGTACTGTGAAACGGCAGCCAAGCCAATACTCTGCCCAGCCAGACAAATCTTCTCTCCACAGCTTTAACTGTCCGGACTCAATAAGATATTGGCCAAGCCCCCAACAGCCTCCGCGAATGAATTGCACTGGGGTTACGCCGTTCCGACATCGACGGCTCTTGTTGACTACCTTACCGGCTAAGCCCGAGTTCACGTTTTCTTTGGCTCTGTGGAGATCAACGTAACTTGAGTCAGCTAAAGTATTCTCAATAAATGAGATCCGGTCGCTTCGAGTTTTCTCCATCACCATTGCGTTCTCCGAAGTCCTCTCATGAGTTCATTGATCCTTAACACATACCCTCCACCAAATACAACATCGGGGTTGTTTGGGTCCAATGCAGCCCTGAGAACACGCGCCGCCTGTTGAGAACCAGGGAGCACATTATGCGGTGCCCAATTTCCGCTTTGGCCTTGTAGTTCGCCAAGGATCCTTTGTGCGTTGGCCACGGCCCCACGTTTTTGATGTAGAGAGAGTCCTCCCCATCGCCGACTGCGTGCCTTGATTTCAGCAACAAAGATTTCCTTGGTCGTACGGTTGCGTAGCACCATGTCGATTCCATGTCCGCTGGCATTTCGGATGCTACCGACAACATCAAACCCCTGTCGCCTAAAGTATTTTCCGGCCTGCTTTTCCCACATCCGCCAGTCGCAGGTATTGTGGACGAGCACGCCATCTCGCCGACGTAGCATAGCGTTCAAACGACTTCGATGTTCGCGTACGTTCGCGGGCTGGGCGAAGAGCGATTGATTCGACGCGGCGAGCGCTGTGTCATCAGGCGAGAGCAGGTTTTCAGCTGACTTCGCAGACTTCCACGTCGCCAGCGAACTGCTTTCGCCGGTCCTCGTTCCAGAAAGTAATATTTTGGTAATGTTAATGATCACCGGAACCTCAACCGAATCCGAACTTGGCGTTTCCGCGGATGAACTTGTGAGACGAGGCGGCGCCGCCCGCCGACCGGAAGACCGGCACGGTCGTATTTCCCGAACGGTGAAGTCGGCGGAAATGCCGTGTTCCTGGAGGTCGACGAAGATCGTGCTGCCGACGGCGAGGGGTTCGGTCGTGATTCTGGACAGACCAAAGTAGCCGTCTCGCTCCGTCGAGACGAGCCTTTGATCTTTCGTCGTCAATACTCGATGCAGACTGCTTTGTGTGAACGCGTCGTGAGAGTCGAGGGCCAGATGGCTGCAAGCGGGATACTGGAAGGCTCGTCTCGGCGGAGCGAGACGGCTACATTGGCTGATCTCGGAGCGACACCGCGACGTTCAATGGAAGTCCGTTCTGAAGCGGCTCGAACATGATTCGAATGTCCTGCCCTGCAGGCCAGGTTGGCAGGATCTGCAGCGATTGGCTCGGTCAGGAGACCGGCCACAATACTTCGACTGGCCGCAACAGCGTTGGACGCTCCGGCGAGATCGACCGACGGGCGGATGGCACTCCCACTGCCTAGAAATGTCACCAAGCCGCGAGTCCTGTCGTCAGCGAGGAGCAGTTTTTCGCCGCCCCGCAGTGCTACTGCCGCCACGAACTGTCGCCGGTCTTAGCTCCAGAATCAATGGGCGGACTTTGTAGGCCCCGGGATTGCCGAGCTGATCAAGAAGGACATCGTGATTCTGGACAGACCAAAGTAGCCGTCTCGCCCTCGTCGAGACGAGCCTTGATCTTTTGTCTGCAATACTCGATGCAGATCGCTTTGTGTGAACGCGTCGTGGAAGTACGACGGGCCAGATGGCTACAAGCGGGGTGCTTCAAGGCTCGTCTCGGCGGAGCGAGACGGCCGCTTTGGTTGATCTTGCAGCGACACCGCGACGTTCAATGAACGTTCGTTCTGAGAAAGCTCGACCATAATTCGAATACCCTGCCCTGCAGGCCCAACTGGCACATAAAATCCCGGCGCAACTGTTGAAACATTGATCGATGACGGGCGTCCATCGGCTCGTGAATCGACTCATTCAACTGGCTGCTATCGAACATCCTGTCAATGGAGTTGACCGGCAGAGTCACCTGCAAGGATCTGTTGATTACCGTTAGCGAAGACAGACCGTAATGGAACTACGCGAACTGAACGCTTCTGAGTAGGTGTGTTGGCGTCGCCATGAATCGAAAAGGAGGCTTTCGGACTTCCGTCGGTGGACCAGATCCGGATCTGGCCATTTCCTCCACAGGTGACCAGTTCAACTGCAGTACTAAACGATGCATCCGGGACGCCATTCGCGATTTTGCCATACGTCCCGGCCGGACGTGCTGTAGGATGGGCCTCAAGCTTTGATATCGCTATTTCGCTGGCAGGGTCCGTACAAAGGTCATGGAGAGATCGATCCAGCGTGTCAATTGCTGATCGCTGTCGATCCCATCTTGCCCAACGATGATCCAGCCTTTCATGGGGCGACCTGTGAGATCCACGTCGCGGACCTCCGGTTCCGTCAATGCGGTTTCGGCTTGCTCGGCCCCCAATCGCGCGATCAACGAGTCATTCCAGACGGCGACCAGCATGTTCCCGTTCAGCAGGAAGCAAACTCCACCGAACATCTTCTTCTCGGTAATCCCCCGACGTTTTGAAAGCAGATGTCGAATTCGTTCAACGAGTAACTTCGATGCAGCCATGGAGTACTCAAGGCGTGAGTGAAGAGTTGCCAGTGGAACGACATAAGAGGAATTTGCTGTACCGCTTTCAAGACCAAATTCTTGTCTATTTTGCTTGTTGGTTCACCGGCCGGAAAGATGTTATCAATGGGCGATGGTCACTGGTCTTGTCGCTGTCTGGAAAATCGCCGGGCCGCACAACGACATTGGAAACCCCATTCCATTTTTTTGCATCGTTGGCCACAAAGACAAAATCCAGAATGGAATCCGGATAACGGTCAACTCGTCGATCCTTGATTTGGCGATCATCGGACCAGTTGGAATCAACCAGAGGATCAGGCTTTAGCCAGGTCCAGACGTCGCCCTCCATCATCGCCGTGAAGCCAGCATTGCCTTGCTGCGTCTTAAAGTCGAAATCAAAGTTGAAGTCCCCCGCGGCAATGATCGGATCCTTCGAATCGAGTGCCCATTGACGAAGCATGCGAGCCTGCTCAGTGCGAAGGTCTTCTTCACCTCGAGCCAGATGATTCGCAATTACCCAGAACGTCGCACCGGTCGATTTGAAAGCCAACTTCACTGCAAGTGGCGAACGAGCACGCAGGGCTCCGGGTTCAGTATTGTCTGCCGGATTGTTGAAGTTTCCTTTCAAACCGCCATGGCGATGGATTTCCAGAGCATCCCGAATTGCAAACTTTGTTGAATCCACCAGCAACATCAGACTGTCTGTGTCGCCGAATCCTCCGCTGGCGGATGTCACAAAATCAACTGTCGTGCCAAGCCCTTCGGCGGCCGCCAGCTGAAAACGATCGACGGTTACCGGTTCAACTTCGCTGAGAACCAGGATCGAAAAACGAGTTGCCTCAGTGGCAGCCATTTGGCGAATCTCGGCCGCAATCGTAGCCGGATCGCTCACTGGTGGCTGTCCCGGACGATTGCTTTCGACGTTCCATGACAAGATTCGAAAATCATCTGCTCTTCCCAACGAGCGACAACACAGCATGCACAAAAGGGTTAATCCTAAGCGTTTCAATTTTTGCTCCAGTAACAGAAGTGACATCATCAGGCCAAACGGCCGTCGATGTTGATCGACAATGATTGAGGAAACGTGAAGATCCCGACTGTCGGACTCGCTTGAGTGAAAACATACCGGGATTGACCATTGATGCACCAGGAGTGGCTGTCTGAAAGCAACATCAAGGATGAAATGGCACAGGGGACATCTTGAAGGGTTTCGCACCGCCCGGAAAGTCGTAGAGTTCACTCTTGAAAAATATCTTGCGCCATCGTGCACACGGATTCACTCCCGATTTTGAGCCATTATGAAGAGCTCACGGCAGGTTTTGTGCCCGGACGATCATCGGGAAGTGAGATTTTGAAAGACAGGTACTGCGACATGAAACACTCTCACCGCTTATATCTCATTGCACTCATCGCTATCGCGCTCAGTCCGTCATTGGCGGCCGCCGACCCGCCAAAGCCTACAAAGGTTTTCATATTGGCCGGGCAGTCCAACATGGAGGGGCATGGAATCATTTCGGCAGACCCGAAGCGTAACGGTGGCCAGGGCAGCCTTGAGTATCTCGTGCAGTCTCCCATGTTCGCGCAGAAGTTTGGACAACTCAGAACTACGGATGGAAAATGGGCCGTCCGAAACGACGTTTGGATTTCGTATCTTGATCGTAGTGGACCTCTCACAGTCGGCTATGGCGCGAAAGCAGATCGAATTGGCCCTGAACTGGGTTTCGGCTGGGTGCTTGGCGAGTCACTTGAAGAACCGATCCTCCTGATCAAATGCGCGTGGGGAGGAAAGAGTCTGGCTGTCGATTTTCGCCCGCCGAGTTCCGGCAAAATTCCTTACTCGTTGGGAGAGAAGCAGGATGCCGAGATTGCTGCCGATCCGTTAATCGTTGGAAGATACTATCGAGAGATCCTGGCGATCACGAAGGCCACTCTGGCGAAGATCGACGAGTTAGTGCCTGGCTCAAATGGTCGTTATGAGCTCGTTGGATTTGGCTGGCATCAGGGCTGGAACGATCGCATCAGTGACAAGTTCAATGCGGAGTATGAATCCAACATGGTCAACTTCATTCGAGACATTCGCCGGGATTTGGGAACCCCCGCCCTGCCCTTTGTCACTGCTGAAACGGGAATGACAGGACCAACGGAAACTCACCCGCGAGCATTATCACTGATGAAAGCACAGGCGGCGGTTGCGGAGTATCCGGAGTTTCAGGGTAATGTCGCTTTCGTCGGTACAAAATCATTCTGGCGACCACAGGAACAATCTCCCAGCGGACAGGGATATCACTGGAACTCCAATGCGGAAACCTACCATCTCATTGGCGAGGCGATGGGTGAGGCCATGAAGAAATTGCTTGTACCTTCACCGGAATGAATCGGCCTGGTTTTATGGTGTGGATCTCGCCTCATTACTGTTGGACCTTATTAAGAGCGAAAAAATGGTTGCTCGCTGCCTACTCATCGGCCTGTTCACCTTAACTTCCCACCTGCAAGCTGAAGACATCACGTTGTCGAAGGATGGCGACACCGACTATGTCATCGTGACACCGGCAAAGCCCAGTCCTGAAGAAGTCACGGCCGCCGAGTGGCTATCCGCGGCTTTGAAACAGGTGACCAAGGCAGACTTTAAGATCGTTT
>JAXMBU010000086.1:0-23376 GCA_046349735.1 Planctomycetaceae bacterium
ATTTCATCAACGACGTGAAGACTGTTGATGTGACCGACAACGACATCAAAGAGCGTCGAGCCGCGGGCTTGCTGGCTTTGCAGGCTCATGCGGGTCCGGCGATGCAGGTGCAGTTCCGCAATATTCGCCTGAAGCGACTGCCAGCTCCTAAGAAGGTGGCTCTGATTGCAGGCAAGCCGAGTCACGGTTATGGAGCTCACGAACATCGAGCTGGCTGCATGCTGCTCGGTGAAGCGCTGAACAATGCGAATCTGGGAATCGAAGCCGCGGTCTATACGAATGGCTGGCCGGAAGATGATTCTGTTCTGGATCATGCCGACACGATCATCATCTATGCCGATGGCGGTGGCGGACATCCTTTCAACAGCAAGCTGGATCGTCTGAAGGCTCTTCAGAATCGTGGGATCGGCATGGTCTGTATTCATTACGGCGTTGAAGTTCCCAAAGGTCCTTCCGGTGAAGCTTTTCTGGACTGGACCGGCGGTTACTTCGAAACAGACTGGTCCGTGAATCCTCACTGGACAGGCACGTTCGACAGCTTCCCGGAACATCCGATTGCTAATGGTGTCAAGCCATTTCGCGTGAACGACGAGTGGTACTATCACATGCGATTTGCGGAAAACGCCGATGTGATTCCAGTTCTGTCAGAACTGCCACCGTCGGATACTCTAGTGAAGGGTGATGGCACGCTTTCACGTCCGGATGGTCCTCACAGCAACAACCCGGCTGTTCGAGCAGCCGTGCTGGAGCGCAAAGAACCACAGACGGTCGCATGGGCTCGCGAACGTAAGGATGCTGGTCGTGGATTTGGATTCACCGGTGGTCATGATCACTGGAACTGGGGGAATCGGGATTTCCGAACGCTGGTCCTGAATGCCATCGTCTGGACAGCTCATGGAACCGTTCCTGAAGGCGGCGTTCCGTCGAAGGATCTGAATGTGAAGGACCTTCAGGCGAATCAGGATTACGATGTTCCGGACAACTTCAATCCCGCGCGAATTCAGGCCATGCTGGATGAATGGGCGGCAGCGCGAAAGAACTAGTGCGACGGTTCAGGTATCGTGTCATGACTCCACTCAGCTTGTCTGAGTGGTGAAGCGTTTGGCAACCAGATTCTAAAGCCTCACCGAACCTTTCTAACTCCCTCAGCCTGCTGCCTTCGGCAGCAGGCTGAGGGAGTTCGGGGCGATTGAGGAAGGAACGTTCTACTGGTTGCCAAACCAGCTCACCTTCGGCACGAGGCCGAAGGGGTCGATTTGGGTGGACGAGGCTACGAGTCCTGCAGACGCTGGTTTTTCAATGGGTCTCGTAGACTCGTCCACTACGATGAATTTCTTTGTGACCGTTGTTAACTCATGAATGTTCCTGCAACAGATGATGCTCACAATACAGACGCCTCACAGCGTTGGGTCAGTTTACTGTTTGCAGTGGCCGTCTTCGTCAGTGCGTTCTTGTTGTTTCAGGTCCAACCGCTGATCAGCAAGGCAATTCTGCCGTGGTTCGGGGGAACTCCGAGTGTCTGGACCACCTGCATGTTGTTCTTTCAGGTACTCCTCTGTGGAGGCTACCTGTATTCTCATCTGGTCACGTCACGTTTGACGGCTCGACAACAGGGTTTGGTTCACTGCGGAGTTCTTCTGCTCTCACTGGCATTTCTAAAGATTCTGCCATCGATCGACTGGAAGCCCACAGGATTGGAGTCGCCGGTGGGGCGGATTCTGTCGTTGCTGCTTTCGACCGTGGGACTGCCGTACTTTGTGTTGTCAACAACCGGACCGCTGCTGTTGCGATGGTTCAGTGTGGCACAGCCGCAGGCGTCGCCCTATCGCCTATATGCGTTGTCGAATGCGGGCTCGTTGCTGGCTTTGCTGTCTTATCCGTTCTTGTTTGAACCGCTGATGAGAGTTTCGACTCAGGCCAACGCGTGGTCGCTGGGTTATCTTGTTTTTGCAGCACTGTGTGTGGCCTGTGCGATGTGGTCGATTTCGGGGAAAGCCGAAAACAAGGTGACTCAGGAGCAGGCGAGTGCCACATCCACGAGCCATAAAAAGAAGTCCGCATTAGCTGAAGGGATCGCGACAAAATCGGCATTCGGACGCTGGATGATTCTGTCCATGGTCGCGTCCACGATGCTGTTGGCGGTGACCAACGAAGTGTGTCAGGACGTCGCCGTTATTCCGTTTCTTTGGGTCGTTCCACTGTCACTCTATTTGTTGTCGTTTATCCTTTGCTTTGAGAGTGATCGCTGGTACCGTCGCGGCTTGTATTCTCTGGGGACCGCGATCCTGGCTCTGGCCGTTTGCTGGCTACAGAGTTTTGGTTCACGGACGTGGCTGCCCTTGCAACTTGGCATCTACTTCGGCTGTCTGTTTTCCATCTGCATGCTGTGCCATGGTGAACTGGCCAGGTTGCGGCCATCTGCAGATTCGCTCACGGCGTTTTATCTGACGTTGTCCGCAGGCGGAGCCGCCGGAGGTCTCTTTGTCGGGTTGCTGGCACCTTTGATCTTCCCGGCGTTCTGGGAACACTCCCTGGGAATGATTGTTTCGTGTGTGATTGCCGTGATTGTGTACTTCGATCACAGAGGCTGGCTAAAGGACGGACCGCAGCCACCAACATTGTGGAAACTGCTGGCCATTCTGTTGTTCGCCGGGCTGGGGACTGTGTTTGCGGCGGCAGTGACCAGCTACACCAACGCGGTTGCCATGGTTCGCAACTTCTATGGTGTGCTGGAAGTTCAGAATGACACGATCGAAGATGCGGTCATTCTGCGGCACGGTCGCATCATTCACGGCATCCAGCTGAATGGGATCCCGAGTTTTCCGACGATGTACTACGGTTACAACACCGGCGTCGGCAAGGCGATTGAACAATTGCGAGAACGCAAGACTCCGCTGAAGATCGGTCTGGTGGGTTTAGGCGCAGGAACATTGGCGGCCTATGGCCAGGCTGGAGATACATTTCGCTTTTACGAAATCAATGAGAACGTCACTCGACTGGCTCAGCAGCACTTTACGTTTCTGAAAAACTGCCCATCAGCCGTTGATGTGATTCATGGTGACGCAAGATTAATGCTGGAGAACGAGACTCCTCAGGCGTTTGACCTGCTGGTCCTGGATGCGTTTTCCGGCGACGCAGTTCCGACTCATCTGCTCACCGCCGAAGCCGCTGCGGTTTACTTGAAGCACCTCAAGCCGGATGGCCTGATCGCCATTCATATTTCAAATCTGCACTTTGATTTGCGACGTGTAACGGACGGCCTTGCGGAGGCAGCGAAACTCCACGCGATCACTCTGGAAACGGCTCCGGCCATTGATCGCATTACAGGGGCACAAAGTTTGATTGAACCGGGCAGTCGCTGGGTGCTGATGGCTAGCGAAAAAACGCTGCTGGAGTCCGACCTCTACGTAAGGTTTCTCACGCAGGATATGCGGCCACCAGGAGACAAAGTTCTGTGGACGGATGATTTCAGCAACCTGATCGAGGTGCTGGATCACGAATAAGCCGGCCGCGTAAGCGATTGCGATTGATTTGAACAGGCGAGCGGTTGGGCGTCAGCCCTCCGTGTCAGCCACTTTCCATTCTCTATTCCTTGACCGTTGCAAGAGATCGCTGAGACACGGATAGCTGACGCTATACCGCTCGCCGGGTACAGACACCGGTGATGTTCATCGACATGAATTCGCGATTCCATATCGAAAAAGGCTCTGCGACTCAGGTTCATTTTGCAGCGTTCCCTGAATCAAAGAGCCTGATTTCGAAAGCGACTGTCACAACTACTGTAAGGTTGGTGTCGTCGCGTCCGCCGGTGTGTCAGCTGCTGGAGCCGCTTCTTCCTGAGGAGCGATCTGGGCGGCAATCAGCCGACCGAAGATTTTCACGAAGCCTTCCTCCAGCCGAATTCGCATACGAACACCTGTTTCGGTCAATCGCGAATCGATTTCGATACGGTCATCGCCTTCGGCAAGCGTTTCTTTTGCAATCTTGCCGCCACGTTCACGCCGGCGAGCGAACTCGGCACGCCGCGCCTCACGGGCTCCGTTGCGACCACCTCCATCAGTCACTGAAGGAGCTGCCGGGGTTGGTTCGACAGCGGCCTCTGTACTGGCTTCGGCAGCAGCTTTCGCAGCGGCTTCTTTCTCTTTCTCGGCCCGAGCTTTGGAGCCAGCAGTGTCGGCAATTGTCGCCATCTCCACCAGCTGATTGACGTTCACGATGACGCGAAAATTTGGAGGCGTTCTGCGTTCCGTCGGATTCTGGACAGCTTCCTCAAGCTTATCCATGACGCCGGTGAGCGTTGCCAATGATTCCTGACCGCCGATAACACCCCAGACAGCCGTCGAGCCAATGCCAAGTGTGATTCCGACACTGTCACCGAAGACCGCGACGGCTTCCGGTGGCTGAGCCGCAAATGTTAAGCGATGGAAAGTCACTCCAAGATGTTCCGCTGCGCCGATCTGGAGATCGCCGGCCTTTTTGATGTCGTCAACGTCGCTCAGTCGTGTGGCGGCATCCAGAAGTCCGGCTGCGATCGCGTCGCCATCAACGACTCGTGACGCCCAGACGATGGCCAGTTTGCCAGAAGAGTCCCGATAAAACTGAGCGAAAATGTCGGCGTGACCTTCTTCCAGCGTTTTCTGAACGGCTGTCAGCGCCTGTCCAATCGGGCTGTTTTCATCAGGCGTTGCACCGAGTTTGTTTTCCTCAATAAGACGCGTTACCTCCATCTTCACGCCTTCCATCATTTCGATGTAAGCCAGCTTGTCGCGTTCTGCAATCATGCTGGACATCGAGAGTGAAACAGCGGCATCATCATCCAGCAGTGGAATGAAGTAGCTGGGCTTCTCCGTTGACTGGAAAATCTCCTTCATGAATTTTGAACCATCGAGAGCATCCACCAGAACATCAAAGTTGACAGCTCGCTCTTCAGGTTCAACCTTCAGCCCGATCGTAATCTTCTGGCATTCGGTGATCAGCATTCGCAATGCTTCGAGGCCTCGTTCACCTTCCGTGCGACGAATCTTGTAAGCTCCCTCAGGTTCGCCGTCTCGCTGCTGCAGCGTTGTGGAGATCCCGGAAGATATCAGGCCCATCAACAATGTTCGCGTTGCAACGGGAATCGATTCCACATCAAGGCGAACGGAGATATCGAACTGTTGTGCCTGGCCCGCCAACAGCTCAGCAGGATCCGGAAGTTCTCGATCCAGAGCTTCTTCCGGAGGATCATTTCCCAGCGGCATAAATGCGTAACCATCCTTCATCAGGACTGGGAACGTGCGATTTGGTCCGATGACTTCATAACGTCCCTCCTCGTCATCTTTTCGAATCACGACCGGAGCCTTTTCAATCAGCTTCGTCGCGGCCTCGACGGACTCAACAGGCACAAAAGCGAGGAACTCAGGAGCGGGAGGAAATGCGACCGGAAGATAGGCCATCACGCCAAATGGTTTTGATCGATTGAAGCCTTCAAGATCGTTCAGTGTCTCTTTGAGAAAGGTCTCAAAGACTTTGAATGCTTCCGGCTTGCCCGCAGCGTCAAAGATGTACTTTGCTTCGTCGACGATGCGATCTGCGCTGGAGAACGTGATTGTCAGCAGCGGGCGAGTCCCCTCAGCGACAATTGTCAGAGGTTTATCATCGGCTGATTTGCTGTCGTTGTCGGCCGCCTGCGGTCCAGCAACGGCCGCGGAACTCATCACAGACAGAATCGAAAGCGTAAGCCCGATGGTCTGCAAACATCGACCGGAACGGTGCATAAGATCAATCACATCAAAACGATACATGAAGGGGGTTCCGAATGAGGATAAGTTTCGGGAGAGTCCAATGTGGAAGGAAAGGCCAGTCAATCCGTGGGAAATTCGATAGAACCACGCGTTTCTCCGACAAATTGTAGAAACAATGCCCATCTAAAAAGGATTCGAACTCGTCATTGATGGTTGATCGTTTCCCTGAAATTAGCCATTTCCTCCGACACACAGCAGGCAATTCAGGAAAAAAGCGGCGTTCTTATCGCCGCTCCGAGCAGTTTTTTTCAAGGTTCTCGGGAAAGAATCCGGGGACTTCTACTTCGAGACGGTACGTGGAACGAGTTTCAGACGTTGATCACCACCGGGCCCCGAGAGACCTGAACTCACGCACACTCCCAAGCCATATTTGCAAGGAATCGGATCGCCTCAAGAACAGGCGAAACCTGCCGGGAACAGCAAGCGAAAACCGGATTTTCGCAGAAGTGCACGCGCCGCTTGGCAGACGTTCAGATTTTTGACCGTCTGCGCTATGGAAGCCCTGTTGTCCGTGATTTCAGCCGCAGTTACAAACGCCGCGTCTCTCCAGGCGGAGGCGTTGTGTCCCGTGGGCATTGCGCGGATGCTGGAAAGAAAATGCGGAAGATTGTGTTTTGAACAGGACGTTCAAAAGTCTTCCCGCAGTTTCAGAGAGATGAAGTGACAGACGCCGCAGATGTGCAGCGTCTTCGCAGTTCATTAATGGGCTGCGGCTCACGATCCTGGTTTGAGGAACGTCATGAAGATCGTTCGAAACCCCAATCGCTGGCTGAAAAAACTGTCTCGAGCCGCTGCGATCTTGTCGCTGATGGCTGGCACACAGACAGCTTATTCTCAGGACGGTGCATTTACCTTCGGCCGAACACCAACAGGTTCAGCCTCTGAGGTCGTCGATTCGAATCGCGACGGCCTTGGAGTGCAATTCCGGGGTGGCCACATGGCTGGCAGCAGCGTCGGGCGACAGGAATCCATCACTCACATGAATCTGATGCCCTACATCAGCATCAATGATGGGATGTTGTTTGGTGACTCCAGGCTGGTGCGAGCGAACAAGGGAGACCTTGCGTGGAGCTTCGGCGGCGGCTACCGACATTACATTCAGGACCTGGATGTCGTCGTCGGGGGCAACGCATACTACGACGATGATCATCTGACAGGAGCGGATCTGCAGCAGTGGAGTGCGGGCGGCGAAGTATTGGCACACGGTTGGGAACTGCGAGGGAATTACTATCAGACCTTTGGGGATACTTTTAGTCTCGTCGGCCAGCGAATCGATCAGAATAGCGCAGCATTTGCGGGCAACAACATTACGTTTACGCGAATTGACACGTTTGCAGAGGCGCTCAAAGGTTTCGATGCGGAAGCCGGTTTTCTTCTGCCGGGAGACATTGCGGAGCGTTTCGATCTGAGGGCGTTCGGTGGGGGCTACTATTACCAGGGCGAGAATATCGACGGATTTGGCGGCTGGTCGACCAGAATGCAGGCTGACATTGGTCGCTGGCTCGAACTGGGACTGAAGCTTACGAACGATGAGATTTTCAAAACGACCGTCAGTTTTAATGCGGCCGTTTATTTTGGCGGCTTCGAAAGCCAGGAACACACCAAACGTTCGGCCATTCAGCGGTTTCGTGATCCAGTACGCCGTAATATGAATATTGTTGCTTCAACGAGCGACACTCAGGCTCCCGGCCAGGTCGCGATTGACCCGAACGACAACCTGCCATTCACAGTGGCCCATGTCAACAGCAACGACCTGATCGGCCCTTTCAATGGAACAGTGGAAAATCCATTCTCCAGTCTGACTCAGGGGCTGGGGGCGGGAACAGATATTGTGTTTGTGCATGCGGGAAGCCAGTTCAATGCGGCTCCCCAGAATATCGTGACGCTGTTGCCTAATCAGAAATTGATTGGTGAAGGCTTAATTCAGACGAATCGAAACACTCAGACTTCGGTCACCGTTCTGGCCCTCGGCAATCCGCTGCAGCTGACGCTTCCAAGCTCACCGACCTTTGCGGCGAATCCTAATTTGTTGCGTCCAATCATCAGCGGCTCTGCCGGTAATGCAGTCACTATGGCCAACAACAGCCTGTTCTCCGGCTTCATTGTTGACAATCCGACTGGCCATGGCATCTTCAGTAACGGAGCTGTCGACACTTCCATCAACGATGTGTTGGTTCAGGGAGCTGATCAGTCGGCGATCTTTCTGCAGAACACCTCCGGCACGACTGCAATCACCAACACAACACTTATTGCCGATGTGGCTGCCACAGGCCCAACATTTCGCGTCAACGGTGGTTCAGGAACAGTTCGTTTTTCGTCCACCGACAACTTTCTGCTGGCATCGATCACGAACTCGTCTCCACAACAGTCTGTGCTCATCGAGAACATGACAGGCGGCAATGTTGACATGATTCGCTCTTCGGTCACCGAAGACGGGGGCCAGGGCGTCCTGATCCGCAACAACACGGGCGGTTCCGCGACACTGGATAATCTGAATCTTGCAAACAGCACCGGAACCGGAATCGCGATTCTCGACAGTGCAGGAAACTATACGTTCCGCAAAACAAGCACTCAGCTGCAGCAAATCACGGTGACGAATGCTGCACAGCAGAGTATTCTCGTGAACAACGCCTCGGGAACAGTTTCGTTTTCTGATGATATACTCATTTCAACTCGCAGAGCAGAAGGCATTGAAGTCCGAGCCTCCAGCGGAGACGTCAGATTTGGCGGCGACGTGATTCTTGATGATCTGGGAGCTGGTGCGGGAGTTCAGGCCGGTGTCTCCGTACATGATCAGCTGGCGAACGCGTCGGTCACTTTTGCAGACCAGTTGACAATTCGTGGTGCTAACACACGTGGCAGCCTTGCCGAGGGTGTCTTCCTCACCGGCAACAATGCGGCGAGCGAGTTCCTCGTTCAGGGTGACACTACGATTACAGGAACCGACGGAGTTTCGGTACGAATCGACAACAACGATGGGCTGGTTCGCTTTCTTGGCCAGACTCAGATTTCACAGCGTTTGCTGGGTGGCATCGCCATCACGAATTCAGCCGGTGCGATTCAGTTTGGCGGAACTGCCGGCGACATTGCAACTGTGCTGAACGATCTTGCAGCTCCGTCCCAGAGTGCGGCGATCCTGGCAACCAACAATACGGCCAATATCGTGTTTGGCGGTGCGACCGTCGACAATGCTCAGGGCAACCTGCCCGGCGGTGCTGGCGTTCATCTCGTTAACAACACCGGAAACATCAATTTTGGCACACTGGACATCATCTCCCTCGATGGCGTCGGTCTGTTTGGCTTTACCAACACCAGTATCACAATCCGCGGTGGCGACATCGTGACGGACAATCAGGCCGCGGTGAATATCGAACAGTCCGGGATCGACATCGCTCTCGAAAGTGTTACGAGCAATAATTCTGCGGACTACGGGATTCGCCTGGTCGAAACCAACAAGACAACTCTCAACAAGTTCGAAGTTGACCCGAACATCGTCAATGATGTTCCAGGTGACGGTGGTACAATTACGGGTGCCAAGGGCAACGGCCTTGATGACAATGATGCGGCGGGCGTGTTTCTGCAAAACGCCGGCCAGGTACGCCTGAGAGCCATGACGCTGGATGACAACGAATTTGGAGTTCGAATCCGCAACACCGAAACAACCCCGGGGCTGCCTGACAGCACCAAACAGAACTTTGTGCTGGAACGATCTCTGGTGCAGGATTCGGACATTCGAGGGATCGACAGCCAAAATCTGATGGGGCTCTCGATCCAGAACAGTTCGTTCGACAACAATGGCGACAGTGCCGCAGTCGGTCGTGAGACCATCCTGCTCGACTATACAACGAGACTGGATCTCGACACGATTACTCAATTCGGTCAGGCCAATGACCCCTTCGTCGTCACGATCGAAGACTCTGATTTTACATCGGCAACGACCGACGTGATCAACATCGGACAGTCCAACATCGCAGCCAATGGTGCCGCGATTGGAATCAATATGTTGCGTAACACGTTCACGGTCAGCGACACTTCGGATCCTGCCGGTTCAGGCCTGCTTGATGATGCCTTCATCTTCGACTGGAACGGACCTGTCCAGATGGTTGTCGAAGACAATCTCTTTGACATGATCAGTGTCAATCAGCAGCAGGCCGTATCGATACGAACTCGTTCAACAACCGATGAATTCGATTTCTCGTTCCAGCGAAATACTGTCAACGTCAATAACGTAACCCTGAACGCCGGTGCTGTTGATCTGCGAATCGACGGTCCGTCGAACATGAACAGCGTCAATTTCCAGATCGCCAACAACGACATCAATATCAGCGATGGCACCGGAGCTAACAATAACAATGCCGGGGACCGACCGACGGCTCTGAAGCTTAGACTCGCTCGAGATGCCGATGTCGGCATCATCAACAACGATATCGTTGCCACGGCCGATGGCAGCACAGGCATCCTGATCGAACGTACGGCAGCCAGTTCAAACTTCCTGATCAACGGGAACCGCATCGGCTTCTCCGATTTCGGGATCGAAGCAGAACGCGGGATCATTTTTGCTCAGGTTACCGGTGTCGTAAGCATCTTCGGAAATGTTGACAATCGAGTCATCATTCTGCAGAACGCTGGTGGTAACGGAGCCGTGGAACAGACATTCTTCGCGCCAGCAAACTCGGCCACTGGTCAGATCATCGTGAATGGTGGACTGATTACATTGCCTTGACGTAAGCGGTTTAATGGAGAATGTTTGTTGCCCTGGCCGCAATTCCTCCAGACTTGAAATGAGCTTGCCAGAGGCAGGCCTTTGACAGGTTAAGTCACAAAACGTACTGAATTCAGCCTCCGATCGGTAAAACGGTCGGAGGCTGTTTTGCATTCCGGAATCGGAATTTGTGTTTTCAGGCCGTCGCTCGAATTGGACTGCTTAAGCAGGCTGCTAGAATCCGGGAGTCATGACCGGTTCAGGACGACAGACACCCACGTCTCTTGCTGAGCTGACGACGCTGATCGCTGCCTCGCCCGGGTTTGCCGAAGTGCTCACGGCTTTGCACTCGGGACGCAGTGCCGCCATCGACGGCGCCTGGGGCTCGTCTTGCGCGCTGAGCATTGCTGCAATTGGTTCGGCTGATCCCAAACGAACGCACCTGATCATTCTGCCAACAATACGTGATGCCGAAGAATTCGTTGACGAGTTGACGGATCTGCCCAATTCCGGAGTCATGCTGTTCCCGGCGTGGGAAAGCCTTCCCGAAATCATTGATGCGGGTGACTCGGTCTACGCGGCCCGCGTTTCAGCAGTCCGTCGACTGTCGCAGTCCGATCGCGTTCCGACAGCCATAGTTACCTGTCTTCCCGCGCTGCTGCAGCCTGTGCCAACTCGAGCCTCCATCAAGGCGGCGACTCGTACAATCTCCGTCGGCGATGACCTGCCGCTGGCTGAATTAACAGATTGGCTGATTCTTCGCGGGTTTGAACGAGTCACCGCGGTCGAATTGCCCGGCGAGTTCTCCATCCATGGCGGTATTCTGGACATTTTTCCTGCCACGGAACCTGACGCTGTTCGCATCGAACTCTTCGGTGATGAAGTGGAATCGATTCGTTCGTTCGATGTCGAAAGTCAGCGACGCCTGGAAGATCTCAAAAGTATCTCGCTGACGGCCACACTGGCCGCGACTCCGCCGGCAGCAAATGACGCGAAGCCGCAAACAAATCAAGTCGCCGCTAACGGCCAGCCAACTCGCAAGGGGAAATCAAAAAAGGCCTCAGCCGAAGCAGCGTCTGCCGATTCACCAACCGCCACGGTTCCAGTCGCCGCTGCCTTATTCAGCGGCGAAACGGAAAGCCTGATCGACTCGCTGTCGCGTCAGACCATTGTCATCCTGACGGATATGCAGCAGGCGATCAGTGAAGGCCGCATGTATCTGCAGCGGCTCTCCAATCCGGTAGGTCTCTACGGCGTCGACGCGACGATGGCTCGCCTGATGGAGTTCTCGTCGGTCACCATCGATGCATTAGGTGTCGATGGTTACGAACAGTCCTGCCATCTGCCGATTGAAGCGGTCGAAAGATTCTCCGGAAGTCGGCGAGATGCCCTGGTGGAACTTTCCGAACTGCTGGGACCATCCGACTCCGTTCTTCTGTGTTGCCACAATGAGGGCGAACAGGGCCGATTACAGGAACTGATCGCTGAGACAGATTCTTCCGCCGGGACCTCACTGGCCTCTCGAGTTTGCCTGACCACAGGGCGGATTCGACGCGGCTTCCGGTTGCTCGATCACGCTCTGATCGTGATCAGTGACAACGAACTGTTCTCTCGCACGCCAACGCGCACGACGACTCGAAAACGCCGCGCGGATTCACGCACAATCGACACATTTCTCGACCTGCGCGAAGGCGATCTGGTCGTGCATGTGGCACATGGAATTGCACGTTACCGTGGGATGGCGATGACAGGGGCAAACGGCCAGCAGGAAGAGCATCTGTTGCTGGAATTTCGTGACGCACTGATCGTCTACGTTCCCGTCTCGCTGATTCATCTGGTGCAGAAATACATCGGTCCCGCGAAAACCACTCCGGAACTGACGAAGTATGGCGGCACTTCGTGGCTGAAGAAGAAGGACCAGGTTGCTGAAGCCATCTCAGATATGGCGACGGACATGCTGCAGCTTCAGGCCGAGCGAGCATCAAAAGCCGGGATTCAGTGTCGAGCGGACTCGCATCTTCAACAGGAATTTGAAAAAGCGTTCCCTTACACCGAGACTCCCGATCAGGCCTCTGCCATCGCCGACCTGAAAGGCGACATGGAGCAGTCGAAACCCATGGACCGGCTGATCTGCGGTGACGTGGGTTTCGGAAAGACCGAAGTGGCCATGCGAGCGGTCTTCAAGGCGGTCGACAACGGCCGACAAGTTGCGGTTCTTGTTCCAACCACTGTTCTGGCCGAGCAGCATTTTCGCACGTTCAGCCAGCGTATGGCGGAGTTCCCTGTCACAGTCGAAATGCTGTCACGTTATCGCTCGGCCGCCGAACAAAGTCGAATTCTTGAACGCCTGAAAGAGGGCGGGATCGATATCGTGATTGGTACGCATCGACTAGTGTCCAAAGACGTCAAGTTCAGAGATCTCGGCCTGCTGGTGGTCGACGAAGAGCAAAAGTTCGGTGTCAAAGTCAAGGAGCGTCTGAAGCAACTGCGGGCTGATGTCGACGTGTTGACTCTGACCGCGACTCCGATTCCTCGTACACTGCACATGTCGCTGCTGGGCATTCGAGATATCAGTAGTCTGACTACTCCACTGCGTGACCGCGTGCCGATCGAAACTCGCGTCGGCCGATTCGACGAGAATCTTGTCCGCGTGCCGCGATTATTCGAGAACTCAATCGCGGCGGCCAGATCTATTTCGTTCACAACCGAGTTCACGATATCGAACAGATCGCGGAACGGCTGAAACGAATCGCTCCCGAAGCCAGCCTCGTGATCGCTCATGGCCAGATGGATGAGGATGAACTTGAATCGGCAATGATGGCATTCCGTCATGGAAAGGCCGACATTCTGCTGGCGACGACGATTATCGAAAGCGGTCTCGACATCTCCAACGCCAACACGATGTTCATTCATCAGGCAGAGAATTACGGTCTGGCCGATCTGCATCAATTGCGTGGGCGAGTTGGTCGAGATCGCCATCGAGCCTACTGTTATCTGCTGCTGGAAAAGCTGTCACAACCAAGGCCACTCGGCGACTGAAGGCGATCGAAGAATACAGTGAGCTCGGCGCCGGTTTTCGAATCGCGATGCGAGATCTGGAAATTCGAGGAGCCGGGAATATTCTCGGCACCGAACAGAGCGGCAACATCGCGGCCGTGGGTTATGAACTCTACTGCCAGCTTCTGGAAAACGCCGTCCGTTCGCTGAAGAAGCAGCCGCTGCGTTATCAGCGTCATTGCAAGATCGAGTTACCTGTCAGCAACTTTATCCCTGACAAATATATTGCTGAGCAAAAGCTGAAGATCGAAGTTTATCGCAGACTCTCGCAGGCCAACACATTGGATCAGCTCAGCGAACTGGAAACAGAACTCCGTGATCGTTTCGGCCCGATTCCGACGGCTGCTCGCCGCATGATTCAACTGCGTGAACTGAACCTGCGAGCTCTGTCGTGGCGAGTCGAAAACATCCATCTCGAAACTGGCTACGCGGTCTTTCGCTATCGCGACGCCAAACGCATTCGTATTCTGTCGCATCTGCACAAAGGACATCTGCGAGTCGTCGACGCCCACGATGCTTACTGGCCCCTCGAAGCCGATGAAACCGACGGCGCGGCAGTGCTCGACGAACTGCTGGAAACGTTCTCTGCCGCCCAGCCTCCGGCGCCGGAGTAAGTGTAGCAAGGAATGATTTCTGAGGCTCTATTTTCGATGTGTTGGTCGGCCTGATAGACTGTGGCAACGTTTCCGCGACTTTACAGCATCAGGCGATTCCGCGATGAACCGATTCCAATCAGAACGCCAGCCATCGTCGACCATGTTCCCGTGGCATGATGCGCCGATGACGCGAGCATCATTCGTACAGCAACTCGCCGGTGGCATTGGCGGAATCGCATTGGCACAGTTGCTGGCGGGAGAATCGATCGCTGATGAACAACCACAGAATCTCAATGGTGGACTGCATCATCCGGCGAAAGTGAAACGCATCATTCAGCTCTTTCTGAATGGTGGTGCCAGCCAGATGGATACGTTCGACTATAAGCCGGAGCTGGAGCGACTTAACGGGCAGATGTTGGGGCCGAAGGAAAAGCCGGAAGGCTTTACAGCTCCGCCGGCGCCGTGATGAAAAGTCCGTTTTACCTTTCAGCAATATGGTCAATCCGGTCGCTGGGTCAGCAGTGTGTTTCCGGAGCAGGCCAAACTGGTCGATGACATGGCCTTCCTGATGGCTATGACAACGAAGACCAACGTCCATGGTCCTGGCAGCTACATGATGAATACCGGATTTCTGCTGCCCGGTTTTCCCTGCATGGGCATGGATCTCGTATGCACTGGGAGATCTTTCGGACAACTTTCCGTCCTTCGTTGTTCTGCCGGATCAGCGAGGCTTGCCGTATAACTCCAAAGGAAACTTCAGTGCCGGATTTTTGCCGGCTCGCTTTCAGGGAACATTGATTAACGTTGGCGGAACTCAACCGGTTCCTGATTTATTCGCAGCCTCAAAATACACGTTCGCTCATGGCGAAACGGATCGTAAAGCTCTGGAAGCTCTGCAAGTCATTAATCGCCGTCATGCCGAACAACGCCCCGAAGACAGCCGCCTCGAAGCACGAATCGCCGCCTCTGAGATCGCGGCAAAGATGCAGCTGAGTGCTCCCGAAGTCTTCGATCTTTCGCAGGAGAGCGAACCCATTCATCAATCGTACGGAATCGCTGAGACCCCAACTCAGGATTTCGGAAAGCGTTGTTTGCTGGCTCGCCGCATGCTGGAACGAGGCAGTCGATTGTGCAGGTCTGGAGCGGTCTCTCTGGGGCCGTCAACAACTGGGACAACCATGGCAGTATTCCCAACGAACTTCCTCCGATGGCGACCAGCGTTGATCGTCCGATCGCGGCTCTGCTGACAGATCTTAAGCAACGCGGCATGATGGAGGACACGCTGGTGGTCTGCTCAACAGAATTCGGCCGTACCCCGTTTGCTCAGGGCGGCAACGGTCGAGATCACAACGGAGGCACCTTCGTCACCTGGCTGGCCGGTGCCGGCATCAAAGCCGGAGTTTCCCATGGTCGAAGCGATGATCTCGGCTACAAAGCCGTGGAGGGCGTCACCTATTGCTACGACCTGCACGCCACAATTCTGCACCTGCTGGGCATCGATCATACCCGGCTGACATTCCGGCACAGTGGCGTTGATCGCCGCCTGACGGATGTGCATGGGCATGTCGTGAAAGAAATCCTGAGCTAACGCCTTGCGACCTTTTTGTAGCTGAACTCGTGAGAGTTCAGAAGCCCGCCGAATACTCACGAATCCGGCGACTTTGGAATGCATCGAATCATCGCCGTAGCTAAACTCGTGAGAGTTCTGACACCTTCCGAATCCTGCACGCCCATTGCTCCGCCACGGGATGTCGCCTACACCGCCACTTCGTCCGCCACATCCGCCGCCAGTCGCAGCCGTTGCCAGCGGCCCGTCAGATATCGCATCCACATACAAAACCCCGTCAGACTGATGTGGATCGTGCACGTCATCCAGATCGCAAAGATCGTCGGGTTGTCCGAACGAATAATCAAAGACGCCGGAAGCACCATGACCAGCCAACTGGACAGCAGAGTAATCAGCATGGGATAAACCGTGTCACCGGCTCCTCGCAATGCCGATGAAAACACAACCGCCAACGCGTCGAACACGGAATACACCGCGACAAACTGCAACAAGGTCGCCGCCAGTTTCGCCAGAGTTTTCACATCAGCGCCCTGTCCGGCATCCGCATCCGCAAAAAGAAAGAACGGCCGCAGACAGGTCTCGGGAAAGAAAATCAGCATCAGGGCCGTGATTCCCGTCCAGAGCACTCCCAGGACCACGGCATTGTTTGTTGTGCGTTTGGCGGCTGGAACATTTTCAGCTCCGATGTGATGGCCAACCAGCGTCTGAATGGCCGTGCCAAATCCCAGCAGCGGAATGAAAATCAGACCGTTCACACTGAACGCCAGATTCGTGGCGGCCAGATCTGAACTGCTGAGATTTCCAATGATCAGCAGAAAGACTGTGAAGCCGGAATTGTCGACGAAGTAATGCAGACCGCTCGGCACACCATATCGCAGAAACTTTCGCAGCAATTCAAAATCGAGCTTTCTTGATGCCATCAGCGGCAATTGTTCTCGTCTCGCTTCGCGCAGCATCAGCATGGAATAAATCAATACTTCACCGCATCGAGCCAGCACCGTCGCTAGTGCCGCTCCACGGATACCAAGTTCCGGGAACGGACCAACACCGTAGACCAGCAGATAATCGACTCCGAAGTTAAAGAAGACTCCGGCAAAGCTGATACACATCACCACCGATGTTCGTCGGCGTCCATTGAAGAAACAACTCAGCGCGGTCGACAGCAACAGCATTGGACTGCCCGCGCAGAGCGTGTTGAAGTACTGAGCTTCCAGCTCCACGATCTCGGGGGAATGTCCCGTCAGAGACAGCAACGGGCGACTGAGCGGCAAACATCCCAGCAGCAGAACTCCGGCAACCAGAGACAGCCAGATCGCCTGCCACAGCGACGCCATCATCCGCTCTTTCTTCTCCGCGCCGTCGTACTGCGAGATGAACGTGTTGGCGTAAAGAATCGTTCCCATCGGAACGCACACGACGGTCCAGTGCAGCATCGACGCAGGCGTCACCGCCGCCAGGGCCGCCTCCGAGCAACCTGCCAGCACAATACGGTCGGCCGCATTCATCAGCGACTGCGACCCCGCACTCAGCATCAACGGAACGGCAACGCGAAACAGTTCCGACATGCTGCCGGCTTCCGGAGCGGATTCACTCTGAGGTTCACCGGAAACCATTGTCATCGATCAGAGCGCCGTAAATCTGGGGTCAGACGTAGATTCGCTGTCGGTTTCCGGATGTTTCATCCGGACTGCCACCGTTCTGACACGCCAGTCGCTCTTCCGCGGATTTCGCCAAAGCCAATTGATACATCCGATCGCCAGCCGGAGTCGGATAAACCGTGTTTACACACGCCTGACACAGAGACTCGCCCGGCAGTCCAACGCAATTCGCCAGAGCCTCCACCGGAAGATAACGCAGACTGGTCGCGCCGATCGCATCGGCCATGGCCTGCTCTTCCTCCGGTGTAATGACGTTGCCAGCCATGAATCCGGGAGCAAACAGTTCACCCACGGTCGACATATCGATGCCGTAAAAGCACGGCGAGATAATTGGTGGGCACGCGATACGAACATGAATTTCCTTCGCGCGACCTCGATCCTTCAACAGAGCCAGCAGTTCCTTCAGCGTTGTCGCACGCACGATGGAGTCATCCACCAGCAGAATCCGTTTGCCTTCCATGATTTCGGGCAGCGGCGTGTACTTCATTCGCACTTTGTCGCCGCGATTGTTGCCTTCGATAAAGGTTCGGCCGATGTAGCGATTACGAATCAGCCCTTCGAGGGACGGAACCTTCAACTTGAACGCCATGCTGTCGGCGGCGGCTTTGGCCGTGTCCGGAACCGGCACAACGATCACGTCTTCATCAATCTTCAGAGTTTCTCGCTTGGCCAATTCTTCACCCAGACGTTTGCGAGACAGGTAAACTCCCGCATCATCAAAAGTACTGCCAGCGTTGGCGAAGTAAATCCATTCAAAGAAGCAGTGAGCTTTCTTCGGGCTTTCCGCATACTCTTTCGACTCGCACGGTCTGCCCGTCGACAACCACGACATGGCCCGGCGGAACGTTCTTGACGCTATCTTCCGAGAAGCCCAGGTGAGTCAGCGCGACGCTTTCACTGGCGGCGGCAAACATCGAACCTTCGACCGCGTAACACAGTGGTCGCATCCCCAGCGGATCGCGCGAAACAAACATCTGCCCGCGAGCATTCAGGAAGACGATGTTCCACGATCCATCCAGACGTTTGGAAAGGATCCGCAACAATTCTACCGGCGTCACGTTGGCGTTGACGGACAGCTCGTGCGAAATCAGATGATGCAGAACTTCCGTGTCGGTTTCGCCGAGTCAGATGGAAGTCGGTTGTCGAGAGAATCTCTTCTCAATTCGGTGTAATTGCCAGCTGGCCATTGAACGCGAAGCTGAACCATTTAGACCGAGCGATATGCTGGCGTTCAAAGGGCTGTGCGTAACTGGGATCATCTTTTCCGCAGGTGGCGTAACGCACATGGCGATCGCGGCCTGTCCGGCGTGCTCAGCCATCAACTCTTATAAGCAACTTCATGATTCATACGAAGACTTCGGCCACTCCGCCGACGTCCTTACGAGTTTGAATCAGCTGCAATCGAGCCGGGTTAGCTGGTCAGTCCGGCCGCCAGTTGGCCGCGGTTCTGCATATCCAGCAGCATGCCTGGATCAGACGCGACGCGTGATTGCGAACGGTCTGAGGATCCTCGGTCGCGGGATCGATAAACGACTTATCTTTCCTGCGAAGTTTGGGGATCAGTGGGCTCAGATCACCGGAATTCAGGTGGTACACGGCGGCCACGCCGCATTCGTGCTGCAGTTCGTCCATAGTCCGACGAGTTCAATATTCCAGAAGAAAGCTCGCGATAATGGCAAGCCGAAACGGAATACGTCGGCCCGAAGGAACCGCGTTTGGCAGAATGATATCGCGTCGAGCACCTCAAACCAATCGTCCGCCCCCGATTCGCGAGACTGAAGCCGCCGTCGATCCGCTTGGTCGTTCCAGTCCGCAGTGTCGTCAGCGTCGGTTGAGTCGCCAGGGACACGGAACACGGTGATCCCCGAAAATTCAGCCGTCGACTTGCAATTCCGGCGAACCGGACGGGAGCGAGTGTCATCTCAGAGAAAGGAGTGACTGGTCAAAGCGGCGGGAAAATGGAGTTCTGGCAGTCGGAGATTGCAGAATCTGCCGATTCTTTGATTCTCAATCGGAATCGACGCCGCAAGAGGCATGAATCAGACTTTGCAACCAACTACGTCGCCCGCTACTTTCCTCCCTCTCGCAGGGAACGCTCTGCCGTTCATTGTCGGAAGACATTGAGAGGCAAAGGTCAACCAGCGAAAAGATTCCTCTGTAGCTCAGTTGGTAGAGCAGGCGGCTGTTAACCGCCGGGTCGTAGGTTCGAGTCCTACCGGAGGAGCTTTACGTCGATTACTCGAACCAATCGAGAATCGGTTAACACAGCGGAGTCGTCATCCACTTGGGTGCCGACTCCGTTTTCGTTGGCGACCACTGGATTTCCGTCATCGGGCGGGATCTGGTTCCGCAATCCACGAAATCAAACCCGCGGTCTGGACGCACTTCCGGAAACAACCGCATGGCATAGGTGCCGGTTTTTCCTTTCGGATCATCCGAATGCAGCTCGATCACTTCGACATAATGGCGAAGGAGTTCCAATCGCTCCTCGGGCGTCGCTGCCCAGCAGTTCACCGACGTCCTGCCACGTACGGATGAAGGACGCGGCTTCATCACTGATCCGCTGCATCGGCTCCTGTCGTTTCCCGTTGTCACGTAGTTTTCGGGTTAGCTCCCTTCTCTTCTTTTTCGAGCCGTGTGAGTTCGGATCGAACACTCTCAATGCCTGCGGTTCCAAGTGATTTCAGGACATCGACGAGTCGCCCGATTTCAGCACGCGTTTTCTGCTGCTGCCTACGGAGAATGTCGGCCTCGGCCATCAACTTGTCGGACTCAGAATCTAGACAGGAGAGCGCATGTGCCACAATTCGCTCTCGTGCTTCTACGGCATTCCCAAGCACTCTGATTTGTTCCAGCACAGCGTTTTCCAAAGCCTCGGCTGGAATCCTTGGCGAAGAACAAGAAAACTTCCCGCCCTCGTGGTTCTGTCGCGTGCAGACGTAGTAGAAGTGCGTCGAGCTCCGACCGTGGGCGACAGCTCCGGTCATGTGAGCACCGCATGAGCACCGGAGCAGTCCAGAGAGCAAGTACAGGCGAGCCCCTTCTGCACGCCGTTTCAAGTTCTTCCGTCGTTTGAGACTCTCGGCCATCAGATTCTGCACGCGATCAAACTGTCCCCGATCGATGATCGGCGGATGATTGCCCTCATGAACAGCGTTGCCCCACCGCATCTGACCAATGTAAACGGGATTGCGCAGGATTCCTGTGACCTTTTGTTTGGCAAAGAGGTTCCCGCCTCGCTGCTTTCCAGATCGTGTGTTGTACCGGGGATACCGGATACCTTTGGCGCTCAAGTCGCGTGCCACTGCACCGGCGGAGCCAAGCTCTTCGAACCGGTTGAAGATCATGCGTATGAGTGTGGCTCCTTCATCATCCACTTCCAGCAGTCCCGGCTCATTTACTTTAGAGCGATAGCCCAGGATGTGCCCGCCGTTCCACAGCCCACGTTCCACGCGGTCCCGCATGATGGAGTAAGTGCGTTCTGCCGTCATCTTCCGTTCCAATTGCGCGAAGACCATGATCAGCTGGATCATCGCTTCGCCGGTTGGCATGGAGGTATCAAATTTCTCTCGGAGCGAGATGACGTCAACGTTGTGATCTTCGAAGAGTGCCCAAAGGTCGACAAAGTCTTTGAGACTCCTTGTGATGCGGTCCAGCTTGAAACAGATGACGACATCAACTTTGTTCGCTGCGATGTCACGTTTCAGTCGTTGCAGCTGCGGACGGTTTTGGTCTTTTGCAGACTTTCCTGCATCGATGTAGAACTCGAGGTCGGTGACATTCCAGTTCTCCCGTCGTTTCCGAAACTCGACTTCCTGTTCAATTTCGTGCTGTTGAGCGATGAGGCTGTCTCCTTCGGTCGCTTGCCGCTGTGACGACACCCGGACATAGCCAGCGATGCGGAGTGGCTGATCGTACTTTCTCTTCGATTTCTTGCTCATGGTTCCGCCTCGTCTTCCAGATCGTTTTCTTCTCCCGCTTTACACTGAAGTATATCGAGGTTCTCTGGAGTTGTCGGCGGTCCGCTAGCGAGTCGTGCGAGAATAGATGCAATGATTCGTTCACGTTCTTTGCCGCGACGGACGGGATCGACGTTTGCGAGCGGATGGTTGGCGTTGGGAGCGAGATCGGGGCGCAAACGAAGGAGCACAGGAGCGGGAAGGCGCTTGCGCCCTGTTCCTGAGTCTCCGCCGGATTCAATTGTCTGCTTACCCATGGACATGCTTCACTGAGAAGGGCGGCGGTACATCGGGAAAAAGATGTACCGCCGCGTTCGAGTTCAAACGTTCTGTTCCTCGCTTGTCGCCGAGGGATCAGTGCGACACGCGTTCAGATATGCTGCGAGTTGTTCGTCACTGACGCGGATCGCTCCGTCATTCGGACCGATGCGAAATGCCCCAAGTTTGCCCGACTCGACGAGCGCATAGACCGTGGAGACCGCAACCCTGAGGCGCTCCGCGACTTCAGGGACCGTGAGCATTACTGCGCTCCTTTGATCGGGGGCGAAGACATCTTGTCCTGTGATGCAGAGCGCGGTTGTTCTGCTCGCGCTTTGAGCGCATCCCAGAAGTGACGCTTGCACAGCGTTCCTTTGAAACCGTCATTGAAGACAGCCTCGACCGCGTCGTCTGTTTTCTGACAGCACAGCACGCACGGCGCTGGGGTGATGGAATGGATAGTGACCAACATGGGAAGTCCTTTTTTGGCTGGACGAAAGGAAAACATCGGTATGTCTCGTACTCACGGGACACATGCTTTCCGGAGTGCTTTGTTGCAGAGTCTGAGCAGAGACTCGTAGTGATCAATTTGGTCGTCAACGTCGCGATCGGCGTTGGAATTGGTCAACGTGCTCTGATCATCGCGAAGCGTTGCCAGCCGATCCTCGATCGTGCATACCGTTGTCTTTAGTGCAACGTGTAGCTCAGGAGCTGCGGCGATCAGATACGCGTTGGCTTCATCCGATGCTGAAGGGATATCAACAAGGCCGACTCTGGCGATGAATTTCTGAGCAGTTCGCAGTCTGATGTCGAAGCGATGGCACGGAGAAGCAGAACCTGTAACCGACCAGTGGCCTGCGGGGGGTAGTTTCTTTGGAGTTCGTGATTTCGCGCCTTGACGTAGCCGCTCAACGTGCCTATTTGCCGTGAGCCATTCCGACACTGCGGCGTTGGCAATAACCGATAATCGGTGTGACGTTTCCGGAGATAGGTCGCCGGTTGAACGCAGGGTTTGCTCGGCAATGATGAGCCAGAATGCCTCAAGCGCATCGTCGACCAAAGATGTGATGAACGTGTCCATTTGTGTCATTGGGGAATGAATAGAATTGGTTACCATCTAAGACCTCCTCTCGAATACCATGCACGTGTCGTGCAGGCCGGGGATGAACGATGAGCGATAGACGCGGTTTGAGCTGGTGGCGCCGTGACTAAAGCGGATGATGTCAGTGCAGCTCTGACGTAAACCGGACTCAAACGCGAGCTTCTTGGTGAAGTAGGTGAGCGGAACGAAGCCGGTATCCCGGTCGCTATAGTCACCCATGAGCACTGCGAGCTTGCCATGTGGTGCAAGGACTCGTGTGCAGTTCTCGATGAGCTTTTGATATCGATGGAGAAAGTACGAGAGATGAGGAGCGGTACTCAAGTCACGAAGATCTCGGCTATAGACCTTCTGCCGCCAGTACGGCGGATGAATCCAGATAAAGTCGAATGACCACAATGGGTCAAAGTGAGATGCGTCGCATGCATCGAAGCCGACTCTGATGTCTTTCGATGTACAGAGCACTCCGAGCTCATCGCAGACATCCTGACAGGTGCCACTCCCCGTCATCGGATCAAATACAGTTGTTGGCTTGAAGTAGAGGAGCAGATCGCGAATCAGCCGCCCCGAGCAGTTGCCGGGGTATCCGCGATCGCCCCAAGGTCCTGGGTCCGTGAAATGAAAAAGACTGGTCAAGCCCGGAACGGGTGAACCCGTTACAGGACTTTTTGGTAAGACCGCAATGCGGTTGATGAAT